>JAKBCE010000117.1 GCA_021808195.1 Pseudomonadota bacterium
AGAATGCCGAATATGATCCCCAGGGCGCGGCGATCAGCTCAGCCTACGTTTCGGCCTTCAACACCTACGTGCGCCAGACGCTGCACTACGGCCAGAACCAGAACTACAAGCCGGAAATTCCGGTGTACAGCAGCTGGGACTACCGCCATCAGCCGCCGGGCGCGAGTCACCCCCTGATCCAGCTGCCGAACGTACTGCCGGATCTGGCCATCGCCATGAAGCGCAATACGGATCTGAAGGTGATGGTCAACGGCGGGTACTTCGACATCTCCACGCCCTTCTACGAAGGCTGGTTCGAGATGCATCATCTGCAGATCCCGCCGAGCCTTCAGGGCAACATCCAGTATCACTACTACCGGACCGGGCACATGATCTACGTGCACGTCCCTGCGCTGAAGCAGCTGCACCACAACATCGTGGCGTTCATCCGCAGTACCGACAACCTTCCGAAGTAATCGCACCGACAGCGCCGGGACCTCGTGCCGCTGGGACCATGCGGCACGAGGCCCCTCCGCAGAGACGATCCGCAGCAGGCAGCGCCGGAGTCGGATGGCGAACGCTGCACGGCACGCGAATCCGCCTCGTTCAGGCTCGGCCCGGCACTCCTGTGTTCTGCAGCGGAACCTGCACCGCAGGAGCGCAACGGCTGAACGTACGCACGCTCAGCGGTCCGACCCCATGGGATGAAAGCCGCCGCTGCGCATCCGGTTCGCGCGCGCACGCAGCACCGCATTGACCTCACTGAGCTCGGTCGCCGCCTTGATGCCCTGTGGCCGGTACACCAGCGCCTGCTGGAAATTCGCCTGCGCTTCGTACAGATGCCCGCCGGCGAGCGCCGCTACACCTGCCCGCACCGACTTCTGGTACCCCTGGGTGCCGAACGCCGCGCGCACGCGCAGCAGATCCGCCTTGGCCGGCGCGTAATCCGGCTCACGCGCAACCGCTTGCCGGAAGTCATACATCGCCCGCGAGTACTGCCCGGCGCGCTCCGCACGCCGTCCGTCGCTCAGCAGCGGCAGCACCGCCCGCACCGCACGCACCCGCCGCTCGCCTTCAGAGGCGACCGTGCTCGCCGCATCGATCCGTCGCGCGAGTGCAAATGCGCTCGCAGCTGCGCCCAGGCGTCCCGCAGCGAGCGCGTCGCGTCCGCGCTTCAATTGCTCGGCCAGCATGAGCGGCATCCGATGCTCCAACGCCGTGAGCCGCGCAGACGCCGCGCGCCACTGCGCCCGGGCGAGCGACGCATCACCGGCCTGCGCGGCACGCTGCGCCGTAACGGCCTCCCGCTTCGCAGCGACGAAATCCGCCGTGTCCCACTGGGCCGCACCACGTGCCGCGAGCGCCGCAAGGCGCGTGCGGAAGTGCTCCGGCGGTACCAGGGCGCGGACCGCAGGTCCCGCCGCGTGCACCTTCGCGGGTGCCGCAACACCATCGGCGGCCGCACTCACCGGCGTGGCCGGTTCGGCGGGCGCGCTGCCCTCGACGGAAGACATCACCGCCGCGACCAGCTGGTGCCACCTGCTTTGGATCTGCGGGCTCGGCTGCCACCGCAGCGCAACCGCCGCAGCACCCACGCCGCACATCACGCCCACGATGAGGTAGCGCAATCGGCGCGGCCGTGCACGCTGCCACCGGCCCCCGCCGTAGCGGGCCGTGGATCCGGGCGGATACAGCCCATGCAGTGGCGGTACCTCATCAATCTCCATGAACGGATTGACCGCTTCGCGCGCCAGCACCGGCTCTGACACCGCGCTCAGCGGCTCCGGTGACGCCACGATGAGCGGCGCCGCGGGCTGCGGCGCACTGACCGGCCGCACCGCGGGCGGATCACGCGATTCGTGCTCCGCCATCCGCTCGCCCGGCGCCGCCCCGTGCAGCCCCGCAGCGCCGCCCGACAAATCTGCGAGTTCGGTCAGATCCAGAGCCAGGGTGGCATTCAAGGTCATCTCGAGCTCTTCGGTGACCTGATGCATCGAGGTCGGCCGCTCGTCGACGTTCTTCGCGAGCATGCGCATGACCAGCTCGATCAGCTGCACCGGCGTCTGGCGCGCCGGCACGAGCTGTGGCACCGGCCCGTTCTGCACCGCGTCCGCATCGAAGTTGGGAAAATACGGCGGCCGGCCGGCCAACAGCTCATAGGCCATGGCGCCGAGCCCATACATGTCGTCCGCGGGGCTCGCCGGCTCACCGCGCAATTGACCGGGACTCGCGGTGAAGGGCGAACCGCCCCACGCACGCGTCACGGCCTGCTCGGCACCGGACCCGGGCAGCACGGCGGCCACCCCGAAATCCGCGAGCTTCGCTCTGCCGCTGCTGTCGAAGAGCACATTGCCCGGCTTCAGATCGCGGTGCACCACACCGCGCGCATGGGCATAGCCGAGTGCAGTGGCGACCTCGAGCAGTACCGGGACGATCTCGAGGTATCCCTTGCCGCGCAACCGCGCGAGCGTGCCCCCGTCCGCGAGCTCCATCGGCAGCACGACGCAACCGTCCAGGCGCTCCGGTGGAAGCACCCGCAGAATGCCCGGATGGCGCAACAACGCCGACGCGGCGTACTCCCGCTCGAGCGCCGCCCAGGCCTTCGGCGAGCGCGCCGCGGTCGGGGAGAGAATCTTCAGCGCCAGGTCCACGTCCGCAGTCTCATCGCTGACGCGCCAGACCTCGCTCTGTCCGCCAACCCCGAGCCGCTCGATCAACGTGTAGCGGCCGACGTGCCTCGGCTGAACCACTGCCTGAACCTGCGACATCATTCCCTCCTGCGATGTACTCGCGCGGTCGACTTCACGATCTTCCCGTCTCGCCTAACGCCCGAGCATCAGACTCTAGCACCGTTGAGTATCGATTCGCGAATGTCGCCGATCCCCAACGACTCGAAATTGAAACATTCATTTCGCACCGCAGCGCTGCGCCCACAAAACAAGTGCGTGTTACCTAACACGACATCCGTGAACCGCATATCCGGCCCGTTCCGTCACTCGCCGCAACCTGATTTCGACGCCGTCTTCCCGCGCACACGCCGCACAGCGGACATACGTGTGCCATCGTGACGCTGAATTCATCCTGAACACCCGGCACTCCGGGGCGAGACGCTCTCACCGTCACACGCGATCCATTGTGCATTGACCCGCACAGCACGATACGCCGCGACGACGCCCCACGAGCGGCGCTGAACCCGCACTACGTGCGAACACACCATGACAGACCGGGAAAGACGGCGGCGCCGTCCAAAAAAGGACCGGGACACCTCCGTGTCTCCCGGTCACCAGCGTCGGGAACACTCAGCTCAGATGAGGCCGAGCCCGACGACGCACGAACAACACCAGACCCAGCAGACCGGCACCGAACAGTGCCAGCGTGCCCGGCTCGGGCAGCGCCGTGCCCGAGCCGGAGCCCCCGGGCGGCAGCCCGGCCTGGGCGAATGCGAGAATGTCGATGCCATTGCCGGCCCGGCCTCCGAGGCCGTTGGTCGCCAGATCCGAGAACAGCGACTGATGACTGTTCTCGCTGTACATGAACGACAGCCGGTAGGTGTTGCCCACGCTGGTCGCGACGCTCTGGGAGAGCGCGTCGTAGGCCATCATGGACCCGTCGTACCAGCAGTTGCCGCTGCTGAACCCGGCGCAGGCGAAAGACGAGTCACTCAGCTGGCCGGAGAACGTCGCGCCGTAATTGTTGGCGTAATTCCAGCCGGTCGGCGCGAGCTGTCCGGAGGAGTCCATGTACGAGCCGCCCGAGAAGTCTCCGTTGGCGAGCAGATTGACGCTCGTTCCGGTGGTCATGTCGACCAGCGACACATCACCGAAGGAGATGTAGGCCGGATCGTCGCGGAACGCGAAGGTGATTGCGGTATTCGCGAGCGAGGCATTGAAGTCCACTGACTCCGATACCGGCTTGCCGTGATTGATCATCTGTCCGTTCAGATCGAGAATCGCCCCACTCGGAGGCGGGTCGTTGATCGCCGTGGCGTGTGCCGTGCCGATGGCCAGCACGAGCGCCACCGGAAGGATGCCGGCTGCGCGGCAGCCGATTTTCCCAAGTTTAGAACGCATCGTCGCTTTCTCCTTATCCGGCCGGCCCAGGTCCAGTCCTGTACGGCGCGGTGAATCGCGTCACTTCGTTTCCGCCCAGCCAGTACCGCGGGCGGCCCGCGCTCCCCGAAGCAATATCCATGCCCACCTGCGACTAAATTAAGTAAAACATCAACTTGAGACGAATTCCCTCCCCGGTTCTCTGGATGTTGTATTTATTTTCGACAGATTGCTCATCACTTCTCGTCTTTGATTCCAACACATGACAACGACTGTCTACTCTCACCGACAGATTCTCCGATGAGTTGGCTCGCAGCCGGGTCCTGATCGCCAGACGGCGACAGCGCACACACGCGATCGTCCCCTGACGGCGACAGAATTCTCCCGTGTTTGAATTTGCGCGTCTGTGTCTTCAGACGCATGTGTCATCGCGACACTTTCGGGTCCGGCATCGCTCGCGTCTGATTGTAATTTTTCTCGACGTCTGGCAGCCCTGCACTGCCTTCGTCACGGCGCCCTTTACCTGCCTCGGCACTGCGGGCACGCCCGCGCGGCGCGAGTCGATCACTCTCGACACCTCACGTCAGCGGCACACGCGATGCTGCCGAGGCGAGCCGCAGCTCAGGGTTTGGCGGGCCGCAGCGACCACAGTGCGGCCAGCCACAGCGTGATGCCGGCGATCACACTGCCAACGGGCGCCGCGGGTCCCGCAGCGCTCGCATACGGATAGACCACGGCCGTAGCGATCAGGACGGCTCCGGTCAACCCGTGGGGGCGGTAGCGAAACACACGCGCCAGGGGCAGAAAATGCAGGCCCACCACGAGCATGATCGCCGGCACGATCCACACGCCGAGCGCGAGCCCGTGCAGCACGAGAACGACCATCACCACGGCGATCCATTGAACCGCGTTGATCCTGCGGAACTGACGCCTCATGCGCTGTGACTCGGGGGTGTCACGCAGAGCGTGCATCGCGCCACGCCGGGCCCGAACGACCCGCAGCGCGGACCCAAAGAGCAGGAGTGCGACCACGAGCACCACGGCTATCGGGGCCCACGTCTGTCCGTGCGCGAGCTGGTAGGCGATGAGCAGCCATAGGGCCCCGAAAATCGCAAAGAACATCGCGCCGATGGCGAGCCCGCCCCGCCTGGCGCGCTGCGCGGTCGCCGGGGAGATCGGGCCGGATGACCCACCCATGACGTGCGAATGCGATCGCTCTGCGGTCAGTGAAGGTGTAGGACTCATGGCGCGCTCCAGAGAGATTCTGGGTCGGAAGCCTATGCCCGTGACCGGGCCCGGCACAGTCACGGGCATCAGGCATTTTGAGTGACATCTGTCATCGACCCCGGGGGAGTGCGCCGGCCGGCGTTTCAGCGCCATCCCCTGACACCCTGTGCCGGAAACGGCCTACGGGCCCCCGCGGGGTGCGCGGAGGCGGCCGGGCACCGACCGGGGCCGCGCAGCGAAGCGTGATCCGTGTCGCGACGCTGTCGATCCGGACCTGTCCCGTTCGTCGTCTGAATCAGATCACACTCAACCGAAGGCGCTGCCATGAAATTCCTCACCTTCATTCGTCACGCCGAATCGTTGCGCGAGGCCGGACCGCCACAGACGCTGATGCACGCCATGGGCGAGTTCGTGCAGCACTCGCTGCGCTCCGGCGTGCTCGTGGATACCGGCGGGCTGCTGCCGAGCGTGCGCGGCGATCTGCTGGAGAAGCTGGGTCGACTCGACGAGGCTCAGGCGGAGTACTCGCATGCCGCTGCTCTCGCCTCCAATCCCCGCGAACGCGCGTTGCTGCTCAGACGTGCCGATGCTTTGCGGTTCGCGGGCACCGCGGCCCATTGAGTATCCTCAAGGGCTGCACCCGGGCGGCAGCCTGTTGCCACCGACAGCTGCTCACCGATCCCTGAAACCTCGCTACGGCGCTGAGCGGTGGGACGCACCGAGGAGGCCACCGTCCATTCTTGAGACTCGGTAGGTATTGCGATACCCACACGCCGAGCGCGGCGCCACCTGGTACCCGGCGATGCGAGATTGCCCGTCGGGCCGGCGCACCAGTGTAAAGATCCGCGCATGGTGCAGATTTTCGGTCGTGAGGCAGAGGACTTCGCGCCCGTGAGCGCGGTTAAACCTGACGTTCTCCAACATACCGAGTCTCGTCAAGCCTAGCCGCGCCATTCCAGAGAGTGCCTGTCCCCTGCGACACAGTGCCCTCAAGGAAGGTGCGCTGAGCGCATGCGTCGACAGATTCGCCGGCGGCTGACACTGAAGCGTCCGGCGGAAGAAGCGATCGACCAGATCGAGTTGCGGGGTCAGGCTGCTCACTGCGCCGAGGTGCGCACCGCCGCGCAGCGGCAGTTCAACGCTTTGCGCCAGCTGCCGGCCTGCACACGGCACACAGGCGTAGAATTGCGAAAAGCGCCCTTTTTCCTGCAGGATCAACCGATCCCGTCCGACGTGCGCGATGACGGGAATGCGGTACGACTGCTCGAGGTTGACCGTGAGCAACGGCGTCGCCCGAGATCGGTGCCAGCGCCAGATCGAGACCTGGTCCCGTTCGAGTCCACCCGCACCCGGTGAGAAATTCCCGACTACGGCGAAACGCCGCGCACCATCGGCCGCGCTCGGCAATCGAGCCAGTTCGACCGGGGACAGGGGCAGCACATGCGTGCGCGCCTGCGCCCGTTCCGTCGCATTTTGCGGCTGCCATGCAGCAGACGCCTTCGCGTTCATCGCGCCCCAGGTGCGTGGCTCGCTGAGGTTCATGGCCGTCACGAAAGTATGCCCTGCCGCGCGGCGCAGGATGAAGACTGTGCCCTCGGGCCGAAGATTCACGCTGAATACGACGCTGTGTGCATCCAAACGCAATGCGGACAGCGTCGACCATCCGCGAGGCGCGTGGTCGTTAAACACCCGCCTGGCCTCGTGCTCGATCGCGCGGACCGTCTCTGCGGCCTCGAGCCGCAACGCGACCCAATGCCGCACGTCCCGCCAGAGTTCCTCCAGCAGCACGGGCGCCCCAGGCGTATTGTCGAGCGCGGTATGCGCATCGTTGGTGTGGCGGTCCACCGCGGTCAGTGCGGATTTCAGCACGGCGGTCGAGTGAGCCAGCGCGGAGGTACTCGGGGACACAGCGGGCACAGACGTCGCACCGGCCGGCGGCACGAGAAGCAGACTCAGGCAGGCGAGCGCCGCACCACAGAGGAACGCGAACCACAGCCGCAATGCGCGGCACTTGCCCTGGACATTGCGCTTACGCACCGCTGTTGGGCGCCTGCGTGCGCAGAGCCTCGAAGATCCGCACCGCCGGCTTCAATCCCAGCCCGAATTCCGCTCGGATCGCTCGGATCGCCTCGATCTTCTTGCCCGGGGTCG
>JAKBCE010000035.1 GCA_021808195.1 Pseudomonadota bacterium
GACGCGGATGGGCGACTCGATTCTGCTGAAGATGATCGACGTCGCGGTCCAAGGTCGCGTCAAGTGGATAGCCAACGAGGCCGAGAAAACGGCTGCGACCATGGTGCAGAGCCTCGCTCGTACGCAAATCGTGCAGCAGAGCTCGATATTGAGGGAAGGGATCGAGAGGCTCGAAGTCATGTTCCACATGACCAGTGAGGCGCAAAAGACGGCCCAGACAGTCGGATCCGAGGGCGTGCGTACGGCCGCTGTCATCGCGGGGGGGCAGGCACGGGTGGGTGCCGCTGCAGCTGCGCGAGCCGAGGGTAAGGCGGCGGAAATTGCTTCGAATCAGGGCGAGATCATGTCAGCTGCCGCTACCGCAGCTGCGAAGGCCTATCAGTCGTTGGCTGGGATTCCGGTCGTGGGTCCGGTCTTGGGTGCGTTGGCCGCAGCGACAACCTTCACTGCGGTTGAAGCCTACAAAAATATGGCGTCCTTCGACGTCGGCGCATGGAGCATCCCGAACGACATGCCGGCGATGGTGCACCAAGGTGAGACGATCCTGCCGCGCCCCTTCGCGGATGACTTTCGTGCGGCGATGAGCGGCCGAGGGGGTGACCCAGGAGGCGGCGATTCGGGTGGGATAGTCGAGCACCACTATCACATCAACGCCGTGGATGCCGGTTCGTTTCAGGACCTTCTGACCAGCAATCCCGAGGCATTGGCGGCCGGGATGCAACGCGTGGTGCGGCTTGGATTGCACCATTGAACGAGTCCGCGACCGCTTCCGGGCAATACCCTCTAGCATCGTAATTCACACCAGTGAGTTCACCTGGAGAATGCACTTGTCAGAGCAGGATCCCTCCCTCTCGATACTGAAGGCCAAGGCGGCAATCGCATCGATGGCAATGATCGCCCTCGGCCCGACGTACGAGCGCGCGGCCGAACAGTTGGCCGACCGGATGATGGAGACAATCAGCAAGTACGCTGGTGGGGTACGGGATGGCGATCCGGATAAGCGCCTCGAGGCCCTCGGGCGGGCGGTGGCCGAGAGCTGTAAGGCCACGCTCGAATTGCTGGCCGCTGTGGCAGCCGGTCGCCGGGGCGAGTGATCGTCCCTGTGGAATGCATTCCCGCTTCCTCTGAGCAGAGATCGAGGGTCTGCCCATACTGTGGGGCTACCTTCGTCCCCAAACGCCCCTGGCAGCGATTCTGCGCGGCCGCCCACCGGACGGCCTTCGATAAGGAATATGGGGCGGTCGGCAAGGTCGCGGCTGTCCGCCGGCTCCGGCGCGGGGTTTCGGTGACGATCCACCTTGAGGGGCCAGCAGCCGAGCGCGCACTGAACTTCCGGATCGGGGCGAAGGTGCAGGCGACGCGCACCTCCCGTTGAACTGACGCCACGCAGACCGGGGCGTATCATGCTGCTCCATGTTCACCCCTGAACTCGTTGGCTGGCGCACCCAGTATGAGCGAATGCTGCGTGGTGTCGAACGCCTGAAGCGGCCTTACATTAGCTCCACCGACTACCTGGACGATCTGCAGCATTTTCTACAGGACTGCTGGCATTTAAAAGACTGGATCAAGAATGATCCGGAGATCGGGATAGGCAAGCGGATTGAGGACGAGGTCAAAGCCGAAGAGGCACTAAGGATCGTCGGCGATCTGGCGACCGCGTGCAAACACCTCAACCACGATGATAGGGACGCGCGGGGGAATGGCGAACGGGCGTACGCGACCGGCAATGACGTGACTTCGCACCTGGGGCAAACTCGGCCGGTCGACGTTGTGCTTCGGATAAAAACCGGGGACGGGCGAGTAATTTCGGACAAAGAACTGATCGAGCGCGCTACCTCGACGTGGGACGCGGTGCTGCGCAGGCTGGCATTGATCACGTAGATCCCGAGACGAAAACGGCCGCCTTCGGCGGCCGCTCTCGCACGCGAAGCGGTGCTCAGGCGCCCGCGCCGCCCTCCCGGCCGGTGCCGTCGCAGAAGTCGCACCGGGCGTCCTCGTCGAACCCTGTACCGCCGCATTCCGGGCAGCGCAGCGGCGCAGCTGGTGCGCAATCCAATGCCCCGGCCGCCTTCAGAAGCTCCAGCCGGCCGAGCGACGGGCACCCGGCCCGAAGGAGCGCCACGGCGTTCTGCGCGCGCCGTACGGCTTCGGCGATCCCAGGCGGCTCGGCTGGCGTCGCGGGCTGCAGCCGCGCGACCTGGGCGCTCATGACCGCCCCCAGAGCATCACAGCCACGCTCGAGCGCATCCATGCGCCAGAGGTCCGCCAGTACCGCGGTGCCCGCGTGATCGACCATTCCCGCAGCGCAGCATACCGGCGCAGCGAGACGCGATACCGGCGAGGGTCGCGCCCGGCACGCTCGACAATGACCACGGCGCACCCGGTGCGGCGACTCGCGCGGATGCTCGCGAGGGGCTTATCAGCCGAGGCGCTCACTGGAGCACGTCCCTCGCCACGATGCGCGCACCGCCCGGGACGTCCAGCGATGTCGCCAGCGCATCGAGGCGCTGCTCGAGGCGGTGAAGCTCCGAGCACATTGCATCGACGTCGGCGGCGATGTAGTCGGTGACCGGCTCGCCGATGGTGAGGTTCTCGCGCAGGTCAATGGCGATACGGTGGAGCAGCCGAGCGACGTTCTGCTCGGCGTGGATCTCGCCCTGCACGTCGCTGAGATCAGGCGGCCGAGAGCCGGTGGGTGACGATGCGCCGGCGGGCGCGGGGGCGGTAGTCTTGCGGGTAGCCATTGCTCGTTCTCCTGGAACGGGTGGTGGTGAGCCGCTCGGCCGGTGTAGGCCGGTCGGGCGGCGCTTCAGCCCGAACGCAAGAGGTGCAATGGAGGGAGAGATGCAAAGCCGAATTCACAGTTTGTGGTTTCGGCTGGGTCTTACAAGTGCTTACGGAACGCGCCTAATTCACTGAATTTACTAGAATTAAAACGCACACGATGTAGTGCCACGCTGTCTCGCAGCGGACGGCGATCTGGATACCCCAGAGCTGTCCCCGTCCCATGCCATCTGTCCTGCGCATCTGCGGGACGCTGCGGTCAGGCTCGCATGCTCGCTGCCGCATCAACGTACGAGGAAATTCCTTCGGATCGCGGCGAGCGTAGCGTCATTCAACGCCAAGCCCCGATGCAGGTAGTTTGCGAACGAGCCGTAGAGCCTGTGCACCTCGGTGAACGCAGCGTTGAGATCCGCCGGGTTCGCCTCGGCCAACTGCCTGGCCTGCGAGGCAGTGAGTCCTATGGGGAGGGCCTTCGCCAGCGCGTTTCCGCGCTGCATCAGGTAGTAATCGCTGAGCTCGTAATCGCGCTCGATCACGGGTCGCGGCACGCCGAGGATGGTGAGCAGCACCGCCTGTCCCCACCCGGTGCGATCCTTGCCGCCGGTACAGTGAAAGACCAAGGGCAGATCGGCCGGTGTGGCGAGCCGCACGAAGAGTTTGTGGTAGGCCCGCCGCGCGCTCGGCAGGCGGACGAAATCCCGGTAGATGGCCGTGATGCTGGCCAGTAACGCCTCGAAGCGCTTGTGCCGCATCGGCGATGCGTGCGGTTTGAACCAAGCCCGCATTTCTTTTCGGTCGTCGGCGAGCACGTTTGCATGCACGACCGCACTGCCGGGAATGACCGCATCGGGCCGCAGGCGCCGCTCACGGGCCGTGCGCAGATCGACGATGGTGCGCAGGTGCAGCGCCTCGAACACCGCGATGCTATGCGGGCTGAGGTGGTACAGAGCATTGGTTCGAAATGCTCGTCCCATTCGCACCCACGCGCCGCTGCGTGTCCGGTAGCCGCCAACGTCGCGCGCGTTGACCGCGGAGATGTGCAGCGAGCGTGGTGCGATGGTCAAGGGTTGACCGATGTTCGGTACCAACTCGAAGTACCAGCGCGCGGCGGGCCGCAGGCTGAGGATCAACCGGCCGACCGGGCCGCCCACGGCTACCGGCACAGCAGTTGTGGCGGATGGGACGTTGCGCGAAGCATAGACGCGCACGCGTTTGACGCGCGGCGCGCGCCAGGTCAGCACGAACTTGCCGGCCCGCTCGTGCACGCTCGCCGACTGGAACGGTATGGCTGCGGCGGCGTGCGAGGCCAGAGTGATCCATACCGCCCCGGCTGCGAGCGCCGCGCATTTTCTGGGCAGGCCGGTGCGAATCTCGAGGCTCATGGCATGGCGATTTTGTGGTCGGATTGTGCTGCGTGTCTTTGCTCCGGAGCGAGCCGAAGGCGGCTGCCGAAGCTGCTTGCTCATCACTGTACATGTCGAACGATGACTGTTTCGTGACGCTCCAGTGATGATCGCAGGCAAACGACGTTTCTGGTGGCGAGAGCGTTGTTCTGCTTCTTAAGATTCAGGCGGACCGAGGCATAACCACCAGATGAGGTGCAAGTCGAGTGCGCAGGCCCGTCGCGGGACGAGGCATAGAGTGAGGTGTTGCGCTGCAGTGGCGTGAGATTTTGGTTCAGGTGACCCTCGAGGGAACCTCATCATAGGGACGGTGCGCCGGCCGGAGCGGTATTCTGATCGGTAGCCATGTGCGAACGCCAAGGTTCGTTTCTGGTGAGCCGCTCGGGCCGGGGTGATCGGGCCAGGGCGGGGCTGCCGAGAGCGCGAGGCAAGGGCGGACAGGCGCATTACACGAGGTATGCGCGGCCTTTGCAGATTTTTACCAGCCAGAGCCCACTGGTTACAATTCGGGCACCTTCAATCGTGAGTCAGTGAAAAATACGCAGCCCGGCGCATACCATGTCAGGGCCGGGCTCAGGCGCTGCGCAGCAGTGCCTGAGGATTGAGGTTGAGCCCGCCCTTGAGCACATACGCATCGAAGCCGAGTTCGACCAGAATGAAGGCGGCCGCGCAGCTGCGCCGCTCGGTGTCGCACACCACCACGTAGGGCACTTTGCGATCGAGTGAGCCGAGCTTCGGTCGCAGGATGAACAGCGGTATGTTGAGCGAGCCGGCAATGGCGTGCGTCTGGTGCTCACGCGGCATGCGCACGTCGAGCCACTGACCGCCGCGGGCGACGATCTCCGTGGCGCGCTCGCAGGACACCCGCTGCAGCAGCGGCTCGCTCATCAAACCGCGGAAATCCTCGCTTCCGAGCCGCACCAGCACCCCGTCGGTCAGCATGCTCACCGTGGCGTTGCGCTGGGTGCCGGCGAGCAGCGCCTCCTCGCCGAAAGTTTCCCCGACCGTGAGCTCGGCGAGTTTCAGTCCCGTGCGGTTGAGCGGGGTTTCGCGCGTGACCAGGCAAGTGCCGCTGACGATGATGTAGAAGTAATCACCGTCCTCGCCCTGGCGGATCACGGTCTCGCCGGCCTTGTACGGCACGCGCTCGAGACGCTGGAAGATCGCCTGCAGGTTGGCCGGTGGAATCTTGTGGAATGCCTTGTTGGTGAGCAGCGTGGTCATCCAGTCATCGCTGCTCGCGCTGGCGAATTCCTGCTTCAGCTCGGCGACCTCGTAGATGCCGGTCTGATCCCAGGTGATGGCCACATCGAGCAGTTCGCTCTCGATCGACAGATACTCGATCGAGCTCACCGCGCGCACCGTGGCATTGCGCGGACTGCCGGCGCACAGCGGGGCGGCCGCCTCGCTCGTGGCGCCGGTGAGGAAGGCGGGCGGCTGACCGCTGCGCTGAATTTCCACCCGTCCGGACACCAGCCACACCGTGCGTGCGGCCGGATCGCCTTCCCGGAACAGCACTTCCCCGGCTGTGAGCCGGTGGAGGCGGATCTTTTTGGCGAGCGCAGCCAGGCTCTCGCGCTTCAGGCCGTCGAGGGGCACGAACTGGCGCAGCAATCGCGCGCTCGTGGGACGCTCCTCATCGATGTCGGTTTCAAAGGACAGAGTACTGATTTCCGTTGAGGGGCGGCTGCGGCCCGCCGATGAACGCCGATCGTAATGCCCGCCGGGCGGCGTGAACCCGGGCGCGGTTCACGATTTTACCGGGTCGGCGGCGTCATGCCGAGGCCATTGCCGGCGGCGAGCAGGGCCCAGCCGGCATCGGGCTGGAAGCGCTGTCCGTAGCGGCTGGCGAGGCTTTCGAGCCGCTCGACCACGGCGCTGATTCCGCGCGCGCGCGCATAGGCGAGTGGACCGCCCCGAAATGGCGCAAATCCTGTGCCAAAAACGAGTCCGGCATCGATCAGGTCGGCATCTGCAGCGATTTCCTCGCGCAGGCAGGCGACACATTCGTTGACCAGGATCAGGATCAGCCGATCGCACAGGTCAGCCGGTGTGGGCGACGGGACCGCCTGCTTCAGTGGCTTGCCGTCTCGCCAGAGATAAAAGCCCTCGCCGCTTTTGCGACCGAGCTTGCCGAGCGCGATGCGCTCGCGCAGCACCTCGAGCTGCGGCACCGCTCGCCCGAGCCCCTGCGCGACGATTTGCCCGACGTGCTCGGCGACATCCAGGCCGACCACATCGGCGAGCTCCACCGGTCCGACCGGCATGCCAAAATCGACCGCCGTGGCGTCGATCAGCGCCAGAGGCACCCCGTCGGCGGCGGCATACATGGCCTCCTGCAAGTAGGGCATCAGCACGCGGTTGACGAGAAATCCCGGCGCGCTGCGACACGGCAGCGGGAGCTTGTCGAGCTTGCGGGCGAAGGCAATCGCGCTCTGCAGCGATTGCGGGTCGGTGTCGGGTGCGCTGACGAGTTCGACCAGCGGCATCTGCGCCACGGGGTTGAAGAAATGCAGCCCCACCAGGCGCCCGGGCTGCTTCAGCGCCGCGGCGAGCGCACTGAGCTCGAGGCTCGAGGTGTTGGTTGCCAGCAGCGTCTCGGGCCGGATGCGCGGTTCGAGCGCGGCCAGCACGGCGCGCTTGGCGGCCAGATCCTCCACGATCGCCTCGATGATCACGTCGGCCTCCGGGACCGTATCGCCGTGTGGATCGGCGCGCAGCCGCTCGCTGGCCGCGGCGGCCTTGTGCGGCTCGCGCAGCCGTTTGCCGATCAGCGCGCGAGCCCGCTCGAGCGCCGGGGCGATCACATCGGCGTCCCGATCCTCGAGCGTCACCGCGCAGCCGCGCAGTGCCGCCCAGGCAGCGATATCAGCCCCCATCACGCCGGCCCCGATGACGTGCACGCGCTCGAGCGGGCGGGGGCTCCTGCCGGCGAGCCCCTTGAGGCGGTCCTGCAGCAGAAAGACGCGGATCAGGTTGTGGGCGGTGTCGGTCGTGAACAGTCGGGCGATCGAGCGCGCTTCGCCCTCGAACGCGCCCTGGCCGTGTGCGCCATAGCGAGCCCATAGCTCGACGATGGCGTAGGGCGCCGGATAGTGCTCGCGGCGCGCCTGCTCGGCGAGCCGGGCCGTGAGCGAGGCCTGTACGAACGGGCGCACCGGTGCCCAGCTGAGTGCCCGTTGGCGCCACGGGGCGCGCTGTGCTGGCGGGCGCTCTTCGATGAGGGCCCGGGCGGTCGCGCGCAGTGCGTCGGCCTCGACCAGCCGGTCGAGCAATCCCAGGCGCAGCGCTTCGGCGGCCCGCACCGGCTTGCCGGTGAGCATCAGCCGCATGGCCGCCGTCACTCCGAGTCGTTGCACGCTACGCACCGTTCCACCGAACCCCGGATGAATGCCGAGCTGCACCTCGGGCAGTCCCAGGGTGAGCCGTTCATCGCCCACCGCGATCCGATAGCGGCAGGCGAGGGCGAGTTCGAGTCCGCCGCCGAGGACGAACCCATGCAGCGCCGCGACCGTCGGACAGGGCAGCGCGGCGAGTCGATCGAGCACGGACTGGCCGGCGTGGATCAGCCGGTAGGCGCTGTCCTCGCCGCTGATGCGGGTGAATTCCTTGATGTCGGCCCCGGCGATGAAGCCGTTCGGCTTTGCCGACAGCACCACCAACCCGCGGGGCGGGGGCAGGCGTATGGCCTCGAGGTGCCGATCGAGCTCGCCGAGCACCTCGCTCGAGAGGACGTTGGTCGAGGCGTTGGCCTTGTCCGCCCACAGCCAGACGATGTCCTCGGCATCGCGCTCGATGCGCCAGTTGGGGCCACCGTCACTGCCGCTCATGCTCTCTCCCCCGCAGCGGGGCGCCGCTCAGGCCGCTGCCGGTTGGGTCGCGCGGGCCGCGCGCACGTGAAAATCACAGACCAGCGGCCGATGATCGGAGAAGCGTACGTCCGGTACGCGGAAGTCGCTGATCTCGATTCCCTCGCTCACCAGTATGAAATCGAGCTCGATGCGTGGGGCACGAGCCGGGAACGAGGGCAGGCCGGCCGAATTGGCGCTGCGCAGCCCCGCGGCACGCATGAAGAGGTAAATCTCATGCGTGCCCCAAAACGTATTGAAGTCCCCGGCGACGATCACCGGCTTGTTCGACTTGATGATCAGATCGTGCAGCGAGCGCAGCTGGTACTGACGGTGGCGGAACTTCAGCGACAGATGCACGAGGAAGATGCACACTTCCTCAAGCTCGAGTTCGATGATCAGCCGCTTGATGCCGGTATCGAAGTAGTGGAACCGCTCCCCGTGCACGTGCGGCGCCGAGAGCAGCGCGTTGCCCTGCTTGCGCACGATCGGCAGCAGGGTATTCAGCGAGGAAGTGCCGTATTTGCACTGAAAGGTCGAGTAGTGGCCGAGCTCCGCGGCAATGTGCTCGGCCTGATTGATCATGCCGGTGCGGACCGAGCCGCTGTCGACTTCGATCAGCCCGACCACATCGGCCTGCTCATCGCGCAGGAAGCGTGTGATGCTGGAGAGGACCCGCGGATTGCTGCGCAGGTAGCCGGCTCCCGGTAGCGGCAGGTGAAAGGCCGGACCTGTGCCGGTGGCGTAGCGAATGTTGTAGACGAGCAGACGCAACTGGGGCAGACCGCATGGCGGAAAATCCGATTCTATGCAATTGCGCGGCTCGCCGCAGCCGACGGCTTGCCGTACTTCGCAGCGCCCGGCTCCTGTGAGACACTGCCAGAGCATACGGAGAACCTCATCGCATGTCGCAGGCCAACCCGATTCGCCTGTTCGTGACCCATTTGTGGGCGCCCGCGGACGATTATTTGCGGGTCTTCGAGTATCTGGAGAGCTCGCGGAACTTCTTCTACCAGAATTTCAGCGCTCCGGAGCGTCGCCCTGCGGGCGATCGGGAGGCCGAACGCCAGGCGCTGCGCGCGCAGATCAATCCGGTCGAGGTCGTCGTGGCGCTCTCGAGCCTGTTCGAGCAGGACCAGGATCTGCTCACCTTCCAGCTGCTGTTCGCCAAGGCCAGCCAGAAACCGGTGGTGCTGCTGAAGCCCTTCGGCTCGGGTAAGGCGGTGCCCAAGCCCCTCTCGGAACTCGCCGATGAGCTGATCGACTGGGACGAGCGGGCGCTGGTCGATGCCATCCGCCGCCAGGGCCGGCACGAGGACACCACGCGCTGGGACACCATCGAGTTCAAGCTCGACTGAGCCGTCCCCCGCCTCGTGTGCCTGCGGCGCACGAGGCGGGGGAGCCTCCCCGGGGGCGGGGGTTTTAGAACTTCACCGCGATCGTTCCGTAGACCGCGCGCGGGGCACCCGGCAGACCCATCGGGTACTCGACGTAGCTGCCCGTGTTGTACAGGCCGCCGGCCGACAGTTCCTGGAAGATGTTGTAGCGCTTGTCGGTCACGTTCATCACTTCGACCTTGAACTGCACCTTCTTCACCGCACTGCCGTACCAGGAGCCCGGCAGGGTGGCGGCGATGGCGAGGTTCAGCACCCCGTAAGCGGGCATCTTCTGCGTGCTCGGCGCACCGAGATAGTTGTCGAACATGTTCTGCGTGCCGACGTACTGGTACCAGGCCCGTGGCTTGAGCATGACTCCGTGCCAGGTTCGGAAGTGGTAGTAGGCGCCGATGTTGAACGTGGTGCCCGGCACGTACGGTACGGGCATGCCGTTGTAGTTCGTGCCGCCGAAGTCGTAGTGGTTGAAGTTCGCCTTCTCGACGTTCAGGTTGGCGAACATCTTCAGGGCGCGCCAGTTGGCCTCGGCCGACAGGTTCACGCCGTGATACACCGAATCGCCCGTGCCGAGGCCGAGGAAGTTACCGTTGCCGCTGCTGACCCCGATGAACTGGTTGCTGAAGTGGATGTGGTAGTAGTTGGCGTTGAGGAGTACCTTGCTGAATTCGCCGATCACAGGCCAGAAGACCTTGGCGCCGGCCTGGTATTCCACGCTGCGCTCGAGGATGTCGCCAACCGCTGGAGTGCTCTGATAGAGCCCGCCGCCGCCGCCGACGTTCGGCAGGCGATAGGCCGTTGCCCAGTTGCCGTAGATGGCGAGCCAGTGCAGGGGCTGCCAACGGGCGCTGACTGAGGGCTCGACCTTATCGTAGTTGGTGCGCGTCGCGGGCAGCTTGCCCTGGTCGTGACCGCTGAAGGCACAGCTGCCGCCGACGGCATTGCAGTATGCATCGAGGGCGGCCGCTTCCGGGTACTCCGTGCCGCCGTATGGGTTGTAATCGGTCTGGAAGCTCACCGCGCGGATGCCCGGCGTGATCGTCAGTGAGGAGATCGGGGTGATCGCATCCTGCAGGAAGGCGTCCAGGTTCGTCACGTGCCAGTAGTCGCTGCGGTAGTTCGCATTCGGAACTGTGGCGGATCCGCAGACGGTGGTGCCGGTGGCGAGAGTGGTCGGGTTCTGTCCGTAGACGGTGTAGGTGACCGGGCTATTGAGGGTCACGCATGCATTCGGGCTGTAGAACTGATTGCGCGAGTTGTAGGTCGTGTTGATGAAGAATCCGCCGATCCCGATAGTGTTATACGGCAGATAGATGTCGCTCCAGATCTTGTCGCCGTACATGTGCGAAAACGGATTGTTGTGCTCGTACAGATTGCCGGCGCCGGCGACATAATTGTTGTAGTGAACGTGCAGGCGGTCGCCCTGCCGATACCACAGCTGGTTATGAAGGGCCACGTGCTCATCGAGGCGGAAGTTCTGGCGGGCGTATACGAGCCAGGTGCGGTTGTAGTCGTTCTTCTTCCAGATGCTCGAGTTCACCGCGCTGTAAAATCCGGTGGTCTGCTGGCTGAAGAGCGGGCCGGGCAGCGGGTTGCCGTTGGCATCCTGGCCGTTGGCGCTGATCAGGGCATTCGGGGTCAGCGGAATGGGTGTCGGGCGCCAGCCGTGTCCGTCGCCGATGTAGGCGCCGAAGCTCACATCACCCTTGCTGAACTCCTTGCGCGTCTTGAAGAAGCCGGCGAAATTGCGGGTCGGCCAGCGAAACCCATCGGGAGAGGTCCGGAAGCTGTCGGAACGGCCGCCGCCACCGGCGAATACGGTCTCCCAGCCGTCGATCTTGCCGGTTTGCAGAATGACCACCGCGTTCTCGGTGTTGAAGCTGCCGTAGGTGAGGGCGACGCTGCCCCCGGCGTGGTCCGTCGGCTGCACTGGAACGAAGTTGACGCTGCCGCCGATGTTGTTGTACCAGCGGTACTCCGGGTCGCCCGGTCCATACGTGACGCGTGCGCCCTGCAGGATGCCGGTCTGGGGCACTTCCGGGGTCTCCCACAGCCCGGTGGCCGCGTTCACCATCGGAATGCCGTCGAAGCTCACCGCGATGCTGCCGTCATCGACGGTGCCGCCGGAGAAACCACCCCATCCCTGTTTCAGGCCATTGACGCTGATCGAGGCTTTGGTGCCACCGGTCTGGCCGTAACCGGATACGCTGATACCCGGCGCGAAGGACAGCGCCTGTGCCGCCCCGCCGACGACGCCGGCGGACTTCAGCTGCTGACGGTCGAGAGCCTTGTCGCCATAGGCGGACTGGTAGATCGAGCGCTGCCTGAGGCTTTTAAGCTGCAGCTTCTTACCGGTGACGATAATCTCCTGCAGACTACCCATCGGAACCGGTCCGGGCGCGGGCGCGGGGGCCGGCGCGGCGTGTGCCGCAGCTGCCGCAAGGGCCGCCGCGACCGCCAGAGCGATGCTCGTGCTGTTGGTGACGCCGCGAGAGGGGTGACGAGTCATGGTGCGCTTCCTCATGATGTTTTTGTCAGCGTGCGCGGCTCACGCTGCGCACCGAGGAGCGGCACACTAAAGCGTCACAATGACAGTCTCATTGCGGAATTGTTGCAGTATTGTTTCACTCGCGCGTACGCCGCAGCGTGTCGAGGCGCCGAGCGGTATGCGCCGCTATCCGCCAATGAGGGTCGCGAACGGCGCAATTTGACGGCGGCAGCGGTGGAGGGCGGTACTCGGCGCAGCTCGCCTCCCAAGGTCGACTTGTTGCATTGGAGCAACATTCGTGGGTACTGGGCTGGGCCAGCGGCTCGGCAGCACACGCACCGCGCTCCGGCGCGCGTACGGTCCGACTGCGATCGCGCAGGTCTGGGAGCGAAGCCGCTCAGCCGACCGCCTCGGGTGCACCGACGCGGATGCGATTGTCGATGTCCTCGACACCCAGGCAGGCTGCCGCGATGTCCTCGATCGCATGCTTCATGCGCCGATCGGGTACGGTGCCCTCGAGCAGTACCTTGCCGCCGGAGACCTCCACGGTCACCTCGCTGGAGTCGATGTGCCGGGCACGCATCAGCCGGTCGCAGAGGTCCTCGCGGATGCGTTCATCGGAGCGACGGTAGCCCTTCGGGCCGGGTGGGTAGCGGCGCAGTGGGGGGAAGTGCGGGGGTGAAGGGGCGGACGATTCGGTGGGACGCCCCCATTCCATGCCGTACACGTCGTGCAGGTACTCGCGCTCGAGCTCGGTGGGCACCGGGGGCGGCTCGTCGCCAAAGCCATAGTAGCCACCGGTGAAGCCCGGGCCGCTGGTATAGCCGGCGACTCCGGTCCCGAAATAACGCGGCGGTGGGGTGGGGCTGAACGGCACGCGGCCGAACAGTTCCTCGCTGGACGACCCGTATCGATGCGGCGCGGGGATGGGGGCGCCGTGCGGGGGCGCGCCGTGTAGCCGAGGGCCCGGTCCCCGGCCGAAGGGTTTGTTGCGACTCATGTGCTCCTCCCGGCGCGTGCTGCGCCTCGTGGTCAAGTGGCTGACGGGAACTGTGGTGAGCGACGCGGCGGGCAGCAATCGTGGCGAGTGCAGAGCGCGCTGCGGTGAGTGCGCATTGTCGCGGTGAGGCATCACTTTCAGCATCGCAAGGCATGCCCTCACTCACAGCCCTGCGGCGCAGTCCGCTGTTCACCGGTGTTGATGAGCCGACGCTGAGGCGTCTGCTGGCCTCCCTCAGCGAGGAGGTCTGGGAGCCGCGCCGCCAGATCATGGGGCCGGCCGGATCGCTCGAGCGATTTCGACTGATCGTCTCCGGACGGGTCAAGATCGTGCGCTCCAATTCCCTCGACGGACGCGAGCTCACCTTGTGGCTGCTCGGGCCGGGGGACGGATTCGACGTGGTGAGCCTGCTGGATGGGCGGGCGCACGAGGTCAGCGCCTGGTCGCTGACGCCGGTGCGCACGCTGGCGGCACCGCTGGCGGTCTGGAGCGGGTGGCTGCGCTGGCTGCGTCCGCTCGATCTTGCTGCACACCGCTACAGCGCCGCGAAGCTGCGCGAGGTCGAGCAACTCACCACCGACCTCGCGCTGCACGACACCTCGACCCGCCTCGCCAATCTGTTGCTGCGCCACTTCGATGGCAGTCAGCCGAATCTGCTGCACGATCTGCCGCAGCGCGAGCTCGCCGCCATGATCGGCTCGGTGCGCGGGGTGGTGAGCCGGGTGCTCGCCCGCATGCAGGCCGACGGCATGGTGCAGTTACATGGCGGAACGGTGCGGGGCATCGATCTGCAGCGCTTGCTGAGGCGGGCGGAGCAGGATCTGGCGCAGCGTAGCCCCCGAGCCGTACAGGCACGTGGGCAGCACCGCTGAGCGGACCGCCGGGCTGTCACCTGGGTGACACCCGTATCGGCGCTCGACCGATAGGATGTGGTGCAGGCCAGGAGCTATCCGTGCTTGCCCCCACCCTGCTCGAAAGTGCCCTCGAGTCCGCCCCCGACCCCATCGTGATCTGCGATGCGGCCGGTTGCATCGTGTTTGCCAACCGCGCCTGTGCGGCCTTGTTCGGCTATGGCGATGGCGAGCTGCTCGGCCAACCGCTCGAGCTGCTGCTGCCCGAGGCGCTGCGCGAGCGGCATCGCTCGCTGCGCAGCAGGTACTTCGAGACGCCACGCACGCGGCCGATGGGTGCCGGGCTCGAGTTGAGCGCCCGGGCCCGCAGTGGTCGTGAGTTCCCGGTCGAGATTGCCCTCAGTCCCGTGGCCAACGGTACGCACCGCTTGGTCATCGCTGCGATCCGCGACATCAGTGAGCGCAGAGGCATTGAAGCACAGCTGCGCGCGGCACGTGCGGCGGCGGAGCAGGCGCGCCAGAGCGCCTGTGCGGCACGCGATCTCGCCGATCGAGCCAATCAGGCCAAGAGCCGCTTTCTTGCCACGGCCAGTCACGATCTGCGCCAACCGCTACAGTCCCTGGCGCTGCTGAACGGCATGCTGCGGCGCATGAGTCGCGAGCCGGCACTCGCCGAGGCGCTCGAGCAGCAGGAGCGCTCGATCGGGGCGATGTCGCGTCTGCTCAATGCTCTGCTTGACATCGGCCGCCTGGAGTCCGGTGCGGTGCGTCCGCAGATCAGCGAGTTCGAGATCCAGCCGTTGCTCGAGCAGCTGCGCCAGGAATTCGCGGCGCTGGCCGCGCAACAAGGCATTGCACTGCGCGTTGCGGCGATGGGCGGCACGCTGCGCACCGATGCGGCATTGTTCGAGCAGGTGTTGCGCAACCTGCTGTCGAATGCGCTGAAATACACTCGGCAGGGCGAAGTCGAGGTGCGCTGCACCATCGAGCCGCCGTTGGCGCGCATCGAGGTGCGCGACACCGGCGTTGGCATCGCGCCGGAGCAATTGCCGCTCATATTCAACGAGTTCTACCAGATCGACACCGCCGATGATGCACCGCGCCGCGGCTACGGACTCGGCCTGAGTATCGTCAACCGCATCGTGCAGTTGCTCGGCTTGAAGCTCGAGGTGCAATCGGCTCTCGGTGCCGGCTCGCGCTTTCGGCTGACGGTGCCCTGCGGTGGTGAGGTGAGCGCAACGCCGCTGGCGGCGGCCGCGCAGCTCACACCGGTCACGCTGCCCGAACGCGAGCGCGTACCGAAGATCCTGCTCATCGAGGACGAAGCCGGCGTGCGGGTGGCCACCGCACTGTTGTTGCGTGCCGCGGGCTACGAGGTGCTGGCGTGCGCTTCCCCGAGCGATGCGTTCGCGCAGCTGCAGGCACACGGTGCGATCGACCTGCTGATCAGCGACTATCACCTCGGCGGCCAGGTGAGCGGCGCTGAGTTCATCCTCACCGCGCGCGAGCGTCTCGGGGCGCAGTTACCGGCCATTCTGCTCACTGGGGATACCTCGATGGGCGTGCAGGGGCTGAATCCCGATGCGCGTTGGCGTATCGCCCGCAAACCGCTGCATGCCGATGAGCTGCTGGCGTTGATCGGCGAGCTGCTCGAGCGCTGAACGAGCGGCCCTGGCGCGGGGGCGGATCGGCCTGCCGCCCATCTGGGCGGATCTGAGCATACAATCGCGAGTGGACGGCCGAGCGCAGGCGGTCGCCGTCCCCTGCAGTCATATGGAGCGATCCCCCGGGTGAACAGCGCAGCGGCGAGACTTCGCCAATTTTCCTCTGGGCTCAGGCGCCCGGGGCGGCGCCTGCGAACGGGGGCGCTCGGCACGCTCGGCACGCTCAGCACGCTCGTGCTGCTCGGCGCGTGTGCCAGCGCGCCGCCACATTATCCGTCCGCAATCGCTGAGAAGCGCATCGGCAAGCCGTTGTTCAATCTGGAGATGCGCTGGAGTACCCCGTCCGGTTTGCGCCAGGAGGGCGAGGGGCGCATCGCCACCTGGCGGTTCAACCAGTACAACTACGCCGGTTGCAACGTCGAGGTGCGCACCGATCGGCACGATATCATTCGACACGTGAGCTGGACGACGGGCTGCGGTCCGCCGCCCCCCAAGCGCAGCTCGGCGCCGCCTCACCCAGCGCCGCCGCCGGCAGGCAAGTGACTCAGCACGAACTGCACGGCACCCTCGAGACTGGCGAGCTGAGCGTAATCGCGTTCAGGAATGTCGAGGTGGAAGGCCTCGCTGAGCGCGGTGGCAAAGTGCAGCGCATCCATCGAATCGAAGTCGAACTGATCCCGCAACGGGCGTTTCGGGTCAACGCGCTCTGCATCCACATCGGGGGCGATGCGGCTCAGCAGTCCAAGCACTCCGGCGCGAATCTCGTTGATGTCCATGGGTCCTCCGCGGATCACAGTGCCGCGGGTTCGCCGAGCAGTGCGGCAATAGCGCGCAGGAAGCGCGCGCCGGCGCGTCCGTCGGTGACGCGGTGATCGGCCGCCAGCCCCAGGGTCAGGGTCGGGCGGATCAGCAGCTGTCCCTCGAGCGCCCAGGGCGAGGCGCGGATCGCCCCGACGCCGATGATCGCGACCTGCGGCGGATTGATGATCGGGTACAACACATCGACGCCATCGGCGCCGAGGTTGGTGACGGTGATGGTGGCGGCCGTGAACTCCCCGGAGCGCAGGTGACCGGCGCGCGCACGCATCACCAGCGCGCTGAATTCGCGCATCAGGGTCGGCAGGTCCTTCGCGTGCGCATCGGGCAGTGCCGGGGCGAGCAGCCCGCCGCCGCGCAGGGCGATCGCCGCGCCGACGTGCACGGCCGCAGACGGCTCGAACCGACCGTCACGAAAGTATCCGTTGAAGCCCTCACTGCGCGCCGCAGCGAGCGCCACGGCCTTGATAATGAGCAGCGAGTCGAGCAGCCGCTCGCCAACGGGCAGCGGCGCGTTGTGCGCGGCGAGCCACGCCTGGGCGGGACCGAAATCGAGCGTGTGTCCGAGGTAATAATGCGGGATCTCGCGTTTCGAGCGCGCCATCGCGGCGCCGATCGTCTGGCGCATGGCTGTGTGCTCCGCAGCACCGTGCGCCGGCTGCGCGCGGTCGAGTTGCTCGATGTCCGCCAGGCTCAGCACGCCACCTGGCGTAGCGGTTTGCCGGAGTGTTTCCGGGGCGAGCCCGAGCTGCTGCGCGCGCCGGCGCGCCGCCGGTGACAGACGCAGCCGCTGGGGCTGCGCCGCGACGACGGGCGCCGGAGCAGATCCAGGCGCTGGAGCACTCGTGGGAGGCGCACCAGACTCTGCAGCGCGGGATGCGCTTGCCGAGTGAGCTGCGTCGACTTCCAAGTGAGCGAGCACCGCGCCGACCGGCACTTTCGCCCCGGGCAGGCTCACCAGCTCGGTGAGCACCCCGTCCTCGTAGGACTCGATGTCGATCAGTCCCTTGGTGGTCTCCACCGTGGCGATGGGCTCGCCGCGGCGGATGGACTCGCCGGGCTGCTTCAGCCATTGCGTCAGCGTCGCGCTCTCCATGTCGGCGCCGAGGGAGGGCAGGCGGAATGGCACTTGCATCAGCCGCCTCCGGCCGGCCGCAGCAGTGCGCGCGCCGCCGCCACAATGCCCGCCGCGCTCGGTAGGGCCGCCTCCTCGAGATGCCGGGCGTAGGGAATGGGAACCTCTGCCGTGCACAGCCTCGTCACCGGCGCGTCGAGCTCGTAGAAGGCCTGCTCGGTGATCCGCATGGCGATCTCGGCGGCGAGACTGCCGCTGCGCCAGCCCTCATCCACGATCAGTACCCGGCGGGTGTGGCGCACACTCGCCATGATGGCCGCATCATCCAGGGGACGCAGCGTGCGCAGATCGAGCACCTCGGCCTCGATGCCCTCGGCAGCGAGGCTGCGCGCCGCCGCGAGGCATTTGTGCAGACTCCAGCCGTAGGAGATGAGCGTGAGGTCCCGGCCGCTGCGGCGAATGGCCGCGTGTTCCAGGTCGACGCGCGCCAAGCCCTCGGTGAGGGTTCCTTCCATGTTGTAAAGATAGAGGTGCTCGAACAGCAACACCGGATCGGGCAGTGCGAGCGCCGCGGCCAACATGAAACGCGCATCATCGAGGGTCGAAGGGACCGCGATGCGCAGCCCCGGCACGTGCGCATACCAGCCCTCGAGGCTGTGCGAGTGCTGCGCGCCGAGCTGCCGTCCGGCACCGGTGGCGAGGCGGATCACGAGCGGTACGTTGAGCTGTCCGCCTGACATGTGCGAGAGCGTCGCGGCGTTGTTGACGATCTGATCGAGCGCCAGTAGGCTGAAATTGACGGTCATGATCTCGACGATCGGCCGCAGACCGGCGAGGGCGGCGCCGATGCCGGCCCCGACGAAGGCGGACTCGCTGAGCGGAGTGTCGCGAATGCGCTCGGGCCCGAAGGTCTCGAGCAGTCCCTTGCTCACCGCGTAGCTGCCTCCGTAGCGCCCCACGTCCTCGCCCATCAGAAACACGCGCGGGTCCTCGCTCAACGACTGGTGCAGCGCGGCGCGTACGGCATCGCGATAGGAGAGGGACACGGCAGACTCAGGTGTGCCGCTCGGCATAGACAAAGCGCTCCAGGTCACTGACCGGCTCCCACGCCGAGTGCTCGGCAAACTGCACCGCAGCGTCGAGCTCAGCCTCACAGTCCCGTTGCAGTTGTGCCAAGTCGCTCTCCTGCAGCACGCCGAGGGCGCGCAGCCGGGCGCTGAGGGTGATGATCGGGTCGCGCTTCTGCCAGGTTTCGACCTCGGCGCGCCCGCGATACAGCTGCGGGTCGAACATCGAATGCGCGCGGAAGCGGTAGGTGCGCA
Source organism: Pseudomonadota bacterium (assembly GCA_021808195.1). The sequence goes on from JAKBCE010000035.1 coordinate 18,643, forward strand.
TCTCGAGCAGAATCGGCTCGCTCTCGGTGCGCACGGTGCGAGCGGCCTGCGCGACCGCCGCCTGCACGGCAAGTACGTCCATGCCGTCGACCGCAGCGGCGCCGATCCGGTAGGCCGCGGCTTTTGCGCTGATATCCGGCTCGGCCTGAGCGCGTTCGAGCGCAGTGCCCATCGCGTAGAGATTGTTCTCGCAGACGAACAGCACCGGCAGCCGCCACAGCGCCGCAAGATTGAGCGATTCGTGAAATTCCCCCTCGGCCACGGCGCCATCGCCGAAGAAGCACGCCGTGAGGGCGCGCTCGGCGCGCAGCTTTTGTGCGAGCGCGATGCCGACTGCCACCGGCAGACCACCGCCGACGATGGCATGACCGCCGTAGAAGCGGCGCGACGCATCGAACAGGTGCATCGAGCCGCCGCGTCCGCGGCTGCAGCCGCTTTGCTTGCCGTAGAGCTCGGCCATCACCCGATCCATCGGAATGCCACGTGCGAGCGCATGGCCATGCTCGCGGTAGGTGGCCACGATGGCATCCTCAGGGCCGAACTCCTGCATCGCGCCGACGGCGATCGCCTCCTCGCCGTTGCACAGGTGCAGGAAGCCGCGGATCTTCATCTGGCCGTAGAGTTGATAGCAGCGGTCCTCGAACCCGCGGATGCGCAGCATTGCCCCGAGCAGCCTAAGTCCGTGCTCACGCGTGAGGGCGGCGGCGGAGGCGTTCATTGCCGGCCCTCGAGCGTGGACAGATCGCCCTCCGGCAGACCGAGCTCGCGCGCGCGCAGCAGGCGGCGCATGATCTTGCCACTGCGGGTGCGCGGCAGAGCGCTGCTGAAGGCGATCTCGCGCGGCGCGACCGCTGCACCGAGCAGCCGTCGGGCGTGTCCGAGGATCGCCAGACGCAGCGCCTCATCCGGGGTTACCCCGTTTTTCAGCTCGACAAACGCCTTGAGCACCTGCCCGGCAATGGGATCGGGAATGCCGATCACCGCCGCCTGGGCGACAGCCGGGTGCTGCATCAGTGCGCTTTCGACCTCGAACGGACTGATGAGGTGTCCGGCAGACTTGATCACATCGTCCGCGCGGCCGATGAACCAGAAATACCCGTCGCGATCGCGACGCGCCAGGTCACCGGCCAGATACCACCCATCCCGAAAGCTCGCCCGATAGCGCTCCGGGTTGTCGAGGTAGCCACTGAACATCGAGGGCCAGCCGGGCCGCAGCGCGATCTCCCCGACCTCATCATCGGAGTCGATCTGCTCCAGAGCACCCGTTGCGCTGCGGCGCACCAGCGCCGCCTCGATTCCCGGTACCGCCCGGCCCATCGAGCCCGGCACGACCTCGCAGGCCGGAAAGTTCGCGATCATGATGGCGCCGGTTTCGGTCTGCCACCACGTGTCGTGAAACGGCTGTCCAAATGCCTGCACCCCCCAGCGGACCGCCTCGGCGTTAAGCGGCTCCCCGACGCTTGCCATCAGCCGCAGCGCCGGATACTCGTGGGCGCGGGTCAGCTCGAGCCCAGCCTTCATCAGCATGCGGATCGCCGTCGGCGCGGTGTACCAGACGCTGACGCGCTCCTCGGCGAGAATCCGGTACCAGCGCTCGGGGTCGAATTCCTCCCGGTCGACGATCATCGTGACGCCGCAGGTAAGTGGGCCGATCAGCCCGTAGGCGATGCCGGTCACCCAGCCCGGGTCGGCCGTGCACCAGAACACCTCCTGCGGGTTCAGGTCGAGCACCAGCTCACTGGTGGCGTGCTGCGCGATCACCGCGCCGTGGGTGAGCGTGACGCCCTTAGGCATCCCGGTGGTGCCGCTGGTGAAATGCAGCAACGCGACATCCGAGTCGCAGGTCGGTGCGCTCTGATATGACTGCGCTGCCTCACGCATCAGACCGGCGAAGTCCACCGTCCCTTGCGGTACGGGGTCGGCCGGGTCCTCGCGGATGATCAGCACGTGGCGCAGCTCAGCGAGTGCGGCGCGGATGGGCGCGACCTTGCGCCGGTAGAGTGTTGCGGTCGTCACCAGAACCTGAATGTGGCCGAGTGTGAGCCGGGTCTGCAGCGGCTGCGGCCCAAAGGCGAAGAACAGCGGGCAAAACACGTTGCCGGCCCTGAGCGTGCCGAGCGCGCTCGTGAACAGCTCAGGTCGGCGTCCGAGGAGTGTCGCCACCGCCGCCCCACGTGCGATGCCCAGTGAGTGGAGAACGTTGGCGAAGCGTGCGCTGTCGGCCTGCAATTGCGCGTAGCTGACATCGACCCGTCTGTCCGAGCGATCGATGAAACGCGCTGCCAACCATGCACCGTTGCCGCGCTGTACCTGTCGGTCGAGTGCTTCGTATGCGATGTTCAGCCGCGCATCGGTACCGCCTGTGAGCGCGCGGCGTGCCCGCTCCCAGCTGAAGCTCGCACGCGCGGTGGCGTAGTCGGCCAGGTGATGGCTCAGTCCCGGTGGTGCAGGCCGTGCGGGTAAGGTGGGATCGCTCATGATCGTACTCTGCAAGTCTGATTGTCCCGACTGCAGCGCTGGAGTCGATCCGCGCAACTACGTAGCAAGCTCGAATGCACGCTCTAAGCTGACAGCGATGGCTGTATCGTGCGTACAACTGCGGATGCGCACCAACGCATGACTCGCTAGGCTGCCAACGGTCCTGGTGCGTATCGTGCCAGGATCCTCACTGCGGGAGGTCAGATGAAGCGGTTGTGCTTTCTCAGTCCCGACGTGCAACAGGCGCGCGACGCGGTGCGCGCATTGCGCGCTGCAGGGGTGGGCGAATCCAACATCATGGTCATTGCCCGGGGTGACATCGCGCTCGAGGACCTGCCGGCAGCCGGGATTGACAAAACCGATGCCACCCCGGGACTTGCGCGCGGTCTTGCTGCCGGGGGCATCCTCGGGGCGCTCGCGGGTATTCTGGTGATTGCCTTTGAGGATGTGGATCTGGCGCTTGGCGGTGGCGCGATCCCGCTGTTCGCGCTGTTCGGAGCGGGAGTGAGCGGTCTGGCGACGCTGCTTGCGGGCGCTTCGGTGTCGAGCTCCCGACTTGGCCGCTTCCAACATGCGATCGAGGTAGAGGGAAACATTTTGCTGATGACGGACGTCCCCGACGAGCGTGCCGAGGAGTTGCAGCGCGCGGTGGCCGAGGCCGCCGCCGCGGTGCAGTTCGTCGGGGAGGAGCCGCCGGCGCCCGTGCTGCCGCCCTGAGCGGAGAACTGCGAGCGGGGCTTTCATGGCGGGCGCAGGGGAGGGATGGGATGGCGATCAATTATGAGCGGGCGCGTCTCGTGCCTGCTTCGGTGTTTGCTACGCCGCAGGATGTGCTGCGCTGCGCAGAGCTGTCGCGCGAGGAGAAGGTGGATCTGCTGCTGCGCTGGGCCTACGATGCCGCCGAACTCGCCGTGGCCGCTGAGGAGGGGATGCCTGAGGGCGTGGATGATCTGCAGGGTCAGATCCTCGCCGCACTGCAGAGCCTGGAGCAAAGCGTCGATCTGGAGAAGACCGGACCGGCCAAGCAACACGGCGTGCCGTTGGGTTAGTGCGCGCCCAGAATGTCGGCTGCAACCGCTGCAACCGCCCGACGCACGGGCGCTGAGAGCGGCGCACCCGCAGTGTACGATTGTCCCTCGATGGCATAGAGCACGCAGTGCATCGGCAGCGCGCCGAGCACACGGGCTAGTTCGAGCGCTTCGGGTAGCTCCAGGCCGTGGGTGGAGAGAGCCCCGGGCAGAGCGGGCAGCGAGTGTGCGCAGACATCGAAGCGCTGCACGGTTCCAGGTGCCGCGCCGCTGCGGCAGGCATCGATCAGATAGGCGCTGTGCGCGCGGGCCAGTGGCTCAAGCAGCGCCGCCGGTTCGCGGCACCTCAGCAGCTCGACCTGCGATGGCACTCGGCCGCGCAGCAGCTCTACGCAGTGGGCGCCGGCGGCGTCGTCGCCGCGGCACGGATTACCGAGGCCGATTACCACGGTTCGCGGCGCGCTTGAGCTCACCGACCCGTGACCTCCAAACGCAAGAAGTGCGTCGCGCAGGAGATGCACGGATCGTGATTGCGCACCAAGCGCTCGCAGCGCTCGCGCAGGCGCTCCTGCGGCTGTTCCAGGTACTCAGCGGTGAAGCGCAGCAGATCCTCCTCGATCGCCGCCTGGTTCTGCGAAGTGGGCGGCACGATGCGTGCCTCGGTGATCGTGCCATCGGCGGCGAGGCGATAGCGGTGATACAGCAGGCCGCGCGGCGCCTCCGTCGCTGCGATCGCCATTGCGGCGCGCGGAGCATACTCACCGTCCGCGGCGTCGGGTGGTTCATAGCGCTCGATGATGCGTAGCGCCTCATCGCAGGCGTGCAGCACCTCGACCGCTCGCACCACGATGCTGCGGAATGGATTCGTGCAGTGACGGGTGAGCCCCGCCTCAAGCGCCGCCTCGCGCGCGATCGGTGCGAGACGCTCGAAGTTCAGGTTGTAGCGGGCGAGCGGGCCGGTGAGGTAGGCGCCACCGGCGCGCAGTTGCGCGTGCAGCGCTGTAGAGTGTTTCACTTGAAGCTCCTCGACGTGCGCTTCGAAGTCGGCCGGCGCGATGTCCAGTCCGCGGTTCGAGACGATCCGGCCCTCGTTGAAGGGATATTCCGTCGGGTGGCGCAGCGCGAGAAAGGTGTAGTCCCGATCGCAGGCCGGGAAGTCGAATTGCGCCGTCCAGCGCACGGTGGCGAGCGCCGCCTCACGGGCCCGCTCGAGCCGCTCCGTCAGGGCGAGCAGCTGCGCTCGGCTCGGTACACGGTAGAACCCGCCCACCCGCACGGTGACCGGATGCACTTCACGGCCGCCGAGCAGCGCAACGAGCTCGTTGCCGGTTTGCTTCAGAGTCAGACCGCGGCGCACGGCATCGCCGTGCTCGCGGGCCATTTCGATGCCGCTCGCGTAGCCGAGGAAATCCGGCGCGTGCAGCAGCGTGATGTGCAGCGCATGGCTCTCGATCCACTCCCCGCAGTAAAGCAGTCGGCGCAGCGCGCGCACCGGAGCGCTGAGCTGCAGACCGAGCGCGCTTTCCATCGCGTGCACGGCGCTCATCTGATAAGCGACCGGACAGATGCCGCAGATCCGCGCGGTGATGTCCGCTGCCTCGGTGTAACTGCGCCCGCGCAGCAGCGCCTCGAAGAGGCGCGGCGGCTCGAAGATGCGCAGCTGTGCCCGGCTGATCCGCCCGTCGCGCAGCGTCAGTCGCACCGCGCCTTCCCCCTCGACCCGGGTCAGAGCCTCGATGCGGATGGTCTTACTCGCCATGGCGCTCGCTCTCGCTGCGAAACGCCGCGGCATCGGCGTTGAACGTGCGGTACAGCCGCAGCAACTGCGGGCGGGACAGTCCGAGCGCCGCGAGCCGTTCGGACAGCGCATGCGTATTCGGCGAGTCTTGTGGTCCGAAGCAACCGTAACAGCCACGATTGCACCCCGGGCAGATCGCTCCGCAGCCGGCTTGCGTCACCGGCCCGAGACAGGCGCTGCCGTGCGCCACGAGCACACAGGGCCAGCCGAGAGATTTGCACTCGATGCACACGCTGTGAGTCGGTATGGCGGGCCGCCGTCCGGTGAGGAACGCACTGATGACCTCGAGCAGCTGCAGCTTGTTGACCGGACAGCCGCGCAGCTGGAAGTCCACCGGCACATGTGCGGCAATCGCGCTCGCAGTCGCCAGCGTGCGAATGTAGGCCGGACGGGCGTAGACCGCCGCGGTGAATTCGCGGATATCGGCGAAATTGCGCAGCGCCTGAATGCCGCCGGCGGTGGCGCAGGCACCAATCGTCACCAAGTACGTCGAGCGGCGCCGCACGGCCTGGATGCGCGCCTCGTCGGCCGCAGTCGTGATCGAGCCTTCGACAAGGGACAGATCGTAGTGTCCGCGGGGTGCGCGGGTGAGCGCTTCCGGAAAGTACGCGATCTCGATCGCCTCGCTCAGGGCGAGCAGCTGCATCTCGCAGTCGAGCAGGGTGAGCTGGCAGCCGTCGCACGAGGCGAACTTCCACACTGCAAGTCGGGGTTTGCCGCTGTGCACGGGCATCACAGCTCCCGCACCCGCAGCGGCTCGCGCAGCCGATCGTAGCGAACGACCGGTCCGTCACGGCAGAGCAACAGTTCACCGAACTGGCAGTGACCGCAGATGCCGAGGCCGCACTGCATGTTGCGCTCCATTGACAGGTAGATTGATTCGCTGGTGATTCCGGCCGTCACAAGTGCCTCGGCGGCAAAGCGCATCATGATTTCCGGTCCGCAGACGAGCGCCATGGTGTGCTCTGCGGCGAGGCGCGCCCGTTCGATGAGCGCCGTGACCACACCGATGTGGCCGTCCCAGGCTCCGAGGGCATGATCGACCGTCACGGCCACCGTGAGATCGGCGCGTCGACGCCATGCGTTGATTTCGCGGCGAAAGAGAATTTCTGCCGGCGAGCGCGTGCCGTAGAGCAGAGTGATCTGCCCGTAGCGGGAACGTTGCGCCAGCAGGTGGTACAGCGCCGGGCGCAGCGGCGCGAGACCGAGCCCGCCGGCGACCAGCACGATATCCTGGCCGAGTGCCTCGGCGAGCGGCCAGCCGGTGCCGAACGGACCGCGGATACCGAGCGTCGCACCCGCATCCAGGTGCGCCAGCGCAGCCGAGACCGCACCGACCGCCCGAATGGTGTGTACGATGCGCTGCGGCTCGGCCGGATCACCGGAGTAGCTGATCGGCACCTCACCGATGCCGAAAGCGGTCAGCATGTTGAACTGACCGGCGCTGAAACCAGCGCGAGCCTCGGGACCGGCATCGATCTCAAGCGTCCACACCTGTGGTCCGTCCCGCCGCCGGCTGCGTACGCGGGCAGGACGCGGGCACATCGGATCGATGGCGCTCACATCCATGGCCAGCTCAGCGGCCGGTGCCATAAACATCGAGCAATTGCAGCCGCGCAGCCTGCAACCGCTGCACCAGCACCGGCATGAAGCGCTTCATCAATTCATAGCCGAGGTGATGGTCGGCCTCGCTCTTCGCACGCAGGCAGGCCGCATCGATCGAGACGGCACGCACCTGCTCGATCGCTTTGGCATCGTACGTCCAGCGATACGGCGGAATGAGCCACGACACCCCGAGCAACTCCCCGGGTCCGAGCGTCTGAAACGTGACGGTGCCGCGTCCCGGCCCGGTGAGTTCGAGGGCCACTCGGCCGTGACGCAGCAGAAAGAATGCCTCGGCCGGTGCGCCGTGCTGCAGCAGATAACGTCCCGAATCGAAGCGCACGTTGTGCGCGCAGCCCCCGATCAGCTGCAGGTAGGCCGGTTCGATGCCGGCAAACAGCGGATGAGTATTGAGGATCTGCTCGATCGTTTCCATGCGGCGCTCCTCAGCCGGGCTCCCCTGCGGCGATGGCGCTCGCCTCGGCGGTGATGTCGATTCCGGCCGGGCACCAGGTAATGCAGCGTCCGCAGCCGACGCAGCCCGATGTGCCGAATTGCTGCGGCCACGTGGCGAGCTTGTGAGTGAGCCACTGGCGGTAGCGCGCACGCGTGCTCTGACGGACGCTGCCGCCGTGTAGATAGGTCAGATCGGCGCTAAAGCAGGAGTCCCACCGACGGCTGCGCTCGAATTGCTCGCCGGCGAGATCGCTCGAGTCCTCGACCGTAGTGCAGAAGCACGTCGGACAGACCATCGTGCAGTTGCCACAGGCGAGGCACCGCTCGGCGACATCGTTCCAACGGGGATGCTCAAGATTGTGCAGCAGCCGCTGCGGCAGATCCTCGCTCGGCATCTGCCGGCCCATGCTCGCGGCGGTGTTTGCGACGCGCGCTTCGGCGCGCGCGATCTCAGCCTCGGTTGCCGGCCGGCGCTGTAACTGCGCGAGTACCGCACGGCCCACCTCGGAGCCGGCGCGCAGCACGATGAGCGGCTCGGACTGCGTGTCGAGTTCGGTCAGCGCCAGATCGAACCCGTCGCTGAGCGCCGGTCCGGCGTGCATGGAGGCGCAGAAGCAGGTTGCGCCCGCAACGGTGCAGTTCACAGCCACTATGAAGGTGTCGCTGCGGCGCGCCCGGTAATGTGGATCCGATCCGAGGAGCACCCGATCCTGAATCGCAATGGCGGTGAGCTCGCAGGCGCGCACACCAATGAGTGCGAACCGGTCGGCGCCCGCAGGCTCAGGCTCGAGGTGCACGGCTTCGCTATCGCGCCGGGCGCGCCACAGGCACTGGCGAGCCGGATGCAGAAACTGCTTCCAGCTGTGTGGACCGACCGCGTAGCCGAAGAGCGCCGCATCGTCGCGGCGCCGCAGCCGGTACTGTCCGGGGGATTGCTCATCCGTCCAGCCGCGCGGCAGATCGGCGACCGAGGCGATATCCTCGTACACAATCACCCCGGCGCGCACCTTCGGTCCGAGTGTGCGCAGCCCCCGTGCCTTGAGCACTTGGAGAAGTTCATCGAATCCTTCGCAGGTCAGAACTTGGGCTGCATCCGTCTGCGCAGACATCGTTCACCCGTCAGCGGCTCGCTTCGTCTACAGCACATCTTCGCGGGAACGCCCCGTCGATCAATACGCACATGCCCCCAGGCGCACCGTCCGCAGCGGCTCGCGTACGGATTGCGTAATTGCGCGTATTTCCATTGCGCGGCGCGAAGCGCAGGTTTTCCCGTGTTGAACCTCAGAGGACCCTCAGATGAGCAACGCGGTCGGCCGTGCGCAGATCGGCCAATGGTATCTGCGCTGGGATAAGGGCGAGCTGTTTCACGTCATCGCAAACGACGAGCGCACACATACCATCGCGATTCAGAATTTCGATGGTGACATCGATGAGATCGACGAGGCGGCCTGGCAGGGGCTGCCGATCGGCTTCGCCGAGCCACCGGAGGACTGGACCGGACCGGTCGACGACGTGGAGGTCGACGATCTCGGCTATTCGGAGACCGACATGCAGGCCGAGGACTGGGAGGAGCCGCTCGAATCGATCCGCAGGGGGCAGGAGGAGTGGGAGGATGCTCGCGAGGACAGTGAGAAGGATCCGCAGGGCGAGGGCCTCCCGCCACTCGAGCGCGACGAGCGGGCGCTGCGCTGAGCCGCTGCTCAGGAGGTGGACTGGGGCTGCCTTTTCGGTGTATTGAGGAGGGGTCCTGGCGAATGGATTCTCATGAGCATGTTGCACATTTCCGATCGGGGCCCGTGAGGCGGTGGGCCGTAATCTCGGAGGGCGTCGATGAGACGCACCGCGCAGCTGTCAGCCGACGCCCGTTCCATCGTCGCACAGATTGCGCCGGTGAGGCGGGTCTTGTGGCGAACTCTGGTTGTGTTTGCCATCGTCGGCTCGATCGCCGGTGTATTGGGCCGCAACGTTGCAGTGCTGCTGGTGCAGCTTGGCGTGCTCGGGTGGCTGTGGGTCCACGTCGGCCGCTCGCTGCGCAATCCGCGCCAGCGGATCGTGCTGCGCGGCGTGCGCGCGCGTCACTTTGCCAAGGCGCTCGCGGTCCTTGTCTTGGTACTGCTCGCCGTGGCGGCGTTGCTCGCCCCGCACACCTGGTTGCGCTGGGGCTGGTGGGAGTTTCTCGGCGGGACGGGCAACGTCATTCTGGGCACCACCGCGCGCCGACGCCACTGGGTTTCGCATCTGGTGCTACCGGGGCTCATACTGATCCCGCTGTTGATTTCACTGTGCCTGTTTGCATTGCGGGAGGAGCGCACGTTTCGCCGTGGCGATGAAGCGCGTCCGCTCGGCGAGCGCCTCTGGCGCGCGGTACTGTTCGGACTCGCCCATTTGGTGATGGGTATCCCGGTCGGGGCGGCGCTCGCGCTCGGTGTCGGCGGCTTCGGCTTCAGTCAGATCTACCGCAAGCGCTGGCGGGAAAGCCGATCGCGTCTGCAGAGTGTGCTCGAGTCCACTCGTGTGCACTTGGCGTACAACCTGATTCTGGTCTCTCTGGTGGCGGCGATGCTGGTCGGCACAGCAGCGGGCGCGCGAGCCTCGCCAGCGCAGCGGTCGGGTTCGCAGGGCGCGCTGCGGCGACGGAGCGGGCGCAATGGACCGCTACGGATGACGTACGGGCTGCGGCGACAGAGCGGGTGAAGCCGCGGCGCGCGCGGCGAGCATTGCCGCAATCTGCTCGATTCCGCGACTCGAGCGGCGCGCTTCGCGGTACAACTTGCGTTGTAGGATCCAGGGGCCGATCAGCGGCGGGACCCAGAAGGCTGGCTGTAGCGCGATCCGAATCTGCAGGCAGCTCGGGGCATTCACGGTGGCGCAAGGATGCACCCACCAACTCGCTTGGCCGCTGCGGAAGTCCCCGCCTTGCGGCACGAGCCGGGCGCTCATCCGGCCGCCCTGTGGCTCGGGCGTCGCCGTCACGATCTGCTCCTGATGCAGGGTCTTACAGAAAATGAGCACACATGCGTGCACGGTGACGAATAGTCGGACGCGATCGGGCCGTGCGGTGGGCTTGACACGGACCCGACGCAAGTCGGGGTTGAAGCGCGGCATTGCCGTGTAATCCTGCAGCGCCGCGAACGCGGCGGCCGGGGGTACTGCGAGGGCAATGCGCAGGGCAATCACAAAATGCGAGCCGTGCCGCGACACGTGAACTGCGAGAATCTGCTCGGCGCAGGCGGGGCGAACGAGGCACAAGAGCATCACCAGCGCAGCCATGTGCGTTGTGCTGCGCAGCGGCGCACGGCAGCTCGAGGCGGCGCGCCGTTTCAGCATCGACAGTTCAGTGTGCGCTGCGGCGCCACGTCGCGTCCCGTATAGATTCAGAGAAGAAGCCGATGGTCACATCATTCTACCCCAGGGGCGCAGCCTCACGCGCACCGCTGCCCCGCAGTGCGCCCGTGCGCTTGCACCGCTTGCGGTCAATACGGATCCCGAGCCCCTGGCGGACATGCGAAGGTCGCGCCGCATCCATGCCGAACGGCACTGCAATCCGCAAAACCCGCAGCACGAATGGGCAGCGATGACGAGTGAAATTCTCATAGACGTGATGATCCTCGGCGCCGGCGGCGGCGGCTATCCGGCGGCATTCCGACTCGCCGCGGCCGGCCTCGAGGTGGTGCTGGTCGATCCGTTCGGTAATCTCGGCGGGGACTGTCTGGCGCAGGGCTGCGTGCCGTCCAAGGCAGTCCGCGAGGCCGCGCTTGCGCGCGCGGCGGCGCGTAAATTTGGGCTGTTCGGACTGCATGGGGCGCAGCCCGAGGTGGACTGGGCAGGCGTGCTGCGGCACAAGGACCGGGTGCAGGCTCTGCGCTATGCGCAGCATCGGCTTGAAATCGATGCGGCGAATTTCACGTTTCTCGAGGGGCGCGGTCGAATTCTCGATGAACGTCGGGTCGAAGTGAGCACCTCGGCCGGGGAGGTGCTGCGCTACAACGCACGCTACCTGATCATTGCCACCGGTTCGCGGCCGCATCGGCTCGCCATTGCCGGCGCGGAGCTCGCGGTCACCTCGCACGAGTTCTTCCGCCTGCATGCCGATCTGCCGTTCCCCACGCGCCTGATCACGATCGGGGGCGGTTACATCGGACTCGAGACCGCCTCCATGCTCGAGAGCCTGGGTGTCGAGACGGTCGTGCTGGAGGCGGCACCGCAGGTGCTTCCGGGAGCCGATCCGGGCATCGCTGCCTTTGTGCACGAGCGACTCGCGGAGCGCCTTACGCTTTGCACCGACGCCAACGTGACCCGCCTCAGTCGCGAGCCCGGAGGGAGTGTGCGCGTGCACTACACCGCTGGCAGTGAGGAGCGCTCGGAGGTGGCCGATTGCGTGCTGATGGCAAGCGGACGGGAAGCGGTGCTGCCGCAGGGCATCGAGGCGATTGGTCTGAGGGGCAACGGTCCAATCGCCGTCGACAGCCGCCTGCGAACTGCGCTGCCCCACGTCTACGCCCCGGGAGATGTGAATGGTCGCAGCATGCTGTTTCACTCCGCGCTCTGCCAGAGCTGGATTGCTGCTGGGGATATCCTCGGCGCCGCCCGGCCCACCGAACAGATGAACTTCGCGGCCGTGCCGTTCACAGTCTTCACCGATCCGGAGGTCGCCTGGGTCGGGCTCAGTGAAGCGCAGGCGACCCGTGACGGCATCGGCGCGGCGGCAGTCCTTTATGACTACCGCAATGATGCTCGCGCCCAGATCTTTGCCGAAACCCACGGCTTCATCAAACTGGTGTTCGCGACCGCGACCGGGCAGTTGATCGGCGCGCAGGTCGCGGGGCTCGATGCAGCCCAGCTGATCGCGCCCTTGGCGCTCGCCGTGCATGCGCGGACAACGGCCGCACAGCTGCGCACCATGGCGTTCCCGCATCCGATGCTCTCCGAGGGCATCAACAAGGCAGCCCGTGCTTTCAAGGCTTGAGGAGGAGCTCGGCTGCGCGCGTCGAATTGATTTTTGTCGGTTGTGCTGCGCGCTCGCGTTGACACCCGCGATGGTGCGGCATAAGAAACTCGAGACCGTGCGCGGAAAATGAGCACACAGGAGGCGAGTCGTTTTATGCCGCAGTACCAGTTCCAGGTCGTCTACTTCGAGGCGACGCGTCGCTGCAATTTGCGCTGTCCGGCCTGCATGACCGGCAGTAACGAGGCGAAGAAGGTGCGCCGCAGCGTCCTGCGAGAGCTCACGCTGGAGGAGATTCGCGACCGGATGCTGGTACCGGCCAAGCGTCTCGGGGTACACACCATCGGCTGGAGCGGCGGGGAGTTTCTGCTGCGCAAGGACGCGCTCGAGCTGCTGCGTCTGACGGTTGAGATGGGTTACAAGTGCTCGGTATTGAGCAACTGCAAGAAGCTCACCCGTCAGCGGCTGGAGAAAATCCGTGAGGTCACGGCCGGCAAGGCGCGAATCGTCGTGGGCCTCAATGCGATCGATGAGGAAAACCGGGCAAGTCGGGATGCCGAGTCTGAGCGGACGCTTGCAGTGCTCAAGGACTGCGTCGATCTGGGGCTCGGTCAGCACGTCGTGATTACGATTGGCAAATACAACACCAGGAGCTTCGAGAAGACCATAGAATTCATCGTCAAAAACAACATATCCTACAATCGCTCGCCTCTGGTGCCGCGCGGATCGGGGTCTGGCTGTTGGGGGGAGATGGCGTTTGACAAGAACGATCTGCGCGAGCATTTCCATCCGGCGCTGCGGCGCAACCCGCACGGCTATGTCAGCTATACGCCGTTCTTCCTGTCGCCCGAGCTGCATGCGGAAGCTTCCGGAGGTGCCCGCAACAACACCGTGCCGCAGAATCCGGCAATCGGCTGCTGGATCGGCAGCTGGCTCACGATCAACGCCGAGGGCGAGGTGTCGGTCTGTCCGGTGCTGCTCGATGCGCTCAGCGCCGGCAGCGTGCGCGACAAGCCGCTCGATGAGCTCGTCGAGTCGAGCGCGCTGTTTGCCGAGATCACCGACCGCTCGCGCCTGAAGGGCCGGTGCGGGCGCTGCCGGTATCAATACACCTGCGGCGGCTGCCGGGCGATGGCGTACTTTCACAAGGGTGATTACATGCAGGAGGATCCGACGTGCTTTTTTGATCCGGTCGATCCTTCGACTGTCAGTGAGCACGAAGAGGAGACCAATCGCGTGTTCAAGAAGTACCTGCTGGTGGCCCGCGCGGCCGGCGTTTACCAACCGCCGGGAAACCGTCATGCCGAGGTGCCAGCCCATCGCGGGCCGTACGGCAAGCCCTGAGCCGGTGCACTGGAGCCTCGCCGCGTCGCGCCGCGCCGCGCGAACGGCGCGGCTGGTGAACGAGGTTGCGCGTGCGCGGTTGATATCGGTCAACTCCCCCGAGCGTGGCGGCCGATAGACTGACATGCGGTGCGGCTCTGCTCTCGAGGTGTCCGTGCGCAGCGATCCGCAGCGCCGTTCGGGAAGATTTCCGCTCCAATCCACACGCCATTGGAGCGTTGCTGATGCTAAATGTTGCGACCTTGACCGAGCTGATCGAAGCGAATCGTGCTGTCGCCGGTGCACTGAGCTATCTCGAGGGCGAGCGCGAGTCGCGCAGCGTGAGCTTTAAGGAGCTTTACGAGCGCGCACTCGGCATCCTCTACCACCTGCAGCGCCGTGGTGCGCGACCCGGCGACAGGATGCTGCTGTTGCTCGGCAGTAACGAGCAGTTCATCGATGCATTCTGGGCCGCGATGCTCGGCGGCATCATTGCGGTGCCGGTCGCCGCCGGGATCAGCACCGAGCACCGGCAGAAGTTCTTCAGAATCGCCGCGGAGCTCGGTGGGCCGCTCCTGTACACGGATCGGCGTACCGTCGAGCGCCTGGCGGCGTTTGCTGAGCAGAGCGGACAAACCGAACGTTTCGCAGAGCTGCGCCGGCGCGCTTTTCTCGTCGATGACCTGGATGACATTTCGCGTGCGGGCAAGGTGCATCGGGCCCGCCCCGAGGACGTGGCGTTCATTCAGTTCTCCTCCGGCTCGACCAGTCAGCCGAAG
>JAKBCE010000002.1 GCA_021808195.1 Pseudomonadota bacterium
GAGCGTGAACCGATCTACCGGGAGGCCGAGACGGTGCATGCCTATGCGGCGAGCCTGTTCGGACTCGAGGAGTCGCAGTTGCGCCAGCTCAGCGACGATCGGCTGGGCCGGGCACTGGAGCGGCTCTACGATGCCGACCGGGCAGCACTGTTGACTGCCGTGGTGCTCGCCGTAGGCCGATCCTTCGGTGTGCGCTTTGACGAGCTGCACAATGATTCGACCTCGATCCGATTCTGTGGACAGTATCGCAAGCAACCGGAGTTGATCCGCGGGCGTCGTCCGGCGCGTCTAGCGTTCGGATTCAGCAAAAATGTTGCGGCGAAAAATATGTGGCGGCAGTTCCCGAGAGAACTGCCGCCGAGCTGCGGGAGTGACGATCTCGCGCACATATATTTCCCATTATAGTCCGCGGAGAAACTCCATGAGGGACGGCATCGGCCCGCGTCGCGCCGGCCTCGGCAGGTCAGTGATGTCGAGGCATGCGAGGGCTTTAGCCTTCATGTCGAGATCGACCTCGGCGTACACGTGGGTTGTGTCCAGCGAGACGTGGCCGAGCCAGGCGCGGATCGTGTTGATATCGACGCCTGCGCGGAGTAAGTGGACCGCGGTGGTGTGCCTCGCGGTGTGCGGGCTCACGCGCTTTGTTGCCAGGCTCGGAATGGTAAGCGAGGCCGTCCTGCCATAGGCGGCAACGAGACGATAAATACCGAACCGTGTCATGGGCTTGCCCGTTCGTCCGCGGAACACTGTATCTTCAGGCGTCCTGCCTGCGAGCAGTGGGCGCAATGCGGCTACGGTCTCGGGCCAGAGTGGGCAGACGCGCCATTTGTTGCCCTTGCCGAGGATCCGCACCGATGGCGAAGTGCCGCGATGCAGGTTGCCGACAGGGAGCCGCGCCGCCTCATCCGCCCGAGCCCCGCTGTTGTACAGGAACAGAAGTATTGCGTGGTCACGGGCTCCGAGGGGCGTACGCCGATCGGGTGTTCGCAAGAGCGCATCGAGCTCTGTCTTCTCGAGGTAGCCGATTACGGTCTTGGCAGCCTTCTTGAAGGGGATGGAGCGGATTTCCATGCACCACGCCAAGTGTTCCGGAGCTCGGGTCCCGATGAAGCGAGCCAGGGCGTGAATCGCGCCAAGACGCTGATTGCGCGTAGCGACACTGCAGTGCCGGTCCCGCTCGACGTGCTCCAGGAATTGACGTACTGCCGAGGGCGAAACCTCCTCGATAGACAGCCGATCGATGCTGACGCCGGATCGACGACTGACGAACGGCAGAAGCAGGGTAAGAGTATCGCGATAGCTCATTTGGGTGTTGTGCGCCAAGTTGCGTTCGACGACGATATGCTCGAGGAGGAACCTCCGAACCCAAGGTGCCAGCAGATTACGGTCAATCACGAGGCACCTCCTGCCCAGCGTACTGAGCAAAGCGTCGACTGGCCTCCTGCAGCAGTTCCGGGGTCATCTGCAGATAGCGCTGGGTCGAGCGGATGTCCACGTGGCCGAGGTAGGTTGCGAGGCGCGGCAATAGCTGCTGGACGTTCTTGCCGGCGCGGTACCACGCCAGCACCCGATGCGCAGCAGCCGTATGTCGCAAGTCGTGCAGACGAGGCGGCCTTGGCTCGCCGGGCGGACAGGTGATCCCGGCTGCGGAGCGAATGCGCTGGAACGTGGTGATGACCTCCTGGTAGTAGAAACCATGTCCCGTACGCGTACAGAGGAACGCGGACCTCTCACCCTCTGGCAGCGCCAACAGGCGACGGCGGTCCAGATACGCCGCCAGATGCCGGGTAAGGCGAGGTCCTATGGCCACGATGCGTGTCTTGTAGAACTTCGTGTCCCGGACTGTGACCAGCCGTCGGACCAAATCGATGTCGCTTACGGTGAGCGAGATGGCCTCGCTCACCCGCAATCCCGTGCCATAGAGCAGCAGGAGCAATGTCCGGTATGTCATTGCCTGCAGAGGGCTCGCGCGGTGCTCGAGCACCGCGGTCGCCTCGAGCAGCCGCTGCAGCTCCGCGGTCGAGTACACATAGGGAGTCTGCGGAGGAGCCAGCTTGGGCGGATGCTCCGGCAACGGCGAGAAGGCGACAAGGTCGTGAGCGAGCGCATACCGATACAGGCCCGCCAGGCAGGCTCTCTTGGTCCTCCACGTCGCTGTCGGCGCACCACGGCCGCGCAGAAAGCGCTCGACGGCAGTAGGGGTGATGTCGGACAGGGGTGCATTGCCTGACTCCCTGACAAACTGACGCAGATACCGCCCCGCTCGGTCGAGCTGCACGCCGAGGGCACGACGTGCTGCCAGATAGGCCTCGACGGCTTCAAGGGCAGTCATGGCAGGTCTCCCAAATCGAAGTCGCCGACTTCCCGCAGGGCGGGCAGATCCACCTTGGTGTAGATCCGGGTAGCGGCAGCGCTGCGGTGTCCGAGGTGATCTCCGATCTCCTTCAGCGTCAGACGGTCGGCGAGGAGCCGCGCCGCGCAGGAATGCCGCAGCGCGTGAGGGCCGAGGTGTGCTGCTTTGATGCCGAGGGCGCGTAATCTCTCGCTCACGACGTGATAGATGGCTCCATCTCCGATCGGCTGATGCGGAGCCTGCAGGCGAATGAAGACCTCGGGGTACGGTACCCTTGGCCGGACCGTATCCACGTAACGGGACAGGACCTCGGCGACGGACCTCTGCAGCGGATACACCTGCGGCTGCCGACGCTTCAGGCGGTGTATCCATAGGCGGCGTCCTGCCCAGTCAATCTGATCGAGCCGGAGGGCGGCCACCTCGCCACGGCGCAGACCGTAGACGGCAAGGAGCATCAGGATCGCCCGATCACGGACGTCGCGGGGGCTGGCGGAGGCAGTGCTTGCCAGGAGCTTGTGGACCTCCTCCCAACTGAGCGCGTAAGGAAGTGACTCAAGCTGGTAGATGCGTGGACCGAGAATCGCATCTGGTAGTCGCCGGGGACATGCTCCTATCGAGGCTGCGTACCGCAGAAACGCCCGCAACCGCGTCGCCATCGACGCCACGGAAATCCGGGACCATCGATCCCCGAAGGTGGCGAAGTAGGCGTCCAGATCATGAGGGCGCAGGCTCGCCAAGTCCCGACCGCTCTGGCCGCACCACCGCAAGAAGTTCGTGGTGCACGAGTTGCGCGCGTGTACGGTCGCCGGACTGAATCCCCGCTCTTGACGCATCCAGGCCAGGTATGACTCCAGATGCGCCGCAAAAGGGATCGACTCTTCCTCAGAGTGCCACCAGCCGAGGAACTTCAGCCATGGTCGGCCGAACTCCAGAAAGACTTGCGCCATCGTCGGGCCTGGCGACGGCCGAGCATGAACGATTTGGTGCAATCTCTCCGCGTTGACACCCTGGCGGTCGCGCGGCACCAGCCGCTTGGCTATCCATAATAAGCACTTTGCGCGCTTGCGCTGTTGGCCAAAGGGCGCACCGCCGGCTGCACAGTGCTGAAGGTATCGTCGTCGCTCTGCAGCGAGCGGACCCGTCTGATGACGCTGCAACGCGGCGTTCTGACGAAAGAGCGTCTGAAACATGGCAGGACTCCCATCGTGAGGAGCTGCCAGCAGACGCCGAACTCTTATGTTGCGTCAATGCCGCGGATGGGACGGAAGAGCACCCTCAGGCGTCACCGCCGCCACATATTTTTTGCCGCAACATTTTTGCTGGTATGTGGTGGATCACATACCAGCAAGGACCATAGGCCTGATTTGAAGCAACTGCTGTTCATCCTCACAACCGCCGCGGACGGCGGCGTGCCGGTACAGTTCCGCTGTGCCGACGGGAACACCAGTGACTCGGTGACGCATATCGAGACCTGGAATACCCTGCGCACCGTGGCCGGTCGCGCGGACTTTCTCTATGTGGCCGACTCAAAGCTCTGCTCGCACGGCAACCTCGATGAGATCCATCGCGCCGGCGGGCGCTTCGTGACGGTTCTGCCGCGCTCGCGGGTGGAGGACAGGCGGTTCCGCAAGTGGCTCCAGTCCAATACTCCGTCCTGGCAGCTGCTCTGGGACCGACCGTGCCCGAAGGGTCACGAGGGTCCTCCCGATCGCTGGTCCGTGTACCGCGACCCGATCGGCTCGATGGAAGCGTGGCCGCTGGTGTGGGTGTGGTCAACCCGGCTGACCGAGCGCCAGCGCATCCGGCGCCAGGAACACATCGCTGTGGCCACCGAGAAACTCGCAGCGCTGCGCGCACGCATCGTCAGTCCCAAGGCCCGACTGCGCGCCGCCTCGCGCATCGATTTCGAGGTCGAGAAGATCCTCGAGCATTATCACGTGCGGCGCTATCTGAAGGTCACCCGCACGGTCAGCGCCGAGCACTCCTTCAAGCAGACCCGTCGCGGCCGACCGGGACCGAACAGCGCCTATCGGCGTATCACCCGCCGACATTACGACCTCGAGTGGAGCATTGACCAGGCTGCTGTCACCTACGATGAACGCTCAGATGGCATGTATCCTTTGGTCACAAATGATCGTGATCTGACCGCAGAGCAGGTCCTGCAAGCGCACAAGGGCCAACCCACCATCGAGAAGCGATTCGAACAACTGAAGACCGTCCACGAGATCGCCCCGGTGTTCCTGAAAAACCCTGGCCGCATCGAGGCGTTCTTCACCATGTATTTTTTCGCACTCCTCGTGCAGGCACTGATTGAACGCGAGCTGCGCCGCGCGATGCAACGTGAGCGTCTGAAGGCCCTGCCGATCTATCCGGAGGAGCGCCGCTGTGCGCGCCCGACGACCGAGCAGATCCTGCGGCTCTTCGCTCACGCGCAGCGACACACCCTCATGCGCGCAGGGCTCGTGGTTCAGACTTTCGAGGCCGACCTCACGCCGCGGCAGCAGCAAGTCCTTGAATTGCTGGGCGTCCCACAGCGTGCATTCCGCAGCTGACGGCGGCTTGGAAATTCGCCCAAATCACACCCGAGATGTGCGGAAAATGCGGCCTGCGCGCATAGCCTACCCTTTTCGCCGCGCGACGGATCCACTCGTGGATCGCAGACGGGTCAGTAGGCGTTCAGCTCGACTCGGACCGCCTTCTCTTGGCGAGGGAGCACTCCTCCCAGTCGGCAGCGCAACATGTGCGGAGTCACCGCATAAAGGAACCGGCGCCCGCGGTCGGGCGCCGGTCGATGGATGAAGCTTCCCTTAGAAGCGCGCGGTCACCTTTACGCCCCAGTAACGCATCGCATCACGCGGCACCTGCAGCCGCTGGTACGACCCTGGCGACACACCGTTGCCGGTGGGCGTAATGAAGACCGTGTAGAACTGATTGGTCAGGTTTCGCCCAATCAGACTCACATTGTACTTGCCGTTATCAAACCCAAGGTCCAGCGTCGCGCCCAGCAACGAATACGCCGGCTGCCGAGCCATCGGGTTCTGATTGATATCAAAGTTTGTGAGACTGGTATAGGAGTAATTGAGACTCAGACGAGCGGTGTACGATACATCATGCAGCGGCAGCAGCCAGCTCGGCGTGATATTCAGCTTGTTCTCCGGGGCAAACGGGAACATCGCTCCGTCATGTACGCTTCGGCAGCTCTGCAGTGCAGCGCCGGTCTGACCGGCACAAGTGTATGCGACGATATACGCTTTATCATACGCGTATCCGCCCGTGACGCTCAGATTGTCGGTCGGCTGCCAATCGAAATCCAGTGCCACACCCTCAGAACGCACGGTGCCCGCATTGGCGAGACTGGTAGTGACGGCCCCATTGGTGACGACGAAGCTATTGGCCTGGAAGTCATAAAACGTCTCGTACCAAGCCGACAGATTCAGCACAAGACTATTGTTGAACAGCTGATTCTTTAGCCCCACCTCATAGTCATTCGACGTCTCCGGCGCCACCGGCGCCGCATTCAGCGCCGACATGTTAAAGAAGACGTTGAACGCAGGACCAAGCCAGCCGTGACTATAGGTCGCATACGCCATCACGTCACGCGTAATGTCGTACTTCGCTCCAGCCTTGGCAGACCAGCCGTTGTTACTGGTATTTCCAGCGCCAGCGTAGGGTCCGCCTATGCCCGGTCCCGTAGTCGGCGAGTCCACACGGTTGAAGTTATACGCGACGTAATCGTGCGTCACCCTACCTCCCGCGACGAGACTAAGACGCTTCGTGACGTGCAGAGTCGTCTGGCCGAAAAGCGCTTGGGTATCGTTGCGCGTATCGAACTGCGCAGTGCCGCGGGTATCGAGGTATGTACTGAAGCCGGGCGCGCACGGAGCGAACCCGGTTCCATTCACCGGCAGGGTGGAAGCCGTGCAGGCCTGATCGTGCCGTATGAAATAGTCCTGTTCGTCCGAATGCCACACAAAG
This sequence comes from Pseudomonadota bacterium, assembly GCA_021808195.1. The sequence continues at coordinate 6,329 of JAKBCE010000002.1, forward strand.
GCGCCAATGGTATAGCTCATGAACTGATCAGTCGGCGATGCCAGTCGGATCTCTTCGCTGTACTGCTTGAAATCCAAGCCGCCGCGATCATGCAGCTTGATGTCGAGCGGATTGACGTAACTGCAGCAGCCCGCGTGAAAGTCTCCATCGCGCCCCTGGTAGTTATACCAGCGCTGAAAAGCGGAAATCGAGGTCAACGTATCCCGGCCCAAGCGCCACTCCACCGTTCCAGATACGCCTGCGCTGGTATTGATCTGACTCGGCACAAAGTCATTGTTGATGTTGAGCGCCTTAGGTCCCGGGGTCGATGGCGCGAGCTCCGGCAGAAACACGTTGGTCCAGGATGCATTCGGAATGTATGCGCCAAGCACGTCGGCACAGCAGTCATCTTTGGAGTGGTAATAGTTTCCCTCCAGAGTCAACTTGAGGGAATCATTCACCTGGTCGACAATTTTGCCGCGAATCCCCTGCCGACGGTATCCGTTGGTCTGCTTATGATTGTAAACGTTGTATATGTTTCCCGGGAAATCCTGGTAGATCGCCGACACCTGATAACCGATGTGTCCGTTGATCGGTCCGGATAGATTCAGCGCCGCATGGTATTCATGACCTTCATACCACGCAACGCTCGCATTCCCCTGAAAGCGCCGCGTTGGATCGGTCGTGACGATATTGATCACACCCGCCGTTGCATTCATGCCATAAAGCGTGCCCTGCGGACCATTCAGGACCTCAATGCGATTGATGTCCGTGAAGGCGCTGAAGGCCATACCCGGACGGCCCATGACTACCCCGTCGACGACGACGTCCACGCTCGGTTCAGCCGCCGGGGAGAACGATTGCGTGCCGATGCCTCGTATGGCCAGGGTGGCGTTCGAGTTCGTCGAGCCACGTTCGAAGGTCAGCGTGGGCACCAGCTTCTCCAAGCTCTCTGCGCTATCGATGCCCGCAGCAAGTAGAGCCGAACCGGTCACGACGCTGACGGCGGATGGAACCTCATGCAGAGGCTGATGGCGCTTTTCGGCGGTCACCACGATTTCCGCGAGTGTCGCGACGTGGTCCTGGCTCGCAGCGCCGCCGACCGCAGGCGATTGAGCAAAGCTCGGCGCCGAGAGTAGCGCGGCGCTCACGAGCAGCAGTCCGGATCGAATGAACCTCATGGAACCCCCCCCCTCAGATAGTCACCCCATGTGTCTTATATAAGATATAAGAGAATCGGGCAAGGGGTCAATCCCTGCCGGGAGCAGTTCGACGATTCAAACGCCGAGGCGAGCGAGCACTTCGGGAGGAGGACCGGCAAAAGTCGCAGACGGCTGATAGCCGACGTAGCCGAGTTCCGCCACGCCCGTGAGAGTTGTGTAGTAGCCCACCAGGCATATATTGCGAAAGCGGCTGAAAAACTGTGCCGCCGCGCCCTGCCCTGCAACCGCGCGCGACTGCAGGCGCGCGACGAGCGCCTCGACTTGAGCAGTAGCAAGACCGTTGACGGGACCGGGCGCATCCCGTTCCATTGCCGCAAGACCGTCGAGGATCACCTGCCGATCGGCTTGCTGCTGCGGATACGGCGCGCTGATCCATTCATCGAGGAAGTCGGGAACCCCCACGGTGCTTGCAGCCGGCGAAGTGCCGATTTGGGGCAAAAATACATCGGCCAGTCGCGCCACGGCACCCTTCTGCTGCGCACTCAGCGTCAGCGGCCAGGTGACATGGGGATGGAGCAGGTTCGGATCACGGCCATAACCGTGATCCCCGGGAGCGGAAGGGGACGCATCGCGGTTGCCCAATGGCCCCTTATGCCGTTGTGCACTTTGGGCCTGCGCAAGATCAATGTGTACGGCCGGAGAGGCGCCCAGTGCCAGCGCGCGCAGCAGCCAACTCAACGTCTTTCGGCGGTCAACCATGACGCATCTCCCTCTGGATGTGATTACACGCACGGAGCGTGAACGCCACGATCGTCAGCGTTGGGTTCTTGTGCGCGCTGCTTGGAAACACTGCCCCGTCTATTACATAGAGATTAGGCACACCCCATACCCGTCCAAAGGAATCGGTGACGGACTTGCGCGGGTTGGTCCCACTGCGCGCACCACCGACTTCATGAATGATCCGCCCTGGGGGCAGGATGGCTTGCGCAGGGTCTTTGGGCAGGGGCGCAACGAGTTTGCCGCCCGCGGCCTCTATGAACTCAGCCATGCTTTGCTGCGCGTGGGCGGTCTGGTGTAGCTCCTGCTCGCTCCAGCGCACATCGAAGCGCAGACTGGGGATGCCCCAGGCGTCGCGCAGGATTGGATCAATCTGGACTGTATTGTATTCGCGCGCGACCATCTCCCCGCGCTGCGAGAGGCGCACGAAGCTCCCGTAGTAACGCTGCGCTTCCTGCTTCAGCCGAGCACCGTAACTGAACGGCGAGACCGAGTCGAAGAAATCGAATGTATCGGCAGACGGTTCGAGACGGCCGCCGTAAAGCTCCAGGTGGTATCCACGCGTGAACGGCAGCTTTCCGGCGCGCTGCTCCGGCCAAGCCCACCACGGAATATAGACATGCGGCAGCCACACGCCATCGTCATTGAATGGTGGCAGACCTTCCATCTGTGGGAACTGCCCCCAGACGTTGCTTCCCGTGCTGTCCATGATGCCGCGCCCGAGCCATCCGCTTTCAGCTCCGATGCCATCCGGAAACCGCGGACTGCGGGAATTGAACAGCATGCGCACCGACTCCATCGCGCTCGCACCCAGCAATACCGCCCGTCCGGCGACGAAATGATGGGCATTGGTGCGTCGATCGAGATAGTGCACACCCTTTGCCGTGCCATCTCGAGCGAGCTCGATCTCATAGGCCTGAGCGTGCGTGACCGTGGTAAGGCGTCCCGTCGCGCGTGCTGGCGGCAGCAAAACCGTCGGGGATTGGAAATTTGCCCCGATCGAGCACCCGCGCAAGCAGGGCGTAGCGTAAAAGCAGGCCTGACGCCCATTGATCGGACGAGTGATCACCGCGGTGTGACTGGCCACCACGGGACGTCGCAGGCGAGCGCCGCCAGCCATGATCAACCGTTCAAAGGAGCGCGGAACAGGCGGTGGCTGCAGACAGCCCGGAGGCGAGTCGGGCTGGTCGGGCAACCCAGGGTTGGACCCGAAAACACCGACCAGCCGTTCTGCCTGGTCGTACCAGGGAGAGAATTCCGCATACGTAAACGGCCAATCCGCACCCAAGCCATCGCGTGAGAAGGCTTTCAGATCGTGCTCCGCGTAGCGCAGCGCAACGCGCCCCCAGTGATTCGTGCGACCGCCGAGCATGCGAGCTCTGAACCATCGGAACTCCGTTCCCGGAGCGGTGGCAAATGGCTCCTCCGGAAGCACCCAGCCACCGTCGACCGTCGCATCATAGAAGCCAAACGGCTTATCGGGCGTACCGGCGTCACGCAGCGGCGCCACTGCCGTGCGCTCGAACATTGGCGTCTCACGACGGGGATCATAGAAGCGACCAGCCTCGAGCAGGCAGACGCGGGCCCCTGCGCGCGTCAGCGCATATGCGGCCGTACCGCCCGCCGCACCCGAGCCCACCACGATGACGTCAAATGGTTCAGCGGCCATGACGGTGCAACGGGCGAACCCAGATGTTTCGGAACGCGACGATCGAGGTTCCCTGTCCGTGGTCCTGCAACCCCAACGGTCCCCGATCGGTACGGGTCACAAATCCGAGCGGAACCTTGTTCGCGCTCGTATTGCCGAAAATTTGCTGATGATCCTGCACGACGATACCGTCGACTAGCACGGTTACGTACGGCGGACGCAGCAACTGGCCATTGACAAAACGCGGCGCATCGAACACCACGTCCATGCTCTGCCACTGCCCCGATGGTCGGATCGGCACCACGATCGGTGGGGTTTGACCATAAATCGCCCCCAGCACGCCATCGGCATAGGTCTTGTTGTGGTCGGCATCGAGGATCTGCACCTCATAAACACCCATCAGACGCAATCCGCTGTTGCCACGCTCCTGGCCAAAGCCCCTCGCTGGATAAGGTTCGCGGAACTCCAGGTGCACCTGGACACTGCCAAAGCTTCTCTTCGTGAACAGCCAGTTAAAGACCTTGCCCCCCGGTAGCATCAGCCCATGCGACTGATGCCAGCCGCTGCCGCGATCGGCGGCAAGGTTCCACTGACCGAGCCCGTGTCCATCGAACAGCACGACGGCATCCGAGGGCGGAGGCAGCCCCAGGATGCCACTTGCCACCGCCATACGCGGTGGTTGGGGGCGATTCGGATCGTTCGGCGGCCATTGTCGTGGCGCATTCGCAAACGCTCGCACCGAGCACAACAATCCCGCGATGCCAATGCAGACGAGCAGACGGTTCATCCAATGGACTCCTTCGGCAGAGGTACGACTCGCGGAGCGTGCAGGGGCGATCATGGTGCTTCCCACGTTCCGGATTGCTCGGAGCGGAACAGCGCGTCCACGGAGCGCATGTTGACGAGCGCATCTTCGATGCCGTACTCGGGCGGACGACGCGTAAGAATCGCCACAGAGAACGCCTCGAGCTGGGCGGCGTATTGATCGGCAGGAGGGATCATCTCGACACGAGCGCCGCTGCCGTACAAGTCTCGACCGTCATCGATCACGATCCGTGTCGATCGATCTGGCAATGGATTGAACGGCGTCTCGATTACGAGACGCGCTCGCGTCCCGTATGCAACGACCGACTGCAACCGTGGCAAGCGTGTGGAGACACCAAAACTCAAGTGACGCCCGCGCGGGAACGCGACCAGACCGCTGGTCAGTCGATCCACTCCGTAGTGCGCGTCGCGCTCGAACATGCCGATCAAGCGCACCGGATCGTCTGCAAACAGCAGCCTGCCGGCCACGAGCGCGTAGCCACCGATGTCGTACAGTCCACCACCGCCGTGCACCGGGTCGTTGCGCAGATTGTCTCCCGGTGGGTTGTCATAGGCGAACCAGCATTGAACGGCAAGCAGATCACCCAGTTCGCCGGAGGTAGCGAGCTCGACGGCTCGCCGCCACTGCGGGTGAAAGCGGATCATGTAGGCTTCGGCGACGTACCGCCCAGCCTCCCGGGCCGCTGCCGCGATGGCGCGTGTCTGCGCCGCATCGAGGGCAATTGGCTTTTCGCACAGCACATGCTTGCCCGCCGCAAGGGCACGCAGCGTCCAGGGCGCGTGTAGATCATTCGGCAGCGGCACATAGATCGCCTCAAGCGCTGGATCGGCAATCAATGCCTCATAAGACTCTGCTATTCGCTCGATGCCGAACTGCTGCGCTGTCTCCCGGGCGCGATGTGGATCACGCGCCGCAATCGCGACAATCTTGGCGTGCGGGGCCGCGCGAAACGCCGGCAGCACGCTACGCAACGCAATGCGCGCGCTTCCGAGGATGCCCCAACGTACCTGCTCTGCCCCCATCACGCGTACCTCTGCTCAGAGTGCGGCAGCAGCGCGCGCAGCCACAGCAGCGCCAGCAAGAACGACAATGCCGCCATTGCAAGAAATGGCGTGTAACTGCCTCCCGCAGCCAGGTGAACGCCCAGCAGCCATACCACCGCCATGCCGGATAAGTTCCCGCTCAAAGCGCCCAGGCTCGTGACCGTGCCAACGCGCTCCGGCTCGATCACGTCGGTAATCAGCGCAAAGAGATTTACTGAAAATCCCTGGTGCGCAACGATGCCAAGCCCGAGCAACGCGACGGCTCCCCATAATGAGTGCATATCGGTCACGCCGAACAGCGCCAATGCCACGAAGGCGCAGATGAACATCACCCGATATCTCGAGCGTACCGCACTACAGCCACGCGCCACGAGCGACGAAGAAGCCCACCCGCCACTCACTGAGCCGACGATCGCCGCTGCGTATATGGTAGCCAGCGGAACACTCATCGCACGTAAGGTCAGGTGAAACTCGCGGTGCAGCAGATCGGGCGTCCAGAACAGGAGCAGCCACCAGACCTGATCAATGAGTGCTTTCGCCCCGAGTATGGCCCAGGTCCGGCGCTCGCGAAGCAGCGCGCGGTATTGCGCGAAACGCCGGTAGCCAGTAGTCGCGGACGGATGCACAGCGGACCTGTAGTCACGCATCAGGACCAGCCACGCAACGGTCCACAGCAAGCCAATGCCGCCGACGGCGACGAACGCGGCTCGCCAGCCAAAATCCACCGCGAGCGCCGGTACGATCAAAGGCGTAATGATCGCGCCCAGGCTGTTCGAGGCGTTAATCCAGCCGAGCGCCCGTGCGCGAGGTTGCGGTTCGAAGCACTCGCCAACGGTCTTGATGACCGCGGGGGTCGCAATCGCTTCAGTGACCCCGAGTCCGGCGCGGACCACGACGAATTCGGACGTAGTCCGCGCAAGTGCATGTGCTGCGGAGATCAGGCTAAATGAGGCGACACCCGCGGCATTTGCCCTTTTCAGGCCGATCCGATCAACCAGTTCACCGGCAAACAGGCAGGCTATCGCAGTGGCCAACTGAAAGGCCGCGATGATCGTTCCGTACGTGGCATCGGTCCAGCCGACGCTGTGCTCGATCATTGGCTTGAGTATGGCAATGATCTGCCGGTCGGCGTAGTTGATGATACCGGCGAGCGACAGCAGCACCACGAGCTTGGCGCGCAGTGCCGAATCGACACTGACCGCAGGATCGGTTGCGGCGACGGTGCTCACCGTGAATTTATAGACGCAACTCTGGACTGCCTCAAATGTCTCATCTCACCTCCGCCTCGCTCCGCCGCAAAAAAAGTGGCAGACGGATGAGCGCACGATGTGGCCGGCCGTCTGCGTCGACTTCGCTCGCGAGACTGCTTTGTTGAATGTGAATGTCCATTGGGCTGCGCTACGAATGCCACTGTCAATCGGTTGCCGCCCAATCGCGCAGTGGCCGTGCTGAGCGCGGCCACGGGCACATCGCGAAGCGTCCACGCCCGGGCCGACGGCCCACCTCGAGTGCAGCGTTGCGAACGCAACGCGCGCTGCGACCCCAAAATCTGGAGTACGCCGGATGCATCAGCTACCGGCATAGCGCAGCGCAGAAAAATCATCGCCGTGCGGAACGTTCCGCGCCGCAGTCGCCAGCCACCGCTCGATACGCTCCACGCCCTGCGGTCCGACCCGCAGGCCTAGCTTACTGCGGCGATACAGTACGTCCTGCGCGCTGCGCGCCCACTCGCGAGTCCTGAGGTACTCGAGTTCAGCCTCATGCAGCTGCGGGGCGATTTCCTCGCCGAGATCGGCAAGGCGGCGCGCGTTGCCGATGATTCCTTCAATGCGCGTACCGTACGCACGGCACATGCGCCGAATCATCGGCGCAGCAGCGAATGCATATCGCTTGATCTGGGCGCTGGCAAATGCTTCCGGGTTCGAGTCCGGCAAGTCCCCGCCCGGCAGCACCGCGCCGCGGGTCCAGGCCCCGCTCCTCCTCCCCAGGTGCGGCAGAAGCTCTGCGAGTGCGTGCTCCGCAAGACGTCGGTACGTGGTCAGCTTGCCGCCAAATACCGAAAGGAGTGGCGCAATGCCCGGTTGAGCGTCGAGATCGAATACATAGTCGCGCGTCACCGTGGATGCATTCACTCCGCCATCGTCGTAGAGCGGCCGAACACCCGCCCACTGCCACACGACCTGATCGGGAGTCACCGGCGCCTTGAGATATTCGCCGAGGACACCGCAGAGATAGACCACCTCTTCGCCGCTTGCTCTTACACTGTGCGGATCGGCATCATACGGCACATCAGTTGTTCCAACGAGGGTGAAAGACTCCTCGTACGGAATGGTGAACACCACGCGGCCATCTCTGCCCTGCAACGTGTAGGCATGCTCGCCCGGATACAGGCGGGGAACAACAATATGGCTTCCCTTGACTAGGCGCAGTGCACGGCGTCGCGACGCGCCGGTTCGATCGAGCACTTCCTCCACCCAAGGCCCTGCGGTATTGATCAGCGCACGCGCCTGGACCGCCGCGCGCACGTCTGCCCGTGACTCAATCTCGATGTGCCAGAGTCCAGCTTCGCGCCTGGCGGCGATGAAGGTCCAGCCTACCGCGACGATCGTGCCGCGCTCATGGGCGTCAATTGCGTTTAGGACCACCAGACGGGCGTCATCGACAGCGCAATCGGAGTACTCGAAGGCCCAGTGCAGTGATTCGCGCAACGGCTCGAGCGGCGCATCCCGACCACGGCGGAGTGTACGCGTGGCGGCGAGACGCTTGCGCTCTCCAATGTGATCGTACAGAAACAACCCCGCACGCAGCATCCATGCCGGGCGCATCCCCGGGCGCACAGGCAGGACGAATCGCAGCGGATGGATGATATGGGGCGCCGCTGCCCAAAGCACCTCGCGCTCCTTCAGGCTCTCGCGCACCAGGCGAAATTCACGCTGCTCTAGATAGCGCAGTCCGCCATGAATCAGTTTCGATGAGGCGGAGGAAGTCGCACCGGCCAGATCGTTTCGCTCAAGCAGCAGCACTCTAAGCCCGCGTCCCGCCGCGTCGCGCGCAATGCCGGCGCCATTCACCCCGCCGCCGACCACGACAAGGTCATAGATCGCATCATCTGCGGACGCAGCTCGCGCTGGAGCCTGCACGGTCCTCACTGTGCCTCCGCGTGCGTTCGCGTCTCTCGGGGCAAAACCAGCTGCAGCCAAAGCAGACCGGCAAGATAGGAAAACGCCGCAACCATGAACAAGGGCCGGTACCCGTAGCCACCACCGATCAGCCAGCCGGCGGCCTGCAAGATTGCTATGCCGGCTATATTGCCGCCCAGGGCCGCAATGCTGATCAGTGTGCCGACGCGGGCACTCGGCGTCACATCGGTCGCGAGCGCAAACAGGTTGGTCGCGAAACCTTGATGTGCTGCGAGCGTCAAGCTGAGCAGCGCCACTGCAACCCATGGATCGCCGCTCGCCAGTGCGAACGGCAGCGGCGTGACCAGCAATGCGCACACCAGCATGGTCAGTTTGCGCGCCAGGACCGGCTCGCGGCCGGCAGCGATCAATCGGCCCGAGGCCATTCCGCCAAGCACCGATCCGCCGGCCGCGGCGGCGTAGATCACAGCGACGGGCGCGGCAAACTGACTCATGTCGAGATGGAACACGGTGTGGAAGAAGTCCGGCACCCAGAACAGCAGGAACCACCACACCTGATCAGAGAGCATTTTGGCTCCGATCACCGCCCACGTCCCACGGTCCCGCAACAACTCCCGCCAGGTGCTGCGACTGCGCGTCTGGCGGGGAGCGACCTCGAGCGCCGCCGGCGCGACGAGCTGTGGCTCTTCGCCGCCGGTCACCCATACCCAAGCCATCACCCAGAGCAAGCCGAGCGCACCGACGATCAGGAAAGCCGGCGCCCACCCGGCAGCGAGCGCCAGCGGCGGAACGGCCAAGGCGGTAAAGATCGCGCCGAGATTGCTGGCTGCGTTCATCGCGCCCAGTGCGAGCGAGCGGGTGCGCGCAACGAACAGGACGGCGACGGTCTTGACTGCGGCAGGTGTGCCGAGCGACTCGGTGATACCGAGTGCCACTCGCGCCGTGGCGAACTGCCCAACCGTGCGCGCCAAGGCGTGGCTCATCGCAGCGAGGCTCCACGTGCCCACCGCCCACGTGTTGGCGCGTCGCCAGCCAAGCCAGTCGACTAGCCTGCCAGCCCCGAGGTAAGCACATGCGGTGGCAAGCTGAAAAAGCGAGGTGATGTTGCCGTAGTCAACGTCGGTCCAGTGCAAGTCCTGCTGGAGCATCGGCTTCAGCACGGCGATGATCTGTCGATCGGCGTAATTGAGAACACCGGAGACGATGAGCAGAAACAACAGCCATCGACGACGGGTCTCGGTCATGCAACCTCAACAGGCAGTGAGTCCATCGAACAAATCCCGGTACGCGCTGTCGATGCGATAGAACACCGGCGGCTGGCCGAGCGCTGCTGCCACCTGAACAGTCTGCCCTCCGGTGAATTGCGCCCCGCTCCACAGGTGGCACCATGTGGCGCCGGCCGGCAGGTAGGTGCGCCAGCTGCGCTCCCCTGCCGCGATGACCGGCGCGACCAGCAAGTCGCGGCCGAGCAGGAAGCTGATTTGGCTGTCGTAGGCGTTCGGATCGTCCTCGAAATGCAGGAACAGGGGACGTTGCAGCGGCAGTCCTGTCGCGGCCGCCTCTGCGCCTAGGGCGCTCAGGTACGGGGCGAGGTGCCGATGAATACGCGTCATGCGCGCGAAATGCGCCAGAACCTCCGGATCCTCGTCAATCTGCAGATTGTCGCGCGGCCGGTTGCCTTCGTGCGTACGCATGACGGCGGTGAATGCCGCCATCTCTGCCCATCGCTGCAGCAGCTCCGCGGTACGCACGTTGCCGAACAGGCTCGTGTAGCCACCGATGTCACTGTGGTGATAGGCGTTGCCGAGAAGGCCGGACGACAGTGCCGCACAAATGACGGTCTGCAGGCCGTCGTGCCGGCTGAAGTCCACGGACTGATCGCCCGCCCAGAGCAATGGACAGTGCCGTTGCACTCCAGTGAACCCCGCGCGCATGAAGAACACAACCTCTGCGGTCTTGGCACGCCGCGCGACGGCTTCGGCGTTGACCCGCGCCCAGAGCGTCGGCCACGCGTTGTGCGCCAGGGCGCCCGGTTCGCCAGAGGCCAGCCGCACATCGACCGGCAGGTATTCGCCAAAATCGGCCATCCAACCGGAAAGACCAAAGTCAATCAGATTGCGCCCGATGACCTCCTCCTCAAACCAGTCGCGGGCTTCCGCTCGCGTGAAATCCAGCATGCCGCAGGTGAACTCGCCAAAATCGACCAGATAGGGCTCGTCCCGATCGAGGCGCTGCACCAACAGACCTGCCGCGGCAGCGCGTGGGTAAAGGGTTCCGTCAACGCACAAGTAGGGGTTGACATACCCCAGGAAACGGATGCCTCGAGCACGCAGCTCGGCGATGCGCTCATCGAGACGCGGATAGCGCTCGAAATTGCACTTCCAGTCCCAGAATAGACGGGTACCGAAGCTGGTCTGACGCACCCCGACCCAGTCTTCGCACCAGAGACCCGACACCGCCGCGCCCGCGGCCTCGATGCGGGCCAGCCGCTCGAAACTGCGCGCGCCGTCCTTCAGTCCGATGATCGCTCCGCTGCGGATCCAATCCGGCAGCAGCGGCTGGCGGCCAAAATGCTCCGATAACCGGCCGACCAAGGTAGTGAAGCGATCGGCAGCCCAAATCTCGATCCGCTGCGGAACCGCCCAGACCTCGATCTCGTGGAAAGCGTCGTGTCTGAAGTCAAAGGCACTGAACGCAGTGGTCTCGACATGCACGGCATAACGACGCGATGAGACGTATGTCGGTTGCGGGTAGTTCGTCGTGTAGTAATCACCTCCTGCCCCGCCGTGCCGGTCAGCCTGGAAGGTGATTTCGGTGCTCTTGTCCCGGCCCACGCCTGGTTCTGACGTCCAGAGCGGGAAGCGTCGGCCGCGCAGATCGAAGTAAGACAGCTGCTCCCCGCCACCCCAGATCCGCTCCCCGGCCTGCGCGAGGAACCGCAACCAGAAGCGGCTCAGGCTGCCCTCGTACGCTGTGCACCGCAAGGTCAGTCGCTCAGCTCCCTCATCGAGTGACAGCTCGAGCAGCGGGGGGGCGCGCTCGGACTCGGCGAACGTAAGGTGAACCCCATCCGCATCCCGACGCACCTGCGCATGCGCCAGCGGCAGCCGCTCGCTGAGGTAGTCCTCCAGATGAAAGTGCCCCTGGCGCATCTGGTAGCTTGCCTCGCCTCGCCCCACGAACACGCAGGGCAGCTCCTGGCGGTGGCGCAGCAGAACCTGTCCACGAAGCACCAGATCGAAGCCGTCGTCTAGCTCTATAATGTTCATGTGGTACGCAGATTAGACTTATATCTTATATAAGACTTAGCCTCCGAAGCAAGCGCTACCGGCGGCCGGGTCAGCACGTCGCACCGAACTACTGAGTGGCCAGGCAAAACGGGTAAAGTACCAACGCGCGGAACTACCGCGCCATCAGTGAAACAGGACTGCCAGTGAGCGACACACCCGGATATCGGCCCCTGTACCGACAGGTTTACGACATTGTCGTGCGCCGCGTGGCCCAGGGCATGTGGCGTCCCGGGGAAGCCCTGCCGAGCGAGCAGAGCCTGGCGCGCGAACTGGGCGTGAGCCAAGGTACGATGCGCAAGGTACTCGATGCGCTGACTGCAGAAAAAGTGCTCGAACGGCGCCAGGGAAAAGGTACGTTCATCGCAGAGAATACCCAGGAGCGCGCGCAGTTTCGCTTCTTCCGCATCGCTCATCCCGGTGGCAAGCGACTGACTCCATCGCTAGGAACGGAAGCAGCACGCGTACGCGCGGCACGCTCTGTCGAGCGTGATCGACTCGAACTGTCGCGTGATGCGCGCATCGTGGAGATCACCCGCGTACGGCACATCGAGGGGGTCCCTGCGATTCGGGAGGTGATCATTCTGCCGGCCACGATGTTTCCGGGCATCGAGAAGCAGATGCCGCTGCCGAACAGCCTGTACACGCTTTATCAATCGGGGTTCGGCGTCACCATCGTCGCGACCCATGAGGAATTAAGCGCAAAGCTCTCGAGCAGCGACGACCATCGGCAGCTCGGCGTCGCCGTGGGCTCTCCGGTTCTCGTGATCGATCGGATCGCCGTCGATCTGACCGAGCGCAAGGTGGAATGGCGCGTCAGTCGGGTGAGTTCGGAGAATCTCGTTTACGCGATTACCATTACCTGAACGCTTCAATTCTGCGTCAGACCGGCATCGACGATGAAGTTCGCGCCGGTACATCCGGAGCTCTCGTCAGAGGCCAGATACAACGCCAGCCGCGCCACATGCTCGGGCGTGAGCCGGAACTTCAACGCCTGCAGGCGAATGAACTCGGCATCAAGCTCCGGCGTCAGCCACAGGGCACGCTGACGCTCAGTGAGAATTGCACCCGGGACGATGCAATTGACTCGAATTCCGGCCGGCCCGAACTCGCGCGCCAGCGTCCGGGTCAGACCGTTGATCGCCGCCTTCGCGGTGGTATAACCAGCCATGCCGGGGCGTCCCCGCATCCAGGAAATCGAACCCATCATGATGATCGATCCGTGTTCACGCCGCGCCATCGCCGGTGCGCAGGCCTGGGCGGCGAAGAACTGATGATCCAGGTTCAGCCCGAGCATCCGCCGCCAATCGGAAGGCTCGATTTCCTCGAGCTTCTGCCGATCGTCACAGCCGGCATTATTGATGAGCGCATCGATGCCGCCCTGCTGCGCCTCGACCTGCGCCACCGCCGTACGCAAGGCATCGATGTCGAGCAGATCGCAGCGCATGAATCGGCTGCCGGTCTGCCGCGCATGCGCCTCGCCGCGCTCCTGATCGATATCGAGAAAGGTCACTCGGGCCTGCTGTGCGGTGAATGCGCTGACCAGTTCCGCGCCGATACCCGAAGCACCGCCCGTGATGAGCACTGACCGGCCGCGCAACGATTGGTAGGACACGCTCGCGTAAGGATGCTGGGTCATGGAAGAAGCGACTCCTCGTCGAAAGGGATTCGAGCCAGTCCCGGGGTCTCGACACGCAGCGCGTAGAGTCCCCCGCCCGTTCCGTCTGCGGATTGCGCGCTGGTGAGGAAGAGCGTCTTCAGATCGGCTCCCCCAAACGCGGGCATCGTCGGGCTGCGCACGGGCACCGCGTGCTCGGCGATCAACCGACCCGATGAATCATATTGATTGACTCGCGCACCCTCGTACAGCGCAGACCAGTAACATCCACAAGCGTCGACTGCCGCCCCGTCGGGGCGTCCGCGGTCGGATGCATTCGGGTCGAGACGGGCGAACTCGCGCAGCGGGCCAACCTCGCCGTTCTCCGGCCAATAGGCGCGTTGATAAATTACAAAGCGGGGCGTATCGGAGTGATACAACGTCCTGCCGTCCGGAGCGAAGGCGACGCCATTGGATGTCATCAGCCCGGTAGCGATTTCGCTTAAGCCATGTGGATCGAGACGATATAGCCCAGCCCGAGCATCGCGACGGGTCTCATCGATCGTGCCGATGATGAGTCGTCCGTGCGGATCGATACCACCGTCATTGAAGCGTACGGTGCGCGCATCGGCGGGATTGCACGCAAGACACCGGCGCTTGCGTGCCCGCTCATCGAGCAACCAGATGCCGCTGCGCAGACCGGCGACATAGCCGCCCTCGCGCGCCGGGGCCACAAAGCCAATATCCTCTTCCACAGACAAACTCTCGAGCGAACCCGATCGCGGCGAGAAGCGGTGCAGGTACCGCCCGGTCACATCGACGAACAGCAGCTCCGCCCGCTCGCCCGCCCATACCGGACATTCGCCCAACCGACATTGGACCGGACACACCAGTTCGAACGAGCTCACGTGCCTGCATCCAGTTCGATGCGGACCGTGCCCGAGAGCACTTCGCCTGGATCGAGAAGGTGATATCCGGCGCCGAGAGCGTTCGGTCGATTCACAGCATCGGCAATGTGGCTGACCGGCTCCACACCGATGAAATCACGGCCCGCGGGAGTGAAAACCCGTAGCACCGAAAATGCTTCCGAAGCGGTGAGGCGAATCGTGCCGAGCGGACCGCCACCAAGAAATGCCCGGCCGCACCAGTGGTGAAAATCGTTATCCAGACGCAGATCGGCAACGCGGCGCGGCACACTGAAATCCCATTGCGGACCATCAGCCGGCTGCCGCGGCAGCATGTCCGGGCCGTTGCTCCAAGCGCCCTCTGCATCGAACTGCAACGTCTGCCCGGGCCAGACGGCAAAATTAGGATGCAGCCCGATCCCGGCGGGCCAAACCTCGCGGTCGCGATTCTGCACCGACAGCGTGATTTGCAAGCCCCGCTCGCTAAGTGTGAAGCGCAGGCGCGCCTCGAAGGCGAAGGGCCACGCCGATGGATCGTCGGCCGCGTAGCGCAGCACCAGCTCCAGCGAGTCGGACCCGAGCACGGTCACCTGCCAGGGTCTCTGCCAACCTACTCCGTGCAGGGCATGAGATTCTGGCGGAAAGTTCGCGCGCAGCGCATAGACTCGCTCCGCGACCGGCAAGCGCCCAGAGCCAATGCGATTGGCATAGGGCACGAGCGGATAGCAGCCGCTGGCCCGCACACCGGTGGCAGCGAGCCCGGCGGGCGTTGCGGTTCTCAGCACCGCATTTCCGCCACAGTTGAGGCTCAGAACGGACGCTCCAAGCGCCGGATCGATGACCGCTTGCCACGGCTCGGCACTCAACTCGACACGCTCCATCGCAGCGTCAGTACAGTGGCGCAGGGGACGGGCTGCCTACGCCACGGCCGAAGCCTTCGAGCCACTCTCTGGCGCGCCCGGTCAGCAGCGCAAGATCGGAGGCAATTGCGCTCCAGGTGTACCCGTAGTCGAGGAAACGATGCACCATCTGCGGGTTACCGCCGACGATCCCGATGGGCTTGCCGAGCGCGCGCGCCCGGCTTGCCGCGCGCGCAATCATCGCCTGGACATCCGTGTGGCCGATCTGCCCGATGTGACCCATGGCAGCGGCCAGGTCGCCGGGCCCGACGAATAGGGAGTCAACGCCCGGAACTGCCGCGATCAGCTCGAGCCTGTCAATCGCCTCAGGGGTTTCAAGCTGAATGACCACCGCAATCCCCTCGTTGGCATCGCGTAGATAAGCTTCGGCCTGACCATAGCGCGAGGCTCGATGCATCGCGGCCACGCCCCGCACACCCTGCGGTGGGTAGCGGGTAAAGGAGACCGCAGCGCGTGCCTGCTCTGCGGTCTGGATGAACGGAAACATAACGCTCGTCGCTCCTGCATCCAGCACCTGCTTGACCAACACCGGGTCGCAGTTTGCAATCCGCACAAGCGGTGCGGTCGCAGTAGCCGCAAGCGCACGCAGCAGATCCGCGGTACTGGCGATGTGCAGCGGACTGTGCTCCATGTCGACGACCAGAAAATCGAAACCACAGTGCCCCATGGCTTCCGCCACATCCGCCGAGGCGGACATCAACCACGAGCCAATCGCGGGCCGCTCAGCCGCTTGCAAGACAATTTCCCTGAATTTGTTCGCCGTCATGTGCAGGCACCTTCTGTCAGAAAATCGCAGGCTCCGGAACCGGAGCTCGCCCCGCGAGGAAGTCAAAGTCGCAGCCCTGCGGCGCCTGGGTGACATGCGCCTGATACAGGGCAGCATAGGAACGCTGGTATTGACGCGGTGGCGGTTGCCACGCGGCGCGGCGCGCTGCGATTTCCGCATCCGCAACCTCCATGTCCAGTCGCCCGGCTGGGACGTCAAGGCGCACCCGGTCGCCCGTGCGCAGCAGCGCAAGCGGACCACCGATAGCCGACTCCGGTGCTACGTGAACGATGCAACACCCGTAATGCGTGCCGCTCATACGTCCATCGCAGATGCGGACCATGTCACGCACGCCACGCGCGAGCAGCTTGCGCGGAATAGGCAGATTGCCCCACTCAGGCATACCTGGCGCACCCACGGGCCCGGCGTTACGCAGCACCAGCACGGTATTTTCATCGATGGGCAAATCCGGATCGTCGATGCGCGCCGACAGCTCCGCGTGCGAATCGAACACCAGCGCCACCCCCTCGTGGCGCATGAGGCGCGGATCGGCGGCGCTAGATTTCAGCACCGCACCATCGGGGCACAAGTTGCCTCGCAGCAGATCGAGCGTACGTCCCCGGCTCAGCGGAACCACCGGATCGTCAAGTCCTCGGATGACGGTATCGTCGTAGCACGGCGCGCCCGCGATCGCCTCACCGAGCGTGCGTCCCTCGACGGTGAGACAGCCTAGCTCCAGACGGCTGGCGATCTTAGCCAGCAGCGCGGGCAATCCGCCGGCAAAGTAAAAGTCCTCCATGAGCCGCTCACCGGAGGGGAACAGGTTCGCGCACACGGGCACATCACGCGCAGTCGCTGCCAAATCATCGAGCGTCATACCGACACCGGCGCGACCTGCCATCGCCAGCAGATGGATGGCTGCATTGGTCGAGCCCCCGAGCGCCATGTAAACCACGGCGGCATTACGAAATGCCGCTGATGAGACAAGATGCGAGGGGCGCAGATCCTCATGCACCATGGCCACGATGCGCGAGCCGCATGCTGAAGCCATACGCACGTGGCCAGAGTCGGCTGCGGGAATCGATGAGGCGCCGCATAGCGTCATGCCGAGCGCCTCGGCAATAGCGCTCAGAGTCGAAGCGGTACCCATCGTGTTGCAGGTGCCGATCGAGCGGGTCATGCGTGACTCGAGGTCCACCCAATCGTCGGCGGTAATATTGCCCGCACGCAGCTCGTCCCAGTATTTTTTTGTGTGCGTCCCAGCCCCGGTGCGAACGCCGCGCCACTGGCCATTCGACATCGACCCGGCCGGGCAGACGATCGCCGGCAAGTCCATGCTGAATGCGCCCATCAGCATTCCCGGAATCGATTTGTCGCACCCGCCGAGCAGCACCGCACCGTCTATCGGGTGCGAGCGCAGCAGCTCCTCGGTTTCCATGGCGAGGAAATTCCGGTACAGCATGGTGGTCGGCTTGACCATCACTTCCCCGACAGACAGCGCCGGAAGTTCCACCGGATAGCCGCCCGCGAGGAGCACGCCGCGCTTGACCGCTTCCGCCCGCGCGCGCAAGTGTGCGTGACACGGGCTCATGTCGCTCCAGGTATTGATGATCGCGATAACCGGCCGCCCGAGAAATTCCTCGCGCCGCAGCCCCATCTGCTGGGTGCGCTGCCGATGGGCAAATCCGCGCATATCGTCGCGCTCGTACCAGCGGGAGCTACGCAATGGGCGCTGCGCACGCTCAGGCGCCACCGCTGCTGCTCGGACTCTTGTGCTAGCCATAATAATCTGTAATCTTATATCTTATATAAGAGCTGCGCCACTGAGGACATCATGCCATGACGAGACAACCGCAATTGCTCGTCCACGACCACCGCGACAACGTCGGGGTGGTCGTGGTCGAGAACCTGAAATCCGGAACCGACATCCTGGGCGTCGTAACCGAGGATAACAGCGAAATCCGTGCTGTATGCAACCAGGATGTGCCGATCGGCCACAAGGTTGCGTTGCGCGACCTGGCCGTTGGCGACTCGGTCGTAAAGTATGGCCAAGACATCGGCCGCGTCGTCGCACCGATCCGTCGCGGCGATCACGTGCACACCCACAATCTGAAGACCAAGCGCTGGTGAGAGTATGGCAACTGCGAAGCGAACAATCTGGGCTTATCGTCGCGAGAATGGCCGCGTCGGCGTACGCAATTACGTCGTCATTCTGCCGCTCGATGACATCTCCAACGCAGCCAGCGAGGCAGTGGCTGCTCACATCAAGGGAACCATTGCATTGCCGCATGCGTACGGGCGGCTGCAGTTCGGCGAGGATCTCGAACTGCACTTTCGCACCATGATCGGTACCGGTGCAAACCCAAATGTAGCGGCCTGCATTGTCATTGGCATCGAGCCGCAGTGGACACAGCGCGTGGTGGAGGGCATCGCCAAGACCGGCAAGCCCGTAGCAGGCTTTTCGATCGAAGGCAACGGCGACATTGCCACGGTCGCCGCGGCGTCGCGGAAGGCCAAGGAGTTCGTACACTTTGCGAGTGCCAAAGTGCGCGAGGAGTGCCCGCTGACGGACCTGTGGGTGGCGGCAAAATGCGGCGAGAGCGATACCACGACCGGACTTGCCTCCTGTCCGACGGTCGGCAACATGTACGACAAGCTCGTTCCGGCCGGATTGTACGGCTGTTTCGGCGAAACCTCGGAGCTGACCGGCGCGGAGCACCTGGCTGCCGCACGAGCAGCGACGCCGGAAATCGCTGAGAAATTCATGCGCACCTGGACCGCCTACCAGCAGGAGGTTATCGAGGCGCACAAGACGTCCGATCTGTCCGACAGCCAGCCGACCAAGGGCAACATTGCAGGCGGCCTGACCACGATCGAGGAGAAGGCTCTCGGCAACCTGGAGAAGATCGGCAAGCAGGTACGCTTCATCGACGTGTTACAGCCGGCCGAGGCCCCCGCGCGCGGACCGGGCCTATACTTCATGGATACCTCATCTGCCGCCGCGGAGTGCTGCACGCTGCAGGCCGCTGCCGGCTATGTCGTGCACTGCTTCCCCACAGGTCAGGGCAACGTAATCGGCAATCCCATCATGCCGGTCATCAAGATCAGTGGCAATCCACGCACGGTACGCACCATGAGCGAGCACATAGACGTTGACGTCTCGGGCGTTGTTCGGCGCGAGATGACCATCGCGCAAGCAGGGGACGCGCTGATCGAAGCGATCGTGCAGACGGCCAACGGACGCTACACGGCGGCCGAAGCGCTCGGTCATCGCGAATTCGTGATGACCAAGCTCTATCGAAGCGCCTGAGCGCTCGAGCCGACATGCCCACCCTCAGCATCGCGGATTGCGAGCAGCTCGTGCAGCAGTCCCTTGAGCAGAGCGGCGCTGCACCGGGTCCCAGTGCAGCCACCGCCAGGGCGCTGGTGGCCGCGGAGGCCGACGGCCAGGCGGGACACGGACTGAGCCGCGTACCGAGCTATGCGGCCCAGGTGCGGGCCGGCAAAGTCGATGGCCGCGCGCTGCCCAGCCTCCGACGCCTACGCGCCGGCGCGCTGCGGATCGATGCGGCCGGCGGCTTTGCCTACCCGGCACTCGATTTGGCGGTCGAGGCATTGCCCGGGCTCGCACGCGAGTGCACCGTGGCCATCGCGGCCATTTACCGATCACACCATATCGGAGCCGCTGGCTATACGGTGGAACGGTTGGCAAGACGCGGTTACGTGGCGCTCGTGTGCTCGAATACACCGAGCGCGATGGCATTCGCAGGTGGCAACCGCGCAATGATGGGCACCAATCCGCTCGCCTTCGCCGCGCCGGTTCCTGGACGGGAGCCCGTGGTCATCGACATGGCGCTCTCCCAAGTGGCGCGCAGCCGGATCGTGGCCGCACAAAAGAGCGGCAGCGCGATCCCGCTGGGTTGGGCAACCGACAGCACTGGCACCCCGACCACCGATCCGGCAGCCGCCTTGTCCGGAGCTCTGGCTCCTGCCGGGGGCACCAAAGGCGCCGCGCTCGCCCTCATCGTGGAAATTCTCTGCGGCGCGCTGGCGGGTGGACATTACGGCTGGGAGGCCAGCTCGTTCCTGGACGATCAAGGGCCATCGCCGGCCGTCGGCCAGGTACTCATCGCCATCGACGCAGATCTGCTCTCGGACGGTCACTTCCCTGCGCGGATGAGCGAGCTGATTGCGGTGATGCACCGCGAGAGCGGAGTACGGGTACCCGGCGACCGCCGCTTGGCAAATCGAGTCCGCGCCTCAGACCACGGCATCGAGGTCAGCGCGCCACTATTTGCGACACTCACCGCACTTGCCGGTCGCGCGGAGGCATCCCTATGACCGATATCGTTATTGCCGAATTCATGGACGAGGAGGCGATCCGCCAGCACCTGGGTGAGTTCTCCGTTCTCTATGATCCAAAGCTCGTCGATGAGCCACAGCGCCTGCACGCCGCGTTGCTCGACTGCCGTGCGCTCATCGTGCGCAACCGCACACAGGTGCGCGGCCCGCTTCTCGATGCGGCCCCGCGCCTGCAGCTCGTCGGACGCCTCGGTGTCGGACTCGATAACATTGATCTTGCCGCGTGTACCGCTCGTGCGATCCGAGTCTTCCCGGCCACCGGCGCGAATGACCTGGCAGTGGCAGAGTACGTGGTGTGCGCCGCAATGCTGCTGCTGCGGCGGGCGTGGTTCGCGAGCGCAGAGGTGGCCGCCGGCGAGTGGCCGCGGATGAAGCTCATCGGTCAGGAGCTCGCCGCAAAGCAGCTCGGCTTGATCGGCTTTGGCGCGATTGCCCGCCTCACCGCGGCCAAGGCATTGGCACTTGGGATGCACGTGACAGCCTACGATCCGTTCGTTGCGCCCGCCGATCCAGCCTGGGCAGGAGTGACCCGCCTGGAACTGCCGACGCTACTCGCCACGAGCGACGTGCTCAGCCTGCACACGCCCCTCACGCCCCAGACCCACCATCTGATCAACGCCGGCGCGTTCGCACAGATGAAACCGGGCGCGATCCTGATCAACGCGGCTCGCGGCGGTGTCCTCGATGAATCGGCACTGCTCGGCGCGCTGCGCGCCGGCCGGCTGGGCGGCGCCGCAATCGACGTCTTCGAGACCGAGCCGCTCACCGAGGCCGCCGGACGCGCTTGGCGCGAATTGCCGAACGTCTTGCTGACTCCGCACATCGCCGGCGTCACGATGGAATCGAATGTCCGGGTCAGTCAGGTGATTGCCGGCACGATTGGCGAGGCCTTGCGCAGCGCCTGAGATTGCAGGCCGCGGCGGCAGCGGCACGACGGTACCAACGCTCCACCAGCATCGAGTCAACATATGAATCTCGCGGATCCCTCGCTGTTGCGCCAGCATTGCTTTATCGACGGACAATGGTTGCAAGCCGCGAACGGCGCTGTCACCTCCGTCATCAATCCAGCCAACGGCTCGCCACTCGGCACCGTTCCGGATCTGACCGTCGCGGACGCCCGGCGCGCCATCGAGGCCGCGGCACGAGCGCAAGCCGGATGGGCGATGAGGACCGCCAAGGATCGGGCCGACCTGCTGCGGCGGTGGTTCGATCTGATTCTCGCCCATCAAGACGACCTCGCAACCCTGATGACCGCCGAACAAGGCAAACCGCTGCGGGAAGCAAAGGGAGAAATCGCCTTTGCCGCTTCGTTCATTGAATGGTTCGCCGAGGAGGCGCGACGGGTTTACGGCGAGATCATTCCACCGCATGCGGCGGACAAGCGGCTGCTCGTGCTGCGCCAGCCGATCGGCGTGGTCGGGGCGATCACGCCGTGGAACTTCCCGGCTGCCATGATCACACGCAAGGCAGCGCCCGCGCTCGCCGCGGGCTGCACGTTCATCTGCAAGCCCGCCGCCCAAACCCCCTTGTCCGCCCTCGCCTTGGCGGCACTGGCCGAGCGAGCCGGGATCCCATCCGGTGTCTTCAATATCGTGACCGGATCTCCGGAGGCAATCGGCAGCGAACTCGCAACGAATCCCCTAGTGCGCAAACTGTCATTCACGGGGTCGACCCGGGTCGGAAAATTGCTCATGGCGCAGTGCGCGGGAACCTTGAAAAAACTTTCGCTTGAGCTCGGCGGCAACGCGCCGTTCATCATTTTTGACGACGCCGACCTCGATGCCGCAGTGCTCGGCGCGATGGAAGGGAAGTATCGCAACGCCGGGCAAACCTGCGTCTGCCCGAACCGCTTCCTGGTGCAGGATGGCATCTATGATCAGTTTGCTGCCCGACTCACGCGAGCCGCCGAGCAATTGCGGGTCGGCGACGGGATGGAGACATCGGTCGAGCAAGGCCCCTTGATCGATGCCAAAGCGGTCCAGAAAGTCGAAGCGCAGATCCACGACGCGCTCGCCAAGGGCGCTCGCTTGGTCTGCGGCGGGAAGCGACACGCACGCGGTGGCACATTCTTCGAGCCGACCGTGCTCGCTGACGTCACCCCACAAATGCGCATCGCTCGTGAAGAGACATTCGGACCGGTCTCGCCGCTGTTTCGCTTCACGACTGAAGCGCAAGCGATACAGATGGCCAACGCAACGGAATTCGGCCTGGCCTCATACCTCTACACCCGCGACCTCGCACGCGCGTGGCGAGTGTCCGAAGCACTCGAGTATGGGATGGTGGGGCTTAACACCGGCCTGATCTCCACAGCAGTGGCGCCCTTCGGGGGCATCAAGGAATCCGGCATCGGGCGCGAGGGATCCCGGCATGGGATCCTCGAATACACTGAGCTGAAGTATCTCTGTATCGGTGGCATCACACCGGGTTGATCGGCCGGCTGGCGCATCAGCCCACCCGCCTGCGACCGACCGATCAGCGCCAATGGGCCGGTAGGACATTGCTGCGAGGAGGAGGTGCACGGCGTGTGCGGCAGCCGCGCTTCGAATCAGCCAGTCCGCACACGGCCTGCCCGCGGCGCAATCGATTGCCGCAGGGATCCTCCGCCGGTCATGTGATTCTGAGCCCCGCCACCCGCCCTTCACCTCAATGGGGGCCAAACGGACCGCGGGTCTGCGCGCTGAACCCTGGCGATGTCGGACCAGCGTCGAGCGCGGCAGATCCAAGCCACCCAGCGTCACGGGACTTCGGACCGAATACGAACCGCCAGCGTCCTACCGTGATTCCGCTGCACGCCGCAACGCCGAGGACTGATGCGCCTTCGAACCACATCGATCTTCCTCGCCGGCGCAGCGGCCCCGCCCAGCACAAACTCCGCCGCGGTGCACCGCGCTCGCGTATGCCTATTATCTATATTAGAGATTTAAAATATATATTTTCCATCTACCAACAGGAGCACGATGATGCGGTCCTGCCGACCATGGCCGGCCACTCACTCCCCGCAGGATCTGCGCATGCACCCACGCACAGTCTGGTATTCCACGCTCATCATCCTTGGTCTGGCCGCAACGGCTGCTCGCGCGGCACCGCAGCCTGCGAGCTTCTGGCAATACCCTGCGATCGCGGGCTACGGTCCGGAACACACCTGGCCTGGTGTCGTCGAGCGGCCGCAGAAGCGCGCGACGTACAAAGCGCTGTTCGACCTGACTCAGGGGAAAGCGCAGGCCACCACGGTGAACCCCGGACTCGATCACATCGCGCGCACCATCAACATCTTCGCAGGCGCAGGGATACCGCTCGATCATCTGCGGTTTGCCGTAATCATCCATGGGCCCGCCACCGCGATTGCCCTCAGCGGCGCGGCCTACCAGGCACGTTTCGGTCATCCGAACCCCAATCTCGCACTCATCTCGGCACTGCGCAAAGCGGGGGTCAAATTGATGGTCTGCGGCAATGCGCTGGGCGACATGCATCTGACTCCTGCCGAGGTCAATCCGCACATCCATGTCGCCTTGTCCGCCCTCTCAACCGTCATCATCCTGCAGAATCAGGGCTATGCTCTCGTACGGATGTGACATCCAGAGCCGCCACCGCAAGCATTCGCCACCGTGGCACCAGATCCACCCATGAGATCGCCGCGCATCATCTGGCTCGCAAGCTGCGTGCTCGGCACTTTCCTCGCCAGCTCGGCGCCGGCCGCCGTTCCTTGCACTCCGTCCGGCCCTCCGCACTACGCCGAGCGGCTCTATCCGCCCTGGTCACATGGGACGAATGATCCGGCCGTACATCGCGGCTTGACGTTCACCGTACCCGAGGTCGACGACATGCCGGACTTTCACGGCAATCTCGATCACCCTGCATTGGTGATTTATGTTGGCGGAAACTACTACTTCGCGATGGCGCCGCTCGTGCATGCATTCGAGGCGCTGCACCCGCGGCTGCGAGGGCGGATCTTCTACGTCACGATTCCGCCCGGGCTGCTGATCAAAGCCATGGCCCGCGGTGGCACGTTCACCTCCGGCAACCTCACGTTCACGGTGCCACCGGATGTTTACGCGGCCGGACTGAAGAAAGTTCAAGCCCAAATCGCCGCTGGCCGGCTCACCCCCCCGGCACTTCCCTACGCCACCAATACGCTGACCATCATGGTTCCAGCCGGCAATCCGGCCCACATCCGCTCGCTGTCGGATCTCGGCAGAAACGGAGTCCGCCTGGTGATGCCCAACCCGGCGTGGGAAGGCATTGCCCGTCAGATCATGATCGCCCTGCGCAAGACGGGCGGACCGTCGCTGGCGCGCCGAGTCTACGTCACGAAAGTGAGCGAACATCAGACCGTGCTGACGCACATTCACCACCGGCAAACCCCGCTCTTTCTGATGCAGGGACTCGCCGACGCCGGCGTAACCTGGAAATCAGAGGCGCTGTTCCAGGAGCAGGCCGGACATCCGCTCGCGCACGTCGATATTGCGCCAATGGACAACGTCACCGCGACCTATGCCGCGGCCGTGGTGCGCAATGCGCCACATCCGAAGGCCGCCCGCGCATGGATTCGCTTTCTGCGCTCGCCTGTCGCGCAGCGCATCTTCGCCCATTATGGATTCAAGCCCTTCGATGACAATCCGCAAAACCCCATCCCGCACAGCATGTAGAAAAGATCCATGAACAGCCGGATTCAACCACACGCGCTCGCAACTGCCGAGGATGGCGCCAACTGGCGGCAACTCGGGTTCGTACTTCTCTCGCTACGCTTCGTGCAGGGCTGGATTTATTGGGGCGGCGGCAGTCGCCGCTTCATCTATGCACCCGCCAAGCTCGACCCGAACGCGCACAGCTGGATGGCCAATAAACTCCAGACGGCCATGCCGGGGGCAGTGCTTGGCACGGGCCGGGTCGTCGATTACCTCTTGCACCACTTCACGCTTCTGTATGCAGGGCTGATCCTGATCAGCGCCGCCGAGCTCATCTTCGGCCTCTTTCTGCTTCTCGGCTTCATGACCCGCCTGTCTGCGCTGGTAACGATTGCCCTGAGCATAATGCTCATGTTGCTGTTCGGCTGGCAGGGCGCGACGTGTATTGACGAGTGGACCATGGCATCGGCCAATTTCGGCATGGGTGTGGTCCTATGGCTCGGCGGAGCCGGAGCGGTCTCGATCGATGCGTGGCTGCTGGCACGACACCCCGAGCTCGCCGATCGGCGCTGGTTTCAGTGGTTCGGCAGCGGTCCTTGGAGTCTCCAGCGCCTGCGACAATGGAGTGTACTCGGCGCTGTGGCAACCGTGCTGTTCGTCGGTTTGACCTACAATTACTACCGCGGTTCGGTGCTGACGCCATTTCACGGCGGCCCGGTCAGTCCTGCCGTGCATCACATTCGGCTCTCAGCGGGCCAGCTCCATGCCAACGGTGCAGTTCGCTTCACGGCGTATCTCGATGCCGGCACGCCCGCCGCGCCCGCCAATGTGGTACACGCGGCGCTGCTCGACTCGAGCGGCAGCCCGGTCGAACAGTGGAACAGCGCGGTGCTGGCGGCGCTCTCACCAAGCGCATTCGTCAATGAATACGCCTACAACCGCTTCGAACCCGGCTATGCGGGTATCACCGCACAGGTCGGAGCACGCGCGAAGATTACTTTGCCGCCGACTCATCCCGGCCTGCACCTGCCCTCCGCAGACTACAGACTCGTTTTGCACAGTGTGAATGGCCACACCTTTACCCTAGCTCTCAGCGTGCGGGAATGAGGCGGCCGCATCTGCGCCGCCCGCCTGTGGGCCGACGGCCCATGATCGGCTTGAGAACAGAGCACCGTCCAGTCCCCTCAACGCTGCAGCGCGAGCCGGCCTCGCGTTGCGCACCTGAGCCCATCGTCGCCAGTTGTATCGCGCGGTCGGGCGAAGCACTTGTGCCGGCTGCATCGCATGAATGTCCCCATGCGTTGCGGGGAATCGTGCTACCCAGTGCGAAATACCCCATGTACAATCCTCAACTTAGCTGCGTTTCGAGGTGATGGCATGCAGACATTTTCACGCATCGACTGTGCCGCAGGACACACCCGACTCGCCGCCAGGATACCCGCACTCCAGAGTGCCGGTTCCGGGGCTGGCGTCGCTGTCATGCTCTTTGCGTCACTAGCCCTGTGGTTGTGATTTGATGAATTCCGGCAACGCCCCTCGATCCACCGCTGCCGTCGAAGTCAGTCTTGATACCTCCCGCCTCGAATCCGGTTCGGAGCTGAGCGGCGCAAACCGCCTACAACGGACCGAGCAAAATCCAGCCGGAGCCGCGGCACGCCTCCCGAGCTCGGCATCGCATCGGGTCGCACACAAATCCCGGTACCGACGCACGCCGCTCTGGAATGCGCCCATTCGCGCAGCTGACGTTCCGGCAACAACGCCCTCGACACCGCTGCGCTGCGCCGAAATCAATCCTGCCTCAAGGACACAACTCACGAGCAGCCGGTCTCGCCTGGGCAGCAGCAGACCGCAAGGCGGATGTGCACTGAAGTCTGCGCACGCAGCCGCGGTGGATTGCGCACCCCACGAGCGCTTTGCCTCGTCGATCGACTCCATGGCAGCCCACCGGTCATCACGCCGGCGCGACCCAATGCATACCGAACACGTTGACTGCAACGCAGAAAGCGAGACCATCTCGTGCACCGATTAAATTCATCTACTCGCTCCGGCAAGCGTTCGCCCAAGCGCGGCATGAGTGGCCGAGGTCGATGGCAGTGGGCCGTACTCAGCGTCGTGCTGATCGGCGCAACAATGTCGGCGCTCGACGTGACTATTGTCAATATCGCGCTGCCGACGATCAAAGGCGAGTTCAAAACCAGCCTCGCGCTGGTCGAGTGGGTCTCCATGGCCTACATGATCGTCCTGGCGCTCGCACTGCCGATCGTCGGACGGTTGGCAGACATTTTCGGCCGCAGTCGCCTCTACAACATCGGCTTCGGGATTTTCGTTGTCGGTTCAGCGTTGTGCGGTCTCGCACCCGGCATTTACACGCTGGTCATCGCCCGGGCGCTGCAAGCGGTGGGCGCAGCGCTGCTTCAGGCGAACTCCGTGGCGCTCATCACACAGGTTTTTCGCAGCCGCGAGTTGGGTCGCGCGCTCGGTGCCCAGGCTGCGGTTCAAGGCACGGCCATGGCCCTCGGCCCCTTCATCGGCGCTCTGCTCCTCACGATCGCGAGCTGGCGGTTCATTTTTTACGTCAATGTACCGATCGGCATCGCCGGCGGCATTCTCGCGCGCTATGTTCTACCACGCTACCATCCGCATCATAAGGGCGCAAAAATCGACTACCTCGGCAGTGCGCTGCTGACGGTCGGCTTGATGGGGCTCGTGCTGGCGGTCAATAACGCCGGTGCGTCGGGCTGGAGATCACCAGCGATTCTCGCGCAGCTCGTGCTCGGGGTATTCTGTCTCGTGGCATTTGTCGTCACGGAGCTGCTCGTCAAGCACCCCACCATAGACCTGCGACTGTTCCGTCGTTACACCATCGCTGCCGGCAATATGACCGGCTTTCTCGCCTACTACGCACTTTTTGCGGTGCTGTTTCTGCTGCCGTTTTATTTCGAGCAGGTTCTGCAATACAGCGCAGCGCGCACCGGAATCATGCTGACGGCCGTACCCTTTTCGATGGCGCTCCTGGCTCCCTTTGCGGGCCGAGCAAGCGATCGCTTGGGTTCACGGCTGTTTCTCGTCACCGGCTCGCTGCTCCTTGCGCTGGGGTCCTTCCTGCTCATCTTTGCGCCGAGCACTTCTCGTCCGGCGGAACTGATCGCCGAAATGGTCATCCTCGGCGCTGGCCTCGGCGCATTCACCCCGGCGAACAATCGCGCCACCATGGCGGCAACGCCACGCGACAAGCTCGGCATGACCGGCGGCCTGCTCAACATGATGCGCTCTCTCGGAGTCATTCTCGGCGTCGACATCTCCGGGATGGTCTTCCTTGCCGTCGGCAGCGCACACGTGACCGCAGGCCGCCAGGGCCTGCGCCAGGACCGCGAGGCGCTCGTGTTCGCCAGCAAGCCGGCCTTCATGGACGGCTTTCACATGGTCATGGTGACGCTGGTCGGTGTCTCGCTGCTCTGCGCCCTCTTCTCGTTTTTCCGCAAAAACGAGCGCGGTAAAGACCTGCAGTCCGCGCCGGGCGAGACGATGGAGCTCGCCTGAGGAGGAATCCTCTACGCGTAGCCGTCGGTCTTCCGAGGGTCGCAGCCGCCGCGGCGCGCCGGTAGAAGAGGACCACGACGTGCACGGCGCTGCGAGCAGTCGGCGCCAAGACCTCTCGTGCGGACCGCGCGCGGCAGCGCTCGTACGGCAGGTCCCGAGGCGGCCCTCCCACCTTGCCGATGCGAAAGGCCGCCTGCGAGCAATCTGATCCGTTAGTTTACCTGCGGTGAGTCTCCCACGGAGAGCGGCCTGCCCGCCCCGAGAGTCGGCGCGCCTGCCGCATAAGCCGCCCGATCGTACGCCGCCACATCGCCGGCCAGCAAAGCATTGTACGCGGCGAGCTTCGCATCCAGCTCGGCCGCGAGCTGGCGGGTGATGTGTACGAGCGGTTCGGTCGGCGCCTGCACCCCAAGTCCTGCCAAGGTCGAGGCATTCAGCTCAAGCGCATCATGCAGATCGGTGAGTTGGTGCAGGTTGTCCTCGAAGACCTTGTGCTGCACTTTCGGGTTGTATACGGAGTCCTTAAGCCGCTCGAATTCCTGGGCGAGCCTCTTCCCGCGCGCGAGCAAGGGGGCGGCCGCGCGCGCGCTTTGCTGCCCGGCCGGATCGATGCCATGCGCGTCGGCCGCCACAGTCCGTCGATAGGCAGCGAGCCGAGATTGCATGGCGGTAATCCGGTTCAGCATGCGGTTCATCGCATCGACCTGCGAGCGCGCCGCCAGGGCAAGCTGCAGGGCACGACGCTGAGCGGCGAGCGCCGGGGGTTGGTTCGGATCCGCGATGACACGGGCAGTAGTGCTCTCGGTGCTGCCCGCAGCGGTGACGGTGATCGAGTACGTCCCGGGCAATACCTGCGGCTCGAGCAGCTGCGCCCAGGCCGGCGCGGCTCCCTGCAGCGGCGCTTTTTCAAAATCCACAGCCGTAGGTCGGTCGTAGCGCATGTTCCAGACGAAACGATTCAGGCCGAACTGCGCCGGACCGTAGCGCGTGGCAATCAGCTGGCCGTGTCCATCACGGATCTGGATCCGCACCGGAGTCTGATGCTGCGCCCGCTGCCGCGCGCTCGCTTTCAGAGTGCGCGGGAGGCTGTAATCAAGCACGACGCCATCCGGTGCATTCGGGGTGACGAACGAGGGTTCCGCACCCTCCCCTCGACTCCAACGCTGATATTCGATGCCGGTGCGCGGCGCGAACAGCTTCAAGTGCGCCGGAACGGCGGTCGGATTGAGCGCCGCGACCGATCGGAAATGGTCGAGTACCCACAAGCCGCGGCCGTGGCTCGCCAATACCAGATCGCCGCGCACGAACTTCAGATCGAAAACCGGCATCGTTGGCAGGTTGCTCTTGAGCGCCGTCCATTGCCGCCCGTCATCGCGCGAAATCCACAAACCGCGCATGGTGCCCGCCGCCAGAACCTGCGGATCATCCGGGTCGGCGCGCACGACCAACACCGCGGCGTCCTTCGGCAGGTTCGCACTAATCGAGCGCCAGGTTCGACCATAATTCGTAGTTGCGTACGCATACGGCCGGTTATCACCGAGCTCATGTGCATCGACCGCGGCATACGCGGTACCCGGATGCGATGGCGAGACGTCAATCTGGTACACACGGGCCCAGGCGGGCGACTGCGGTGGAGTCACCCTGCTCCAGCTCTTGCCACCGTTGCGGGTGACGGACACGAGACCATCGTCCGTACCGACCCAGATCACGCGCGGATCGCTTGCGGCGATCTGGATCGAGAGAATGGTGTCGTAGGTCTCAGCGCCAGACAGATCGTAGTTGATCGGACCGCCCGAGAGCTGCTGCTTCGATTTGTCGTTGCGGGTCAGATCGGGGCTGTCCGCCCGCCAGTGCAGTCCACCATCGGAGGACTCCAGCAACACGTTGCCACCGAGGTAGACCTTGTTCGCGTCGCGCGGATCGACCGCGATCGGCGGGGTCCAGTTGAAGCGGATTTTCTGCTCGTAGGTCGGCAGATCATTGACATAGCCCGGCCCATGCAGATACGGCATGATGAACAGTGACTGCTTCGTTCTGCGGTCAAACCGCACAATAGAGCCGTCTTCGGCATCTGCATAAATGATGTCCGGATTCGACGGTGCCGGCACTGCATACTCGCCATCCCCGCCGACCACAGTGAACCAGTCTTGCCCGGAAACGACCGAATCGGCCAGCGTTGAAGACGGACCGCACCAGGCACTGTTGTCCTGCAGACCCGTGCACAGATCGTACGGCGTGCGGCTATCGGCAGCAACAGAATAGGCCTGCTCGATCGGCAGGCCATCCAGGAATCGCCACGTCTTGCCACCATCGAGGGAGAGATACGCGCCACCATCATTGCCCTGGATCATGCGCTTCGGATCACTCGGATCGATCCACATCGCGTGATGATCGACGTGCACCGAGGAGTCGATCGCGCGCACGGTCTTACCGCCATCGTCGGATTGCAGAAGCTGAAAGCCGAGGAAGTAAACGCGGTCGGCGTTGTCCGGCGCAACCTCGAGTGTCGTGAAATAGAACCCCCGAACATTCAGAGCGTGATTATCCGACACCTCGTGCCAATGACTGCCGAGGTTGTTGGACACGAACAACGCTCCCTTGCCGATTGGTGCCTCGAGCAGCGCATAGACGCGCTGCGGATCACTCGGTGCGAACGCCAGACCGATCCGTCCGATCGGTGCGCCCGGCAGCCCTGCACGCAGCCGCGTCCAGGTCTCACCACCGTCAGTCGAGCGCCAGATTCCGGATCCCGGCCCGCCATCATGGAGCATCCACGGCTGGCGGTACGCCTGCCAGGTCGCTGCGAGCAACACCTTACCGTTGCCGGGCTGCATGGCGACGTCGATCGCCCCGGTGCGGTCATTGACGTAGAGCGACTTGCGCCAAGTCTTCCCGCCGTCGTTCGTGATAAAAATCCCCCGGTCGGGGCCAGGCCGCCATGTCTGTCCCAGAGCCGCGACGACCACGTGGTTCGGGTCGTGCGGATCCACGACAATGCGGCCGATCTGCCCGACGTGGCGCAATCCCATGCGCCGCCAGGTCCTGCCGGCATCGGTCGACAGATACACCCCTGCGCCGGGGATCACATCATTGCGAATGTTCGCCTCGCCTGTGCCTACCCAGACCAGGTTCGGATTCGAGGGCGCAAGCGCGATGGCGCCAATCGAGCTCGTCGCCTCATGCGTGAAGATTGCCTGCCAGTGCAAACCGCCGTCCGTACTCTTGAACACACCGCCGCCAGCCGAACCCACATAGTAAATTCTGGGGTTACCGGGAATACCCGCAACTGCCGTGACGCGTCCGCCGGCGATCGCCGGACCCAGGTTGCGGAACTGTACGTGCGCGAAAACGTCCTGCGCAGCCGCCTTGCCGTCCGCAGGACTCGCGACCGCGATCGTCAATGCACATCCCGCAGCGAGCATCACTGCCGCCATCCGCTTCAACACCGACTGACCGATCATTGCTGCCCCCTGATTGATGTCCCGCGGAACACGCCGCGAGCGACCAGAATGTCAAGGTAGCGAGGCCTTGCTCGGGACGCAACCCGCTCAGTCGAGCCGGCTGAACGGGCTGTCTCACCGCCGATCGAGCCGCAGCAGACGCGCTTCCCCAATCGCGCACGGATTTGCGCCTCGCGCCGGCACCGTTCAAATTGCATGCCGCAATACTTCAATGATGCGGTGACGAGCCTCAATGCATAATGGGACAATCATCCCCCGGGCTCCAGAGGGCACACCCCATGTCGATCCGGCGATTCAAGGCCTCCATGCTGCTGTCCACCTGCCTCGCGCTGAGCGCAGCGCCGGCGTGCTTCGCGGCATCGGGGCATGCCCACCAACCGGCGGAGCGCACGCTGACCCCGATCAAGCACGTCATCCTGATCATCGGGGAGAACCACACCTTCGACAATCTGTTCGCAACGTACATCCCACCCAAGGGCCAGACGGTCTGGAACCTGCTGTCCATGGGCATCGTGACCGCAAATGGCTTACCGGGCCCCAATGCCGCGCTGGCTCGCCAGTGGCAGGCCTCCGATACGTCCGTTTACTCTCCCCACCCGCCCCGGACTCGCCCCTTCGCCATGCTGCCGGCCCTAAACACCGGCGCCGCCGTTGCCAAGCCACGCTTCGCCACACTTACTGAAGCGCTGCAGCGTGAGCATGGCCTGCCCCGCTCGGACATGCACCTGCTGCTGACGGGCACGACGGGCCAACCTGCAAACGTACCGGACAAACGCTTTCCTGCGCACTTTGCGAACGCACCCATCGACGTCACCCGCTACGTGCCGTACGACTCCTACTGGGTGAGCCCCGTGCATCGCCTGTTCCAGATGCGCCAGGAACTCGACTGCTCGCCGAGAGCCATGACGCCGGCCGATCCGAGCGGCTGTCGCGCCGATCTGTTCCCCTGGGTCGAGGTCACGGTCGGCGCGGGCAGCAATGGCACGCCGCGACCGGCGAACTACAACGATCAGACCACCCAGGAAGGGCCCGTCGCCATGACCTTCTACAATATGGCGCGCGGCGACGTCCCCTATCTCGCCAAGCTGGCGCGCGAGTACGCGCTCGCCGACAACTATCATCAGGCTGCGCTCGGCGGCACCGGCGCCAATCACATCATGTTCGGCTATGGCACCCTCATCTATTACGAGGACTCCCTAGGCCGGGCTGCCCGTCCGCCGGCGAATCAAATTGACAACCCCAATCCTGAACCCGGCACCAACAACTGGTACCAGCAGGACGGCTACAACGGCGGCTCATATACCGAATGCGCTGACCCGAACGAACCCGGCGTGGCTCCGGTGGACCGTTATCTCGCTGCTCTACCGTATAAAGTCTTCAACCACGGCGATTGCCGCCCGAATGCCTACTATCTGGTCAACAATTACGAGCCCGGCTACCACGGCAATGGCACCCCGGCGCTCCTCGGACCGAACCACTTCACCGTTCCCCCGACCCGCCAGGACAATCTTGGCCTGCTGCTCACTCGCCATCATGTCACCTGGAAGTACTTTGGCGAGGGCTGGCAGGGCGGGCGCCTGCGCAAACACCTCGGGCGCTACTGCCACATCTGCGATCCATTCATCTACTCGCAACAGATCATGACCAACCCGGCGCTGCGGGCGAACAACGCCGGGCTGCACGATCTGTACGCCGACATCCGCCATGACTCACTGCCCGATGTATCGATCGTCAAGCCCGATGAACTGCTCGACGGACATCCCGCCTCGTCCAAGGTCGACCTCCTGGAGGGCTTCATCCGCAAGATCATCGACATGGTCCGCTCCCGTCCCGCGCTGTGGAAGAACACGGCAATTATGATCACGATGGACGAGGGCGGCGGCTTCTACGACGAAGGCTACGTGCAGTCGATCGATTTCTTCGGCGATGGCACTCGTGTGCCACTCATCGTGGTATCGCGTTACTCACGGGGCGGGCGCGTCGTACACACTTACTACGATCATGTTTCCTTCGACAAATTCGTCGAGGCCAACTGGGAAATTCACCAGCGTATCTCTGCGTACAGTCGCGACAATCTGCCAAACCCAATTGCCTCGCCAGCCAACCCCTACGTGCCGCTCAATCAGCCTGCAATCGGCGATCTGATGAACATGTTTACCTTCAAGGTTCGCCGATAAGCCCGCATCCTACCGATCACCACGGAGAGTGATTCAAAGTCGTCGGCTGCGCTTCACAGTGAGGCGCAGCCGACCGAACTGGAGTACGCGTCACCGGCCCTCCACCACACCAGCGCCCTACCGCTTGGCGCGCACTTTTCCCCGGCCCAGGGCCGCCTGCACGATCTCGCTGCGCAACCGTGCGCCACTAGCCGCGACAATGGAGCCACACTCCAGCAGCCTTCCCGTCTCCCCTCCCCCCAGTAGATCGCCGATGACGCCACCGGCTTCCGTCACGCACGGAACCAAAGCTGCAACGTCCCAAGGCTGCATGAAAGGATCCACGGCCGCATCGAGAACCCCGCGGCACAAGAGGGCATACTGCACGCAGTCTCCGACCATCCGTAGTCGCCCCGCAGCCCGAGCCACCCGCATCACTTCCTCACCCCCGGGCTTCCGGTACCAGGGGTTCTCCTTGACAAGGGTCATGCCAACCTTGGCCCGTGAGAGTGGGCGCGGCGCGGCGACATGCACACGTGTTGACCCACCGCCACCACGCTGCAACCAGCAGCCATGACCGATGGCGGCATAGGTCGTCTCCTGCAGAGCCGGCAGGTGGATGCACCCGAGCACCGCAACACCATCGACAATGAGCGACAATAAGCTCCCGAACATCGGCATACCGATGGCATAGGATGCCGTGCCATCGATGGGATCCACCAGCCAGCAGCGCCCCCGCGCTGGTAGTTTGCCCCCGTATTCCTCTCCGTAGAGCGCATCGCCAGGCCACGCGGCGCGCAAACATGCTCGCAGCAATCGCTCCGTCGCCCTGTCTGCCGAGGTCACTTCGCTGCCGTCCACCTTGACTTCGGCGTGTGCCTGATGCTGCCCACCGAGGACGATCTCGTCCGATTCGCGCAGAGCCGCAAAAAGCACGCTCATCGTGACGCGAAATTCCCGTGCCGACAATCGCGGCTCATCCATTCGCGAGCGCATGGAATCCTCCCCAAAAAAATGACACAACGATCATTGTACGCCGCCCTGTCACAGAGCCTTCACCAAGCTGTCATTTTTTGCAGCCTATAGTTTCCGCCCATCGCATTCCGCCCTGACTCACGGGCTGCTATCCGGGGAAAACTCCTTTGAAGGCCAACAGCAAAATCACCCTTGCCATCATGATGGCATTGAGTTCACACGCACTGTGTGGTAACGCGGATGCCGCCAGCGCAGCCGCCGCCAGCGGCGCTCAAGACAGCAGCGACGCGCAAGCCAATACACTGCAAGAAGTCACCGTCACCGCACAGCGCCGACGACAATCGATCCAGAATGTTCCAATAACCATTCAGGCAATCACCGGCGAGCGACTGAAGCAGCTCAATGTTCAGACCATCGACGACGTCGTGCAATATCTGCCCAACGTCCAGCTCGCCTCCAACGGTCCCGGACAGGGACAGATCTACATACGCGGTCTCGCGGCGGGCAATGCCGGCAACCAGTCGAGCGCCACGATCGCGCCGTTTCCGAACGTCGCGCTGTACCTCGACAATCAGGCGATGACCTTCCCAGGGCGAAATGTGGATATCTACTTCGTCGACATGAAGCGCATTGAGGTCCTGGAAGGACCACAGGGCACCCTATTCGGGGGGGGCGCTGAGGCTGGGGTCGTGCGCTACATCACCAACAAGCCGGTTCTCAATAGGACCACCGGTAATGCCAGCGCCACCTACGGCGTGACCGCACACGGCGATCCCAATGCTGCCGCAGACTTGGTGCTAAACCTGCCGCTAATCAGCAACCGCCTCGCCACCCGGTTGGTCGTATACGACAATCGTCAGGGCGGCTACATCACCAACGTCCCAAGCACATTCACGCGCAGCAATAATGACGCCGGCAATCACTACGCAAACATTACACCAGGGCCCACCGGGCTATGTCCGAACGGCCTGCCAACCCAGACGGGATACTGTGCTGTTCCCGGCAGCCCAGTCGCCAATAATTATGCGCTTGCCGGTCGCGCGACCAATCCAGTCACGTATGTCGGAGCTCGCGCCTCCGCACTCTACAAGATCAACGACGATTGGGATGTTCTGATCGAACAGATGTATCAAGACATGAACGCCCAGGGCGAGGATGTCCAGTACCCGATCGGCTCCGATGGCCAAACGCTCGGCCCCTGGCAGAATACCGTATTTTCACCCGCCTACGACAAAGACCGCCTCGAAAATACCGCCTGGACGGTCAAAGGGGATATCGATCACATCCTGAAGGTGGTCTACACGGGCGGCTATACGGTGCGCAATATCGAACAGCAGGCCGACTACACAAATTACGCCCGCAGCGCGGGCGGTGGGTATTACACCTGCTCCGGCGGCACGGGACTCGGTGCCGGCACCCCGCCCACCTGCTACTCGCCGACGAGCTACTGGAACGATCAAGTCCGCAATACACATCAAAGTCACGAGTTGCGTCTCAGCACGCCAAGCGATTGGCGCCTGCGCGGACTCTTCGGACTGTACTACGAGGACTTCCGCATCCAGGACAACATGAACTTTGATTACAAGACGATACCGTCCTGCTCTCCGCAGAACCTTAGCATCGCCCTGGCCGGTGGCGCCCCCTGCGTCGCCAACGTCAGACCGGCTCCGGGAAGCTATGCATCGAATCCGAACGTGCGTCAGGACTCCACCGCCTTCGGCGAGGACGACCAACGCGGCTACAAACAAACCGCCGCGTTCACCTCCATCAGCTACGACTTGCTGCCGAAGACACTGACGCTGACCGCCGGCACACGCTTCTACCATTACACCGAGTACCAGATAGGCTCCCAATACGGCACAGGGTCAGGCTGCGTAAACGTGCCGAACGGCCAATGCGTCGGCGGCATGCACCCCATGAACTACCACTCGAGCTATAAAGGATTCAAGAGCCGATTCAATGTCGCTTGGCACATAACCCGGGACGCTATGGCGTATTTCACCTACTCTCAGGGATTTCGTCCCGGGGCGTTCAATCGCGTGCTGAAGAATGTAGCGCCTGACAGCACCGGCAATCCACAATATCAGGTGCAGACCACCTACGCACCTGACTCCCTAGACAACTATGAAGTCGGTCTGAAGACGCAACTGCTCGATCATCACTTGCTGCTGAACGTTTCGGCTTACCACATGCTCTGGAACCATGCTCAGTTCCTGTTCTTCAACCCCGCCGGCGGCTGGGGAAACACTTCATTTGCGTTCAATGGCCCGAACTACAAGGTGGACGGCACCGAACTGCAATTCGAGGCTCTGGTGGCCACTGGATTCATAGTACAAGGCTCTCTATCGTATAACAAGTCGCAGCAAAACAACTCCCCGTGCCTGCTCGACAACGAACCGACCCTCCTATCAAGCGGCGGACCGAATCCCAATTACGGTCATTGCATCACGGAAATCAAGGGCAAACCGGCCACCAATCCCCTCGGCCCTGCGGGAACGACACCATCATACTCACCCAAGCTCGAATTCAATCTGCATGCCCGATATGAGTGGATGCTCGGCGAGTACGATTCGTT
Source organism: Pseudomonadota bacterium (assembly GCA_021808195.1). The sequence continues at coordinate 44,074 of JAKBCE010000002.1, forward strand.
CGTTCAGGTCGGCCTGGCCCACGTCGGCAGTATGTACAATGAACCAGCCTCCTACCCGGACGGTCTGAGCAATCCGCAATGCGGCGGATCGCCATTCCCTGGCACCACGTTGTGCCGTTATCTACAACCGGCCTACACTACCTACGACGCCTCCGTTGGTATCGGCAAAGACGCCTGGATGGTTACACTGTTCGGACAAAATCTCAGCAACAGCGATGCCAGCCTGTTCACATCAACGGCGCAATTCATCAAGTCTGAGGTTCCGTTGCGCCCGAGAATATTGGGCGTGACTCTCAGCTACCATTTCTGAATCAGTTCGAGGCGCTAGACTCCCTGGGCGGGCAGTCCCTGCCCGCCCTTTCTCTGCATATCATTGCCGTGAACGCAACCGTCACACGCGCCGCGCCGCAACCCGAGCCTGCATCGGACATCGAACTCGAGGTGCGCCGTATTCGGGCACTGCTGCAAGAGCGCAACTTGAGCACGGCGCTGGCGCGCTCGCAGGCATTACTCCGCACCGTCCCGTCAAACCGCGATGTTCTCTTGCTGCACTCGGAAAGCCTTCGCCATCTCGGGCGCGCCGTCGATGCTCTTGAGTCCCTCGAGCGATTGCAACAGCTTCATCCTCGCTTCAGCCAGCTCTATCAGGAGCGTGGACGGTGCTACGTCCTGCTGCGGGAGGCACCACGTGCCATCGAAGCATTTTTAATGGCAGTAAATCTGAATCCCGCGCTGATATCGAGCTGGAAACTGCTGCAGCGTCTGTATGCCATGACGGGCGAAACTCAGCTGGCCGCCACGGCGGGCGGACACATCACCATCCTCAGCGGCTTGCCTGCCGATATCCGTCGTGCCAGCCGCCTATTCTTCGATGGCGACGTCGGGCCGGCTGAGGCGCTGGTCCGGGGCTTTCTGCTGCGAAACGGTCATCACGTCGAAGCGATGCGACTGCTTGCACGGATCAGCTTGGCTCAGGAAATCCTCGATGATGCCGAGGTGCTGTTGTCGGCCGTGCTACGGCTCGCCCCGGGCTACGGTGCGGCCCGGGCCGACTATGTCAACGTTCTGGTCCGCCGGCAAAAATATGTCCACGCCCTCGGGGAGGTCGATCTGTTGCTGCGCGATGAACCGCGCAATGCTGACTATCTCGCGCTGCGCGCGTGCGCGCTGGTCGGCATCGGCGAGCACGCTCAGGCGATCACCGTGTACCAGGGGCTGCTCGGCGACGTACGGACGCCCACCGCAGTGGCTGACGTGAACCTTTGGCTGGCTCATGCTCTGAAGACGGTCGGCGCCCAGCAACAGGCCGTCATCGCCTATCGGACCGCGGCCGCAGCACGACCAGACTTTGGCGATGCTTGGTGGAGTCTTGCGAATCTAAAAACATATCGCTTCACAGATCAGGAAATCGCGGAAATGTTGTCTGCGGAGCAGGCCGCCACCACCACAACGCCCGACAGGATGCATCTGTGCTTTGCACTCGGCAAGGCACTGGAGGATCGTCTGGATTATGCGCGGTCCTGGCAGTTCTACAGTCGAGGCAATGCCCTGAAGCGCGCCACAAGCCGCTATCGGCCCGAAATCATGGAGGCCAACACTCGGGCACAGATGCAGATCTGCACGAAGGAATTCTTCACCGCACGGGTCAACTGGGGCACCCCGGATCCCGATCCAATTTTCATCGTGGGCCTGCCCCGCTCCGGCTCGACACTGCTTGAACAGATCCTTGCCTCTCATCCCCTTGTCGAAGGCACGCAGGAACTCGCGGAAATTCACCGCTACAGCGTGGAACTCGGCGCAATGGGTACGGAACCAAATTCCGCCTCTTATCCGCAATCGCTGGCCCACCTGTCGATCGCAGACTTGCGACAGCTCGGAGAGCGCTTCCTTGCCGAAACGCGAGTATACCGGCAGACGCATCGGCCATATTTCATCGACAAGATGCCGAACAATTTCCGTCACCTCGGCCTAATTCACCTGATGTTCCCCAATGCAAAAATCATCGATGCTCGACGGGAGCCGCTCGCCTGCTGCTTCGGTAATTTCAAGCAGCTCTTTGCGCACGGTCAAGAATTCTCGTACAGCCTCGAAGATATCGCACGCTATTACCGCACGTATCTGGAACTAATGACGCATTGGAACTCCGTACTACCAGGGAAAATCCTGACAGTGCACCACGAGGATGTGGTAGAGGATCTCAGTGGCAACGTAAGGCGTCTGCTCGAGTTCTGCGCGCTGCCCTTCGAGCCGGCATGCCTGCAGTTTCACAAAACGGTTCGCAGTGTTCGCACCGCGAGCTCCGAGCAAGTTCGCCGTCCCATCAGCCGCGACAGCCTGACGAATTGGCGGCACTACGAACCATGGCTCGGTCCGCTGCAGGAAGCACTGGGCGATGCGCTTGTGCGCTACCGCGGTTGAAGTAGTCGAATCCGTCCGCATCCCTGTCCTAGATCCGACCTCAGCCCGACAGCCCAAGCAGCGCGAGTAGCTGCCGAGCGGCTTGCTGCGGCGATGTATCGTTACGAACCTCTGCATCGACCGCCATGGTGGCAAGTTCCGCATTACGAATCATCCGGGAGGCAATCATTTGTGGATTCTCCCGGCCACGCAACAACAGTCGAGTGCGCAGAACCTCCGGTGCCGCGCTCAGGCGAACGACAAAGAGGCCCGGATAGCGCTCGCGCGCACACGCCACATATGCACGAGATCCATTAATAATCACGTTAGCGCCGGTCGAAAGCGGCGCCAGCTCCTCGCGGCGTATACCGTAGAGCAGCCCATGGGCACACCAATGCAACGCGAAGGCGTTGGCACGAACAAGCGTCTGAAACTGCGCCTCGGTCAACGGCTCGTGAGATTCCGTCCGATCGACCGCCAGCCGGGTGATCGAGCGCCGCGCGATGTGCAGTTGAGCCGGTCGCGGTCGGATGCGCTCGAGCCAACGCAGTACCGTATCCTTTCCGGCACCGGACGGCCCGATGAGAAAGACCAGCCGTCCACCCGAAGAATTCACCGCCCTCACCGCGGGCTGCCTGACAGTGGCACCCGCAAGACGCGTCGCAGCAAACTCCCAGCCTGCGGTTCGACAAACACCGACAGCGCGTCGAGCCATAATGGTTGCGGCAAACCGGCAAAGCACATCTCAGCGTGGGCCAGAATCTCGCCCCTCTGCTCCGGCGCAAGGGAGCCCAGCGGGCCGGTCAGGGTCATATGGAAGCGAAAGTCCTCAAGCACGTAAGGGTAGCCCCACTCGCTCAACTGGGTCTGTTGACGCCCAGTCAGCCCGCGATCGTCATAACGCTCAAACTCCTTCGCGGTGAGTCGTGCCGCTAATGGCTGCAGTGCAATCACACACTGGTTTGCCAAAGCCCGCAGTGGCTCGCACGGCGCTTCTAGGCAGATTGCGGCAAATCCATCGAGCAGCCGTACGCGTAAGGCCGGCAGCTCAAATGCCGAAAATTCGCGAGCCAGCGCCTGCACTTCGGTCAGCAGCGTATCTTCGGCGCACCCAGGAGCAAGGCGCCAGGGTGCGCGCAGTGTCGCGTGCCAGCCGTACCGACGCGGCGCCGCGAGGAGCTGCGCCCATTGTTCTGCGCCCCACCCGGATGGCGCTCGCATGGGCGTGACTGGCATGCCGTCGGCGTCCCGCCCAAGCCAGCATGCACCTGCCCGGTCCCAGGGGGAGTCCGCTGCCGGCGAATAGTACAGGGCCCAGCGAAACGCTCGCGGGCGCGCCGGTTCACTCATTAGCCCGTACCGTCAGCGCGACGCGATCGCCGGCAAAGTAGCCCGTGGCACTTTCGATCGGCGTGCCATCCAGGTCTTCATTCAAGCTCTGCACGCAGAGCGCAGGGCGACCGGCCGGCTGAGCCAATAGCGCGGCGATTTCGGCCGGTGGGAGCAACGCGCTGATCCGACTCTCGCGTCGCACATAATCCGGTACACCAAGCGCCGCAAAACCCTTAGTAATCGAACCCGAACTCGCGACTCGACGATCGAGATCTTTGAAGCGTGGTAGCGGGAAATAGCGCTCCGCGACGTGCAGAGGCCAGCCCTTTGCCTCTCCAAGCGTGAGGATGCGCAGCACGCGACTACGCACTGGCACACCGAGGACACGCGCCACATCGGCCACAGCACGCACATGGGCTGACGCCAAAACATGCAGCGATCCCGGCAGACCGGCTAGACGCAAACTCAGCGCATGACGGGTACGCCGAGCAAGGACGAGATCGACCGCAATGTCTTCCACGTAACTACCGCTACCCTGCACAATCCGCAACATACCTCGCGCCGCCAACGCTGCAAGCGCACGACGTACTGTGTGCCGATTGACACCGAAGCGATCTGCCAGTGCCGACTCGGGCGGCAGCCGCGAACCGGGCGGATAGTCGCCGGCGCAGATGGCGCCAGTTAAGTTTTCCGCAATTCGTGCCCAGGCACTGTTGCGCGCTCCGGGGTCAACTGAATCAATATCGACCAACATCGCTGTCATAAAAAGGACACACGTTCGCCCTAAGCTCGTGGGGTGAAACTGAAGTTGTCTAGACAACAGTAGATACCACGACGATGTTGCAAATCGATGGCACCTCCACGGACGGCGCGCCCACGGCGCGCCAGAGATGGCTGCGGCTATTGAGCCATGCACCTCTCGAGCTGCTCGAGTCAGCGATAGGCACCCTCGCCGGGCCAAATCCGCAGTGGCTGCGCCGTCCCGAGACGGGATTGGTCATGGTTCAGGGTCGAATCGGCGGCACCGGAGCGCGCTTCAATCTCGGCGAAGTCACAGTCACCCGCTGCGCACTGCGCACTGATCCGGCGCGCATCGCGTGCCGGGAAGTCGGTGTTGCCTATGTCCTCGGTCGCTCAGGGCGTCACGCCGAACTCGCCGCCACCGCCGATGCGCTACTGCAGGACTCTTCAGCACGGACTCACGTGCCTGCGGATCTGCTCGAGCACATCTCTGCATGGCTCGAGAACAAGCACGCAAAGCGTCGGGCGCAGGCCCATGCAACCCGTGTCGAGTTCTTCACCATCGCGCGCGAGAGCGCAGGCGAACCGGCCGCTCAGGAGGCGCCATGATGTCTCAGGCAGAGAGTCTCTCCCAGATGGATCTGCGCACGGTCAGTGCTGCCTTCGGCGAACCGGTGCTTGGCAGTCAGGCGGTGTTCCGGTCAGCCCTGTCCGCGTTCTCGCGACCCGGACGTATACAGACGGTGACGAGCGACGCACAGAATCCGCCGGGCACTGGGGCGGCTGCGGCAGCGCTGCTCCTTACTCTGCTTGACCCGGACTGCACACTGTGGCTCGCGCCGCGACTCGCTTGCGGTCCGGCCAACGCATGGTTGCGCTTTCATACCGGGTGTCGCATCGTCGCGGATCCGGCTGCCGCGCGCTTCGCATGGAGTGACGCGGACCAACTGCCCTCGCTCTCGCGGTTCGCCCTGGGCAGCGAGTTCGAGCCTGAACTCTCGTGCACATGCGTCGTCGAGGTGCAAGCGCTCGAACAGCAACACGGGTGGGGCCTCAGAGGGCCTGGGATTCAAGACCGACATCACCTCGCCGTGACCGGTCTCGCAGCGGGCTTTTTCGCCGAATGGCAGGCGAACCACGCGCTTTTTCCGCGCGGCGTGGACTTGCTGCTGTGTGCCGGCCAGCAGGTTGCCGCATTAGCACGCACCACGGAATTGGAGGCGTAGCGATGTACGTTGCAGTCAAGGGTGGCGAACGCGCGATCGAGAACAGCCAAGCGCTGCTCGCCGAGCTGCGTCGCGGCGATCCAGCAGTTGCAGAGCTTTCGATTGAGCAGATCCGCACGCAACTGCGACTTGCGGTCGATCGGATCATGACGGAAGGGTCTCTGTACGACCCGGAGCTCGCTGCACTCGCACTGAAGCAGGCGTCTGGCGATGTAATCGAGGCGGTTTTCCTCTTGCGTGCATACCGCACAACGCTACCACGATTCGGTTACAGCGTTCCGCTCGACACGGGAAACATGCGGCTCTGGCGCCGTGTATCCGCGACATTCAAGGATCTTCCGGGCGGACAGCTCCTCGGACCCACGTACGACTATACCCAGAGATTACTCGATTTTGCGTTGCTGGCTGGCACGCCGGTACCGCCAGCCCCACAGTTGCCGGCCTGCGCCGAAGCAGTCCCAGCGGCGCTCGATCTGCTCGATCGTGAGGGGCTCATTGAAGTTGAGCAGATACCTTGCGACGATCCGCAACCGCACGATCTGACCCGTGAACCGCTGCGCTTTCCAGCGCCACGTGCGGCGCGGATGCAAAACCTGGCTCGGGGGGATGAGGGCTTCATATTGGCCCTCGCCTACTCTACACAACGGGGCTATGCCCACTCCCACCCATTCGCTGGCGAAGTACGTTACGGGAGCGTCGAGGTGGAACTCATTCCCGAGGAGTTGGGCTTTTCCGTGTCGATCGGCGAGCTTGAGCTGACCGAATGCCAGATGATCAATCAATTCTCCGGCAGCAAGACCCAACCACCGCAATTCACCCGTGGCTACGGTTTAGCCTTCGGTCACAGCGAGCGAAAGGCCATGGCGATGAGCCTAGTCGACCGCGCCTTGCGTGCACCTGAATTGGGCGAGGCGATTGAATCGCCGGCGCAATTCGAGGAATTCGTGCTCGCGCACAGCGACAGTCTCGAGGCATCCGGATTCGTCCAACACTTGAAGTTGCCACATTATGTCGACTTTCAGTCCGAATTGGAGCTGATCCGGCGCTTGCGGAAGAGCGCCATGGCGCAGGTAGAGTCAGCATGACGTTCCCCAGTGAGTCACAGGCCATCGAGCGCGACCCTTGTGTCAACTTCGCGTACCTCGATGAGCGCACCAAACGGATGATCCGCCGAGCGCTGCTCAAGGCGGTCTGCATTCCCGGGCACCAAGTGGCGTTCGGTTCGCGCGAAATGCCGTTGCCCTATGGCTGGGGAACGGGCGGGATTCAGGTTACCGCCTCGATCCTCGGTCCGCACGATGTGCTGAAGGTAATTGATCAGGGCTCTGATGATACCGTCAATGCTGTCAATATTCGCCGCTTTTTCCAACGCACTGCCGGAGTCACCGTCACCTCAGAAACTGTTCGCGCGAATATCATCCAGACACGCCACCGTGTCCCTGAGATCCCTCTGCACGAGGGACAGATCCTGGTCTATCAGGTGCCAGCCCCCGAACCGATGCAGCGACTCGAGCCGCGCCAGAGCGAGACCCGCAAGATGCACGGCCTGGCCGAGTATGGACTGATGCATGTCAAGCTCTACGAGGACATCGCACACTACGGGCACATTGCAACGACATACGACTATCCGGTGCTGGTCAATGAGCGCTACGTCATGTCGCCCTCACCAATCCCAAAGTTCGACAACCCGAAGCTGCACTTAAACCCCGCCCTACAGCTTTTCGGTGCAGGACGCGAGAAGCGCATCTACGCGGTTCCCCCGTACACCGCCGTCAGAAGCTTGGCATTCGATGACCATCCGTTCACCGTGCAGCGCTGGGACAGCGGGTGTGCTCAGTGCGGCTCGCGCGAGAGCTTTCTCGACGAGGTGCTCATCGATGACTGCGGCGGCAGGATGTTCGTCTGTTCCGATTCGGATTACTGCACCAGCCGGCAACGTGCCACCGACGCGGAGAATTCGATTGCACGCTGAATCAGGCACACCGCTGCTGGAGGCGCACGCGCTGCGACGTCTGTACGGACGTATCGTTGCACTCGACGGGGTCTCGTTCGAGCTCTGGCCGGGCGAGGTACTCGCGATCGTCGGAGAGTCCGGGTCGGGCAAGAGCACTCTGCTGAATGTATTGGCCGGCAACCTGGCACCGGACGGCGGTACGGTACTGTTCGACGTCAGAGGACGGGGACTACAGGACGTTTACCGCCTCAGTGAAGGCGAACGCCGCGCTTTGGCCCGCAGCGATTGGGGATTCGTCCACCAGAGCGCCGCCGAGGGGCTACGCATGCACGTATCGGCGGGAGCGAATGTGGTTGAACGTCCGATGGCGCAGGGCGAGCGACATTACGGCCGCCTGCGTCAGCTGGCACTCGAGTGGCTGCGGCGTGTCGAGCTCGATCCGCAACGTATCGACGATGCCCCGACGACTTTCTCTGGTGGTATGCGCCAGCGGCTGCAAATTGCCCGCAATCTGGTCACTTTACCCCGGCTCGTCTTCCTAGACGAGCCGACCTCGGGCCTCGACGTCTCGGTTCAGGCGCGCCTGCTCGATCTATTGCGCCGTCTGACGCGCGAACTCGGTCTCGCGGTAATCCTGGTGACTCACGATTTGGCGGTTGCCCGACTGCTCGCGGATCGCACCCTGGTCATGCGGCAAGGCCGCGTGGTGGAGGCCGGGTTGACCGACCAGTTGCTCGATGATCCTGCGCACCCCTATACCCAACTTCTCGTCTCCTCGGTTCTGCAGCCGTGAGCACGGCCATCACCACCGCGGAGCCGGTGCTTCGGCTAGAGGGCCTCACCAAGCATTTTACCCTGCACAACCAGAACGGATCGCGACTGCGCGTATTCGAGCACGTGAATTTCAGCGTATACGCCGGCGAATGCGTCGTACTCGATGGCGCTTCGGGCACGGGCAAGAGCACGCTACTGAAGCTGATCTATGCCAATTACCGCGCCACTGCGGGCAGTATCCGCCTGTTTCCCGGCTCACCGGCGGAGCTCGAACTGACTAGTGCGCCGGCGCGTCGGCTCATTGGCGCACGCCGCGAGTCCATCGGTTACGTCAGCCAATTCCTGCGCGCAATACCGCGCGTACCCGCGCTTGACGTAGTCGCCGAGCCGCTACTGGAGATGACCGCAGACGACGCGATCAGCCCGCCCGAACTCACCCTCGGCCAGGTCGATCATGCGCAGCACAGCGCACGCGCAGAAGCCGCACGGTGGCTGCGCAGGCTGGGCATCGAGGAGCGGCTCTGGGCACTGCCGCCAGCAACCTTCTCCGGTGGTGAGCAGCAACGCATCAACATCGCGCGCAGTCTGATCAAGCCTCGAGCGGTACTTCTGCTCGATGAGCCGACCGCCTCGCTCGACGCCGCCAATACATCGATCGTCATCGAGATCATCGCTGAAGCACGTGCACGCGGCGCCGCGATCATCGGCACGTTCCATGACCCGACCGTAGCCGCTGCTGTCGCGACGCGACGGATCCCGCTGAACCGCTTCCGGGTGCCCGCATGAATCGGACTGTCCTTCGCAACGCTCGCCTCGTGCTCGATGATGAAATCGTCGTCGGGACGCTGGCGTTCAACCAAGACGGCATCATAGCTGTCGATCATGGTGCAACCTCCGCGCGTGGTGCACTCGATGCGGATGGGGACTTGCTCGCACCCGGCCTGGTAGAGATGCACACCGACAACCTTGAGCGGCATCTGATGCCGCGACCGAAGGTTCACTGGTCAGAAGCTCCTGCGCTGCTCGCGCACGATGCCGAAATCGTCGGCGCGGGCATCACCACCGTTCTCGATGCGCTCGGCGTCGGGGAAATTGACCCTGAGAGCCTGCGCGGCAGCACTTGGAACACTCTGCTTAAGTGCCTGAACGAATGCATTGCACACGACGTGCTGCGGGCCGAGCATCTGCTACACGTGCGCTGCGAATTGCCCGCCCCGAACACGATTGAGCTTTTTGCACCGTTTCACAATCACCCGCGCCTGCGTCTGATCTCGCTGATGGATCACACACCGGGGCAGCGGCAATGGGAGAACATCGACCACGCCCGGATCTACTATATCGGCAAGAAGGGCTGGAGCCCTGCGACGTACGAGGCCAAGGTTGCCGCTGCCGCGGAAATGCAGCTTCGCTACGCCCGGCCACATCGGGCGCATTTCGTCGATTATTGCCGCGTGAACGGCATCGCGCTCGCAAGCCACGACGACACCACCACGGCGCACGTCGAGGAGGCACATCGCGACGGAGCCGTCCTGTCGGAATTCCCGACCACGCGCCTCGCGGCCGAGTCCGCCAGGCGACTCGGCCTCGCCACCGTAATGGGTGGTCCGAATGTGGTGCGCGGCGGTTCGCATTCCGGAAACGTGGCTGCCGCAGTCCTCGCCCGCGACGGCCTGCTCGATATCCTATCGTCCGATTACGTGCCCGGTAGTCTGCTGAGTGCGGTGTTTGTACTCCACCACGATTATGGCATCGCCCTGCCGCAAGCTTTTGCCATGGTCACACGCCGACCTGCCGTAGCCATCGGTCTTCATGATCGGGGGCGCATCGCCAAGGGGCTGCGTGCTGATTTAGTCCAAATTCGCCCCGTGCCGATGACCGACGGCTGCATCCGCCCGGTGGTCCGGGCGGTGTGGCGTGAAGGGCGGCGGGTAGCCTGAGCAGCGCATATCTGAGGCGCAAAGCGCCTCGACGGCTTGCCGACATTGACTCAATCGAGGAGATCAGACCGCATGCAGCGCATCAATTGCGGCACGCCCCCCGATCCATGGTCGGCGGGGCGCGCTCTGAGCGAAGCACCTGAGATCGACTCGACCTGCTGGGTCACGGAGTCCGAGTTCGGCCGCTACACCTATCTCGGGCCCGCCAGCAGCGTCGCCCACAGCGAGATCGGCGACTGGGGGTATGCCATGGGAGCGAATCAGATCGCTCACGCATGCATCGGCAAATTCTGCAACATCGCCACCGGCGTTCGCATCAACCCCAGCAATCATCCCTGGTGGCGCGCAACGGTGCATCACCTCACCTACCGCAGCCTATCGTATGGATTCGAGCTCCCCGATGACGCCGAGTTCTTCGCTTGGCGTGCTCGCGACCAGGTCAGAATTGGTCCCGATGTCTGGATCGGCCACAATGCGATCATCATGCCTGGAGTCACCATCGGTGCGGGTGCAGTGATCGGCAGCGGCGCGGTAGTCACTCATGATGTACCGCCTTACGCCATTGTCGTCGGCGTTCCGGCACGTGTGCTGCGTTCCCGCTGCGACACCCGCACCGCGCAGCGTCTGCTCGAACTCGCGTGGTGGGATTGGGACGATGGACAGCTCCGTGCGGCGCTACCCGACATGCGTGCGATGGACATCGAGGCATTTACGTCGAAGTATGCCCGCTGAAGGTCGCGCTCGAGGCAGCGTTGGGCATGCCCCGACGTTTCATACGCCGGTCACGTTCCACATCTAGCATCCAGGCAAGAAGTCCGTTTGGATTGACCAACCCATGCGATCGCGACACGAGCTGCTTGCGCTCAGTGTGCACGCTACGCCGTTCAGGCGGCAATCCAACGAGCATGCACCGGCGTAGCGCCTGTGAACGCCGGACCGGTGCCCTCCTGACCCATGAGGTACGTGGGCCGCCTTGCCGCAATGGAGTCAATCCGACGTGTCGCAAATTGAGCCGTACCTTGACGATTTGACCTTTCGCCGTGCTCATGTGCGCCTCGTCTTCTCCGCTGGGCTTGGCGTATTTCTGGACGGGTACGATTCGGCCATGATGGCGGTAGCCATTGTCTTCCTCGGCACCGCATGGCACCTGTCGCCCGCCTCGCTCGGCTTGATTGGTGCCTCGACGTTGCTCGGCGCGATGGCCGGCGGTGCGTTGGGCGGGCGTTGCGCCGATCTTTATGGACGAAAATGGCTGTATATCATCGACATCGCCACCTTTTTCGTCGCCGCATTGTTGTCCGCACTTTCCTGGAACGTCGCCTCTGTGTTCCTGTTCCGATTCCTCGTGGGCGTCGGCATCGGCATAGACTATCCGTTGAGCGCGACGTTTCTCGCCGAGTTTGCACCACGCAAGCAGCGTGGCTCGCTCATGACCTGGTCGTTCGGTCTGTTTTTCTACGTCGGCGCGATCGCTGCCATGTTGGTTGGATATCTGCTGTCGCGATTTGGCTCGGACGCCTGGCGGTTACTGTTTGCCTCTGGCGCGCTGCCGGCACTGGCACTGCTGGTCATCCGGCGCGCCTTACCCGAGTCCCCCCGCTGGCTACTGCGCAATCGACGCCCGGAGGAAGCCATTGCCGCGCTGCGCACTTTTCAGCCCGATTGTCCGCTCAGCGCGCCAGCCGCTCACGATGCGTTCGCCACGCGCGCCTCCCAGCCGATGCACTCGGCGTGGCGACAGCTATTCGCGCCGCAGTACCTGCGCCGCACCGCACTGATAACCCTGCCATGGTTTTTGCTGGATGTGGTGGACTATGGCTATAGTCTTTACATCCCGACGCTACTGCTCGCCTTTGGCATGAAGACCTTCGGCGGAGCCATCTTGTTGTCGACGCTGCTCAAATGTATCGGGACAGTGGGCTTCGTACTTGTGGCCCGCTCCATCGACCGCATTGGACGGATCCGTGCGCAGAGCCTCGGGTTCCTCGGCCTTGCTGCCGGCATGGCCGCATTGTCGCTGCTCGCAGCGGGCCCAGGGACTGCGATCGTGCCGATCGCTCTGTGCATGCTATTTGTAAAGGTCTGCAACGCGTTTCCCGATATCACGACCTGGATTCTTCCGGTCGAACTCTTCCCGACGGATTTGCGTGCCTCGGCTCATGGCCTGGCAACCTCCTTTTCGCGCATTGGAGCTGCGAGCAGTGTCTTTTTGTTTCCCATTCTCCAGCGTGCTTGGGGCATCAGCAGAGTGCTGCTGATAATTGCCGCAGCTCAGGTGCTCGCATCGCTGCTGACACTCATGACCGCATATGAACCTGCCGGCCGCAGCCTGGAGGACATCGCACCGAGTGCCGCACTGCATAGCCTCGAAAGCGCCAACGCCGCTCGCCCGCTCGCCATCCGATCGATGTCCGAAGAGCCATGAGCTGCTGAAATCGGTCATTCGCGCGGCGACGCAAGCCGAGCGCGCTGGCCGCACGCTGCGCACCGACACGCGAGGCCGATCCGCTTGGCAGAAAAGGGCCACTCAGCGCAGGGTTAGGTGCGTGGAGGGGGGCGATGCGAAGGCAACGCACGGTCTGCTGCAGATCGAAGTGTACATCGAGCGACCATCATAGGCCCTACCTCTTGGCGCACAGCCCCCCCGGGATGCCTACCAACCTTTTGCCGCGATGGCTCGAATGTATCTGCAGGACAGACGCTCGCATCGAGGCATCTGATCCGCCTGTGTCGGTAGCGAACGTACGCGGCGCAATCCCGGTGTCCACCCGTGCTGCATCATTCGCTGTAACCGACCGCCCCGCTGGCTTGAGTGCCCGGCTGACCCAGATGGCCGGCACAGTTGCCGCCCTGGCCGCGACACTGGCGCTCGCGATTCCGCTTCTCAAGTCCGGGCTTACCAAGTGGCGCGATTGGTACCACGTCTCACCGATGACCGACTATCTGTTCGAATCGATCTTCCGACTGCACATCCTCGGGCACCGCTATCCGTTCCCACTACCCGACGTGCTCGTCCATATCGATGCCGTGGGGGAGGTTCTGTTGCCCCTACTGCTGATTGCGGGCCTCGCGAGGCGCTTCAGTGCACTCGCTCTGCTGGTCATGATCGGCGTGATCAAGCGTACCGACCCCTCTTGCTCGGCCGATTTTCATCGACCTTGGGCAGCGCTCGCGCTAAGGGCGGGGCAGCGGCGGAGCGAAACGGCAGTGGATGGCGAGCGGGCGGGCGAGCACCTCCGGGAGTGGTGGACCACCGTGCGCCATCGACCCCATCCATCGATTGGCCGCGTGAAGATGCGCTCGCTGGCCACGCCGCTCGAGCGTGCGATCCGAGCCTCCGCGATGCGCCAGCCTCACCGTTCCGGGACAAGCCGGAGCCGCTCTCATGGAAGCCTGGCGCTCAACCGCTGGATGAGCAATTGACGGTACAATGCGTGTCGATCCTTTGCCGCACCGCGCTCCGCCGGATCGAGCGAGCCACCCGAGGCGCGTACGCAACCCGCTTGGGCCAAGTGCTGAGGTGAAGGATGCATCAGATTTCCTCTGCCAAATTGGTGCGGCAGAGCAATGAGGCGATTCCCGGAGGTGCAAGATGACCGAATCCGAATACGTGCCGCCGAAAGTGTGGACCTGGAGCAAACCGAGCGGCGGACAGTTTGCGAGCATCAATCGCCCGATTGCCGGACCCACGCATGAGAAAGAGTTGCCGGTCGGCCGTCACCCGCTGCAGCTGTACTCTCTGGGCACGCCGAACGGCGTCAAGGTCACCATTCTGCTCGAGGAACTGCTCGCGCTCGGACACTCCGGTGCCGAGTACGATGCGTGGCTGATCCGCATTGCGAACGGCGATCAATTCGGCAGCGGCTTTGTCGCCGTGAACCCCAACTCCAAGATCCCCGCGCTGCTCGACCGCAGCTCGGCGCGACCCGTCCGCGTGTTCGAGTCGGGTGCGATCCTGGTCTATCTCGCCGAGAAATTCGGCGTTTTCCTGCCCACCGACGCCGCGGCACGCGCCGAGTGCCTGGCATGGCTGTTCTGGCAGGTAGGCAGCGCGCCGTATCTCGGTGGCGGATTCGGCCACTTTTATGCATATGCACCGCAGAAAATCGAATACGCCATCGACCGCTTCGCGATGGAAGTGAAGCGTCAGCTGGATGTGCTCGATCGGCGCTTGGCCGAGAGCGAGTATGTCGCAGGTCCCGACTACACGATTGCCGATATGGCGATCTTCCCGTGGTACGGGGGATTGGTGAAGGGGTGGCTCTACGGTGCCGCCGAGTTCCTGAGCGTGCACGAATACCGGCACGTCCAACGTTGGGCGGATCAGTTATACGCGAGACCGGCGGTACAGCGCGGCCGCATGGTCAACAGGACGAGCGGCGAGCCTGCATCGCAGTTGCACGAGCGCCACGATGCCCACGACTTCGAGACCCGAACGCAGGATAAACTCGCGGCCGGAAGCTAAATCCCCATTGCGCGGCGCGCCATGACGCGAGAGCGGCCCACCCGGTCCGCATTCAGGCAGCGTCGCAAGCGGTCTTTGCGACAGTGGGCGAATCCGGGGCACACCGGGCGGCGCGACGTGCGCCCCCGGGCGCGCAACGATGATTCGCCGTACCGTGCTCGGCCTGAGAGACGCGATGCAACGCTTGGAGTCAGCGCAGATCAAACACCTTGTTCTCGTCGGCGGCGGACACACGCACCTGGGGCTGCTCGAGCGTTTCAGTCGCAGGCCACTCCCCGGGGCACGACTGACAGTCGTGTGCCGCGAACTGCTCACATCCTACTCCGGAATGCTGCCGGGACTGATCGCCGGACACTATGCGTTTGAGGACATCCATGTCGACCTGCGCGGGTTGTGCCGCCTGGCCGGCGCACGCCTCCTGCAGGATGAAGTCACCGGAATCGATCTCGATGGACGCCGGGTGCTGAGTCGAAGCGGTCCGGCGGTACCATACGATCTACTCTCACTCAACATCGGCTCCGCACCGGATATGCAAGCGGTACCCGGGGCGGCTGCTTGCGCAACCCCCGTGAAGCCGATCCAGCCATTCATCGCACATTGGGAAGCGCTGTCTACTCGGGCGCTCGAGCAGGCCGGGCCGCTGCATATCGGTGTCGTCGGCGCGGGGGCTGCTGGTGTGGAAATCTTGCTCGCCATGCAATTCCGCCTGCGTCAGCGGCTGGCTGCCGCCGGTAGGAATCCAGACCAGGTGCATCTGTCCCTTTTTTCCGAATCCGCGCACATTCTGCCCACGCATGGCGCGCGGACGCGCCGAATTTTTGAGCGCGTACTGCTCGCGCGGGGCATTCAGGTTCGCACCGGACAGGCTGTCGTTGCTCTCGCGCCAGGACGCCTCACCCTAGCCGATGGCAGCGTATACCTGCTCGATGAGGTGTTCTGGGCCACATCGGCCGGCGCCCCCGCCTGGATTGCGCGCTCAGGACTCGCGGTGGACGCGCACGGCTTCGTGAAGGTCCGCGAGACTCTGCAGTCGCCTTCTCATCCCGAGGTCTTTGCCGCCGGCGATATCGCCACGATCGTCGGGCACCCACGGCCCAAGGCCGGAGTGTTCGCAGTGCGGGCGGCCAGACCGCTGGCGCACAATCTGCGCCAGGCGGTGCTCGGACAGCCGCTCGTGCCCTTCAGGCCGCAAGCGCAGTTCCTGAGCCTGATCAGTACCGGGGACCGCTATGCCGTGGCGAGCCGCGGCAGATGGGTTCTCAAAGGGCGGTGGATGTGGCGCTGGAAGGACGTGATCGACCGCCGCTTCGTGCATCGTTTCCATGCAGCAGCGGCCTAGACGGCGCACGAGTAAACTCCCGCGACAGCGAGATCCAGTTCAGACGCGTCTGATCGGCTTGGTACGCCCTCGTGCGCCGCGCCCCCCGTTCCATACGAAGCGCGAAGCACCAAACAATCGGCCCACCACACGCCGCTGCCGTACGTTCGGGTAGCAGCGCAGGCGGCAGGCTCGCGAGCGTCCATGCTCGATTCATGGCAGCGGGCTCGCTCGCCGAAAGAGCGTCCCGTGAGCCGCGCCGGCTGATGGACCTGCACCGCAGTACGACGCGGAACTCCCGTGCAACCTCAGCGCGCCAATATCCGTACCGACCGGCGGTGGCGCGCATTGCTCAAGAACCGCAGCAGGATGCGGTACGTATCGATGTCGAAGGCTGGGCGGCGGCCCTCGAGCAGCGCGCCGAGGTCCGCCGCTTCGCTCGTTTCTCCAAGATAGATCCATTGGTCGATCGCATGCAGCGAGCAGCGCCCTTCACTGCCCTCTGCCACGCAAATGGGTCCCGCGTACGGCCAGCGGGCAACGCGGATCGACTGTAACGCTTGGGCGAGACGAAGGTCATGCTGGGCGTGCGGCTCCCGACCAACGCACGCACCGCGGCAGCGCTTGATCTGATGCCCAAAACACGGTCCCGAACCGCTCTGCAGACCGAGCCGGATGTCGCACAGCCCCTGCTCGCTGGCGAGTCGCCTGAGGCAACTCAGCGCCTCGCGCGGGGAGCGAAATGCCCCGAAGCTGTCCCCCGGAACGACCTGCTCACCGCATACGACCCGCGGGGGCACGCCAGCACCGAAGGTCCATTCGATGGTGCACAACTCTCTGCTGCGGCGTAGCCTGCGGTTCAGGACCGGTTGGCGTTCCTTGACCAGCCGCGACTCGAGCAGCAGAGCCGAAAGCTCACCCGCCGTCTCGATCCACTCGATATGCCGCGCCTGCTGGGCCAGGCGCATTTCCCGCTGCGCCCGGTGGTCGTTGCGAAAGTGATCGAGCACCCTGCGGCGCAGCTGGACACTCTTACCTACGTAGAGCAGCACACCGTTCTCGGCGTAGATCAGGTAAACGCCCGGACGCTCCGGAATCCGCTCGAGCGTGCCTTCGGGAAGGTTCGGCGGCAGGCTCGGCGTGTGCCATTGGGCCCGGCAGGCGGCGAGCAATTCATCGAGTCGTGTGCCGGCCAGGCGTTGCAGGAAATCGGCCACCACGCGCGCATCGCCCAATGCGCGATGCCGCGCAGAGCATTCCAGTCCCAGCCGGCGCATCAGCGCGTCCAGCCCATGACCCCGCTCGCCGGGAAATAGCGCCCGGGAAAGTCTTACGCTGCACAGCGTCGGCGGCTGAAAGCTCACCCCTTCGCGGCGAAACGATTGCTTGAGAAAGCCCAGGTCGAAGCGCGCGTTATGCGCCACGATGATGTGCCCTGCGAGCCGCTCGAGCAGAGCGTCGCGAAGCTCGCAAAATGTCGGGGCGCCGGAAACCATCTGCTCATCGATACCGGTGAGCGCGGTGATCTGTGCCGGGATGGTGCGTTGCGGGTCGAGCAGCGAGGACCAACATTCGGTGCGTCCATCGGCGTCGATGCGCACCATACCGACTTCCGTGATTCGGTCATATACCGTGTTGCCACCGGTCGTCTCCAGATCGAGGCAGGCGAGCGGCTTGCCGAGTGCCTTGACCAGTGCGGCGAGTTCATCGCAGCGAGCAACGCTCCTCGCCGTCCCGGGCGGCTCGAGCTGCGCAGCATCCGAAGAGATACTGAACTCGTTGGCCACACGATGATCTGCAGAGTTTGAGTGCTGGGACACGATGATATGGCGCCAGACGCTGCAGCGCCAACGCCTCGCTCAGTGGTGCGTAAAGGCGTCGTTAAACGGCCGCGCGTAAGCGTCGTTGCTGGTCATGGCGGGCAGACCCAGTGCCGCCTCGATCACTCTCGCTGTGCTGTAGTGATCGTACCTGCGCGCGCTGATGTAGCCGACTCGCACCGTCCCCTCGGAGCCGAGCACCAACGTCGCCACGTGATTGCGCCGAGTCTCGCTCGATTCATCCCAGGTGATGATCAGGAGGCTCTTCTGCGTGCGCCACGCCGCAGATCGAAACAGCGGCGCTAATGTTTGGTGCAGCCAGTGGCTCTGCACTCGCAGACTGAGCGCCGATCCGTTGCCGGAGGCTTCGCCATCGTCATAATCGTCAGCGGCAAGCCATGCGAACGCGGGGGTCGTCGCGCGGTGGCGCAGATCTACCGGCCAGTCTGTCAGATCCACCAGGTGAGCACGGCAACGTTTCGCGTTGCGCATGATGTCCGTAAAGTTTACGAACGGCGCATCGTCCGGCTCGTAGTACTTGTCATAGCGTGTGCTGGTATTGCAGGGCGTGCCCATGCCCTGCTCATAGGCTTTCCAGCTCTTGCCCGCCGCCTCGAGCAGGTCACCGAGATTACGCGCGGCGATGTGAATGTGCGGAAAGTACGATCCGCCTCTGACAAAGGTATCGCCACCGGCAATGGCCAGATAATTTTCGTCACTGGGATGGTATACAGCCTGATAGTTCGACAATACCGTACCGCGTGCTGCCAGTTCGTTGATGTAAGGTGCAGCCTTCAACGCACCGATGACCTGTCCGTAGTTGGTGTTTTCCATCATGATCAGGAAGACATGATCGAAATGCGGCACCTCGGCCCGCGGGGGACGGGGGAGCGCGAAGCGCATCCCGGGCCTTACCAACAGGCGCATTCCACCTGCATAGGTCGCCGCCTCGGCATTACGGCCAGGGAGCACGAGACGCAACCGCAGCGCGGCCGCGCCCGACGGCATGATTCCCTCGACACTATGCCGCGCGAATCGAATGCGCCGACAGGCCCGCACGCCCCGGGCACCGTGCAACTGCAAGGAGCGGCCCAGCCGGCGGCCCGAGGCGCCGAGAAATTCGCCGGTCAGCTGCGCCGGGGCGAGACCGACGCCGCACGCAGCGAGGCGTGCAGAGAGCGTGAAACGCTCCTGACGGCTGACCGGGTGCAGGCGGATCGTCCTGCGCAGCACGCTCGTGCCGTACGGCCCGCTCGCGACCACCATGCTTGGCGTCCTGCCCTTCGGCCACGTAGCCGGCAGCGAGCCGGTGCAGCGCAGCGCCGGACTGCCCTTAATGATGAGCCAACCCGGAATGCTGGTCGCGGCCCGCGGATCAGCAGTACAGCGAAACTGGGCGGCGAAGCCGAGGGGATTCAGGTCGGATGCTCGCGCCGCGCAGCCGATCAGGATGGCAACGACGGCACCGGCGAGCATCGATTTACTGCGCATTCTGCCACCTGCGGGGAGTGATCCGGGCTGCCGACCCGGCAGGCCATAGTATGGAGGGCAACCCGCACTCCCGTGAAGAGGCCGGCGCACGCCGTTTCGTTCCGGAGTCGGCGGCCGATGGGCTGCGCAAATCGACCCAGCGCAGCACCGCCGCTGCGCTCACAGGCACCACTCGGGAGCGTCACCGAACCGTCACCAGACGCATGGTATAGTGAAATCCGACGGCGCGCGGATCGTGATTCGCACAGCAATGGCCTCGGCAGGGAGCGCGCAAAGAGCCACACCGAATCATGGTCGCGCCGGTCAAATGGAGAGATCTGAACTCCTAGCGGCGATGCGCGGCGCAGCCATTCAGGTGCTGCTCGGTGCGGACGGATGCGCCACCGGCGCCGAGGGAGTGCGTGGGAATATGCAAATGGCCGGCGCAATGCATGCCTGAAGGAGATGCTCGAATGATGATCCGGTCCACCAAATCTGTTGCGCACCGCTCGCGCTGGCTGCTCGGACTCACGCTCGGCGCGGTCCTGCCCGTGTTTGCGGCCACCACCTCGAACACTGCACCCCGGTTCGTCACCGCGCCGGTCACGATCACCGCCCAGAATCACACCCTCTACACCGCAACGCTGCCGACCTGGCGGCACGTCTCGCCGGTAGGCACGATCGTCAGCACACCGAACTTCCCGACCAAGGTATTGGCCGACGGCGCGCATGTGCTGGTGCTCGCCAATGGTGCGACGCCGTTTCAGACCGTGACCTGGTATGACCGGTCACTACACCGGCAGGCCCGGCTGGCAGCCTTCAGTCGGGTTGCCCCGACTCGCGCAAGCGCTGTAGCCGAGGGCGGCGCGACGGGCATCGCTCTCGATCCTCGACACACTGGAGCGGCCGGCACGGTTTACACAACCAGGCAATCGCCGCAACTGCGCCGGAGTGAAGCGGCGGCCACCGAGCGGGCGGAACGGAACCCGACAGCCATCCCAACCACGATCATCTCGCACAGCGATCTGTTCCAAGGCATGGCCGCGGCGCACAACGGCATCGTATATGCCACGGGCGGTGATTCGGATGCCGTTCTTGCGCTGCGCATCAGCGGCGCGAACGTTCGGGTCGTGCATCGCTACCCGTTGCTGTGGCAGCCCTTCCCGCCGACGCAGTACCCGTACACGTACCAGGGCAGTCACGCCCGAAAGCCCTACCACTTTTATCCGGACTCCGTCGTCGTCGGTCCGCACGATCGTCACTTATATGTCACGGGGTTGCTCGCGAACAGTCTGGCGCGCATCGATCTAAGCACCGGACGGACCGACTACGTAAATGTCGGTGCATATCCGTTCGAGGTCATCCTGGCAGACGGCGGACGTCGATTGGCTGTGAGCGACTGGGCAGGACGCGGGGTCACCATCCTGCAGCGCAAGACATTGCGGGTGCTCGCAACCGTGCCCACCGGACCGGCCGTCGGACCGCATACCGTGGCCGCCGGAGTGCATCCGACTGCCATGACCGCTCAGGGCAACGGCCCCCTCATCTGGGTCGCCGATGCCAACAGCGATGCGCTGGTACAGGTCGACACACGTACGATGCGAGCCGTGCGCGTCATCGCCGACAACCCGTATCGCGATGCACCCCCGGGCAGCTATCCCGACGCGCTCGCCACCGCACACGGCGATCTTTTCGTGGCCAACGCAGGCAACGACGATGTGGCGGTCTACGCCCTCGCGACGGGCAAGCGGATTGGCTTGATTCCGACCGGCTGGTATCCGAGCGACCTCACGGTCGAACACGACCGACTGTACGTGGTTGCCGCCAAAGGACTCGGCACCGGCCCGAATCTGCACTGGCAGTACATCGGCAACATGATGCACGGTCTGCTGCAGGAGGTGGCGCTGCGGCATCTGACGCAGCATCTGCCGCGCTGGACCCGCCAGGCGCTCGCCGCAGATCATTTCCTGCCGAGCCAGCGCCAAGCGCTTGCCAGACACAATGCGGCGACGGGGGCGTTCCTGCGCCGGCATATCCGCTACGTAGTCTTCATCCTGCGCGAAAACAAGACCTTCGACGAGGACATGGGGGATTATCGGGCGGCGGCAGCCTGGGCGAATCCGCGTTTTGACCTGTACGGTCCGCGCGAGCTGCCCAACTTGTATCACTGGGCGGCACACAATGCACTGTTCGCCAATTTCATGGCCGATGGGGAAGTCACCGCGCAGGGCCACCAGTGGACCGACGGCGCGTCGGACTCCGATGTGGTGCAGCGACTGTGGCCCGAATACTATTCAGGCCGCGGACTGAACTGGAACGCTGGTCCGGGCGGAACGGGTGCGCTCACCGCCGCGGCGCACAACGCCCACGACCCGCTCGAGTACGCACACCAGTCGCTTGGGCCCTATGCCAACCCCTGGATGAGCTATCCGCAGCGGCTGTATCTGTTCAATAACCTGCTCGTCCACCACGTCTCGTTCGAGGACTTCGGCGAGAACCTCACTCGCGCCCGAGACGGGGTGATTCGGGCCAGTCTGCTTGCCCATGTGGATCGGACCTATCCCGGCTGGAACCGCATGATCCGCGACGAATCGCGAGTCACTGCCGCCATCGCCTGGCTGAAGAGGCACCCCGGCAAGGACTTCCCGCAATTCCTGTTCATCTGGATTCCCGACGATCACACGGCTGGTCTGACGCCCTGCTATTACAGCCCGGACTATTACGTTGCCGACAACGACCACGCCACGGCGCGGCTGCTGCACTACCTGGCCGCAACGCCCCAATGGCGCCATATGCTCGTCTTTCTGACCGAGGATGACGCCCAGAGCGGCGCCGATCACATCAACGCGCATCGCACGCTCGCCTTGGCGATGGGCCCGTGGGTCAAGTCGGGCATTCTCGATACCCACCCTCTGTCGCAGGTCAACATCGTGCGCAGCATCGAGGCCGTGTTCGGGCTGCCGGCGATGTCCCAGTGGGACGCCTCGGCCAGAGTGATGTCCGGGATCTGGCGCCACACCCCGAGAGCCGCGCTCATGCCGATACAAGCCATGCAGGTGCCGGTGCAGTTCAACGCGGGCAAGTGCAGCAACGAGTCGTTGCTACGCCGCGAAGCGGGTGCAACCCGTCATGCGCTGAGCGCGAACTGGCTGCGTCACCACCTCGATCCGCATGGCGCGAGCAGCGCGCCGCTCGCCGCCCGTGCGCGCTATACCCCGACGTCCATTCTGACCGTCTCGGGTCCAGAGCAGATGCGCCAGGAATGGATCGCGAGCAAGGGCGTGCACAGCTACCAGGCTTTTCAGCGCTATCTGCGCAGCTATGCCACCGCGCACGGCAACACAGTCGCATCATACGAGGCGAACGAGGGACAGCTGCACTGAGCCGGCCGGTTCGCCGCCCGCGCCCTGCGCGATTCGGCTCTGCAGGCCGTTCTGGCCGGCGCAGCGCCGGCCAGAACGGAGCACTACATAGCCCGTCCGTCGTCGGTTTCGCGCTGCACCGCGGCGAGGAAGGCTTTGAGCTCTGCCACACGCCTTCTGCCAATCCGACGCGCCGCAGGGGTGATCAGGCGCGGCGGAATCGCCGTCAGAAACCCACGCAATGCCTTGATCGCCGGAGCAAAGCTTGGCGCCTGGGCTCCGGTGAGCGCGAGCATGCGCGCCGCGCCGATATCCCCCAGGAAATCGAGCGAGTCGGCATCGTGCAGCACGATTGCCGTCGGATCCGAACCCGGATTGCTGTAATACATGTGCCCGCGCTCGGCCTGCTGCACGATGGCAATCTTGCTCATCGGAAAGCCTGCCCGTTTGAGGATCGCAGGACTCTCGAGCGCAGCACATGCCCCATGCTCCATCTTGTGGTCCGCGCACGGATCAAACGCCGCCATGTCGTGCAGGAATGCGGCCGCAAACAGCGCATCCTTGTCGATCTTCAGGTGATCATCCTTGGCCAGCCGCAAGGCCAGCCGGTAATCGCGCTCGGAGTGCTGCCAGCCCCATGCCGGGTGCAGGAACGTGCGATGCGCGAGCTCGTAGATCTTCACCTTCCACGGCGTGTTCAGGCGGATGCCCGTCGCGGTGCGCACCGGCGCAGGGGACGCCCTCACCACCTGACCCACCCGCACGACGAGGCAGAGCGACGCCATCAGTGTCGCGGCGCCGAGACGCCGGCCGATGCCCCCCTTCAGCAAGCCCCTGTGCAGCCGCGACATGCGCCCCCCTACCCCGTGCGCCGAAGTGGCGCGCTCAGGCCTCAATCATGCCGCGGCGAGCGCTCCGCAATCCACAGAAACACGAACGGGATGAGGTAAATGAGAACATTGCCGAGAACATTACCCCGCACGCCAGTGCCAGCGGCGGTATAGGGTCCGCCGAAGGCTTCCGCACTGGCCCAGACCGACAGCGAATAGGCAAATCCGATCGGGATGATCACCCGCAGCCAGCGGCCGGTGAGCAGCCCTGCGGCGATGAGGGTCTCAACCAGTCCGACGAGCACCGCGACCAGCACCGGACCGACTAACGTAACGGCGTCGGCAATGAATCCGAGCCACACCGCAACCCAGTGCGGCTGCCCCGCAATCACCGAGGTGATCTGGCTCCTGAAGTGCAGCAGGAATGCCGGCAACCACTTCAGTGCCGCATCGAACAGCCACAGCGCGCCGAAGCTCAGACGCGCTGCGCGCCACAGCCCCCCTGCCGACGCCTGCTGAGCGGGCTCCTGCCCCCCCTGACCCCCCTGCAGCACCGACGCGACGGCGAGGACAAACAGAAATGCAATGGCATAGGCGATGAATACGCCGGGATCGGTCTGACCATTGCGATACGGGAAGCCGAAGCCGTCCAACACCACCCAGCAGATCAGACTGTACGCGATGCCAAAGCGCGCCGCGGCGGCCACCCGAACGCGCATCAACAGCGCTAGCCCGAGCCCGAGGGCGATCGCGACCATGAAGCCGGCCACCCATTCAGGCCCCACGGCCTGGATGCCCCGATCGATGCCGAGTAGCATCGGCCGGATCCACGCAGGCACCTTGGTAGCCGGCTTGGCGAGCGCATGCAGGAAATTCGCCCGTGCCGAGGAAACCAGCAGCCAGGCCTCGGCTTGAAATGCCGCGTTGGCCAGCCACACCACACCGAACACGCCGGTCAGGATGCGCAGCGCGGATGCTGGCATCGCCGGGAAACGAGCGGTTGAACTCATCGGTCTCTCCCCTGATTCAAGCTGGTTGCATTCTCATTCGCCGGCGGAGTTCACTCGGGCGTCCCCAAGTATCCGCCCACCGCGCCCGGCTGCGCGGCACCTCCTGCGGAGCAGGCCGGTCTCGTCCGCGCTCGCAGAGCCGGTGATCGTCACTCCAGTGAGGATCACCGGAGAGTCCCGCTCGCGGCCAACGGGAGAAATCTGGTTCTTCAAGGGGGACCGTCTGAGCGGGAGAGTTACCCCTTCAGATGCCTTCAGCATGCCAAGCCCCCCAACGGTGCTCGCCCCTGTGCAACGGACAGCTCAGCCGCGATGCAGTTCCCCCGGAACCGGCGCTTCGGCGTCCACACCCAGCGCCACGTGGAGACATTTGACACCGCAACGCGCAGAATGCGCGATCTTGGGACTTGCGCGGCGGAGGATGGCCGATGCGCATCGCGAGGCTCGGTCCGACCGTATTTGCCGTGACCCTGATCGGCCTGGGGTTGATGGGGCTCAGCCGCGGCGGTTTCGCGCCGATCTGGCATTCCGCACCGCAGAGCCTGCCCGGCCGCGGCGAGCTCGCACTGCTCGGCACGCTGCTCTTGCTCGGCTGCGGCACCGCTCTGCTCTGGCCGACCTCGGCGCCGTCCGCCGCGCGCACGCTGTTCGTGTCCTTGCTGCTGTGGCTGTTGCTGATCAAGTTGCCCTACGTGCTGCACGCACCGACCGCAGCGGTCGCATATGAAAGCTGCGGGGAGACCGCAGTGCTGCTGGCGGCCGCATGGGTTCTGTATGCACTGCGGGCTGGTGAGCGCGAACAGCAATGGCTCGCACCGCTGACCGGGATGCGCGGCATCCGGCATGCGCGCAGTCTCTACGCTCTGGCGATGATTGCCTTCGGTGCAGCTCATTTCGCCTATGCGGCCTACACCGCCGCGCTCGTTCCGACGTGGCTGCCGCGACACATGGTCTGGGTCTATCTCACCGGCGGCGCGTACCTCGCCGCCGGTTGCGGGCTGCTCGGCGGCGTGGCTCCTCGTCTGGCCGTCACGCTCTCGACGCTGCAGATGGGCCTGTTCACGCTGCTGGTCTGGGTGCCGACCGTGGCGCGCTCGGATCCGACCGCTGCGGCACTCAGCGAGTGCGCACTCTCCTGGGCGCTGACGGCCGGCGGCTGGGTCGTAGCGGACTCGTGCCGCACGCTGCCCTGGCTGCCGGTCGCTATTGAGCGGCACACCGTACGCAGCCCGCCGCAGACTCCTTCGGCGCGCTAACGCGAATCCAACGCAATCGACAAGGCCACCGTCGTGCCACATCCGGGCGCAGAGGTGATCTGCAGCGACCCACCCACCATCCCAGCGCGCTCGCGCATTCCGAGCAGACCGAATGCATCGGCTCGGACCGCCGCGTCGGGATCGAATCCGCAGCCATCATCGCTTACGCGCAGATGCAGTTGCTCCTCATGGCGCGCAAGTTCGACCTGCAGATGCTTGGCTGCGGAATGCCGTGCAATGTTGGTCAGCGCCTCCTGCAAGACGCGAAAAGCCACGGTGGCGTAGGGCTCCTCCACCGAAAACTCCTGCGGCTCGATCCGCAAGCGGATCTCGAGCGGATTGTGCTGACGGAACGTTTCGACAAGCCATTGCACGGCGGCGGGCAGTCCCAACACATCAAGCACGGTCGGACGCAGGTCCGCCGCCACCCGCCTCGCCGCAGCAAAGGTCTGATCGATGAGACGGCGCATGTCCTCGGTCTTCTGCGGCACGGGCGTGTGCATCGCGCGGCAGTGCGCCTCAAGGTCAGCGAGCTGGAATTTCAGCATGATGAGCGCCTGACCCAGCTCATCGTGCAGCTCGCGCGCCAGACGCGCCCGCTCACTCTCTCGTGCCACAGTGCCCAGCGCAGCCGCTTTTTGCAACTCATCGCGGGTGCGGCGCAACGCCTCATTGGCCTGCTCAAGTTCGCTCGTTCGGGCTTGAACGCGCTGCTCGAGCGAACCGGTCAGCCGTTTCAGCTGCGTAGCTCGCGCTTCGGCAAGCCGCCGCTGCTCGTGCTCGGCAGTGTGCGCCTCAGCAAGCCGCCGGTGCAGTTTGCCGCTCTCGAGAATCAGCACCGCGAGAAGAAAGCTCGAAGCGGCAAGGCCGTAAACCCGTCCGGCATACCAGCCGAAGGAGAATCGGCCGGCATTGAACACCGCCGCCTGTCCGATATCGCACGACCAGGCCACGATCACCGCCACCAGCCACAGATCGAGCGCCGAGCGCTGTCGGCCTCGCCACAGCACGGGCAGCGCCGCGAGCGTCACCAGCCAGGTGAACCAGGCGACGATGTATTTGGTGGGTCGATCCTGATCGCCGTGCATGAGGTCAGGCAGCCAATGCGCCCCGACGGTCGAGATCAACAGCGCAAGACCCGCCAGGCCGAGCGCCCCGAGCACCGCCGCGGCCACCCGCGCGCCGGCGCGGTGCCGGGGTTCAACCCGGGCCTCGCGAGCGGCACTGAGCGCATAGGCGATCACCGCAGCGGGAAATCCCAGATGCCAGAGAAAATACAGCCAGGCGGTGGTCTGTGCACCTGCCCACAGCAATCCCCGGGGCGCGAACAGTCCCGGGAAGCTCAGCTCGTGCAGCAGCGCCATCACGGCGCTGAAGAGGTAGCCGCCGGCAAGCAGCAGCAGTGCCGAGGCGCGCGAGAGACTGAACTGCCCGAAGAGAAAGACGCAGGTGATGAAATCGCACATCGCGAGCGCCGACTCATAGATCGGCATGAACAGCTCGCTGCGGCCCGCCGGCACGTCCGCATAGCCGGCCAGCGCGACGAACAACAGCAGTGAAGCGCCGATCACTGCGGTCGCAACACGGCGCTCGGAGGAACTCGCAGGGTCAGTGGTGAGCGAGATCATGCCAAGCGGTGCCCGGATACGCCGACAGGCGGCGTCCAAGCGGGTTACTTGAGTTTCGTACCGCCACCGTCGAACACGCTGACATCCGTCGCAATGCCGGCGCGCACACTCGCCCCAACCGTGCAGAACTCCTCGAACTGGCCGAGCACCCGATCCAGGTGCTGCAGGCTTCCGGCCTGCGCACCGAGGCGGATCTGTACATCGATATGCACGACCCGCAGCCGTCCGGCCTCATTGCGTCCCAATTGCGCGCGTGCCGTGGTAGTGATCCCGCCCGGGTCGTTTTTGAATTTGCGCAGCGCAAAATACAGGCTCGAACTCATGCAGTTGCCCACCGCAGCGAGCAACAGCTGCACGGGCGAGGGCCCGAGTCCCTCTCCGAGTGGCGGCCCCTCGTCGGCGCGCACGTGCGCCATATCGGGAGCAAACGCAATGTCGAACTGGTAGTCGCGGATCTGCTCAAGTGTAACGCTGACGGGCTCTTGTTCGGACATCAGGCATTCCCCCGCGCGCCGATTTCTCTCAGGTCAAGCCCCGGTGGCCGCGCAACGTGTTCCGATCATAGCACCGGCCCGCAGACCCCCGCGCGCGAACCATGGCCCGTCACTCCGGCAACGTCACCTCGCCGCTCACCGTGAAATGTCCCTGTACTTGGGGGACACCGCTACCGGGTTGTCCGTCGCCAACCGTGACGGTATAGCGCCCTGGAGCATCAATGACATGCCCACGTTCGGTGACCATGCTCAGCGCTCGGGGCGTGAGCGTGAAGTGCACGATGCGACTCGCACCCGGTGCGAGGTGCACCCGGGAAAAGCCGCGCAGCGCGCGCAGCGGAGCACCTGGCACGGGCGGGAATTGCAAGTACAGCTGTACGACCTCCTCTGCCGCCCGCGGACCGCTGTTGCGCACTCGGGCGGACAGCTCGAGCGGATGGCCCGCAGCGATGTGCGCATGCGCCAGCGCGAGATCGCTGAAGGCGAAATGCGTGTAGCTCAGCCCGTACCCGAACGGCCACAACGGCCGGCCCTTGAAGTAGCGGTAGGTACGTCCTTGCATGCTGTAATTCTGAAAGTTCGGCAGTTGCCGGACGCTGCGGTAGAAAGTGACCGGCAAGCGTCCGGACGGATCGTTGCGCCCGCTCAGGGTGGCCGCGATCGCTGCACCGCCCTGCTCCCCCCCGTACCAAGCCTCGAGAATTGCCGCAGCGTGGCGCTTCTCCCACGGCACGGCGAGTGCGCTGCCGTTCATCAGCACCACGATGAGTGGCTTGCCCGCCCGGGCCACCTCACGCACCAGCGCCTCCTCCGGGGCCGGCAGCGCCAGGCTGGTACGGTCACCGCCAAGAAAGCCCGGCTCGTGCACGGGCATCTGCTCACCCTCGAGGCGGCTGGTGAGCCCCACCACCGCAATGACCACATCTGCCCGCCTCGCCGCGGCGAGCGCCGCTGGATCCGGTCGATTATTCAGCCGCTCCCAGATGAGCGCAGCACGCGGCACGCCACCGCCGCGGTGGCCATAGACCATGCGCACGCGTATGCGTCGCCCCTTGTGCAGGTAGATCCGCCCGAGGTCGGTCCCCGGGCTGTACGATTCGATGAGATGCTCATCGCCGACGGTGAGGCTGGCGAACCCGTTGGTACGAACCCCCACCTGATAATAGCCCGTGTGATTGGGCGTGATCTCGCCGCGCCACTCGGCACCGAGCACCTGCTCAGGGGCGATTCCGGTGGGCAGATCCCGCGCATCGAGCTCGATCCGTGCCACCGTCTGGCGCAGCGTGTGCGGTGTGCGCCCGCCGATGCGGTATTGGACCCGCACCCCTGGGGTACCCTGCGTGGTGCTGAACAGCGTCGCCGGCACGACGGCGCCCCGGTTGGCGAGGAACTGCGTGCCCGGCACATAGTTAATCCGAGCCGCCGGGAACTGCGCGCGCAATCCTGCGAGCACCGTCACCACATGCGACGGCGTACCGCTGTAATTGCCGAGCATCACCCCGGTCTGATCCGCGAGCGGCCCGACGACGGCAATGCGTCGCACCGAGCGGCGCAGTGGCAGCACGCCGTCGTTCTTCAGCAGGACCATCGACTCCTCGGCGAGGTGCAGCGCCAGTCGCCGGTGCGCGGCGCTGTCGAGCTGATCCGGGTTGATGTGATCGTAGGGCACCCGCGACGGCGGATCGAACAACCCCAACCGGATGCGCGCCGTAAACAGGCGGATCAACGCCCGATCCACCGCGTGCACGGACAGCTCGCCCCGGCGCACCGCAGTGAGAAACGGCGCGTAGTCCGCATCACCGCTCGGCGTGCCGAAGTCCGCGCACTCATTGTCCATGCCACGCTCGAGTGCGATGGCCGATGCGGCCGGTTGCGATGAGCGGTAGTGGTGCCCGCTGAAAATATCATGTACCGCGTCACAATCGGACACCACATAGCCACGGAAATGCCATGCCCCGCGCAGCGTTTTCTGCAGCAAGAAGCGATTCGCGCATGCGGGCTCACCGTTCACCGCGACGTAGGCACACATGATCGAGCCGGCATGTCCATCGACCACGGCGGCACGAAACGCCGGCAGATACGTATCCTCGAGCGCGTGATGGCTGATGTCCTCATCGGCAAAATGCCGGATGGGCTCCGGGCCACTGTAGGCATCGAAGTGCTTCGGGGTAGCGATGGCGCGGTAGTAATGAGGATTCGATCCCTGCATGCCGCGCACATAGGCAACCGCCAGACGCGCGGTGAGGTACGGATCCTCGCCATACGTCTCCTGACAGCGTCCCCAGCGCGGATCGCGACAGATGTTGATGTTCGGCGCCCAGAAGTCCAATCCATGGAACATGCCGGTGCCCGCGTGACCCGCCGCCGCCTCGGCATAGCGGATGCGCCCCTCGATGCTGATCGCCTTGGCCATCGCCCGAATGCCCGGCACGTCGAACGTCGCGGCCAGGCCGATCGGTTCGGGGAATTCCGTGGTGCCGCGGCCGATCACCCCGTGCAGCGCCTCACTCCACCAGTTGTACGCCGGCACGCCGAGCCGCGGGATGGCGCGCGCGCCATTGACGAGTTGCGAAACCTTTTCGCGCAGAGTCATGCGGCGCACCAACGCTGCGGCGCGTTGATGCGCCGACAGCTGAGGATCGAGCCAGACCGGACGGCGCGGCGGGCGCGCCGTCGCAACGCCGATACTCACTATCGCGCCGAGCGCGAGCGCTGCGGCGGCACGTCGAATCAATCTGTTCATCATCGCCCCGATCCCCCGCAGCATTCTCGGCAGGCGCTCGAGCAGACGGACGCCCGATCTGGTAGCGCTACCTGATTTTTGCTGCTATTGTGCAATTCCAGGCGAGACTGTCAAGCGCGGCCGGATCTGACACGCGCACCACGGGGGCAGCCATGCGAGTGCGAGCCGCGGTTCTTTTCATGTCGGCGATCAACTGCCTGGCAGCCGGATCCACGGCGAGCGCGGTCATCGCACGCATCGACACGACACGCCCCGCTCGCCCCACGAGCCGTTACGAATACGGGATGTTCATCGAAAACCTCGGGCAGCTCGTGTACCGCAGCCTGTGGTCCGAGATGCTCGATGACCGCAAGTTCTTTCTGCCAATCCGCCCCGCACAGACCACGACGGCGCGTAAACCGGCGAGCGGATTCGCGCAGGCATTCGTGCTACGCAAGTGGCACCCGATCGGACCGTCGACCGCGATCACCATGGACCGGCACGCGCCGTTCGTTGGCGCGCACAGTCCACGCGTCGCACTCGCCGCTCGACAGCCGCGCGGCATCGGCCAGAGCGGACTTGCGCTGGTGGCCGCGCAAGAGTACACCGGCTACATCTACCTGCGAGGTTCACCGAGTGCGCATGTGCAGGTGACGCTGCGTTGGGGCTCGGGCAAGTCTGCTCGGCAGCAGGTACAGATCGGACCGCTCGGCGCACGTTATCAACGCTTCCCGTTCGCCTTCACCGCCGGCGCAAGCACGACACACGCACGCTTTGAGATCACCGCAACCGGGGCGGGCAGTTATCACATCGGCACCGTCTCACTGATGCCGACGGATAATATCGATGGCTTCCGTCGCGATACGGTCGCGCTGCTACGCCAACTGCGCTCCGGCTTTTGGCGCCTGCCCGGTGGCAACTTCGTTTCGGACTTCAACTGGTACGCCTCGATCGGTCCACGCGACCGGCGTGCGCCGTATCTCGATCATGCCTGGAACGCGGTCCAGTCGAACGACGTCGGCCTCGATGAGTTCATGACTCTGTGCAGACTGCTGCACGTCGCGCCCTATGTCACGGTCAACGCCGGCTTTGGCGATGCGCACTCCGCGGCGGCCGAAGTCCGCTATCTGAACGCACCACTCAGCACGCGCCTCGGCGCATTGCGGGCACGAAATGGCCACCCCAAACCGTATGGCGTGAAGTTCTGGAACATCGGCAACGAACCCTACGGACCCTGGGAGCTCGGCCACACCTCGTTGCGCGACTACCTCTGGAAAAACAATGAGTTCGCTCGCGCGATGCGCCGTGCGGACCCGTCCATAGTGCTGCTCGCCTCGGGCGCCATGCCCGATGAGATGACAATCGAAGGGATCGCGCGCAAGCTCGGTCACCCGAGCGACCAGACCGGTCTGTGCTCAGCGTCAGATTGGACGTGCGGGTATCTGCAGCACTCGTGGGGTGATTTCAACGGCATCACCGAGCACTGGTACGCTCGCGCCGGAATGCGCTTCGAGCTGAGCCGTGCCCGCGCCGGACTGCGACTCGATCACATGGAGCCCGGTTACGTTGCGGCACACGAGACGGTCCTGCAATGGGTGCGAGCGCCCTCGGACCGGGTGCGTCTGAAGGCTGAGCAGTGGCAGGCCTACGAGCAGCGTTTCCCCGCCATGCGGCGCAAGCACATCTTCATGTCCATCGACGAGTATGCCTATACCGGCGCTGCGGCCAATCTCAAGCTTGCATTGGCCTACGCAATGGTGTTCAACGAGATGCTCCGGCATACGAATTTTCTGCGGATGGCGGCGTTCACCATGGGGGTCTCAACGCTCGATTACACACGCACCGCCGCCGTGCTCAATACCACCGGACTGGTATTCAAGCTCTACCGCGATCACTTCGGACCGGGCCTGCAGCCGGTGCCGGTGGGCGGGGATTCGCCGCAACCGCCTCTGCATCAGCAACTGGTGAGAGGCATCCGCGCGCAAAGCGCCGGCAGTCCGACGTATCCGCTCGATATCGAGGCCGCAATCGGCCCCCAACGACATCATCTGGTGCTCGCCGTGGTCAATGCCACCGAGCGCAGCAAGCCCCTGGTTCTGAGTGTGCGCGGTGCGCACCTTGGACGCGGTGGTCGTGTCTGGAGGATGACCGGCGCCAGTCTCGCCGCAGCGAATCGGGTCGGGCATCGACCTGAAGTGCACGTGCGCGAGCACGCCGTGCACGGCACCATTGGCGAGCTTTCGGTGCCGCCGATCAGCATCGACATTTATCGGTTACCGCTGCGACGGGCCGCACGATGAGGGTGCTCGAGAGGATCTTTCGCCTCACCGGAATGCTCGCCGTGCTCTTGGCGGCGGGCATCTGCCACGCAGAGATACGTGCGCCGCGCGTTCGCGTCGCACAGGGCGAACTGCAGGGACTACGCCAAGGCAACGTCGATGCCTTCCTCGGCGTACCGTATGCCGCCGCGCCCACGGGCGCAAATCGCTGGCGTGCGCCGCTTGCGCTGCAGCCATGGCGCGGTGTACGCAGCGCGCGGCGATTTGCGCCCAGTTGCGAGCAGACACTGATGCCGCACGGCGTCGGGCCCTGGTCGCCGGAATACATGGTGCACGGACCGGTGAGCGAGAACTGTCTGTATTTGAACGTTTGGACTCCGGCAGGGCGCACGCATCTGCTGCCGGTCATGGTGTGGATCCCGGGCGGTGCATTCATCTCCGGCTCCGGCTCGGTGCCGATCTATGATGGGCGTCACCTGGCCGCGCACGGCATCATCGTCGTCACGATCAACTACCGCCTCGGCATCTTCGGCTTCTTCACCGATCCGGCGCTGGTCGCCGAGGCGAAGCGCCTGCGCGAGCCGCCCGGCAACTGGGGACTGCAGGACATGATCGCAGCACTGCGCTGGGTGCAGCGCAACATCCGCGCATTCGGCGGCGACCCACGCGCTGTCACCATCGCCGGCCAGTCCGCCGGCGCGATCGCCGTCCAGGAGCTGCTCACCTCACCGCTCGCCGCGGGACTCTTTGCGCGCGCCATCGCCGAGAGCGGTCTGCCGAACTCGCTGCCCACACCCTCGCTGAGTACGGCCGAGCGGGCCGGTGCCGCATTTGCCCGCGCCAAGGGTGCACCGACCCTTGCGGCCCTGCGTGCGCTGCCGGCGAGTCAACTGGCCAGCACCGCAGCGCCGATGACCAGCCCGTTGATCATGCCGATCGTGGACGGTACGGTTCTGCCTGCTGCGCCAGAGCGGCGTCTCGCCGCCGGGCAGTTCGCTCGCATCCCGGTGCTGCTGGGATTGAACGCTGATGAGAGCACGGGCTTTCACGCCAATCCCACCCGGCTCACTCGTGCCGCCTGGCACGGCGAACTGCGCAAACTGTTCGCGTCGCTCGCACCCCGTTTCGAACGATTGTTCCCCGCGCGCGGTTCAGTGGCCCGCGCACGGGCACTGCGCGCGGTGCGGCGCGATCTCGGACTGGCTGCGCTTTATCAGTGGAGCCGCCTGCGGCTCGCCCGCGACCCCACCGGTGTGTACGCCTATTTGTGGCGGCACCGCGAGCCGGGACCGCGCTCGCGGCGCTGGCGGGTATTTCACTCCTCCGAGATTCCCTATGTCTTTGGCACTCTATCGGCAGCACCACAGCGGCACTTCTTGCCGCTCGACCGCGCAATCTCTCGGCGCATGTCGCGCTACTGGGTGAACTTCGTCAAAACCGGCAATCCCAATGGGCCGGGATTGCCCGCATGGCCGGCGTTGAGGCTGCGCGGGCTGCGCATCATGCGCCTCGGCGCGCACATCGCCGCCCGGCCGATTCTGCCGCCGAAGCTGTTGCAGGCCATGCGCACATTCATCTCCGCCGGCGGCAGACCTGCACTGTTCTGAGCGCTGCGGCGCGGCCTTGTGCCGCGCCGCAGCGCCTTAGCCCCGGAACAACACGCCCTACTTGATCAGTCCTTCGGCACGCATCGCAGCCTGTACGCCCGGTCGGGCCGCCACGCGCTCCTGGAATGCGAGCAGGTTCGGAAACTGGCCAAGATCCACCTTCACCATCCGCGCCCAGTTAGTCACCGTGAACAGATACGCGTCCGCGACCGAGAAGGTATCGCCGAACAGGTACGCGTGCCCCTGCAACTGCTGCTCGATGAGCCCGTAACGGCGCAGCAGGTACGCCGTCCGATCGGCGCGCGTCTCGGCCGGCGTGGCGGGATTGAACAGCGGCGAGTACGTCTTGTGCAGCTCGGAGTTGATGTAGGTCAGCATCTCCTGCAGGCGGTAGCGCTCGAAGCTGCCCGGCGCAGGCGCAAGATGCGAGGCCGGCTTCAGATCGGCCAGATACTGCACGATGACCGGTCCCTCGGTGAGCAGCTGCCCGTTGTCGAGCTGCAGCGCCGGCACGTAGCCCTTGGGATTCACCGCGAAGTAATCGCCCTCGGTGTGCAAGGTCTTGCTCTTCAAGTCCACTTTCTGCAGCTCGAGCGGAATCCCCGCTTCGTGGGCCACGATGTGCGGTGACAGCGAGCAGGCCCCGCTGGTGTAGAACAATTTCATGCCGATCTCCCGTTGCCTGTGACATCACACAGCGGCCCCCACGGCCGCTGCCATGGTTACCATTGTATAGCGAATTACAATTAGTAAGCGCAAGCGCGCCTCCATCTTTCGGACAGGAACACGCGTGTCACTGGCCGATCACGCTCATCCCGGGAGGCGTCGATCGCCGTCCCCGAGAGCGCGCTGCATCAGCACGGTATCGACCCAACGGCCGAGCTTGTATCCGACCGCACGAAACGTCCCGACCGGCTCGAAGCCGCAGCGGCGATGCAGCGCGATCGACCCCGCATTCGCGCTGTCGCCTATGACGGCAATCATCTGCCGCCAGGGACCACGCTCACAGCGCTCGATCAGCGCTTGCAGCAGCGCACGGCCCACGCCGCGCCCGCACCAGGGCTCGGCCACATACACCGAATCCTCGACCGTGTAGCGGTATCCGGGCCGCGGACGGTACGTGCCCGCGTAGGCGTATGCGACACACTCGCCGCCGGCCTCGGCCAGCAAATAAGGCAGCGCGGCGGCCCGGATCGCAGCAAAACGCGACTGCAGTTCGCGCACATCCGGAGGCGTTTCCTCGAATGTCGCGCGGCCGGTGAGAACATAAGCGGCGTAGATGCGCGCCACGTGCACCATGTCATCGGCGGTAGCCTCGCGGATGAGCAGCTCTGCTGGGGGCGCCTCGGACATCACCGGCCTCGTCTCATCCCGACGGCAACTGCGCCGGGGCACCCATTATGGGCTGCGCGTGCGCCGCCATGAAGCCGCGCGCGCCGTGCGCCTCAGGCAGTTTTGTGAAACAACCCCGGATCGGCCGCCCCCTCGACATCGATCTGGGCCAGCAGCCCTTGTCGCTCCACCCGGGACAGGGCGTGATCGACGAGCTTGACCGTCTCGGCAAGCGGCAGATGCAACTCCCCGATGAAGCAGCTGCCCGGTGCGACCGGCTGCGTCTGGATGTAGGCGAGGGGAGGATTGGCGAGCGCACCCTGCGGCCAGCAGCGCGACCAGACATTGCCGATCGGATGGAAGCTCGAACTGAGGTTCGGGCCACCGTTGACCATGAATACCCGCACGGTCTCCCCGACCTTGGCACGCAGCGCACCGACACCAGCGGGGGTGAGACCCTGCACCATACCGTTGAACAAGACGAAGTTCGGCTCCTCGCGAGCCATCGCCGCGAAATCGAAATGCAGCAGTCCTGCCGTGCCGAACGGTTCACAGGTATACAGCTCGTGCTGACCGATGTAGAACTCCCGATCCACCGGCGGCAGCCCGTCCGGCGGCTCGACCAGCATCATGCCGAACATCCCGCGGCTGATGTGCTCATCCATGCCGGGCACGGCGCAATGGTAGATGAACGCTCCCGGATACAGGCATTTGAAAAACATGCTGGCCGCACCGCCCGGCGGCACCACGGTCGCCATCGCGCCCCCACCGCTGCCGTAGATCGCGTGCACATCGACGCAATGCGGGCGCATGTTACCCGCCGCGCTGCGCACACTCAGCGTGACGGTATCGCCGACTCGGACCCGGATCATGGGACCGGGAATCTGCCCATTCCAGGTCATGAAGCCGAACTCGGTCCCATCTGCGAGCTTCGCGCGCACCTCTTTCGCCTCAAGCGTGAGGTCGTGATGCACGGGGTGGTGGCGGCGGATCGGCGCTGGAATCGCAGTCGGATCGGCCACCACCGTGGCGGTGCGCACCGTGCCGCCTGACTGCCCCCGCGCACGTGGGGCCAGCGCGCCCGACACGCCGAGCAACATGGCACCCGCGCCCGCTGCACCGAGGAAATTCCGCCGCGAGACACGGCCGCCCACCACCTCAGCACGCTCAATGTTCATCGTCGTTACTCCCGGCGGGTGCACCGGCAGACCTCTGCCCGTGGCTTGCACCCGCATCACTCATTTCTATCGTTCCCCGATATGTTGCGCCCGAGCAGGATCACTGCCCATACGTAGGGTTGGACAGTGGGGTGGTATTTTCCGCAGCCGGCCTGCACGGCGACAGACAGTGTGAACGGATCGACGGAATTGCTGCCGCTCAGTGTCGCGCGGGTCGGTAACCGTCGGTCAACGTACCGAGAAACGCGATCACATCGCGGATTTGCGCGTCGTTGAGTGCAGGTGGGTCGCCAGGCCGGCGATTGAACGGCGCATCGACCGTGTCCACATTGCCGCGATACTGCGGCGGCAGGTCGTTGAACTTCACGACCTCGCCTTCGGCGTCGCGTGGATAGAAGCGCCCCGGATGCCGGTCGCGGTTGACGTACCACTCGAGCACCTGGTGCAGAGAGTGGAATACGCCGTTGTGAAAGAACACGTGTCGGGTCGCGACGTTGCGCAGCGAGGGGGTGAGAAACATGCCGCAGTACTGGGTCTGTCCGCGCAGATCCGTGCGGTACGGCCCGCACAGCCCGAGATCGTAATAGTCGGGATTGCGGTTGGCTGCAATCGCCGCATTGCGCGGTACGCCGAGCGCCTCGTATTGAAAGTCGGTGAACAGCGGCGGCTGTCCGCCGGGACCCGGCTGATCGAGATGACACGCCGCACAGTTGCCCTTGCGCGGATCGTTGAACAGTTCGTAGCCACGCAGCTGAGCGGGGGTGAAGCGTGCGCGTCCCTCGAGCCAGGCGTCGAATTTGCTCGAGAACGGATGGAAGCTGCGATCCTCCCGCTCGAAGCGACCGATGGCGAACATCGCCTCGGCAACCGTCAGCTGCGGGTTGTCGAACACGCCCGGCCCGAACAGGCGAATGAACTCACCGGCAAACCGGCTGTGGCGCAGCCGCTCAGCGACCTGGGCCACCGTGCCACCATCCATCTCCGCCGGATTGAACAGCGGCCCGTCGATCTGCTGCTCGAGCGTATCGGCGCGCCCGTCCCAGAATAACCCGCCCTGCGGCACCTGATTTGCGGCGGCCGCAAGCGGCTGGCGCGCGCTCTTGCGCACGCGGCGCTGCCGGAGCGCGCGCCGAATTTGCCGCGCGAGCGGCACCGGCACGTCGGTCCCGTTCTGCAGATCCGGACCGATCGTAAAAGGTGGCTGGCGGTACAGATAGCGCAGTGAGGGCACGGCCCGCACCCCCGGGGTGCGCAGCGCCGGCCCGCCGAGCATGACCGACGCCGCCCCCGGCGGCCCGTAGGCATCGGCCGGAACATGGCAACTCGCGCATGACATCCGCCCCGATGCCGACAGCCGCGTGTCGTAGAACAGCCCGCGCCCGAGACGGGCCAGGACCGAGAGCGGCCCGTCTGGCGGCTTACGCAGCCGCACCGGATGGGGATTGAATCCCGTCCGCAGCGCGCTCGACACGCCGGCGGCCGCCACGGCGGCGGTGCCGAGATGGGCCGCAGCGAGTGTCGTCAGCAGCGCGGCGAGTGCCCTGCGCCGGGCCGACATGCGCTCAGGTACCGGCGGCTCGCGCTGCAGCAGAAGTCGACAGCGGCTCGCCGGTGCGCGCATCGAGCATGAGCCGCGCCGCCGACCGTCGACGCGTGAAGTCAAACATGTTGAGAATGCTGCCGGCGGTGGCATCAAACGAGCCGTCACCGAGCCGCTCGCCGTGCAGCCAGTTGTCCTCGATGAAGCGCACGACCGACGCTTGCGAAATGCGCGCATGGCTGACGTAGTTGACCCGGGCGTACGGGGAGATCACGAAGAACGGAATGCGAGTCCCCGGACCGCAGCGCCCGTTGACCGGCTTGCCGGCTATGCCCGCGAGTGGTGTTCCCCGGCCGCACACGCCCCGAGCATCGAGCCGGTCGGCGGACTTGTCGTACGAGGGATTGGTGGGGGTGGCGAAGGCGTGATCGTACCAACCGTCTGAGTCATCCCAGGTGATGATCACGGCGGTGTTGCGCCACTCGGGCCGCTGCTCGAGGAAATTGATTACCTTGACGATCCAGGCCTGCTCATCGAGCGGATCCGAATAGCCGGCATGCCCGTCCTGAAAGGCCGGCGCCTTCAAGAACGAGACCGCAGGGAAATTCCCGGCACGCAGCGCTGCATAAAAGTCCGTCAGGCCATATTCGTGGTTGGCCGGATCGTGCCGCCCATCGGCATCGTAGGTGTGACCGACCGCGCGCAACGAGGCCGGCTGGGCGTGCGTCGGATTGGCGGTGGCCTTGAAGTACTGGAACCAGTTGTGGTGCGGAATGTAATCGCGCACGGTCTGGCCGACCACGTTCGAGTAGGTGCTGCGCCGACAGCCGGTCGTGCCGTTCGAATTAGTGCGCGCCAGATCGAACCCACCCATGAATCCGCCCCAGCTCACGCCGTGGGCGCTCAGCAGCTCACCGACATTGCGCCCCTGCATCCGCACTTGATTGCGAGGGTTGGAACAGACGTCATATGCCGGATCGACGTCGCTGATCAGTGTCTTGCCGCCGGCACCATCGGCGATGTAATAGCGGTGAGTCGTGCTCGCGACCAGCCGCACTCCGTTGGTCTGCCCCGAGACAACCTCCAGCGCGCCGGGCGTCGAGGGACCGTAGGTGTCCGTGTAGGCGTTGTCGCTCATGGCAAAATGCTGCGCGTAGTTCCACAGCGCGGTCACGGTGTTGCCGTCGAAGTAGCCCATCACTTGCCCCGGGGTGCCGAAGGCGCCGGCACCACCGGGGGTGCCGCGCCCGGTATGCAAAGGAAACAGATCCGCAGCGCCTGCATCGTAGGCTTGCTGCTCAGCGGTATAGCCGTGATTTTGATCAGCGGTGGAGGCCTGCGCCCGATCAAGCCGGAAGGGGTTGGTGGCGCCACGGCCATTGCGGGGATTGAGGTTCGGGTTGTGGGTCAGCAGCTCGCCGCCGAGCAGATTGTTCACACGCGCAGTCGTGCGCGAGGGCGGGAAGCGCGGCTCACCGCTCGGATTGGCAGCCCGCGGGTAGGTGGCGAAGTAGTGATCGAACGAGACGTTCTCATCGAAGATCACCACCAGGTGCTTGATGGGTGTGGCAGTCGGCTCGCGTGCCGCGGGCAGATCCCGGGCCGAGGCGGACACGCTGGTCCCGGCGGCGAGGAGTAGTACCGGCAGCATGTTCTTAATCAGACGCATGAGGTATTCCTGCACTGCAAGAGGTGAGTCGAATTCGCAAGCGCCCGAGGGTCGCGGCTTGGCGGGTGAGCTTAGCGTGCAATTATGACGGATCGAGGTCGCTGTCGTCCCCCGGGGCCCCAAGGTGCCGTCCCGGCGGCGGGTGACGGACTCGCTGCGCAAGCCTATGATCGGCTGCGCCGGACTTGCGCGGCGAACTGAGCGGAGTGATCCCTTGCGCAACCGAATCCTGAGCTGGTGCTCGCCGCGTGCGCCGCACGGCGCGCGGCCCGCCGCTTTGCTCCCGGTTCACGCCGCAAGACACAGCCCTGCCGGCACGCACTGCACGGAGCCGCACCGATGACTCGCGCCAATCTGCTGCGCCTGGCCCTGCTCGGCGTGCTTGCGGCCGCAGCCGTCTGGGCGTTCCTGCATCGCCACGAGTTCGATGCCCGCGCGCTCGGCGCGGCGGTGCACCGCGCCGGCGCGTGGGGAGCGCTCGCGTTCATGGCCATCTATGCAGCGGCCACGGTGGCCTTGCTGCCCGGAACGGTACTGACGCTGGCCGGTGGCGCATTGTTCGGACCGGTGGCCGGCACGTTCTACAATCTCACCGGCGCCACGCTCGGGGCGACGGGCGCCTTTCTCGTCGCGCGCTATCTGGCGGCAGACTGGGTACGGGCCCGCTTGGGCGAGCGCGCCGGGCAGCTCGTCGAGGGGGTCGAGCGCGAGGACTGGCGCTTCGTCGCTTTCGTGCGCCTCGTGCCGCTCATTCCCTTCAACCTGCTCAATTACGCGCTCGGGCTCACGCGGGTGCGACTGTCCCGCTACGTCATCGCCTCGTACCTGGCGATGCTGCCCGG
Organism: Pseudomonadota bacterium; assembly: GCA_021808195.1. The sequence continues at coordinate 85,257 of JAKBCE010000002.1, forward strand.
CACCCTCGCCTACACGTACCTCGGTTACGCCGGCCGCGCGGCACTCGCCGGCAATGCCGACATGATCAAAAAGGGGCTGCTCGCGCTCGCACTGCTCGCCTGCGCAGCGCTGCTGCCGCGCCTGATCCGCAGGGTGCGCGCCGCTCGGCAGCGACACGGAGGAGCGAGCTGAACCGACCGCTCAGCTCGCCAGGCCGCGGCTGAGGATGTACAGGTGCAAATATTTGCGCCGTACATAATTGGACTCGACGAGCGCGAACACCAGGCCGCGCCAGCCATCGAGAAAGCCGAGCCGCAGACCATAGCCGCGCACGAACCGCCACGCCGGATTGAACAGTACCGGCCCGAGGCCGCAACGCCTGCCCCGTGCGTAGAGCGCGCTCGCCATCAGTTCCGCGTAACGTTGCATTCGTCGGTGATGATCGCCAAGACTGCGGTACGGATGATGCTCGAGCGGTCCGCGCAGCCGCACGATGCGACCCTCGACGCGTGTGTTCTCGTGGATCTCCTCACCCACCCAGCGGCCGCGCCGGCGGTCGAACAGTCGCACCAATCGGTCTGGATAGGCGTTGCCATGGCGCAGAAAGCGCCCGAAATACTCGCTCATGCGCGGCAGCGAGGCGCCGGCGAGCCCGGCAAAGCCGCTCGCCCGCAGTTGCTCGATCTGCGCACGCAATGCCGGGCTCACCCGCTCATCGGCATCGAGACACAAAACCCAATCGTACCGGGCAGCATCGACGGCGAACTGCTTCTGCGAGCGATACCCCGGCCAGTCCCGCTCGATCACCCGTGCCCCGAGCGCCGCGGCCCGCTCGCGCGTACCGTCGCTCGAGTGCGAATCGACCACCAGGATCTCCTCGCAGAACGCGAGCGAGCGCACGCATGCCTCGATGCGATCCTGTTCGTTGTACGTGATGATGCAGGCCGAAAGGCCTGGGCACTCCGCCACGGTCGCCTCGCCCTGCCGGGAAGTTCGGCCGGAGTCTAGCGCAAGTTCGCCAGGCACACGCATGCTCAATGCCGGTGCGCCCTCCGTGCCCGGTCCGGCCCGTGATCAGGGTGCCAGCTGCACTCACTCGACGGCCCCGGCTGTGCGCAGGCACAGCCGGGGCACGTCCCTAGCTCAACGTCAGCTCACTCAGTCGATGTTCGCCTTCACGCCGACGTAATACTCGCGGCCCAGGATGTCGTAGGTCGCTGCGTCCGTCAGCAACGGTGCGCCTGCGATGAACGGCTCCTTCTTGTCGAACAGATTGGTGATTCCCGCCGTCACATCGATGTGCGAGTTCACCTGATAATGGCCGTTCAAGTCGAAGTAGCTGTACGCCGGAATTCCGGCATCACCGCTGTTCAGCCCGTCCATCAGGTCCTGCATCGAGGAGATGAACCGCCAATGCAGCGCCACCCCGACCGGTCCGTTGGCGTAGCCGAGCATCGTGTTCGCCTTCCACTTCGGATGGGACAGATCAGAGATGCTGGCGCCGTCCGCCGCGATAGCCGAGTACGTATCGGCAACCGAACCAGCGAGGTTGACGCTCGGCGCCCCCAGTCCCACCACCTGCAGCGAGCGCAGGAACGAGACGTAGGTCTGCAACAGCACCCTGCCGGCACGCGGCGACAGTCCGAGCGCACGCAGCGGGAAGCCCCAATGCGCCTCGATGTCCACACCATCGGTGGTGTAAGAGCCGATATTCTCCTCGAAAGTCGTCAGGGTCGCGATTGCACCGCTGGTGTGATCGCGCGTGATCTGCTGGCAGAAGTAGTTGTTAGCCGAATAGGTTGGATTGTCGCCATTCGCATTGAAGCAGCTCTGCAGCACCAGATCGCCGGTCACGGCTCCGACCGCACCATTGATCTTGATGTGGTAGTAGTCCACCGACGCACCGATATCGCGATCGAGCGCCCCGTTGAAGTGCGGCGTCAACACGAAACCAACGGTATACGTGTCGGCCACCTCGGGCTTGAGGTGGGTGTTGCCCGCATACAGTCCGTTCGCCGAGGCTTCGCCGTACGAGTACGAAGAGAGCAGATTGGCCGGCACGCCCTGTGCCTGACACAGCGCCGCCACCTGCGCCGCATTCGGACCGGTCCGGAAGCTGCTGTTGTAATCGCACGGATCGCCTGAAATCGGCACCTGCGCCTGAATCGACGGATTGTAGAGATCCTGCAGGCTGGGCGCCCGGAACGCGCGCTGAAAGCCGCCCCGGAAAGTCACAGTATCATTGACCTCCCAGTGCAGATCGGCCTTCCAGGTGTTGGCACCGCCGAACAGGTTGTACTGCGAGTGACGCCCGGCCACATCCACCGTAACGTTCTTCGCGAACGGCTTGTTCCGCAGCAGCGGCGCGCGCAGCTCGATGTACACCTCGCGGACGTTCTGCGTGCCGCCGGTCGATCCCGCCAGATCGTAGGACGGCGAGATGATCTGCTGCGGCAGATTCGGAGCGAAGGCCTGCAGCGTATTGACGGCCGGATTCAACAGCGGGGAGGCCTGATAATTGAAGCTGTCGCCCCGGTAGTCCGCGCCGACCGCGAACTTCAGATTACCCTCCGGAAGTCTCCACAGGTTGCCGCTGAGATCGCCCTCGAAGTACTTCTGACTCAGCACGTTGATGTTCTTGGCCGTGCCGTTGACGTACTCCAAGCAACCCTTGCTCATCGGGTTGTTGCCCAGGGGGTTCCACGCGTAGCCGATGCAGTTGTTGCCACCGCCTCCCTGGTAGTTCGCCGTGCCATACATGATGGTCTCGAGCGCCGGGAGATTGATGGTGTTCTGCTCGTAGTTATTGAAGTTCGTCTCGCCGTAGGATCCGAACACGTTCCAGACGAGGCTGGTCGAACCGATTCCGCCCTTAAGACCCGCAGTGAACTGGTAGTCGTTGTAATCGAACTGCTCGATACGCGGCCCAAGCATGGTCGCCCACTGCTCGACCACCAGAGGTCCGGTGCTCGGCGTGGTCTGAGCGTTGATAAGCGTCTGCAGCGAGGCGTTGTTCTGGACGAACGGATTGTTCAGCGGAACCAGCAGGGGCTTGGGGTTACCGTTGAAGAATGCACCACCCTGCAGATCCTGCGCGGTCGAGTGCATGAAGTTGATCTGGCCGTACGCCTGCAGGTTGTCGTTGACGTTATACGTCACGTGTGCGAACAGGTTGTAGCGGCGCGAAGGCACCTGCGCAGCAAAATAGGGCCCGAGCTGAGCCACGATCTGCTGACAGTTCGGACTGATGGCGAGACCGAGCGTATGGCCCGTCGGCCGGTAATTCTGCACACAGTTCGGCGCATCGCCGGTCGTGAAGATCGAGCCGTCGTTGTTGACGCCGAAAAATCCCGGATACGTGCCAGTACCGCTGAGTGGCGTCGTACCGGGATACTGCGCAAGAACCCCGTTGACCGCGGCAATCGGCACCCCGCCGAGCTGGAAGCGGCCTTCGGGCGGGAACGGCACCGTGCGCGCGAACTGGGGGCTGTTGAAGAATGCCAGCTGACTGCCGGTGACCCCTCCGCGCTCGTTGTATTCCATGTCAACGACGGCGTTGCCCTTGTGATGCGCGAAATTGCCGCCCATCAGGACGCTGAAGCTGTCCTCCTTGCCGTAACCGTGGGTGGAGGCGCCATGCTGATAGGAGAGCTGGATGCCGCTGAAATGCTGACGCAAACGGAAATTGACCACGCCCGCGATGGCATCGGAGCCGTACACCGCCGAGGCACCGCCGGTGATCACGTCCACGCTCTTGATGAGCGCCATCGGAATGACGTTCAAGTCCACTGAGCCGGCCGGGCTGGTCGGCACCAGACGCTGGCCGTCGAGCAGCACCAGCGTACGCTCGGCTCCCAGTCCGCGCAGGTCGGCATAGGACTGACCGCCCTGGAAGCCGGTCGCGCCCTGCACGTCACCCACCTCCGTCTGACCCTGACCGGCGGCGAACTGCGGCATCTGACCGAGCGCGGTGTCGAGGGACACCTGGCCGGCAGAGGTGATCTGTCCGGCTCCGACCGTCACCAGAGGACTCGAAGAGGTGTAGCTGCGGCTGGCAATGAGGCTGCCGGTCACGATGACCTCGCCGAGATTGCCCTGTGGCGCCGCAGCGGCGGCGGCCGCCGGTTGCGGCACGGTCTGGCTGGTCGCATCGGCAGCCGGGGGATCGGCGGGCGGATCGTTGGCGGCGACGGTGCCAGCGCCTGCGGGCGGGTCGCTGCTCACACTGGCGATGTTGGCCCCGCGCTTGAGGATCATCAGCGCGCCCGACGGCGAGCGCTTAACGACCAGCTGAGTACCGGCAAGCAGACGGCTGAGCGCATCTTGGGCCGTGAAATCTCCGACCAGGGAGGTCGCGTGCGAGCCGGCCACGACCGACTGCGTGAAGATCACGTCTTTGCCGCAGATCTGCGCGTAAGTCTGCAGTGCCTCGGACAAGGACTGGTGGTTGATTTCGAAGTGAAAGACCCGGCCGTGAGCAGCCGCTGCGGTGGCCATCAGGCTCGCGACCGTGGCGAATACGGCCCGTCGCAGTGGCTTGTGCACCACACCGTGGCGCTGAGCGCCGGCCACTGCCGGGCGCTGCATGCCGCGCGAAGCGGCAGGCGATGAATCGGATTTGAACATGGTTCCCCCCAAGTGGATCGCGGGACACAACCGGCCCGGCACGGAGCTCGAGCCATCCTGAGAGGAAGACGTCGCGACGCGGCGAATCCTCCTCGCCGCAGCATATTTTTGTAAAAAAACAACGCTTGGCCGGCCAACCGGCTACGGCCCCTGCCCCGCCTCGGTGCCATTCGGCTGGGGTGGCTGATAAGTGAGCACCACCGAACCGCTTTCGAGTTCGCGGGCCCGGACGGGCAAGTAATGCACGATGGTGCTGACGAACCCATCGACGTCGCCCGCCTGGTAGACACCGCTGATGCGCATGCCAGCCGTGCGAGCATCGCCGGCGACAATGGGTTCGGGAATGTATCGGTTGATGCTCGTGAGAACCTGCTGGAGGGGCTCGTTCTTGAAGACCAGCTGCCCACGCTGCCATGCGGTCACGCGGCGCACGCTCACGCGGCTGACGTGCGGCGGGGCATGCGCAGCGATGACCAGCTGCTCACCCGGGTCGAGCGCAATGCGCTGCCAGTCGGGCGGCACGCCTGTGACGGCGACATCGACCAGATGGGGACTGACCCCGGGCATGCCGACCGGCACGAAGGGGCGGACCGAGGCGTCGGCGGGCAGAATCACCACATGCCCCTTGAGCAGCGTCACCTGCAGCTCCGAGCCGATGAGATTCACATCGAAGGCCGTGCCGGTGGCCACCACCTTGTGACCGTCCGCCGCGACCGTGAACGGCCGCTGCGGATTATGCGCCACGTCGAAACGAGCCTGGCCGCGCACCAGCGCCAGTGTGCGCGCATCAGCGGTGTAGCGCACGGTGACCTCGCTGCTGGCATCGAGGGTCACGCGGGAGCCGTCCGGCAGACGAATGGTGCGCTGCTCGCCCGGCCCAGTCGAGTAATACGCCGGGCGAAAGTGCCACCACGTCAGCCCGGCGGTCAGCGCGATCAACAGTGTCGCGGCCGCCCCGAGGCGTACCGGCGGGCGGCGCAGCTTGGCGCGCAGCCAGTTACTGCGCAGTGTGTTGTAGGCGTGCACCAGCGCTGCGCGGCGCAGTCGCACCACGCTCGGTGAGGTCGCCTGCTCACCGAGGAACATCCACGGGTCCTGCACCGCACGCCACGCCTGCTCGTTGAATGGATCCTCGGCGAGCCAGGCCGACAGGCCGGAGCGAAACAGGTCCGGCGATTCGGTGAGCCGGATGCGCCAGGCAACCGCCTCCTCGAGATTGCGCGCGGGAATGGGGCTGGCGCGACTCATCGCGACTCACCGCACCGGGTCGCAAGATGGAGCATCGCGCGCATCACGTGCTTCTCCACGGTGCTTTGCGCGATGCCGTACAGCGCCGCGATGTCCTTCTGCTTCATGTTTTCGAGACGGAACAGGATGAAGACGTTGCGGGTCAGCTCATTCAGCTCCCCTAGAGCTTGCAAGACCTGGGCCAGATCGGCCTCCCCGAGCATGACCCGCTCGGGCGAACGCTCATCGATCAGCCCCTCCGGCACCCCGTCCTCGCCGTCCTCCTCGGCGGTACCCATCACACTCGAGCGGCGCGCGGCGCTGCGCCGCAGGTCCTTCAGCAGATTGGCCGCCACCTTGAAGACGTAGCTTTCCGGCCGCTGAATGGCCTCACTCTCCCCCGCCCGGATCACCCGCAGCAGCACCTCCTGGGTGAGGTCCTCTGCATTGTCCCGGTCCCGCACCCGCCGCAAAAAATAGCTGCGCAGTGGCGCCGAAAAGCGCGCCGCCAGCTCCTTGCCTGCGATGAGCTCGGCTTTCTCGGGCGGTACACTCATGAGGCGAACATCCACGCGCGCTGCATCGAACTTTAAGCTAGCACACCCGTGCGGCTCAGCGCAGCCCGGCAAACGCCAGCAGCGCCACAGACACCACGATCGCCCCGCCGATGCGGATGGCAATCTGCGCAAAGGGCATCAGCTCCATCCGCTCGGCCGCCGTGAGGATCGCGACCCCACCGGTGCCGCCCTGCCCGGCATGGGTAGCGTTCACGATCGCGGCCTCGACCGGGTAGAGCTTCACCAGGCGCCCGACCCAAAAGCCCACACCGACCAGCGTCACCACCGTGGCGAGGATCGTCACCAGATTCGCCAGCGCGAGCGCCGAGAGCAGGCTCTGCCAGGGCGTCCAGGCCACCCCGACCATGAACAGCAGCGGGTAGGTACCGACCTTGGCAAACATCTGAAACACCGCATCGGCACCGAGTTCCAGTCGCCGCGTCACCGCCCAGCCGAGCTTCATCGCCACCGCCAGCACCAGCATCACCACCGGTGCGGGCAGCTTCCAGGCCTGATAGGCCATTTTGCCGACCAGGAACAGCGTCACCGCGGTGAACGCGCCGGCGGCGATGCTCAGCACGTCCAGATGCGCAGGCGGCGTGTCGCGGCGCAGAAACTCATCATCCTGCTGCCCCGGCTGCAGCCGGCCGCCGCCGGTGAGTTCCGGGCGACGCTTGCCGAGCAGATTCAAGCCACCGGCGAGCAGGATCGCGAAGAAGCTGCCGATCATGACCGGCGGCAGAATCAGCGCGAATTGGGTTCCGAAGCCAAGGTGCAGTACCCCCGCATAGCCGAGCGACAGCGGCACTGCACCATCACCCACGCCACCGGCCATCACCGGCAGGACGACATAGAACAAGGCATGCTGGACGCCCAGACCGAGCGCGGCGCCCACCGCCGTGCCCACGATCACCGCCGCGACCGTACCGGCGGCAAGTGGCGCAATGATCTTGAAGAAGCCGCGGATCAGCACGCCGCGGTCCATGCCGAAGACGCTGCCGACGATAATGGCCGCGATGTAGAGGAAGAGGTAATCGGATCCCTTGGTGAAGCTGCTGACGGCACTCACCAGGCTGGTTGGCAGCACGTGGTAGTACACCAGCGCCGAGGGCAGAAACGTCGCCACGATCACGGCCCCACCGACCATGCGCAACCCGGGGATCGCCTGGCCGATGGCCGCGCAGAGAAATGACAGCAACACCGTCACGCCGATCATCATCGGCAGGCCGGTATCGACCTTGCCGCTCATCACGAAGTAAAGGAGGGTCAGGGCCATCAGCACACCGACCGGAATCGGCACCACGCCCAGGCGCTGATCCATGGCCCGCTGCAACAGCTGGGCCCACCGCGGCGGGGTATCGCTCATGTCGTGTACCTCATTATGTGAACGAAAGACGGCGCCCGGGCGGCGCGCCATGCGGTTTTCAAACCCCTACTTCAACACAGACGTCCGCGGGCCGGAAATCCTCCTCGGCACGCCTTGCCCGACACCTCAGGGGGCTGCCGTGGCGAACAACTGGTCCGCGACGAACGGATTGGTGCGCCGCTCGGCGCCGAAGGTCGACATCGGGCCGTGTCCCGGCACGAAGCGTACGTCATCTCCGAGCGGAAACAGCCGCTCCCGGATCGAGCGGATGAGCGCCGAGTGGTCGCCACGCGGGAAATCAGTGCGGCCGATCGAGCCGGCGAACAGCACATCGCCCACCCACGCGCAGCGTCCCGCGCGGTGAAAAAACACCACATGTCCCGGGGTGTGCCCCGGGCAGTGCAGAACCTCGAGCGTCTCATCGCCGAGGCTCACCGTGTCCCCATCCGTGAGCCACCGGTCCGGCTCGAACGGCTCGGCGGGCGGAAAACCGAACTGTGCCGCTGCCGCCGGCAGCGACTCGATCCAGAAGCGATCGGCGCGCTCAGGGCCCTCCACCGGCACCTGTCGCTCGCGAGCGAGCTGTGCGGTGGCGGCACAGTGATCGACATGACCGTGCGTCAGCAGAATCTTGGTCAACGTGAGGCCGCGACGGTCGACCTGCTCGAGCAGCCGCGGGAGATCTCCGCCCGGATCGATGAGCGCGGCGCGGCCCTGCTCGTCCCAGAGCAGCGAGCAGTTCTGACGGAAAGCGGTCACCGGAATGATCTGAAACTGCATCGTGCCTCCTCAACCCAACAGCTGCGCCACTTGAGCTGCGGTCGTCTCCGGGGCCGCGTCGCTCGCGGTGAGCGCGCAGCTGCGCCCGCGGCGCGGCGCATACAGCTGCGGCAGCGTGACTTTGAACAATCCGACCGTCAGCGTGTCGGTCGCGGCCCCAAGGTGCATCAAACCTGAGTCGGCGCACACGAAGCACTCGGCGGCATCGATCACTGCGGCCACCTCCCGGGTCCGCGGCGAGGAATATCCGGGCAACTCCGGCAAAGACGCCTGTCCAGACGGCGGGCGGATCTCGACGAATCGAGCAGTAGGCACACGCGTGTGCAGCTCGCCGATCAGCCGCCGCCACCAGTCGGTCGCGAAACGCTTGGCGCCCGTGGCGTGGGTTGCGACCGCGATCACCGGCCCGCCCTGCTGCGCGAGCAGCCCGCACAGCGCCTCCTTGCCGCGTGCCCGCTCGGCGGCAGTCAGCCGGATGCTGAGCGTCACCTCGTCAGCCCGTGAGGAATCAGCGTCGAGTCTGAACAACGCACGGCGCGCCAGATAGACCGGATAAGCGCCCATGTGACGCGGCGCGTCCTCGAACGCAACACTGACATCGACGCCCTGGTGCCTACGCGGGATGGCAAAGCCGATCTTCAGCCCGGCCACAAACCAGCGGGTGAGAAAGCGCGCCGTCCACGAGTTCGGACACGGGTCGATGATGATGTCGTAGCGGGTCCGCCAGACCCCGAACAGCGTATGCAGGTAGCTCAACGGATGGCGCACGCCCCGAAATGGCAGCGTGTGCACGCGGCGCACGGCGGTAAATCCCTGAAAAACCTCAGTGGCGGCCGGGCACGCCGAGAGAATCTCGATCCGCGCTCTCGGCAGCATGTTCTGCAGTTCCTCGACCAGCGGCGTCAGCAGCAGCGTGTTGCCGAGGCGTGTGTTGGGGCGGCAGATGAGAATGGACGGGCCGGTGCCGGCCGCAAAGCCGGCAGGACTCGAGGCGGCGGGATGAAGCGTGTCGGCCGGGAGCATCCGGCCATTGTCGCCGATGTCCCGGGCATAGAACAGAGCGCTCCGGCAACGGCCCGCTACACTAGTGCACGCTGTAACCGCGAGCGTGCAGACACGCCGTGAACGCCCGGCGGTAGTCACCGCGCATCTGCGGCGAGGCCTGTGCATCCTGCTGTGCGTTGAGCGGATCGAAGCCACTCTGTGCCACTGCCCAGGTATTGCATGCGTAGCGGTCGTTCGCCGTCTGTTGAGCATCCTGGCCCTTCAGCGGCGTCACCCGCAGCGCAAGCACCCCGCGTCCGCCGGCCACCGGAGCTGATCCAGGCGGCGGCGCAGCGGCCGGGACACCCGCCACCGGCGGTGGATCAGTGACCACATAGCCGTCGTAGTAGGGATTCCAGGCGTAGTAGACATGATTGATGTAGTAATACGGCACACCGCCGAAGCTGATGCTCATCGCGCCGAACGGAATGCTCGCCATGAACCAGGGATAGCTCCAGCCGTAATCGACGGGCGGCCAATACCGTCCGCCCCAGTAACCGCCGAGCCACAGTGCACCGTCCCAGTCGCGATGATCCCAATCATCCCCGCCCCAGCGACGGCCTTCCCAGCCGGCATGCCAGCGCTCGCCGTCTCCATGCCAGTCGCCGCGGCCTCCATGCCAGCGATCGCCGCCTCCATGCCAGTCGCCGCCCCGGTGCCACCCACCGTCACCGGCATGCCAGCGCGGTCCGCCGAAGTGCGCTTCTGCGCGCGGACCGTGGTCCTCGGCAAAATGTCCCTGGAAGGCCCGGCCATGGGGAGGGTCTGCAGAGGCCACGGCGGGCAGCAGGCACAGCACGAGGGCCGCCGCCAGCACCAGACAGCCCCCGATACGTGCCGCACCGAGAGAGATTACGGCACTGGAACGCGCGTAAGTCGCGGATGCAGACCATCGGGACAGGCCCATCGCGCAGCGCATCCTGGCTAGGCGGTCATTGAACATGATGTCCTCCTCTGCGGCGCAATCGAGCTAGCGTACCGATCGGCACACTGCGAGCCTAAACATTAGACCCTCCGGTGAGCGCCCCGTTCAAACCCTGCATAGCATAGCGCGCGAAACCCGCGAAGGATGACCGTCCCGCAGCAGCTAGCCTGCTGGGGCCAGGGGCTGCGGCTGCGCTGCGGCATCGCTCAGCTCTGCGCCCGCCCCCGCCGCGGCAGCTACACCGGCGGCTGCCTCGGACGGCGCCCCCTCCTGCCCCGCATCAATCGGGGCGGCGGCCGGAGCGGGATTGATCTTTACCGGTGGCGGCTCGGGATGGCGCCGCTGCAGCATCAGCGTGTTCTCGAGCAGCAATGCAACGCCCTCGGGGAGGATCTGAATCGTCTTGGTGGAACTGCGTGGCATCGGCACACGCATGGTCAGGCAGTAATTGACGATCGCGGCACCGATCAGCGGCAACGTGTAGATACGCTCCACCGTGGCCGTTTCTCGCGGCGGCCGAATGGACAGCACGATGCTGCGCGCGGCATCTTGCCCCTCTTCCTGCGTGCCGTTCTCGACCGTCACAGCCGTGACGGTGGCATTGGCTGGCCAACGGCCGTGCTTGACTTCCAGTTCGATCAGCGCCTCGACGAGGGTATCGAACGGCAACACAATTCGCCGCGACTCATGGATAAGGACATTGCCCATGGTGTTGCGTGTAACGTTTTCTTTAACTGTACCGGCGCACCGTACCGCTGAGTCAAGGCACGCGCAACGCAGTATAGCTTGAAACCGCCCCATCGCGAGCGCAGGCCCGCCGTTCTGCGCAGCGCGCTCCCCCCATCCTGGCGCCATCCCTCCTGCGAACAGGGCACGCGCAGGTCACTCTGCCGAGAGAGCGCGGCGTGCACCTGGTGGGGACGATACGGTCAACCCCGAGCACGTGCGCACGTTCCAACCCGTTAGCGGCACGAGCGCCGCTCGCAATTCCCGACGCACTTGAATACTCGAGGAGGTCTCATGACATTGTCCATCCGTCTGCTCAGCGCAGCGGCGCTGCTCGCCCTGATCGGCCTGAGCGCGACGCCGGCTCGCGCCGACACCCCCTGGCAGGCTCATCACCCGCGCCGTGAGCAAGTCAACAACCGGCTGGCGCAACAGAACCGCCGCATTCGCCAGCAGGTCCGCCAAGGAGAGTTGACGCGCCGGCAGGCCGCTCAACTGCATCGAGCGGACTGGCGCACGCGCATGGCCGAGCGGCGCATGTCGAGGCGCAACGGGGGCTACATCACGCCTCGTCAACGGCTGCAACTGAACCGCCGGGAGAATCGCATCAGTCGACGCATCGGACACTGACGCGGCGCGCGTCAAGCCGCCGGCACCACGGTGCCGGCGGCCTCTCCGAAGCCGATCCGCCGGCAACCCGGCCGCTCGCACCAGCCTCTGAGAATCACCCGGTCGCCGTCGGCGAGAAACGTGCGCTGCTCGCCGCTTGTCAGCCTCAGCGCCCGAGCACCGCCGCCGGTGAGCTCGAGCAGTGAGCCGCACTGCCCGGGCAGCGGGCCCGATTGGGTCCCGGTGCCGAGCAGATCGCCCGGCTCGAGATTGCAGCCGTTGACCGTGTGATGGGCGAGCATCTGCGCGATCGACCAGTAGCTGTCGCGAAAATTGCTCTGCCCGAGTCGTTGCGGCGGCAGGCCGCGCTCGCGCATGGTGGCTGACTGCAGCGCCACCTCCAGTTCGATCTCGAGCGAGCCGGCGGCGCGCAGCGCCGCTCCGTCGAGATACGGCAGCGGCGCCGGATCCTCGGGCGCGCGCCGCCACGGCGAGCGAAACGGCGCGAGCGCCTCGAGCGTAACCACCCACGGGGAGATCGTCGTGGCGAAGTTCTTGGCGAGGAACGGCCCAAGCGGCTGGTACTCCCATGCCTGGATGTCGCGCGCCGACCAGTCGTTCAGCAGACACAGGCCGAACACATGCTCCTCGGCCCGATCGATCGCGATCGGCTCGCCCCGGGAGTTGCCCGGACCGATCAGCACGCCGAGCTCAAGTTCGTAATCCAACCGCGCAGTCGGCGCAAGCACCGGTCGCTCGGCGCCGCGCGCCATCAGCTGACCCTGCGGCCGACGCACCGGCTGGTCGCTGACGACGATCGAGGAGGCACGCCCATGATAGGCAATCGGCACCCACTTGTAGTTGGGCAGCAGCGGCTGTTCGGGCCGCAGCAGCCGACCCACTGCCGTGGCGTGATGGATCGAGGTGTAAAAGTCGGTGTAATCACCGATATGCGCCGGCAGTGCGAACTCCGCCTGACTCTGCGGGACGAGCGCCGAGGCCAGCCTCGAGGCGTGCGGGGAGCCGGCGCGCAACAGCTCCGAGAGCGCCTGCCGCAGCGCACGCCAGACCGGCGGACCGAGCCTCAGCAGTGCGTTGAGCTGCGGCGTTGCACACGCCGCCAGCCCCGCAGCGATCGCATCGGCGCTCGGTGCGGCCGCACCGAGCGCGGTGAGATCGAGAATTTCATCCCCGATCCCGACTCCGCAACGCAGTGCCTCGCCACTGCCGGCGCGGCGAAACACGGCGAACGGCAGGTTCTGCAGCGGGAAGTCGCTGCCGGGCCGGTTTGCCGACGGCACCCAGCTGCAGAGCTGCGGGTCATGAGTTGCATCGATCTGGCGCATGGGTCGCTCAACGCGCATCGCGCGCGTGCGGCGTGAAGCGCTTGGCCAGACCCTGCCAACAGCGGGCATAGTCATGCTGACGTTGCGGCAGCGCGAGCGCGTGCGGCGCCGGGCGGATCAGAGCGCGAGTCTCGAACATGAAGGCCATGGTATCGGTGATGTGCTCTGGCACACCGGTGTCGGCGCTGCGCGCACGCTCGAAGGTTGCGGCATCCGGACCGTGCCCGGTCATACCATTGTGCAGCGATGCGCCGCCGGGTTCGAAGCCGTGAGCCTTGGCGTCGTAGCGTCCGTGAATGAGCCCCATGAATTCGCTCGCCACATTACGGTGAAACCAGGGCGGACGGAACGTGTCCTGCATCACCAACCAGCGCGGTGGGAAGATCACGAAATCCAGGGCATCGATCCCAGGGGTGTCGCTCACCGAGTGCAGTACCAGAAAGATCGAGGGATCCGGGTGGTCGTAGCTCACCGAGCCGATGGTGTTGAAGCGACGTAAATCGTACTTGTAGGGCACGTGATTGCCGTGCCAGGCGACCACATCGAGCGGGGAGTGATCGAGCGCTGCATGCCACAACGCACCGCCGCATTTGGCCACCAGCTCCATCGGGCCGCTGCGATCCTCGTACCAGGCGACCGGAGTGAGAAAATCGCGGGCGTTGGCAAGGCCGTTCGAACCGATCGGCCCCAGATCGGGCAGCTTCAGCGGCGCACCGAAATTCTCGCACACATAGCCGCGCGCCTCGGGATCGAGCAATTCGACACGAAAGCGCACGCCGCGCGGGACCACCGCGATCTCCTGCGGCTCGAGCTCGAGTAGCCCGAGTTCGCTGGCGAGGCGCAGCCGGCCGAGCTGCGGCACGATGAGCAATTCCCCGTCAGCATCGTAAAAGAAGCGCTCCTGCATCGACCGGTTCGCCCGATACCAGTAGATCGCACAGCCGCCGTGCGCATCGCTCGAGCCGGCGCCACCAACCACGAGCAGGCCGTCGAGAAAATCGGTGGGCGCCTGCGGCAGCGGCAGTGCGCTCCAGCGCAATGGATCGGGCGGGACGGGCAGATCGGTAAAGTGGGCGAGCACCCCCGGGTGCTCGAGCGGTCGAAACGCCTCGCTGAGCACCGCCGGACGGATGCGGTAGAGCCAGGTGCGCCGATTCGCGTGTCGAGGTGCGGTGAAGGCCGTGCCGGAGAGTTGCTCAGCGTACAGGCCGTACGGGCAGTGCTGCGGCGAGTTGCGCCCCGCGGGCAGCGCCCCGGGCAGCGCCTCGGTGGCGAAGTGATTGCCGAAGCCGCAGAGGTACTCGAGCGGTTGAGCCGCCGCGGCGGGGGCCGATTCGGATGCGGAGCGCATGGCGAACTCCCGGTATGCTTTAGCCCTATGATGACACAAATGGTTGCGCGCGCAACTGAATGGGAGAGCTGTCCGTGACTGTTCATCCGACGCCCGAGCGTCTGCTCGAGCTCACGGCCTTCGTGCCCTTTCGCCTAAATCGGCTTGCCACCGGGGTCAGTGAGTACCTTGCGGCCGTCTACGAGACGCGCTTCGGCCTGGACATTCCGCAGTGGCGGGTCATGGCCACCGTCGGCTCCCAGCACGAGTGCACAGCCCAGTACATCGCCGCCAGCACCCGCATGCACAAGACCCGCGTCAGCCGCGCCGTGGCGCAGCTCGAGGCGCGACAGCTCATCGAGCGTGGCTCAAGCACCGCAGATCGCCGCGAGCGCCAGGTGCGACTCACCAAGAGCGGGCGGCGCCTCTATAGCGAGCTCGTGCCGCTCGCGCTCGAGCGCGAGGCGAGCCTGCTCGCGTGTCTCTCGGGTGAGCAGTTGACCGGCTTTCTCACCGGCATGGAAACGCTCGAGCGCTTTCTTCAACTGGAGGATTGATGCGCCTACGCCGCCCCCTTCGCGTGCTCACCGCCTGCGCCGTGCTGCTTGCACCGGTCATGGCCGCGGCCGCGCCGCCCGCCCCCGAGGTGCAGATCGCCAGTTCCGCCATGCTGGTGCTGGATGCCCGCGTCCAGCCGCACGAGATTGTGCTGCACATTGCACGCAATGCCGATCATGCTCCGATCTCGGGCGCCGGCAACGTCAGTGCCGAAATCGACGGTCATCCCCGCCCGATCGCCTCCGAGGGCTCGGCCTACGTGCTATCGACTCACGGTCTGGCCGGGGGCGTGCATACGCTGCAGCTGGTGGTTGCGCACGATGGCATCCACGAATTGCTCACTGGCACGGTGACCCTGCCGAAGCGACCCGACCGCCTCGCCACGCTCGAGCAGCACGGCTACGGGGCGTGGTGGGTGCTCAACATCGTAGTTCTACTGCTCGCCGCGCGCCTGATCATGCGCCGCAAGAAGCCGCCTTCGAAGCCGTCCTAACGGCGCCCACCGCCCCGCCTGGGCTCCGTCCGCGTCAGTGGATGACGCGGGTGCACAGATCGAGCAGCGGTGCCGGCAGCACGCCGAGCACGAACACGGCTGCAGCATTGAGGCCGAGCGTCAGGCGCACGCCGAAGGAACCAGCCGTTTCCGGCAGCGTCTCGGGCGCCTCATCGAAGTACATGAGCTTCACCACCCGCAGATAGTAAAACGCCCCGACAACCGACATGGCCGCCGCGATCACCACCAGCCACAGGTGGTGAGTCTCCCACAAAGCCTGGAAGATTCTGAGCTTCGCCCAAAAGCCAACGAAGGGCGGCACACCCGCGGTGGAGAACATCATCATCGCCATGGCAAGCGCGAGCAGCGGGTCACGGCGGTACAGCCCCTTGTAGTCCTCAAGCCGATCAGCCTCGAAGCCCTTGCGGCTGGCGAGAATGATCACGCCGAAGGAGCCGAGCGCGACGAGGATGTAGACGAGCGTGTAATAGAGCGCTGCGGTGTAGCCGCTCGGTGTACCGGCAACGAATCCCAGCAGAATGAACCCCACGTTGGCGATCGTGGAATACGCCAGCATACGCTTGAGGTTGCTCTGCGCGATGGCCACGGTATTACCGATGACCAGGGTCAGCACCGCCAGCGGGGTCAGCATGGCCGTCCAATCGACCGAGACGCCGGCCAGTCCATGCGCCAAGAGACGCAGTGCCAGCGCGAAGTAGGCGATCTTGGGCGCCGTGCCGATGAACAGCGTGACGCTCGTGGGCGCTCCCTCGTAAACATCCGGCAACCACATGTGAAACGGCACCGCGCCCATCTTGAATGCCACCGCCACCACGACGAAGGTCAGCCCCAGGATCACCCCGAGGTTGTTCGGCGCGCTCAGGGCGACGGCGATTCCATCCAGGCTGAGCGTCCCGGTCAGTCCGTAGATGATGGACATGCCGTAGAGCAGCATTCCGGAGGCGATCGCACCCAGCACGAAGTACTTCATCGCCGCCTCGGCCGCGACGCCAGACTCGCGGTCAAACGCCACCATGGCGTACACCGACAGAGCGAGCAGCTCGACGCCGAGATATACCGTGAGCAGGCTGTTGGCCGAGATCAACACGAAAATGCCGAGCAGCGCCGAGAGTGCGAGCACGTAGTACTCGCCCTTGAGAATGTCCCGGTTCTGCAGATAGGCCCGCGAGTAGAGCAGCGATACCGCCACCGCGAGGAACGCAGCCAGCTTCAGCACGTACGCGAGAGGATCGGCGATGTAGTTGCCGTCGAACAGCACCGTGCGTTGCGTCACGTCCGCAAATGCAACCGTGACCGCCGCGCCGATCACCAGCATCAGCAGCGTCAGCGTACCGGTCGCGCCGGGGCGCTTGCTGCCGACGAACGCCTCGAACAGCAAGACGACGCAGATCGCCGCGGTGAGATAGATCTCCGGACTCGCGGCGGCCATGACATGCAGGTTCATCATCGGTTCGGGCATCGCGTCTACACCGGAATCTTGGTGGCAGCGGCCTGGGTGACCAGGTGCTGGATCGAGGGCTCCATGACCTTCAGCAGCGGCTCGGGCCAGATGCCGAGCACCAGCACCGCCAGCGCGAGCGCGCCGAGGATCAGGAATTCCCGGCCATTGAGATCGCTCAGGTGGGCCACGTGGTCATTGGCCACCGGTCCGAACACCACGCGCTTGACGAGCCAGAGCGTGTAGGCGGCCCCGAGGATGAGGGTCACGGCCGCGAGCGCCGAATACCAGAAGCTCGCCTTGAAACTCGCCAGGATCACCAGGAACTCCCCGACGAATCCCGAGGTGCCGGGCAAGCCCGTATTCGCCAGCGCAAAGAGCACCATGAAACCGGCGAACACCGGCATGGTGTTGATCACGCCGCCGTAGTCTGCGATCTGCCGGCTGTGCATCCGGTCGTAGAGCACCCCGACGCACAGGAACAGCGCCCCGGAGATCAGGCCGTGGGAGATCATCTGCACCATCGCGCCGTCCATGCCCATGCCCGCACCCTGGGTTGCGCCGGTGCTGCGCACGATCGCGTAGATGAGAAACGCACCCAGCGTGACGAAGCCCATGTGCGCGATCGAGGAGTACGCGATGAGCTTCTTCATGTCCTGCTGCACGAGCGCGACGAAGCCGATGTAGATCACCGCGATCAGCGAGAGCGTGATGACCAGCGCGTCGAGCTGCCGGCAGGCGTCCGGAACGATCGGCAGACTGAAGCGCAGGAATCCGTAGCCGCCCATCTTCAGCATGATGGCCGCCAGAATCACCGAGCCGCCGGTGGGCGCCTCGACGTGCGCGTCCGGCAACCAGGTGTGCACCGGCCACATCGGCACCTTCACCGCAAATGCGAGCATGAAGGCGGCGAAGATCCAGCGCTGCTCGGTGAGAGTCAGCGGCAAAGACTGGAAGCTCGCGATCGAATAGCTGCCGGACTTGACGTACATGTAGATCAGGGCCGCCAGCATGAACACCGAGCCGAGGAACGTATAGAGGAAGAACTTGATGGTCGCGTACACGCGCCGCGGGCCACCCCAGATGCCGATGATGAGGAACATCGGGATCAGCATCGCTTCCCAGAAAAAATAGAACAGCAGCGCGTCGGTGGCCGAGAACACCCCGACCATCAGACCCTCCATGATCAGGAAGGCCGCGTAGTACTGCGCCGGACGCTTGGTGATCACGTTCCAGCCGGCGATCACCACCGGCACCGTCATCAGCGCGGTGAGCACGATCAGCGGCATCGAGATGCCATCGACCCCGAGCGCATAGTTGGCGTGAAAGCGCGGAATCCATGGGGCGCTCTCGACGAATTGGAACGCCGCCGTGTGCGTATTGAAATCCATCATCAGCGGCACGCACAGTGCGAGCGCCGCAAGCGAGGCGATGAGCGACAGCCAACGGCCAGCGCCGATATTGCGCTCCCCGAGCAGCAGCACCACGATGCCGGCCGCAATGGGCAGCCAGATCAGCAGGGACAGCAGGTGGTCGTGCATTCTTGTGCTTTCTCCGAAATGCTCTGCGTGCGCTTACGCGTGGACCAGGAACCAGCCCAGCAGCGCCGCCAGACCGATCACGATCCAGAAGGCGTACGAGTACAGATAGCCGCTCTGTACCCGCCGCACCACACCGCCGAACCAGCCGACTGATGCGGCGGTGCCATTGACCAGGGCCCCGTCGATCAACGTTTGGTCGCCCGCTTTC
This sequence comes from Pseudomonadota bacterium, assembly GCA_021808195.1. The sequence goes on from JAKBCE010000002.1 coordinate 104,032, forward strand.
CACAGTCCGGTGCCAAGAGCCCGGCTGAGCCGTGCGATGACCTGCTCGTTGAACCAGTCGAAGTAGAATTTCTGATCGAGGATGCGCTTCAGCCAGGCGAATTTAACCGCCGCGGCATCGGCCAGATCCGGGCGCTTGAGCACGAACAACCAGGCGGTGAAGAACCCCGCCAGCGCCAGCCAGAACGGCGCACCGAGGAACCCGCCCAGCGCGAGCTCGATCGGCCCATGGTAGTCCGCAGCCATGCGGGCGATAACATCGTGCGACGGCAGCACCTGGATGGCGTTGCCGAAATATGAGCCGTAAAGCACCTTGCCGACCGTGAAGTAGCCGATGAGCAGGGATGGAATGGCGAGCGCAATCAGCGGCACCGTCACCACCCAGGGGCTCTCATGCGGCTCGTGTACCCCGTGCCCTCCGTGTGCATCGTGCCCATGGGCATCGTGCCCGTGACCGGCCTGTGCATGGCGGAAGCGCTCCTCGCCGTGGAACGTCATGAACAGCAGGCGGAACGTGTAGAGCGAGGTGATGAACGAGCCGAGCAGCACGCACCAGTATGCGTAGGTGGCGCCCCAACGGTGCGTCATGCCGACCGCTTCGATGATGGCGTCTTTGGAGTAAAAGCCCGAAAAGAACGGCGTCGCAACCAGCGCCAGACCGCCGATCCAGCAGGTGATGGCGGTAATCGGCATGTACTTGCCGAGCCCGCCCATCTTGCGCATGTCCTGCTCGTGGTGCATGCCGATGATGACCGAGCCGGCGGCGAGGAACAGCAACGCCTTGAAGAAGGCGTGCGTCATCAGATGGTAGATCGCCGCGCTGTAGGCCGAGGCGCCGAGCGCGGCGGTCATATAGCCGAGCTGCGAGAGCGTCGAGTAGGCGATGACCCGCTTGATGTCGTTGTTCACCACACCGAGCAGCCCCATGAAGAAAGCTGTGGTCGCGCCGATCACCAGCACGAACGACAGTGCCGCATCCGAATGCTCAAACAGCGGCGACATGCGCGCGACCATGAAAATGCCCGCCGTCACCATGGTCGCGGCGTGGATCAGGGCCGAGATCGGCGTCGGGCCTTCCATCGAGTCGGGCAGCCAGACATGCAGCGGAACCTGCGCGCTCTTGCCCATCGCGCCGATGAACAGACACACGCAGATCAGCGTCAGGGCATTGACGCCGCCGAACACCGGCAAGGTCTGCTGCGCCAGCTGCGGAGCGGCTGCAAATGCCGTGGTGTAGGACAGCGAGTGCGTAAACGAGAACAATGCAGCGATACCGATCACGAAGCCGAAGTCACCCACCCGGTTGACGATGAACGCCTTCATGTTCGCGAAGATCGCGCTTGGACGCGTGTACCAGAAACCGATCAGCAGGTAGGACACCACGCCCACCGCTTCCCAGCCGAAGAACAGCTGCATGAAGTTGTTTGCCATCACGAGCATCAGCATCGCGAAGGTGAACAGCGAGATGTAGCTGAAGAAACGGGTATAGCCCGGATCGTCACTCATGTAGCCGATGGTGTACACGTGCACGCACAGCGATACGAACGTGACCACCGACATCATGAGCACGGTGAGCCGATCGATGAGGAACCCGACCTGGATGTGCACCCCGTCGCTCACCAGCCAGGTATACACCGGGCCGTTGAACGTACTGGCGCCGCCCCAGTACAGCTGCTTCAGCACGTACAGCGAGAGGCCACAGGCGAGCGCGACGCCGGCGATCGTGATCGTGTGCGAGGCAATCCGGCCGATGCGGTTGCCGAACAGGCCCGCAATCACGGCCGCGATGAGCGGCGCAAGCGGAATGGCGATCAGCAGATGCGGATTCATGCAGCCTCAGCCCTTGAGAGTGTTCAGATCTTCGACGTTGATGCTGCGCCGCTCACGGAACAGCACCACGAGGATCGCCAGTCCAATGGCCGACTCGGCTGCGGCCACGGTGAGCACGAAAAACACGAACACCTGGCCGGTGAGGTCACCGAGCATGCGCGAGAAGGCGATGAAATTGAAGTTGGCTGCGAGCAGCAGCAACTCCACGCACATCAGCAGCAGGATGACGTTTTTGCGGTTCAGAAAGATGCCGGCGACCGCCAATGCGAACAAAATTCCCGACAGCGTCAGCATATCGGCAAGTGTGATCATGGGCGCTTCTCCGCGGCGACTTTCACCACCCGCAACCGCTCATCGGCGCGCACCGCCACCTGGCGCGACACGTCCTGCACCTTCTGACCCGGACGTCGGCGCAGAGTGAGGGCGATGGCCGCCACGATCGCCACAACCAACAGCACCGCGGCGAGCTCGAACGGGTAGGCGTAGCGCGTGTAGAGAACCTGGCCGAGCTCAAGGGTGTTGCTGTAGTTGGCCGGCTCGCTGAGAAAGCCCCGGCTGACGTCGACCCCGCCGAGGCCGTGCTGCCAGATTACCCCGACGATCTCTGCGATCACCGCCAGCGCGGTGAGCCAGCCGAGCCACGCAAAGCGCGTGAAGCCCCGCTTCAACTCCGCCAGATTGATGTCGAGCATCATCACCACGAACAGAAACAGCACCATGACCGCGCCGACGTAGACCAGCACCAGCACGATAGCGAGGAACTCCGCCTCGACGAGCAGCCAGATGGCCGCCGAATTGACGAACGAGAACACCAGGAACAGCACGGAGTAGACCGGGTTGCGCGCGGTGATCACGCCGAGCGCACCGGCCACCAGCAGCGTGGCAAACAGGTAGAACAGTATCAGTACTAGCACGGCCTCGACCTCATCGGTAGGGCGCATCGGCCGCCTTGTCGGCGGCGATCAGGGTCTCGTAGCGCTCGCCCACGGCAAGGAGCTTGTCCTTGTTCATGATGTTCTCGCCACGCTCTTCCATGTGGTACTCGTGAATGCGCGTGAGCACGATCGCATCGACCGGGCAGGCTTCCTCGCAGAAGCCGCAGTAGATGCACTTGAACAGGTCGATGTCGTAGCGCGTGGTTCGCCGAGTGCCGTCCGCGGACACGTCCGAATCGATCGTGATGCAGGTGGCCGGACAGGTCGTCTCACACAGCTTACAGGCGATGCAGCGCTCCTCACCGTTCGCATAACGGCGTAGTGCATGCAGTCCGCGAAAGCGCGGAGATTGGGGTGCCTTTTCCTCGGGATAATTCAGCGTGTATTTGCGCGTGAAGAAGGTACGCGCGGTGACGGACATCCCCTTGAGGAGTTCCGGCAGCAGAAAAGTCTTCAGCGGATTGGCCATTGCCTCCTCCTTCAATGGAACCAGGGCCGGGCCCACGGTCCGATGTGGATGGCAGCCATCGCCATCTCCACGCCAATCCACACCAGCGTCACGGGAATCAGCGCCTTCCAACCGAGTCGCATGATCTGATCGTAGCGATAGCGCGGAAAGGTCGCGCGGAACCACAGGAACAGGAACAGGAACACAAACACCTTCAGGCCGAGCCAGAAGAAGCTCGGATCGGCGAGCATCGTGCTGCCGAGCAGCGGATAGCCGGCAAAGGGCGACAGCCAGCCGCCGAAGAAAAAGACCGCGGTCAGCGTCGAGATCAGAATCATGTTGGCGTATTCGGCCAGGAAGAACAGCGCGAAGGCGATGCCCGAATACTCCACGTGGAAGCCGGCCACGATCTCCGACTCGCCCTCCGCGACGTCAAACGGCGCACGGTTGGTCTCGGCGACCCCGGCAATCAGATAGACCACGAAAAGAGGGAACAGCCAGAACCAGTTCCAGGCGAGAAACCCGCCCTGCTGATGATGCACGATCACCCCGAGGTTCATGCTGCCGGCGGCCATGAGCACCCCGACCAGGGCGAATCCCATGGCGATTTCGTAGGCCACCATCTGCGCCGCGGAGCGCATCGCCCCGAGCAGCGCGTACTTGGAATTGGCCGACCAGCCGGCGAGGATGATGCCGTATACGCCCATTGAGGACAGCGCCAGCAGATACAGCAGCCCCGCATTGGCCTTGGAGATCACGAGCGCCGGGGAGAGCGGGATCACCGCCCAGGCCGCAAGTGCCGGCACGAGCGCGAGCGCCGGGGCGAGGCGAAAGAGGAACTTGTTGGCCTTGCTCGGGACCACCACTTCCTTGGTGAGCAGCTTGAACACGTCCGCGAACGGCTGACCCAGACCGGGCAGCAGCCCGAAGATGCGCACGCGGTTCGGGCCGCGCCGCAGCTGCATCCAGCCGATGACCTTGCGCTCCCAGAGCGTGAGGAAGGCTACGCACAGGATGACCCCGATGGTGATGATCAGGATCCACACCAGGGTGCGGAGGAGCTCTGGGAGTGTGGCCCAGAGTGCGAGCAGGTGAGTGATTTGCGTGTGCATCGTCAGTAGGTCACCGCAGAAGTACGGCCCTCGAGCGTCTCTTGCAGCGAGGTGGCGCGACGCACGAGCGCATCGATCTGGTACATGGGTAGATCGGTCACCTGGGCAGCTGCCCCGCCCGGTGCGACAGGATGCGCACCGCGGTAGGCCGGCGCTGCGTAGGCGGTGCTCTCCCCGCACAGCGCCACGAGCTCAGCGCGAATCTGCTCGCTCGAGAGGTATTCGAACTGGGGCAGATCGAGCAGATTGCCGAGCACCCGCAGAATCTTCCAACCGGGGCGAGCCTCGCCCACCGGCTGCGCGGCGCCCGCTTGACTCTGCCAGAGGCCCTCGAGATTGACGTACGTGCCGGAGGTTTCGGCAAACGTGCCGGCCGGCAGCAATACATGCGCGACGCGGCGCAGAGCCTCGCTCGCAAACGGGGTGACGGCCACCACGAACTGCGACTGCCCGAGCGTGCGTTCCGCGCTGCTGTCGGGCGCATCGAGCCACGGCTCGGTGCCGAGCAGCAGATAGGCCGACAGCGGCTGGGCCAGCATCTCAGCGGCGCCGAGCCCGACCTTCTCGGCCGCCTTCCCCCCGGCCATGCGATGCGGCACGGCGCCCGCCAGATAAGCCCCCGCCGCGTTCGCCCCTTCGGCGAGCACGCCAAAGGCGGCGCCGGTCACCTCGGCCAGGGCCGCCGCCAGAGCGCGCAGGTCCGCCAGGCGCGGATGCCTCAGCGCCAACGCCCCGAGCCACACGGCGCGCTTCTCGCCGTGTGCGAGCGCCGCCGCCGCTGCGCGATGCGTCGCGCCGATCGTGGCGCCGCGCACCGCCTCGGCCAGATGCGCCGGGGCGCTCTGACCAGCCGCCTCCAGGGCAGCGGCCAACACGGCGGTCAGATCACCTACCAACGCCGCCGGTGCGCTCGTCAGATACGACGCCACCGGGAACTCATACGGGAAGCGCGCCGGATTGACGAACGCCACTTGCGCGCCGCGCAGAGCCGCCTTACGCACCCGATGCGCCAGAATTGGCACCTCGCGGCGCAGGTTGGCGCCAATGACGAGCAGACCCTCAAGCGCGTCGATCTGCGCGATGCGCATGCCGAGGTTCGGGTAGAGCGGATCATGCGTCTGGTCGCGCAGGTCTCGCTGCCGCAGGCGGCTGTCGATATTGGCGCTGCCCAGACCGCGCGCGATGCGCCCGGCGAGATAAAGCTCCTCGAGCGTGCTCGAGGGACTCCCCAGCACCCCGAGCGAGCTGGCGCGCACGCGCAGCCCTTCGGCAGCCTTGGCCAGAGCGCTCTCCCAGTCCGTCTCGACCCACTCGCCATTCTCGCGCACCATCGGGCGGCTGAGCCGCTCGGGGCTGTAGACGGCCTCGTAGCTGAAGCGATCGCGATCGGCGAGCCAAATCTCGTTGATCGCCTCGTTCTGGCGCGGGACCACGCGCATCAGCCGCCCGCGCAACACATGCCCGTAGAGGTTGCTGCCGACGCCATCGTGGGGCGAGACGAGCGGCACGGCAGTCATCTCCCACGCGCGTGCGCTGAACCGATAGGGCTTGGAGACGAGCGCACCGACCGGACAGAGGTCGATGACGTTGCCGGAAAGTTCGTGATTGACGGTGGTCTCGATGTAGCGGCGCACCTTCATCTGCTCACCGCGCCCGACCATGCCGAGCTCCTGGACGCCGGCGATCTCCTCGGTGAAGCGGATGCAGCGGGTGCAGTGTATGCACCGGGTCATGTCGGTCGCGATCAGCGGGCCGAGATTCTCATCGGGCACCGAGCGCTTGCGCTCGCTGAAACGCGAGTAGTCCCGGCCGAAGCCGACGGCAAGATCCTGCAGTTCGCACTCCCCGCCCTGATCGCAGATCGGGCAGTCGAGCGGGTGGTTGATCAGCAGGAACTCCATCACTGCGCGCTGCGCGGCAATCGCCTTCGGCGAGCGGGTGAAGACCTTCATTCCCTCCATCACGGGAGTCGCACAGGCCGGCAGAGGCTTCGGCGCCTTCTCGACCTCCACCAGGCACATGCGGCAATTGGCCGCCACCGCCAGCTTCTCGTGATAGCAGAACCGCGGCACGTACTCGCCGTTGGCGTCCGTTGCCTGGATGATCATCGCACCCTTGCGGACCTTGACCGGCTTGCCGTTGATCTCGATGTTGACGAATTCTTCAGCCATGTTATGCCGCCCGTACGCCGAGCTGATCCGCAACGATGCTGCGTCCGCCGTGATCGATCATGTACTCGAACTCGTGGCGGAAGTGCTTAAGGAAGCTCTGCACTGGCCATGCCGCCGCATCGCCGAGCGCGCAGATCGTGTGTCCCTCGATGCGGTTGGCCACATCGAGGAGCAGATTCAGCTCCTCGCGCCGACCCTGCCCGGCCAGAATGCGTTGGATGATGCGGTTCATCCAGCCCGTGCCCTCGCGGCAAGGCGTGCACTGCCCGCACGACTCGTCCTTGTAGAAGCGCGAGAGCCGCTCGAGCACCCGCACCATGCAGGTGGTCTCGTCCATCACGATGACCGCCGCGGAGCCGACCGCCGAGCCGGCCGCGCGCAGGGAGTCGTAATCCATGTTGGTCTTGAGCATGACCTCCGCGGGCACCACCGGCACCGAGGAGCCGCCCGGGATCACGGCCTTCAGCTTGCGTCCGCCACTCACTCCGCCGGCGAGCGCCAGCAGATCGGCGAAGGCGACGCCCAGCGGCAGCTCGAAGTTTCCCGGCCGTGCAACGTGGCCGGAGACCGAGAAGATCACCGTGCCGCCGGAGTTGGCCGGCCCGAGATCGGCAAACCACTTCGGCCCCTTGCGCAGGATCGTCGGTACCGAGGCGTAGCTCTGCGTGTTATTGATCGTGGTCGGCTTGCCATACAGACCGAAGTTGGCCGGAAATGGCGGCTTGAAGCGCGGCCGGCCGGGCTTGCCCTCGAGCGATTCGAGCAGCGCCGTCTCCTCACCGCAGATATACGCACCCGCACCGACGAAGGTGTACAGGTCGAAATCAACACCGCTGCCGCGGATGTTCTTACCGAGCAGTCCCGCAGCGTAGGCCTCCTGCAGCGCCGCCTCGAACCGCGGCACCGGCTCGCCGAGAAACTCGCCACGGATGTAGTTGTAGCCCACCGTAGAGTTGGTCGCGTAGCCGGAGATCGCCAGCCCCTCGATCAACGCATGCGGGTTGAAGCGCAGAATGTCGCGATCGTGACAGGTTCCCGGCTCGCTCTCGTCCGAATTGCACACCATGTACTTCTGCACCGGCGAGTTGCGCGGCATGAAGCTCCACTTGGTGCCGGTCGGAAAGCCCGCGCCACCGCGGCCGCGAAGCCCGGAGGCCTTCACCGCCTCGATGATCTGCTCGCGCGGTGGCTTCTCGGTGAGGATTTTCTCCCACACCTGATACCCGCCGATCTTGCGGTAGGTCTCCAGCGTCCAGGAACGCTCGAGCGCGAGCGGCTCGAACACGACCAGATTCATCTTGTCGGGGCTGATGGGCATGGGATTACTTCAGCTCGTCGAGGATCTTGTCGAGCTTCTCGGGAGTGAGGTGCTCGTGAAAAACGTGATCCACCATCATCATCGGAGCGCCGGTGCACGCGGCGAGACATTCGTGCTCGTCCTTCAGGAAGATCCTCCCGTCGGGCGTGCTCTGATCGAGCTTGATGCCGAGCTTGCGCTCGGCGTGCGCCACCAGCTCATCGGCGCCGTTCAGCATGCAGGAGATGTTCGTGCAAATACTCACGTGGTGGCGACCGCAGGGGTGCGTCTCGAGCATCGAGTAGAAGCTCGCCACCTCGTAGACCTGGATCGGCGGCAGGCTCAGATATGCCGCAACCGCATCCATCAGCGCCTTGGTCAGATGTCCCTGGTTCTGCTCCTGCGCGGCACGCAGCGCCGCGATGCACGCCGAGCGCTGCCGGCCGGGCGGAAATTTCGCCACCCAGTGGTCGATCTCACCGCGGGTGTGCTCCGAGAGCAGCCCGGTATCGCCGGCAGCCGGCGTCGTGTGCTTGTCGTTGCTCAACGGTCGATTTCCCCGAACACGATATCCTGCGTGCCGATCACCGCGACCACGTCGGCGAGCATGTGGCCACGCACCATCTCCTCAAGCGAGGCCAGATGGACAAAGCCCGGCGCGCGGCACTTGAGGCGGTATGGCTTGTTGGCGCCATCGGATACCAGATAGATGCCGAACTCGCCCTTCGGCGCCTCCACCGCGGCATAAGTCTGTCCGGCGGGCACGTCGTAGCCTTCGGTGAAGAACTTGAAGTGGTGAATCAGCGATTCCATGTCGCCCTTCATGTGCTCGCGGCTCGGCGGGCGAACTTTGCGATCATCGATCATCACCGGGCCTGGGTTGTCACGCAGCCACTGCACGCACTGACGGATGATGCGGGTGGATTGGCGCAGTTCCTCGACGCGCACCAGGTAGCGGTCGTAACAGTCGCCGTTGGTGCCGACCGGAATGTCGAACTCCATCCGCTCGTACACCTCGTAGGGCTGCTTCTTGCGCAGATCCCACACCACCCCGGAACCGCGCAACATCGGACCGGTGAATCCGAGCTGCAGCGCGCGCTCCGGCGGCACCACCCCGATGTTCACCGTGCGCTGCTTCCAGATGCGGTTGTCGGTGAGCAGCGTTTCGTAGTCGGCGATCGAGGCCGGGAACCGTGCCGCGAACGCATCGATGAAATCGAGCATGGAGCCCGAGCGCGATTCGTTCAGGCGATCGACTTCCTTGTGAGAGCGCCACTTCGAGGGCTGGTACTTCGGCATGCTCTGCGGCAGGTCGCGATACACCCCGCCGGGGCGGTAGTAGGTGGCATGCATGCGAGTGCCGGAGACGGCCTCGTACACGTCCATCAACTCCTCACGCTCCTTGAAGGCGAGCAGGAACACGGTCATCGCGCCGATATCGAGCGCGTGCGCACCGAGCCACATCAGATGATTGAGGATGCGCGTGATCTCATCGAACATCACGCGGATGTACTGGGCCCGCTCGGGCGGACGGATGCCGAGCAGCTTCTCGATGGCGAGCACGTAAGCGTGCTCGTTGCACATCATCGAGACGTAATCGAGACGGTCCATGTAGCCGATCGAGTGGTTGAACGGCTTCGATTCGGCCAGCTTCTCCGTACCCCGGTGCAGCAGACCGATGTGCGGGTCGGCCTTCTGGATCACCTCGCCGTCCATCTCGAGCACCAGGCGCAGCACCCCGTGCGCGGCCGGGTGCTGGGGACCGAAGTTCATGGTGTAGTTGCGGATCTCCGCGAGCGGAAGATCGTTCGTCGACTGAGCCATCAGCGGGGCAACTCCGGAGCCTTCAACGCCGGCTCATAGCGATTGTCGTGCCGGATCACCTTGGGCGCGAGCACCCGCGGCACGATGCTCACCGGCTCGTACACCACGCGCTTCTTTTCCGGGTCATAGCGCGTCTCGACATTACCGATCAGCGGGAAATCCTTGCGGAACGGGTGACCGATGAAGCCGTAGTCGGTGAGGATTCGGCGCAAATCCGGGTGCCCGCGGAACATGATGCCAAACAGGTCGAACGCCTCGCGTTCGAACCAGTTGGCACTTGCCCACACCTCGACCACCGAATCCACCACCGGCTCGCTCGTCTGCGGACAGAGCACGCGTAGCGTGAGGCGGGTGTTGTGGGTGATCGACAGCAGCTGGTAGACGACCGCAAAGCGCCCGGGCATGTCCGGATCCGGGGGCGCACTTGCCTGCCGTCCGCGACTGAAGCCCGTACGGGTCGCGCCCGCGGTGAGCCACTCTTCGCGTCCGTAGTGCAGGTAGTCGACGCCGGCGACGTCAATCAACATCTCGAAACGCAGCTCCTGGGTATCCCGCAGCGCCCGGCACACGCTCAGCAGCTCGGCCGGCTCGACCTCGAAGGCGAGATCTTCCGGCAGCGAGGGCAGGCGCCGCACGCCGCTCACGCGCTCCTCGATCAGATGGGCCAGCACTTCGATTGCAGCGCCGGTGCCGTCCGGCTGGGCGGTGGATTGTTCCATGGTCTACCTGGCGATGGTGCTGGTGCGCGCGATCTTCTTCTGCAGCTGGATGATGCCGTATACCAACGCCTCGGCCGTCGGTGGACACCCCGGCACGTACACATCGACCGGCACGACCCGATCGCAGCCGCGCACGACCGCATAGGAATAGTGGTAGTAGCCGCCGCCGTTGGCGCACGAGCCCATCGAGATGACCCAGCGGGGCTCGGCCATCTGGTCGTACACCTTGCGCAGCGCCGGGGCCATCTTGTTGACCAGCGTGCCGGCCACGATCATCACGTCGGACTGGCGCGGACTCGGGCGAAACACCACCCCGAAGCGGTCGAGGTCATAGCGGGATGCGCCCGCGTGCATCATTTCTACTGCGCAACAGGCCAGACCGAAGGTCATCGGCCAGAGCGAACCGGTGCGCGCCCAGTTGAGCAGATTGTCCACCTGGGTGGTGAGAAAGCCCCGCTGGGCGAAGCCCTCGGCTTCTTGTGTCAATCCCACTCGAGCGCCCCTTTCTTCCATTCGTAGATGAAGCCCACGGTCAGGATGCCGAGAAACACCACCATCGCGATCAGTCCCGCGACGCCGATCGTCCCGAGCGCCACCGCCCACGGGAAGAGGAAAACGATCTCGAGGTCGAAAACGATGAACAGGATCGCGACCAGGTAGTAGCGCACGTCGAACTTCATGCGGCTGTCCTCGAACGCCTCGAAGCCGCACTCGTAAGATGACAGTTTGTCCTGGTCGGCCGGCGCGCGCGAGAAGAAGCGGCCGATGGTGGTGCCCAGAACCAGCAGCACCATCGCCACCGCCGTCGCGATGGCGAGAAAAATCAGAATCGGCAAATAATTGTTCAGCATGCTTCCATCGCCTGAGCAAAGCCACGGAAAAAAAGAAGCCCCTTTCGGCGCCTCCCCTCCGAAGCTGCGCATTGTAGCAGCGCACGAAAACAATTTGGTGCCGACGGTCGGATTCGAACCGACACGCCTTGCGGCGCTAGCCCCTCAAGCTAGTGTGTCTACCAATTCCACCACGTCGGCAACATCAATCAATCATCACCGCAGCGCGCCTGCGCGCGCCACTTCACGGAGTCTGAGTCGGCGTTTTGCCGCCTGCGGGTTTGGCCGCGTTTTGCGGCGCACCGGTCACCGCCGGCGCCTTCGGGGCCGCAGTATGCACCTGGCCGGCGATATCAAGAATGGTCTTCTGATGCGCATGCGAGCGGGTGCTGAGATATGTCAACGCCACGCTGTTGAGCATGAAGATCGCCGCGAACACAGCCGTGGCCCGCGACAACGCCGTGGTGGCGCCGCGCGCGCCGAACACCGTGCCCGATGCCCCCGCGCCGAAGCCCGCGCCGGCATCCGCGCCCTGTCCGTGCTGCAGCATCACCAGGATGATGATGCACACCCCGGCAATCAGCTGAACAACCAATAAGAAACCATGCAGCATAATTAAAAACCGATCAGCGCGACCCGCATGCCGCGAGGATCGCGAGAAATTCCTCCGCATTGAGTGACGCGCCGCCGACCAAACCTCCGTCGACGTCCGGCTGTGCAAACAGCTCGGCCGCGTTGCTCGCCTTGACGCTGCCGCCGTATAGAACGCGGGTCGCCTCTGCTATTTTAGCATCCCGCTCGCCTATGCGCTCACGAATGAACGCATGCACCGCCTGAGCCTGCTGCGGCGTCGCCGTGCGCCCGGTGCCAATCGCCCAGATCGGCTCGTACGCGACAATTGCCGATTCCAACGCGCCGACCCCGCACAAATCCAGCACCACGTCGAGCTGGCGGGCCACCACCTGCTCGGTCCGGCCGCTCTCGCGCTCCTCCAGATGCTCACCCACGCACAGGATCGGCACCAGCGACTTGGCCTGGGCCGCGGCGAATTTCCGTGCCACCAGCTGATCGTCCTCGTGATAGAGCCAACGGCGCTCGGAGTGACCCACGAGCACGTGGCTGCAACCCACGTCCTTCAGCATCCCGGCTGCGACTTCCCCGGTAAAGGCCCCCTGCGCCTCGGCGCATACGCTCTGTGCGCCCATTCCGATGGGCGAGTCGCGCAACAATCGACCGACTTCCTGCAGATACACAAACGGCGGGAAAACCAGGCACTCGGCACCTGCCCGTCCGGGGTGCCCGGCAAGCAGTTCCTCGATCAGACGCGCGTTATCCGCACGCGTCCCGTGCATCTTCCAGTTTCCGGCTACGATGGGGCGGCGCATGCGCGATTCCCGACCTCGAACGGGGGCGCGATGATAGCGGCGCATCCCCCGTCGCGCAACGCAGACCGTGCGCCGGGCCTCAGCCGGCGGCGGCCCGCACCGCCTCGGCAAGCTCGGCCGCAGCCGCCCGGGCGCTCGTCTCCTCTCGACCCTCGACCATCACGCGAATGAGCGGCTCGGTCCCCGAGGCTCGCAGCACCACCCGGCCGCTGCCACCGAGACGCTGCTCGATGCGCCGGACAGCCTCGCTCACGGCGGGCACCTGCGCCGGATCGAACCGCTCGGCGACCCGCACGTTGAGCAGCACCTGCGGGAACTTGCGCATCGGCGCGGCGAGCTCGGCCAGCGAGCGGCCGCTCGTGCGCATGATCGCGAGCACCTGAAGAGCGCTCACCAGGCCATCGCCGGTGGTGGTCTTGTCGAGGCACAGAATATGACCGGAGGTCTCCCCTCCGAGCGTGCCGCCGCATTCACGCAGCAGCGAGAGCACGTGGCGGTCGCCCACCGCGGCGCGCCGGAATTCGATACCGCACTCTTGCAGCGCAACCTCGAGCCCGAGATTGCTCATCACCGTACCGACCACCGGAGCGGCCAACTCACCGGCCTGCTGGCGTGCCCGCGCGATGATGTAGAGCAACTGATCGCCATCGACGATCCGCCCGAGATGATCAACCAGCATAACCCGGTCCCCATCGCCATCGAGCGCGACCCCCACATGGGCGCGCACTCCGGGCACGGTGAGCTGCAGCAGTTCCGGGTGCAGCGAGCCGCAACCATCGTTGATGTTGCGGCCATTGGGCGAGCAGCCCACCGGCACGATCTCCGCACCGAGATCGGCCAGGATGCGCGGGCCGACTTTGTAAGCGGCCCCATTGGCGCAATCGATGACGATCTTCAGCCCCTCCAGATCGATTCCCGCGGGCAGCGTGCTGGCGCAGAAGTCCTGATAGTGCGTACGTGAGCGATCGACGCGCATCGCCCGCCCGAGGCTGCGCGAGCAGCGCGTGAGCACCGGCTGGTCGAGCTCGGCTTCGATGCGCGCCTCAAGCTCATCGGAAAGCTTGCCGCCCTGCCCGTCGAAGAACTTGATGCCGTTGTCATCGAAGGGGTTGTGCGAGGCACTGATCACCACCCCGAAATCGCACTCGAAGCGGCGCGTCATGTACGCGATGCCCGGGGTGGGCAGCGGCCCGATCAGCATCACGTTCACGCCCGCGGCGACGAAACCCGCCTCCAGGGCCGACTCGAACATATAGCCCGAGACACGCGTGTCCTTACCGATCAGCACCGTGCCACCCTCGGGGGCGAGCACCCGCCCCGCCGCGCTCGCCAGGCGCAACGCAAAATCCACCGTCATGGGATCCTCTCCCACCCGGCCCCGGACCCCATCCGTCCCAAAGAACCGGCGGCTCACGCGCACACCTGCACGAGGGCCGGCGCACATCCGCGCGCCGCGTTGCAATCCGCCCACTCGCCCGCCGCCACCGCGGCGGTCTCGGCCGTTCCGGAGTCTGTCCTGTTCATGGGGTGCGCCTCGCTCTGCCTCAGGGTTCTCGCTGTGCGGATTATCGGCCATCGACTCTACGGCAGGCCAGTGAGGCCCTCCCAGCTGGGACGCAGTTCCTAGGCGCAGCGGCCCGTTGTGCGCCGCGCCCCGGGGTGCCCGGCGAGCGCCTCACTCGGCGCGTTCCCTCGATCGAAGTCGGTGCCGACGGATGCCGTGCCGCACCCGCCCGGCTGCAACCACATTTGCCATCAGAGGGGCCGGATCGCGCCGCTCACGAACACCGCTTCAGCGCAGAGCCGAGCGGGCGTTTTATTCTGGCGCGCCGGGCTGGAACCGACGTCGCTGCCGGGCCGTACGATCCACCCCTTGCGCCAGCGCAGCCCGCGGATAGCGCACCATCCAGAGGGGCGAGCAGACTCACTCACTCAGAGCGGCGTGCTCGCGCACCGCTGTCAGCACCTTCAGCGCATCCACTGTGGCAGCCACGTCATGTACGCGCAGAATGCGCGCCCCGTTCGCAGCGGCAATCAACGCCGCGGCGACACTGGCGTGCACGCGCTCGGCGGGAGGCTTGCCGGTCAGCCTCCCGAGCATCGATTTGCGCGACAGTCCGGCGAGAATCGGCAGGCCATCGATGCTCAGTTCCGACAGACGGCTGAGCAACGTGAGGTTGTGCTCGAGCGTCTTGCCGAACCCGAAACCCGGGTCGAGCACGATGCGCTCATCGGCGATCCCGGCGGCGCGACACGCCTCGACCCGCTGCGCGAGAAAGGCCCGCACTTCAGCCACGACGTCCGTGTAGTGTGGCGCAAGCTGCATGGTGCGCGGCTCGCCCTGCATGTGCATCAGACAGACCGCACAACCGGTCTCTGCCGCCGCCGCGAGCGCCCCAGGCGCGCGCAGCGCATACACGTCGTTGATCAGATGCGCGCCGGCGGCGGCCGCGGCGCGCATGACCTCGGGCTTGCTCGTATCGACGGAAAAGACGGCTCGACTGCTCGAGTGCAGAGACTTCAGCAACGGCAGCACGCGCCGCAACTCCTCCTCGGCCGCCACGGGCGCCGCGCCCGGACGGGTCGACTCCCCACCCAGATCAATGATCGCCGCCCCTTGCGACTCGATTTCCGCCGCACGCACCTGGGCTTGATCGGGATCGAGGTAGCGACCACCGTCGGAAAACGAATCCGGCGTGAGATTGAGCACGCCCATGACGAGCGGACGCTGCAGATCGAGCGTCCGCCCGGGACAGCGCAGCACTGCACTCACCGCTTTACCACCCGGCACAGCAGGCGCGCCGGCCCGCGGCTCGGGCTCGGCTCAGCCGCCGGCCGGGGAGCCGAGCGGCGCGCCCGGCAGCGGGCCCGGGGGCATCGGTGGCCGATGTGAGAGCGAATCGTCCCAGCCGCTCGGCGGCTTCGGCGGCCGGCCCGCCATGATGTCCTTCAGCTGCTCTTCCTCGATCGTCTCGTACTTGATCAGCGCCTCGGCCATCGCATGCAGCTTGTCGAGCGCCGCGGTGAGAATGTCATGCGCACGCGTGTAGTTGCTCTCGATCACCCGGCGCACTTCCTCGTCGATGGCATGCGCGGTGACGTCCGAGACCTGCTTGTGCTGCGTGACGCTGCGCCCGAGGAACACCTCCCCGGTCTCCTCGGTATACGTGAGCGGCCCTAATTTGTCGGACAAGCCCCACTTGGTGACCATGTTGCGTGCCAGCTCGGTGGCCCGCTCGATGTCGTTGGAAGCCCCGGTTGTGACCGCCTCGGGCCCGAAAATCAGCTCCTCCGCCACGCGGCCGCCGAACAGCGTCGCGATGGTGCTCTCCAAGCGACGCTTGGACATGCTGTAGCGGTCCTGCTCCGGGAGGAACTGCGTCAGACCGAGTGCCCGTCCGCGCGGAATGATGGTGACCTTGTACACCGGGTCGTGCTCCGGCACGGTCATCCCGACAATCGCGTGTCCGGCCTCGTGGTAGGCCGTCATGCGCTTCTCATCCTCGGTCATGACCATCGAGCGCCGCTCGGCGCCCATCATGATCTTGTCCTTGGCGCGCTCGAACTCCTCCATGCCGACGATGCGTTTGTTAGCGCGGGCGGCGAACAGCGCCGCCTCGTTCACCAGGTTGGCGAGATCGGCGCCGGAGAACCCCGGCGTGCCGCGCGCGATCAGCGCGGGCTTGACGTCATCACCCAGCGGCACGCGCCGCATGTGCACGCGCAGGATCTGCTCCCGGCCGCGCACGTCGGGCAGGGGGACGACCACCTGCCGGTCGAAGCGGCCGGGGCGCAGCAACGCCGGATCAAGCACATCCGGACGGTTGGTCGCGGCGATCACGATGATGCCTTCGTTGCCCTCGAAGCCGTCCATCTCGACCAGCAGCTGGTTCAGCGTCTGCTCACGCTCATCGTGACCGCCGCCGAGACCGGCACCGCGATGCCGACCGACTGCGTCGATCTCGTCGATGAAGATGATGCACGGGGCATGTTTTTTGGCCTGCTCGAACATGTCGCGTACACGCGAGGCACCGACGCCGACGAACATCTCGACGAAGTCCGAACCCGAGATGGTGAAGAACGGCACCTTCGCCTCGCCCGCAATCGCGCGCGCGAGCAGCGTCTTGCCCGTACCGGGCGAGCCGACCATCAACACGCCCTTGGGAATTTTGCCGCCAAGTTTCTGGAATTTTCCGGGATCTTTCAGGAAGTCGACGATTTCGCCCACCTCCTGCTTGGCTTCGTCGACCCCCGCCACATCCGCGAAGGTGATGCTGACCTGGTCCTCCCCGAGCAATCGCGCCCGACTCTTGCCGAAGGACATCGCCCCTCGGCCTCCGGAGGCGCCCTGCATCTGGCGCAACATGTACGCGAACACGACGATCAGCACCAGCACGGGCAGCAGCTGGATCAGCACCTGCTCGAGGATGCCCTCGCCCTTGGGCGGCTTGCCCGAGATGTCGACGTTGTACTTCTCGAGCGTGCCGATCAGCGCGGTGTAATCGGTCTCGGGGTTGAACGTCTTGAATTGCTTATGGTTCTTCAGCAGCCCATAGAGCATGGTTCCCTGGAAAGTCACCGAGGAAACCTGGTTGGTTTCCACGTCCTTCAGGAACGTCGAGTACGTGAGGGGCTGGGGCTCGTTCGTACTCGGCATGTAGCGGCTGAACACCGCCAGCAGAATCACGACGATGATCACCCAGAGAATGATGTTCTTGGTCAGATCGTTCATTACACTAGCACGCTACACCAAGCGGAAGTCCTTAGCCAGCAGATAGACCTCGGGGCTGCGAGCCCGCGAGGCTTCGGGCTTCACCAGCCGCACCTTGCCGAACCGGCTGCGAGCCTCGCGCACCAGCGCCTCGAAGCCGGCGCCCTGAAACACCTTGATCAGGGCGCCACCGCCGTCCTTCAAGACCCGGCCGGCCATATCGAGCGCCAGCTCGGCCAGATACATCGAGCGAGGTTGGTCCACCGCATCGATACCGCTCATGGCCGGCGCCATGTCCGAGAGCACCCAGTCGACTTGCCGTTCGGGCAACAGCGCCAGGATGCCCTCGAAGATCTCGGCCTCGCGAAAATCCCCCTGTACGAACTCGACGCCCTCGAGTGACTCCATCGGCAGGATGTCGGTGGCGACGACCCGTCCGCTGCGGCCCAGTCGGCGACGCGCGTACTGGCTCCAGGCACCGGGGGCTGCACCGAGATCCAGGCAGATCGCGCCAGATCGCAGCATTTTTTCGCGCGTATCGATCTCTTCGAGCTTAAATACCGCCCGTGAACGCCAGCCTTCGGCCTGCGCCCGTTTCACGTACGGATCGGAAAAGTGCTCCTGGAGCCACCGTCCGCTGCTTTTGGACCGCTTCGCCATGTGAGTCTGTACAATTCCGGCGATGTCACCCGCAATGAACCTGACCGAACGGCAACGCCGGCACCTGCGTGGCCTGGCGCACGCGCTGAAGCCCGTCATCCGTGTGGGCAATGCCGGTCTCACCGAAGCGGTCGCCCGGGAGACGGACCGAGCCCTCACCGATCACGAGCTGATCAAGGTCAAGGCACCCGGCGGCGACCGTGAGGCACGTGACGCGCTGTTCACGCAGCTCGCCGAGCGCACGGGCAGCGCGCTGGTGCACCGCATCGGCAACGTCGCTGCGCTCTACCGACCACGGTCGGATGTGCCGCGCATCGTGATTCCCGGCGACTGAGCCGCTATTCGAATCGCACCTCGACGATCTCGAAGGAACGGATGCCGCCTGGAGCGGCCACATCCACCACATCGCCCTCGGACTTACCGACCAGCGCACGCGCGATCGGGGAGCCGATCGAGATGCGCCCGGCGCCGATATCGGCCTCGTCCTCGCCGACCACCTGATAGACGACGTGGCTGCCCTCCTCGTCCTCGAGCTTCACCACGGCGCCGAACACCACTCTGCCGTTCTTTGGCAGCGTGCTCGGATCGATCACCTCGGCATTGGCGAGCTTCGCTTCGATCTCGCGGATCCGCCCCTCGATGAAACTCTGCTGCTCGCGCGCCGCGTGGTATTCGGCGTTCTCCGACAGATCCCCGTGGCTGCGCGCCTCGGCGATCGCCTTGATCACGGCCGGCCGCGCCTCGCTCTTCAGACGCTTCAACTCGGCCCGCAGCGCCTCGGCGCCGCGCAGTGTCATGGGGGTCCGCTTCATATGCTGATCGCTTCCTGATGCAGGTCCTGCAGGCGGTTGACCTCAACCTCATCGAGATGATCGAGCGCCTCACAGGTGGCCAGACCCGCCGCGAGCGTCGTGTAATACGTCACGCGCCGGTGCACCGCCTCGCGCCGGATCGAATTGGACTCGAGGATGGCGAGCTTGCCCTCGGTGGTGTTGATGATCAGATCGATTTCGTCGTTCTTGATCATGTCGACGATATGCGGTCGTCCTTCGCGCACCTTATTGACGCGGCGGCACTCGAGGCCGGCGGCCGTGAGCGCATGCGCCGTGCCTTCGGTGGCGACGACCGAGAACCCACGCTCGAGCAGCCGGCGCGCCAGGTGCACCGCGCCCGGCTTGTCGCGCTCGCGCACACTGATAAAGCACACGCCCTGGCGCGGCAGCGTCACGCCCGAGGCGCTCTGCGCCTTGGCATAGGCCTCGCCGAACGTGCGTCCGGTGCCCATCACCTCGCCGGTTGATTTCATCTCCGGGCCGAGTATGGGGTCGGCCTCGGGGAATTTCACGAACGGGAACACCGCTTCCTTCACCGAATAGTATTTCGGCGCCGCCCGCTCGCGGACCCCGAGCTCGCTCAGGCGTCGCCCGCTCATGACCCGCGCGGCGATCTTGGCGAGCGGCAATCCAGTGGCCTTGGAGACGAACGGCACCGTCCGCGAGGCACGCGGGTTGACCTCGAGGACGTAAATGACGCCGTTTTGGATGGCGAACTGGATGTTCATCAACCCGATCACGTTGAGCGCAGCGGCGAGTTTGCGCGTCTGCTCACGCAATTCCTCCTGCAACTGCGCGCTCAGGCTGTTCGGCGGCAGCGAGCAACCGGAGTCTCCCGAGTGCACGCCGGCCTGCTCGACGTGCTCCATGATGCCGCCGATCAGTACCTGCTCGCCGTCGCACACGGCATCGACGTCCACTTCGATCGCCACATCGAGGAACCGATCGAGCAACACCGGACTGTCGTTGGAGACCTGCACCGCATGGTTCATGTAGCCGCGCAGATCCTCCTCGTTGAACACGATCTCCATTGCCCGTCCGCCGAGCACGTAGGAGGGGCGCACCACCAGCGGGAAGCCGACCTCGCGCGCCAGCTGCACCGCCTGCTCCTCGGTGCGCGCGGTCGCGTTGGCGGGCTGGCGCAGGCCGAGCTGATGCACGAGTGCCTGGAAGCGCTCGCGATCCTCAGCGACGTCGATCGACTCCGGCGAGGTGCCGATGATGGGCGCACCGGCCTGCTCGAGCGCCCGGGAGAGCTTCAGCGGCGTCTGCCCGCCGAACTGCACGATCACCCCTTCGGGCTTCTCCTTGTCCAGAATCTCGAGCACATCCTCGAGAGTGAGCGGCTCGAAGTACAGCCGGTCAGAGGTGTCGTAATCGGTCGAGACGGTCTCCGGGTTGCAGTTGACCATGATGGTCTCGAACCCGTCCTCGCGCAGGCTGAGCGCCGCGTGCACGCAGCAGTAATCGAATTCGATCCCCTGCCCGATGCGGTTCGGTCCGCCGCCGAGAATCATGATCTTGCGCCGCGTGCTCGGCTCGGCCTCGCACTCCTCCTCGTAGGTCGAATACAGATACGCCGTCGAGGTCGCGAATTCCGCCGCGCAGGTATCGACGCGCTTGTACACCGGGCGCACGCCAAGATCATGGCGTTTGTGGCGGATGGCCTGTTCAGGCATCTCGACCAGCTTCGCCAGCCGCGCATCGGAGAAGCCCTTGCGCTTCAGCACGCGCAGTCGCGCCGCCGTCAGCGCCGCGAAGCCCTCCGCGCCCACCCGCCGCTCCTCGCCGATCAGATCCTCCAGCTGCGCAAGGAACCACGGATCGATGTGAGTCAGCTCGGCGATGCGCTCGAACGACCAGTCGGCGCGGAACGCGTCGGCCACATACAGCAACCGATTCGGCCCCGGTGCACGCAACTCGTGAGTGAGCTTGCCCGCGCACTCCTCTGCGCCCGGCGGCAAAGGCTGCGGTGTCAGTCCGTCAAGTCCGGTCTCAAGCCCGCGCAACGCCTTCTGCAGCGACTCCTGGAAGGTTCGCCCAATGGCCATCACCTCGCCGACCGACTTCATCTGCGTCGTCAGTCGGTCGTTGGCAGCCGGGAATTTCTCGAACGTGAAGCGCGGAATCTTGGTCACGACATAGTCGATGCTCGGCTCGAAGGAGGCCGGGGTCGCACCGCCGGTGATGTCGTTTTTCAACTCATCGAGCGTGTAGCCGACGGCGAGCTTGGCGGCGATCTTGGCGATCGGAAAGCCGGTCGCCTTGGAGGCGAGCGCCGAGGAGCGCGACACGCGCGGGTTCATCTCGATCACCAGCAGCCGTCCGTCGCGCGGGTTGAGCGCGAACTGCACGTTCGAGCCGCCGGTATCGACCCCGATCTTGCGCAGCACGGCGATGGAGGCGTCGCGCATGCGCTGGTATTCCTTGTCGGTGAGCGTCAGTGCCGGAGCCACCGTGATCGAATCGCCGGTGTGCACGCCCATCGGATCGAAGTTCTCGATCGAGCAGACGATGATGCAGTTGTCCCGGCTATCGCGCACCACCTCCATCTCGAACTCTTTCCAGCCGATCACCGACTCCTCGAGCAGCACCTCCGAGGTCGGCGAGGCATCGAGCCCGCGCGCCACGATCGCCTCGAGCTCCTCGCGGTTGTAGGCGATGCCTCCGCCGGAGCCCCCGAGGGTGAAAGACGGGCGGATCACGATCGGATAGCCGATGTCGGTGGCGATCGTGAACGCCTCATCGAGGTTGCGGGCGATCTGCGAATGCGGCGATTCCAGGCCGATCTCGGTCATGGCGTCGCGAAAGCGCTCGCGATCCTCGGCCATGTCGATCGCTTCGCGCTTCGCGCCGATCAGCTCGACGCCGAATTTCTCGAGCACCCCCTCGCGCACCAGATCGAGTGCGGTGTTGAGCGCTGTCTGCCCGCCCATGGTCGGCAGCAGCGCATCAGGGCGCTCCTTTTCGATGATGCGCGCCACGGTGCGCCAGTTGACCGGCTCGATGTACACCGCGTCGGCCATCTCGGGGTCGGTCATGATGGTGGCCGGGTTGGAATTGACCAGCACCACCCGATACCCCTCGCTGCGCAATGCCTTGCAGGCCTGCGCGCCGGAGTAATCGAATTCGCACGCCTGGCCGATCACGATCGGGCCGGCGCCAATGATCAGGATATTCTTCAGGTCGCTGCGCTTGGGCACTTCAACAGTCTCGAATCAGCGGGAAATCGCCGGCTGGCGCGTTGCGCTCGGACTCGCCGCGGGGCTCTGGCCCTGCGTCTGGCGCAGTTGCGTCTGCAGCCGGCGCACCATCAGTTGCACGAATCGCTCAAACAGCGGCTTCACATCGTGCGGTCCGGGGCTCGCCTCGGGGTGTCCCTGGAAGCCGAACACTGGTCGGTCGAGGAACGCCAGTCCCTGCAGCGAGCCGTCGAACAGCGACCGGTGCGTGGCACGCACGTTCGGCGGCAGCGTCGACTCATCGACCGCGAAACCGTGATTCTGGCTGGTGATGAGCACGCGGCCGGTCTCGAGGTCCTGCACGGGATGGTTGGCACCGTGATGACCGAATTTCATCTTCACGGTCTGCCCGCCGCTGGCAAGTCCCAGAATCTGGTGACCGAGACAGATCCCGAACACCGGAATGTCGGTCGCGAGGAAGGCGCGCGTCGCCTCGATCGCGTACGTGCACGGCTCCGGATCGCCCGGCCCGTTGGAAAGGAACAGCCCATCAGGGGCAAGCGCCAGGGCCTCCTCTGCGCGCGTCTCGGCCGGCACCACGGTCATGCGGCAACCGAAATCCGCGAGCAGCCGCAGGATGTTGCGTTTGATGCCGAAATCATAGGCGACCACATGCAGACGCTGGTGCGAGCGCAGCGTGCGGGCGCTCTCCGGCCAGACGCTGCCCTCATTCCATTGGTAGCTGCGCCGGGTGGTCACCACTTTGGCGAGGTCCATTCCCTTCAGTCCCGGGAACTTGCGCGCGGCGATGACCGCCGCAGCGGCATCGGCCTTCTCGCCCGTCATGATGCAGCCGCTCTGCGCGCCCTGCTCGCGCAGAATGCGGGTCAGGCGACGCGTGTCGATACCGGCAATGGCGACGATGCGGCCGCGCTCGAGAAAGGCGCCGAGCGACTCGCTGCCGCGCCAGTTGCTCCAGCGCGCAGGCAGATCACGCACCACCAGGCCGGCGGCGTAAATCTGCGCCGATTCGAGATCCTCCGGCGTGGCACCGGTGTTGCCGATGTGCGGACAGGTGAGCGTGACGATCTGACGGGCGTAGGACGGGTCGGTGAGGATCTCCTGATAACCCGTCATCGCGGTGTTGAAGACGACTTCGCCCGTGGTGTTGCCCTTGGCACCAATCGACTGGCCACGGAAGACGGTCCCATCCGCAAGTGCCAGCACTGCCGGTACGCTCACTTCGATGAATCCTCTCTTTTCAGGTTGGCTCTCAGCGCAGCCGGCCGGCGGGTTGCCCGCCGCGCCGCGCGCACTCTAGGCCCGCGACCTGCGGATATACAAAGCGGGAGGAGTTCTGAGCGAACATCCTCCCGCCTTGCGTGGACTAACCCGCACACGAATCGACTAACCCGCACGCGGATCGGGCGAAATTCTACGGTCGGCGGGTGCGGGTGTCCATGGAAAATTCGCCCGCTCGAGCGAGGGAATAAGCCGCAGAAGATTTCACAAGCTATTGATTTTTAATTAAAATATCGCGCATGAAATAGCGTCCGGCCGATTGCTGCGCGAGCCAGAGCGCGGCCGTTAGCGCACCGCGGGCAAAGAGGGCGCGATCGGTGGCCCGATGTCCGAGTTCCAGCGATTCACCCGTGCCGAGAAAGCGCACTTCGTGCTCCCCGACGACATCGCCGCCGCGCCGCACGGCGAAGCCGATCTGCCCGCTCGGCCGGGTCCCCACGCGCGCCGCGCCGACTTGCGAGAGCGCCGCCTCGGGGCTCTGACCGCGCCCTTCGCCGGCCGCCCTGGCGAGGGCGAGAGCCGTGCCGGAAGGGGCATCGCGCTTCAGCCGGTGATGCGTCTCGAGAATCTCGATGTCGAAGCTCCCCGGCAGTGCGGCCGCGGCGGTTCGCACCAGCTCGAGCAGCAGCGTCACGCCGAGGCTCGTGTTCGCCGCCACCAGCAGCGCGATGTGGCGTGCCGCCTCGGCGAGCTGCGCCTCGAGCGCCGGGGCCAGACCGGTCGTACCGATCAGCAGTGGCGTGCCGGCCGCCCGGCACGCCGCCAGATGTTGTGCGGTGGCATCGGCATGGGAGAAATCGATCGCCACGTCGGCCGCGGCGAGCGCGGCTGGCAGGTCGGCGCTCACCGTCACGCCGAGCGGCGCAGCTCCGGCGAGTTCGCCGGCGTCACGGCCGAGCGCCGCACTCGAGTCGGCGACGATTGCCCCGGTGATGCGCAGCGCGGGAAACTCCCCAGCGCTGCGCAGTAGGGAGCAACCCATGCGCCCGCTCGCCCCGATGATCACGACGCGGGTACTCATCGGGCCGCCTCACACACCAAAGAACCGCCGCACACCCTCGAAGAAGCCCTTCTCCCGCGGCGAGTGGCGTGTGTGGTCCTGTTTCAGCGATTCCTCGAGCTTGCGAATCAGCTCGCGCTGCTCCCCGGAGAGGTGCACGGGCGTTTCGACCACCACCCGGCAGAACAGATCGCCGCGCGCGCCGCCGCGCACGGGCTTGACGCCCTTGTCGCGCAGGCGAAAGACGCGCCCGGACTGGGTTTCGGCCGGAATCTTCAGCACCACATTCCCATCGAGCGTCGGCACTTCGACCGTACCGCCGAGCGAAGCGGTGGCGAAACTCACCGGAACCTCGCAGGACAGATGCTCCCCGTCGCGCTCGAAAATTGCGTGTTCGCGCACCTGCACTTCCACGTACAGATCCCCGGGCGGACCGCCGTTGCGCCCCGCCTCGCCCTCGCCGGAGAGACGGATCCGATCGCCGCTGTCGACCCCAGCCGGGATCTTCACCGAGAGCTTGCGCGCGCGACGCACACGCCCCTGACCGAAGCAGCTGTCGCAGGGGTTGCGCACGATCGTGCCCGCACCGCGGCACTTGGGGCAGGTCTGCTGCAGCTGAAAGAAGCCTTGCGAGATGCGCACCTGGCCGTTGCCCCCGCAAGTCTCGCAGGTGACCGGCTTGCTGCCTTTGGCCGATCCGGTGCCGTGACAGGTCTCGCACTCGACCAGCTTCGGCACCTCGATCTCCACCGTATGGCCGAACACGGCCTCGTGCAGATCGAGCTCGAGTTCGTAGCGCAGATCCGCACCGCGGAACATCTGGGCGTGCCCGCCACGGCGCGCCGAGCCGAAAATATCGCCGAACACGTCCCCGAAGATGTCGCTGAAGGCATCCGCGGCGCTTGCGTGACCGCGCGCGCCGGCGGCCGCCTCGAGGCCGGCGTGACCGTACTGATCGTACGTGGCGCGCTTTTGCGCATCGGTGAGCACCTCGTAGGCCTCCTTGGCCTCCTTGAAGCGCTCTTCGGCCTCCTTGTCATCCGGATTGCGGTCCGGGTGATATTTCATGGCGAGGCGCCGGTACGCCTTCTTGATGTCTGCCTCGGTGGCCGTCTTCGGGACGTCGAGGACTTTGTAGTAGTCTTTTTTCATGCGCCTCGCGCAGCAATAGCGGGGTTCGCGCTGCGAACCCCGCTCACTATAACGGCTGGATCAACGGTCCGGTCAGGAGGCTTTGCGACCCTTGTCCTTGACCTCCTCGAACTCCGCGTCCACGACGTCCTCCTTGCCGCCGCCCGCAGCACCCGCTGCGGCTGCACCGCCCTCGGCTCCCGCGGCACCGGCACCCGGCTCGCCCGCCTGGCCGGCATAGGCCTTCTGGGCGATGCCGGCGGAGGCCTGCGCGAGCGCCTCGGTCTTCTTCTCGATCACCTCGCGATCGTCACCCTTCAGCGCGGTACGCAGATCGGAAATTGCCGCCTCGACGCTGGCGCGCTCGCCCGAGTCGACCTTCTCGCCGAGATCCTTCACGCTACGCTCGACCGCGTGGATCATCGCGTCAGCCTTGTTACGCGTCTCGATGAGCTCGCGGAACCGCTTGTCCTCGGCGGCGTGCGCCTCGGCGTCGCGCACCATGCGCTTGATCTCCTCCTCATTCAGACCGCTCGAGGCCTTGATCACGATCTTCTGCTCGCGTCCGGTCGCCTTGTCCTTCGCCGAGACGTTCAGAATGCCGTTGGCGTCGATGTCGAAGGACACCTCGACCTGCGGCATGCCGCGCGGCGCCGGCGGAATGTCCGTCAGATCGAACTTGCCGAGCGACTTGTTGTCGACGGCCCGCTCGCGCTCGCCCTGCAGCACGTGGATGGTGACGGCGGTTTGATTGTCGTCGGCCGTGGAGAACACCTGCGAGGCCTTGGTCGGAATCGTGGTGTTCTTCTCGATCAGCTTGGTCATTACGCCGCCGAGCGTCTCGATGCCGAGCGACAGCGGCGTCACATCGAGCAGCAGCACGTCCTTGACTTCCCCGGCCAACACGCCGGCCTGAATCGCCGCACCGACCGCCACGGCCTCATCGGGGTTGACGTCCTTGCGCGGCTCGCGGCCGAAGAAGTCTTTGACGTATTTCTGCACCAGCGGCATGCGGGTCTGGCCACCGACCAGAATCACCTCAGCGATGTCGCTCGCCGCGAGACCCGCATCTTTCAAGGCGGTGCGGCACGGCGCGATGGTCTTTTGCACCAGATCCTCGACCAGCGCCTCGAGTTTGGCTCGCGTGAGCTTGATCGACAGATGTTTCGGGCCCGAGGCGTCAGCCGTGATGTACGGCAGATTGATCTCGGTCTGCTGCGTCGAGGACAGCTCGATCTTGGCTTTCTCGGCCGCCTCCTTCAGACGCTGCATCGCGAGCGGGTCCTTGCGCACATCGACGCCGGATTCCTTCAGGAACTCCTCGGCGAGGAAATTAATGATGCGCAGGTCAAAGTCCTCGCCACCGAGGAACGTGTCGCCGTTGGTCGAGAGCACCTCGAACTGGTGCTCACCGTCGATCTCCGCGATCTCGATCACCGAGATGTCGAACGTGCCGCCGCCAAGGTCGTACACGGCGATCTTGCGGTCCCCGCCCTGCTTGTCGAGCCCGTAGGCGAGTGAGGCGGCGGTCGGCTCATTGATGATTCGCTTGACCTCGAGGCCGGCGATGCGTCCGGCATCCTTGGTCGCCTGGCGCTGCGAGTCGTTGAAGTACGCCGGCACCGTGATCACCGCCTCGGTGACCGGCTCGCCGAGATAGTCCTCGGCGGTCTTCTTCATCTTCATCAGCACCCGCGCGGAGATCTCCGGCGGGGCCATTTTCTTGCCCTGCGCATCGACCCAGGCATCCCCGTTGTCGGCGCGCGCGATCTTGTAGGGCACCATCTTCGCGTCGCGCTGCACCACCTCGTCCTCGAACTTGCGGCCGATCAGCCGCTTGATCGCGAACAGGGTGTTCTGCGGATTGGTGACCGCCTGGCGCTTGGCCGGCTGGCCCACGATCACCTCATTGTCCTTGGTGAACGCGACGATCGATGGAGTCGTGCGATCGCCCTCGCTGTTCTCGATCACCCGGGGCTTACCGCCCTCCATGATGGCCACACACGAGTTCGTGGTGCCGAGGTCGATGCCGATTACCTTTGCCATGATCTGCTCCGCCGAAAATCAGTTGCTTAAGGGTTCGCTGGGAGTCTTTACTGGGGGTCGGTCCCGCCGATTCAAGGGCCTGCCCGCGGCTCAGGCCGCCGCGGGGGACTTGGCAACGATCACCCGCGCGGGACGCAGCAGCCGGCCATTGAGCTCGTAGCCGCTCTGCACCACCTGCAGCACGGTATCCGGGGCCGCGCTGGCCGATTCCTGCGCCAGCATGGCCTCGTGCCGCGCCGGATCGAACGGCTCACCGAGGGGGCGGATCGGGCGCACGCCGAGCTTCTCGAGCGCCTTGACCAGCAGCTTCAGCGTCGCCTCCTGCCCCTCCTTGAGGCTGTGCACCTGTACATCGGCCTGTGCGGCGCTCTGCACGGCGAGCTCGAGGCTGTCCTGCACGGGCAGCAGCTCAGCGGCGAACTTCTCCAGTCCATAGCGGTTGGCCGCCTCGATGTCGCGCTGAGCACGCTTGCGCACGTTGTCGAGCTCCGCCACCGCACGCAGATATTGCTCGCGAAATTCGCCCGCGCGCTGCTCGGCCTGCGCGAGGGACTGCTGCAGCTGCTCAAGTTCCGTCGGCATCTCGCCCGAGGCGTGCGCCGTTTCGTCACCGCCAAGCCGCTCGCCTGCCGGGCTCACGCCGGCCTGATCTGTGCTCATCCGCAATCCTCTTTAACCGTCAGGAAGTCAAAACCAATCCGCGCGCCCCGGCTCGCACCGGGTGCGCCTCACCGGCTCGGTGTGGGGATCAGCGCCGCGAATTCAAGGCAGCGCCCAATAGTTTGGCCGTCATGTCCACGATGGGAATGACCCGCTCATACGCCATGCGGGTCGGACCGATGACCCCGAGCACGCCGAACGCCGAACCGGGCGAGCCGTACGGCGCGGTGACCACGCTGCAGTCATCGAGGATCCGGTAGCCGGACTCGTGTCCGATGAAGATCTGCACCCCTTCGGCGCGCAGACTGTGATCGAGCAGGTGCAGGAAGTCACGCTTCTCGTTGAACGCCTCGAACAGCCGCCGCAACCGCTCGACGCTCGAGAGCTCCGCGACGCTCATGAGATTGGTCTCACCCTTGATCACGTACTCGAGCTCCCCGGCCTGCGCGCCGGTTTCGAACACGTGCTGCGCCATGGAGATCGCATCGAGCATGACCTGATTCATGTGCGCGCGCGTCTCGCTCAGCTGGCGCAGAATCTCCTGGCGCACCTCATCGAGCGAGCGGCCGCGGAACTGCTCGTTGAGGAAGTTCGCGGCACGGCGCAGCTCATCGGCGGAGTAGTAGCGCTCGAGCTGAATGATGCGGTTCTGCACCTCGCGCTCACCGTACACCAGCACCACGAGCACGCGGTTCTCCGAGAGACTGACGAACTCGATCTGGGTGATCGAGGCCTGCGTCGCGCGCGGCAGCGTCACGACTCCGGCGAGGCGCGTCAGACTCGAGAGCAGCTGCGAGACGGTGTTCACCAGATCCCGACCGCTATCGCGCGCACTCTCGAACTGCCGCTCGATCTCGGCGGCGGCCGCCGCATCGATCGACTGGACCTGCAGCAGCGCATCGACGAAGAACCGATAGCCCTTGTCGGTCGGCACGCGCCCCGCGGAGGTGTGCGGCGAGGCAACGAAGCCGAGCTCCTCGAGATCGGCCATCACGTTGCGGATGGTCGCCGAGGACAGCTGCAATCCGGATTCGCGCGACAACGCTCGCGAGCCGACCGGCTGCCCGTCGCGGATGTAGCTCTCGACGAGCACGCGCAGCAGATGCTGCGCGCGTTCGTTCAATTGTTCTTCACGGCCCTCTAAGCTCATAGGTTCGCGGCCGCGCGCGCTTGCCGCAATCGCCCAACCGCAGGTCTCAAACTATAGGCGCGGAGCGCGAGCGTCAAGCAACACTCTGCCGAGCGAATCGGCACGGCGCGCGGACGCGACGGCGTGCGGGCACTGCGCACGTTGCGCGGCGGTCGAGATCTGTATATAATAACAGTCTCGATGCGGCCCGGCCGGTACAAACACGAACACGCTGGGCTGTGGGATGATGGCTGCACTCTGACTGCCAGGATGCTTCGATGATCCCTCCCCGCACTTGTGCGCTGGTCGGCCGGTTCGCGGACCCGCGGGTTGCCGAATCCGCCCAGGCGGTGCTCGCGCACATGGCAAGCCGGGGCGTGCCGGTGCGGGTCGATGCGGCCGCAGCGCTCTCCGCCTGCCCCGGTGCGAGCGGCGTCCCGCTCAGCGAGCTCGGTGGCAGCGCCGATCTGATGATTGCGGTCGGTGGCGATGGCACCCTGCTCTACGCGGCCGGTCTGGTCGCCCGCCACGGCGTGCCGCTGCTCGGCATCAACCGCGGCCGCCTCGGCTTTCTCACCGACGTGATGCCACAGGACATTCCCGCATGCCTCGATGCGGCGCTCGCCGGGCAGCTCGATGCAGATGAGCGCCCGCTGCTGCGGGCGCATCTGCATCGGGCCGACGGCGCCAGCAGCGAATGCCTCGCCCTGAACGACGTGGTGCTGCAGAAACTCGCCACCGGACGGATGCTCGATTTTGAAACGCGTGTGGCCGGCCGTTTCGTCAACACGCACGCCGGCGATGGCATCGTAATCGCCAGCGCGACCGGCTCGACCGCGTACGCACTGTCCTGCGGCGGGCCGATCATCGAGCCGCAGCTCGACATTCTCGTGCTCGCCCCGATCTGCCCGCACACCCTCTCCGACCGCCCGATCGTGGTCTCCGGCCGCTCGGTCGTCGAGGTGCGTCTGCTCGAGCGACCCGACACGCGCGCACAGGTGACCTGCGACGGCACCATTCTCGGCACGCTCGTGCCGGGCGAGCGGCTGGAGATCCGCCCCGCCGCCGAGCGCATCACGCTGCTGCATCCGCCCGGTCACGACTACTTCCGGCTGCTGCGCTCGAAGCTGCACTGGGGACGCGGCGATATCGAACGCTGAACTCTAGATTTCCCCGAGATACCGATCCACCCGCCATGCTCACCGCCCTCACCATTCGCGATTTCGCCATCATCGATGCACTCGAGCTCACGCTGCGCCCGGGGCTGACGGTGCTCACCGGAGAGACCGGCGCCGGCAAATCGATCATGGTCGATGCTCTGCAAGTGCTTTGCGGCGCACGCGCCGGCGCGGAGCTGATCCGCCACGGCGCCGAGCGCGCCGACATCAGCGCCACCTTCGATTTGCGCGGAGCACCCCCCGAGCTCAG
Source organism: Pseudomonadota bacterium (assembly GCA_021808195.1). The sequence goes on from JAKBCE010000002.1 coordinate 134,664, forward strand.
CGCGTGGCTCGAGCAACAGGCGCTCGCCGACGATGAACTCATCGTGCGCCGGTTGCTGAGCGCCGATGGGCGCTCGCGCGCCTGGCTCAACGGTCAGCCGGTCCCGCTGCAGCTGCTGCGCGAGGCCGGTAATCTGCTCATCGACATCCACGGGCAACATGAATTCCAGTCCCTCACCCGCGCGCCGCGCCAGCGCGATCTGCTCGATGAATACGGCGCTCTCGCGCCGCAGCTGCAGGCAGTCGCCGAAGCCTACCGGCGTTGGCGGACGCTGCATGCGCGCGAGCGCGAACTCGCCGAGGCGGCCCGCGACCGCGACGCGCGGCTCGATCTGCTGCGCCACCAGGTCGGTGAGCTGCGCGCACTCGAGCTGGCTGCGGGGGAGCTGGAACGCCTGAGCGAGGAGCGGCTGCGCCTGGCGCATCGCGGTCGGCTGGCCGAGGCGGCTCAGGGGGCGCTCGCGCTGCTCTATCAGGACGAGACGCACAACGCACACAGCGCCGTGGGCCGGGCACTGCAGGCGCTGCGCGCGGCGGCGGCGCTCGATGCGCAGTTAGCCCCCATCATTGCCCTTGCGCAGGAGGCGGAGGTGAACCTGCGCGAAGCGGCCCGCGAGCTCGAGCGCTACGCGCAGGACTTGGAACTCGACACCGCGCGCCAGGATGCGGTGGAAAGCCGGCTGGCGGCGATCGAGGAGCTGGCCCGCAAGCATCGGCTCACTCCGGCCGAGCTGCCCGAGCGCGCCGCGCAGCTCGAGGCGGATCTGGAGCGCCTCGAGCGCGCGGCGGTCGATCTGCACGCCGTGCGCGGCGAGCTGGCCGAGGCGCTCAGCCAGTACCGCCGCCATGCCGACTCGCTCTCGAGCGCGCGCAGCGCCGCCGCGCAGGCCCTCGGCGCGACCGTAACCCAACACATGCAGGCGCTCGGCATGGTCGGCGGCCGTTTTGAGGTGGCCCTCGGGGCACGCGCGGAGGAGCCCGCACCGCACGGCGCCGATGAGGTGGAGTTTCGCGTCAGCGCCAACCCCGGCCAGCCGGTCCGCTCGCTCGCCAAGGTTGCCTCCGGCGGGGAGCTCTCGCGCCTGTCGCTCGCGGTCGAGGTGGCGAGCAGTGCTCGGGAGACCCGCTGCATGGTTTTCGATGAGGTCGACTCGGGTATTGGCGGGGCCGTGGCTGAAATCGTCGGCCGCGAGCTGCGCGCGCTCGGGGAGCGCGGTCAGGTGCTGTGCGTGACGCATCTGCCGCAGGTGGCCTCGCAGGGTCATCAGCATCTGCGGGTCGCGAAGCTCACCGACGGGCGCGCCACCCGCACCAGCCTCAGCGAACTGTCCGAGACCGAGCGCATCGAGGAGCTTGCGCGCATGCTCGGCGGCGTCGACGTCACCGCCACCGCGCGCGAACATGCACGCGAGATGCTGCGCGGAGCGGCTCCCTCGGGTGGCGCGCCACGCCGTCCCAAACGTGCCGCGCGCCGCCGCTGAGCGCCCTCAGTGCCCGCCCGGCCGCCGATGCGGGCAGCCCTCGCGACGGCAATGCCCGTACAGAATCAGGGAGTGATCGCGGATCTCGAACTGCAGCCGCTGCGCCACAGCGTTCTGTCGCGCCTCGATGCTCTCATCGACGAACTCCTCGACGTGGCCACAGTCGAGACAGACGATATGATCGTGATGCGTGCCCTGGTTGAGCTCGAACACCGCCATGCCGTCCTCGAAATGATGACGCGTGACGAGACCGGCCGCCTCAAACTGGGTGAGCACCCGATACACCGTCGCGAGCCCGATGTCCTCGTGCGAGTCGAGCAGGCTGCGGTAGATGTCCTCGGCCGAGAGGTGGCGCGTCTGACTGCCGGCGAGAATCTCAAGGATTTTCAGCCGCGGCAGCGTGACTTTCAGGCCGGCTTTGCGCAGGTCCTTGCCTTCCACGCGTCTCGAGCCTCCAGAGGTGAACGCCGCGGGGAACCACGGCGGCGCTTGCACGATCAGGTATGATCCGCCCCAATTATTGCCCATCGGACCGCCATGCGACCAGCTCACTTGATTTCCGCTCTGCGCCTCACCGCCGCCGTCGCGGCACTCTCGGGATTGCTCGCCGGGTGCGTCTACCGGATGGATATTCAGCAGGGCAACTATCTGGACGGCCACACCGTGAGCCAGTTGAAGGTAGGCATGACCCGCGTACAGGTGCGCTACCTGCTCGGCACGCCCATGATCAAGGACGTGTTCGACACCGACCGCTGGGACTATGTGTATTACTTCAAGCGCGGCTACGTCGAGCGTCCGATCGAGAGCCGCGTCACGGTATTCTTCCACGACGGCAAGGTCAGCCACTTCGCGTTGATGAATGTCCCGAAGGGCCAGCCGATCGCCCCGGGACTGCTGCCCTCGGCGAAGAAATTCCCGCTCTGATTCAGCGCCGCGGCGCCGTGAGCCGCGCGCGCCGGCGCGCGCGCGGATCCGTCGCGAGTGGCCGGTACAACTCGATGCGCTCCCCGTCGGCGGGCACCGAATCGCGACTGCGCAGCTCGCCGAATACCCCGACCGGCGCCTCGTCCCAAGGCACGGGCGCCTCGGGGGCCGCGCAGCGCGCCGCCGCGATCACCTCGGCAATGCTCGCCCCGGCGGCAATTTCAACGCTCCAGATAAACTGCCGCTCGGCCGTGGCATAGGCCACCATGCAGTGCTTGCGCGCCGCGCCGGTCACGACCCGGCGAGCCCGGCGGCCGGCCGCACGGTGCGGCTGCGGGCGACGAAGGCGTCGACCAGCGAGCCGACGGTCTCGGCGAAGATGCGCTCGAAGAGCACCGCCGAGAGCGAACTCTTGAACTGAAAGCGCAGCGCCAGTTCGACCAGCGTGCCCTCCCCGGCTGGATTCAGGCGCCACTCGCCCTCGAGCGCGCTGAACGGTCCGCTCACCAGCCGCATGTGCACGCGCCGATAGGGCTCGAGCGTGTTGCGGGTGGTGAACTCCCCGTTGAACGGTCCACGGCGCACGCCGATGGTGGCGACGATCTCACTGTCGCTGCGCGAGAGCACTCGGGCGTGAGTGCACCAGGGCAGAAACTGAGGATAGCTGTCGATGTCGTTGATCAGCGCGAACAGGCGGTCCGGCGGCAGGCTGATCAGCGCCGAGCGCTTGACTTCTCGCATGGCCGGTATTGTCCCAGGATCGGGCCGGCAGGGACAAGGGTGCGGCGGCAAGTCCGCAGTCAGCGCCGCATGCACGCTACAATGCGCGCCCCGACCGACCGACCGCGCACGATGTCCCGCAAGTCCGACTCCTCCGACCGGCTGATTGCCGAGAACCGCAAGGCGCGCTTCGATTACTTCATCGAGGAACGCTACGAGGCGGGACTCGTCCTGCAGGGCTGGGAAGTCAAATCGCTGCGCGCGGGCCGGGCCCAGCTCAAAGAAGGGTACGTGACCCTGCGTGGCGCGGAGGCGTATCTGATCGGCGCGCACTTCTCCCCGCTGCCCTCGACCTCGAGCCACGTCATCGCCGACCCGCTGCGCTCGCGCAAGTTGCTGCTGAATCGCAACGAGCTCGACCGGCTGATCGGCGCGGTCGAGCGTCGCGGCTATACGCTAGTGCCGCTCGAGCTGTACTGGAAGCACGGACGCGCCAAGCTCGCCGTGGGCCTCGCCAAGGGCAAGAAGCAGCACGACAAGCGTGCGACGGAGAAAGACCGCGACTGGCAGCGCGACAAAGCCCGCTTGCTGCGCCGCGGCTGAGCCGCACAAGGCAGCCAGGGTTCGCGACCGGCCACCCACCGCGACGCTGACGCCGAGCGCATGCGCTCCGGCGGTGCGCGCTCCTCGGCACAGACCGTCTCGCACGGCGAGCCCGCGCCGTACCGCGAAGTCGGTGGCTGTCCGGGCGCGCATCAGCCTCGGGAGCGAGGCCATGACCGCGGCCGCGAGCGTAGGTGCACCCGGTGCCGCTCTGGGGTATGCTTACTCGTTCTCTTCAAGGGGGCGACCGGTTTCGACGTGGGTTGCGAACCTTCAGAGGCGTACCGAGGCGCAGTGCCCTCGAAAATCTCGCTGCAAAACTATAGTTGCCAACGACGACAACTTCGCTCTCGCCGCCTAAGCGCGGCTGACCTTCGACCGGTCCGTGCCTGTGCGGCCGACTCGGGGGACGCGTTCACAGGATCGCGATCCGGCGTGCGACGGGCCGGGTCGTTAAGAGTCACCGTCCGCTGGCGCTTCGTCTTCCCTGCCCCTCGGGTAGCGCGGTGCGAGAAATAAAGAGCGGGCTACGTACGTAGAGCCTGAAGTCTAGTGCTTGCGGACGGGGGTTCGATTCCCCCCGCCTCCACCACCTGATGGAAACGGCAGCGCCGGCCACACGGCCGACGCTGCCGAGATCCACCATGCCGCACCTGACGCTCGCCGCGACCGTGACCTGCAGGCCGCAGGCATGGCCGCAAATTCTTCAGCATGCCGCCGGGCGCATCTTCGCGCCACAAACAACCGCTGCCAGCATGCCTCATCCGACACCGTGTATCGTGTACGGCTCATTGTGCAGCGCGGATGTTTCTCAGTCGCGACAAAATGCGCTAAGCTCGATACAGAGCCGCGTGTTAGGTGGAGAGCGCGTTCTGTCGCCGGGTGGCGACAGTGGACCCGTGTTGTGCCGTAAACCATGCACGCAAAGAATGCTGCGGCATCGACAGTGAGTCCTGACGAGAAATTGGTGTCCATCAAGAGACGAATTCGCCTCGCCGCGCTGCTTACGCTCGGACCCTTTGTCTGCGCCCTCGGGTACGCTGCAGTGCCCGCCGCGCCGGCGCCCCCGGCACGACCGTTCAGCTTCGCGACCGTCGAGCATTTGGCTGCGCTGCGCGCCGAGCGGCCCTATCAGGTCGTGTCGACACACCTGCCGGGGTTTCTGCGCCGGCTGAACTATGCCGAATATCACCAGATCCGTTTCCGTCCGGCCGATGCGCTGTGGCGGGGGCGCTCGATGTTCGACATTGCGCTGTATCACCGTGGCTTCGCCTTCACCCGGCAGGTTCGCATCTACACCGTTTCAACAGCCGGGGTGCGCGCGGTGCGCTATGCGCCCTCGATGTTCGAGTTCCCGCCGGCGCTGGCACGGGCGCGCCTGCCGGTGAGCCTCGGGTTCGCCGGCTTCGCGGTCCGCTACCCGCTGCAGAGCCCGCAGCACCGCAACACCGTGCTGGCCTTCCTCGGTGCATCGTATTTCCGGGTGCTCGGCCGCAATCAGACCGCCGGCGTCACGGCCCGCGGACTGGCCATCGACACCGCCACCACGGGCGGGGAGGAAATCCCTTACTTCACGGACTTCTGGCTCGTCGAGCCCGCGCCGCGCGCCCAGACCATGACCATCTATGCGCTACTCGACAGCCCGAGTCTCGCCGGTGCCTATCGCTTCGTGCTGCGTCCCGGGGCCATCACCCAGGTGACGGTGAGCGCGGTGCTCTATCCGCGTCGCCATATCACCAAGCTCGGCATCGCGCCGCTCACCTCGATGTTTCTCTATGGCGTGAATTCGGCGCGGCGTCGTTTCGACAACTGGCGGCCGCAGGTGCACGACAGCGACGGACTGATGATGCACACCGGCAGCGGCGAGTGGCTGTGGCGCCCGCTGCAGAACCCGACGCGGCTGGCGGTCAATCGCTACATGGATGATGACCCGCGCGGCTTCGGACTCATTCAGCGCGAGCGGCGTTTTGCCGACTACGAAGACCCCGTGGCGCGCTACGAGCAGCGCCCGAGCGTCTGGGTCGAGCCGCTCGGTCACTGGGGCCGCGGCGGGGTCGAGCTGGTGGAAATCCCGAGCAGCGAGGACATCGACTACAACATCGACGCTTACTGGGTGCCGAGCGCCCCGGTGCGCGGCGGTCAGCCGCTTGCCTTCTCGTACGTGCTCTCGGCCTACCTGCACTCGGGCGGGCGCTGGCCACCGGGGGGCAAAATCGTGGCGACGCGCTTCGGACCGGTGATGCGCGCCGGTCACCCGGTGGCGCAGCTGCGCCGCACGCTGATCGACTTTGCCGGCGGGGACCTCGACGGCCTGCGCGCCAGTCAGCCGGTGCGGGCGGTGATCAGTGCGCTCGGGGCACGGGTCTCGGACCTCAGCACGCAGCGACTGGCGGAGAACGGACACTGGCGGGTGAGCTTCACGGTGCAGCCGACGGGCAACCGCCCGGTGGATCTGCGCTGTTACCTCGAGCTGTACGGCTCGGCGCTGACTGAGACCTGGACCTACCAGTGGACACCGGGCTCGTGAAGCCGCGCACCGACTGGCTGCGGCACCTGGCGCGGCGGCGGCGGACGGTGTTCTTCAGCCTGACGCTGCTCACCGCGGCGGCGGCCACCACCATGATGTGGGACATCCTGGCGGCCAACGGCCTGAACAACCTCGATCGCGCCGGACTGGTCATCTTCTTCATCCTGTTTCTGTGGATCGCCAGCTCCTTCTGGACGGCCGCCGCCGGCTTCGTGGTGCGAATGCGCGGGTCGGACTCGGCGCAGTTGCACGAGCGCTGGCGCGCCGCCGCGCCGCTCAATGGCCGCACTGCGGTGATCATGCCGATCTACAACGAGGACACCGAGCGCGTGGCGGCCGGACTCGATGTCGTCTGGTCCTCGATCCTGCAACTGCCCGAGCAGGCGGCGTTCGACCTGTTCATCCTATCCGACACCCGCAAGCGCGAGATCGGCGCGGCCGAGGAAGCCGCCTGGCGCGATCTGGTGACGCGCCACTCTGCGCGTGGGCGCATTTTCTATCGACGCCGGGCCGAGAACATCGCCCGTAAGGCCGGCAACATCGCCGATTTCATCAGCAACTGGGGCGGCGCGTACGATTACGCGGTCGTCCTCGATGCCGACAGCGTGATGTCGGGTGCCACGATTCTCGAGCTGGCGCAGCTGATGGACGCCCATCCTCGCGCCGGCATCATCCAGGCGCTGCCGCTGCCGGCCGGCCGCGATACGCTGTTTGCCCGCCTGATCCAATTTGCCGCGCGCCTGAGCAGTCCGATGCTGGCGAGCGGCCTGGCGTACTGGCAGCTCGGGGAGAGCAATTACTGGGGGCACAACGCGATCCTGCGCCTGCAGCCGTTCGCAGAGTTCTGCGCTCTGCCGCGCCTGCCCGGCGCCCCGCCGCTCGGCGGGGAGATCCTCAGCCACGATTTCGTCGAGGCCGCCTTTATGCGCCGCGCCGGCTTCGAGGTGTGGCTGCTGCCCATTGACCGGGGCAGCTGGGAGGAGATCCCCTCGAACGTGATCGACTATGCGGCTCGCGATCGACGCTGGGCGCAAGGCAACATCCAACACCTCGGGCTGCTCAGGGCGCGGGGACTGCACTGGCTGAGCCGAGTGCACCTGGTTGGCGGGGTACTCTCCTACCTCACCTCCCCGCTGTGGCTGCTGATGCTGGCGCTGAGCTCGACCGTGGTCATTCTGCAGGCCCTGCACGGCCACCAGTACTTCCTGCCCGGGCACCATGGGCTGTTTCCGAACTGGCCGCATTACCGCGACGGGGAGATTGCCGCGCTGCTGTCACTTACGGCGGTGGCGCTGTTTGGCCCGAAGATGCTCGCCGCGGGCCTGGCGATCCACGACCCGGCGCTGCGGCGTGGCTTCGGCGGATCCTCGCGCATCGGCTTAAGCCTGCTCATCGAGCAGCTCTTCAGCATCCTGCTCGCCCCGGCGATGATGCTGTTTCACACCGCCTTCGTACTGAGCACGCTCGCCGGCAAGCCGGTCGCCTGGCACGCGCAGGAGCGCGGCGACCGCGGCATCGGCCTCGGAGAGGCGTTGCGCCGGCACGCCGGTCACGTCCTGATCGGCCTCACCTGGGGCGCCCTGATCCTCGAGTTCGCGCCGCGCTACATCGGCTGGCTGCTGCCGGTCATCGCCGGCATGGTGCTGTCGGTGCCGCTCACCATGTTCACCAGTTGCGTCGCACCCGGCCAATGGCTGCGCCGGCACCGGCTGCTGATGACCCCCGAGGAGAGCGAACCGCCCGGCGAACTCGCCGCGCTGCAGGCGCGGCTCGCCCACCTTCCCGCCGCACAGCAAGGCGCGCTCGGCGCGCATCCGCAAGCCGCCGCCGCACGCGAGTTGCTGCGTGATCTTGAGGATCGCGTACCGGCGCACGCGCCGCTGCCGATGGCGCCGCAGACGCTGCGCTACGCATGCACCTGGCGCGGCGCGCTGAACGCACTGTTGCGACGCAAGCACCCCTTATGGTGAACCAGCCGAGGACATCCTGATGCACCGACGCGGATTTCTGCGCAGCAGCGCGGCGAGTCTGGCCGCGATTGCCCCCTGGCCCCTGGAGTTCACGCACAAGAAGCGGCCGCAGGGTCCGGTACTTGGCGTGAAGCACTTCGGCACGCCGAGGCCGTTCTCGTTCGCCTGGCTGAAATCACTCGCGCACGCGATGTCGCTCACCGTGTACAGCGAGCCGGTGGCACCGCTGCCGCCGGCGATCCAAAAGCTCTCCTGGGACCAGTGGGAATCGATCACCTACCGCGAGCACCGTACGCTCTGGTACGAGGACGATCTGTTCTTTCGCATTCGCTTCGATCACCTCGGCTTCACGATGACCCGGCCGGTGCGCATGTTCGCGCTCGATCAGGGCATCGCGCGGCAGATCCTGTTCGACCCGAACCTGTTCGATTACAGCCACTCGGGCCTGAAGCCGAAGCAGATCCCGCAGAACCTCGGCTTTTCCGGCTTCAATGTACTGTTTCATAGCAACTGGGCCGATGACCGCGCCGTATTCCAGGGCGCCTCCTACTTCCGGGCCGTCGACGGCAGCGGACAGTACGGCATGTCCCAGCGCGGCCTCGCGATCGACACCGGCATGCCGCAGCCGGAGGAGTTCCCGGACTTCGTTGCCTTCTACCTGCAAAAGCCCTCGCCGAACTCGACGCTGCTCACCGTGTACGCGCTGCTCGACTCGCCGAGCGTCGCGGGCGCATACCGATTCATCATCGACGTTGCCTCTACTTTGGTGATGGACGTGGATTTCACGCTCTATCCGCGCAAGCAGATCGCACGGCTCGGCATCGCGCCCGGCACCAGCATGTACCTCGTCGGGGAAAACGACCACCGGGTTGCCGATGACTGGCGGCCGCAGATTCACGACTCCGACGGGCTGCAGATGCACACCGGGGTCGGAGAGTGGATCTGGCGACCGCTCACCAACCCGAGCGTGCTGCGCGTGAACTCCTACCTCGACGACAATCCGCGTGGCTTCGGTCTGATGCAGCGCGATCACGTGTTCGCCGATTATCAGGACGACGGCGTCTGGTACAACCGCCGGCCGAGCTGCTGGGTCGCCCCGAAAGGCGCCTGGGGCAAGGGTGCGGTGATGTTGGTGGAGATCCCAACCGTTGACGAGACGATGGATAACATCGTGGCGTTCTGGAATCCGGCCGAGGAAATCGTCCCGGGCCGCCAGTACGAGTACGGCTACCGGCTCTACTGGTGTCACGACAATCCCTTCAAATCGCATCTGGCGCACGTGCAGGCGACGCGCGACGGCATCGGCGGCATCGTCGGGCAGAAGCGCAGCGAATTCTCCTGGCGCTTCGTGGTCGATTTCATCGGCGGCGATCTGCCGCTGCTTGCGCCGCAGGAGCCGGTCACCGCGGTGATCAGCACCTCGCACGGCCGCATCCAGTTAGTCTCGGCACGCCCGTTGCTGCCGATCAAGGGCTGGCGCGCCATGTTCGATCTGGTGCCCGAGGAGGCGCTCGAGCCGATTGACCTCAGGCTGTACCTCGCCCTCGACGGTCAGGCGCTGAGTGAAACCTGGATGTATCAGTACACCCCGCCGGCGCTCACCGTGCAGCGCCAGTACGTCGGCACCTAGCCGCCCGCCGGCACGCTGCGCCGTGGCAAGCGAGGCGGAACAGCCCGTGGAGGATCTGTGGTCGCAGTGGCTGCTGCACCGGCGCCACGGCGACGATCCTGACTTCGAGCGCTCGACGCGCGCCATCGTCGAGCGCTACACCGAGCGGGTGCTCGAGGGCGCCCGGCTGCAGCCCGGGGAGGCCCTCGCCGATGTTGGCGCCGGGGAGGGTCTGCTTGCACTGCGCGCGCTGGAGCGCACCGGCGGTGCACTGCGGGTGTGGCTCACCGATGTGTCCGCGCCGATGCTCAGGCACGCCCGGGCGCGGGCGCTCGAGCGCGGAGTGGCCGGGCAGTGCACGTTTTTGCTGGCGCCTGCCGATCGGCTCGAGGGCATCGCAGACGCCTCGCTCGATGTGGTAGTGACCCGCTCGGTGCTCGCCTACGTTGCCGACAAGGTCGGGGCGCTGCGCGAATTTCAGCGGGTGTTGAAGCCCGGCGGGCGCATCTCGCTCGCCGAGCCGGTGTTCCAGGACGAGGCGCTCGCCGCGCAGGCGATCCGAACCGTGATCGAGACGACCCCGCCGGCGGCACTGAGTCCGCTGATGCCGCTGCTGCACCGCTGGAAGGCCGCGCAATATCCGGATACGGCCGAGAAGATCCGCGCCAGCGCCATCGCCAACTATTCCGAGCGCGATCTGCTGCGCTTTGCGCAGAACGCGGGCTTCACTCGGGTGCATCTGGAGCTGCATATCGATGCGTTCCCCTCGATGCTGCGCTCGTGGGCGGTGTTCGTGAACAGCTCCCCGCACCCGCTCGCCCCGCCGCTCGCCCAGATCATGGCCGAGCAGTTCAGCGCCGAGGAACGCGCGCTGTTCGAGCGCAGCATGCGCCCGGTCATCGAGGACCCGAGCGCAGTCAGCGTCGATCGCATGGTCTACCTGACCGCGCACAAACCGGCCGCCTGAGCCGGCACGCCGTTGCCACTCGAGCGTCTCGCCGCGCCGTAGAATGACGCGCAGCGAACTCGAATGATTCTGAGGCGAGGACAGATGCACCGGTCAGATCCCAAGCCGTACTCCGAGGCCTGCGAGCGCAACCGCGAGCCGATCCTCGCCGTGCTGCGCCGGCATTTCGCCTCCCGGCGCCACGTGCTCGAGGTCGGCAGCGGCACCGGCCAGCACGCGGTGCACTTCGCCGCCGCCTTGCCCGGACTCACCTGGCAGACTTCCGATCTGCAGGCCAACCTGCCCGCAATCGAGCAATGGATCAGCGAGTCGGGACTGCCCAACCTGCCGCCGCCGCTTGCGCTCGATGTCACCGGCCGCTGGCCCGAGGCGCGATTCGATGCGCTGTTCACCGCGAACACCCTGCACATCATGAGCTGGCAAAGCGTGCAGGCCTTGTTCGCCGCGCTACCGGCCGTGCTGAGCCCGGATGCAATCGTCGCAGTGTACGGGCCGTTCAATTACGACGGCACGTTCACCAGCCCGAGTAATGCGGCCTTCGATCTGTGGCTGAAACAGCGCTCAGCGCAGAGCGGCATCCGGGAGTTCGCCGCTGTCGATGCGCTCGCCCGCGCCGCCGGTCTGAGGCTGCTTGAGGACTGCCCCATGCCCGCCAACAACCGTACGCTCCTCTGGCGCAGCCGCGCGGCGCGCTGAGCGGCTCAGCGCGCGTTCAGCAGCGCGGCGATGTGCTCGGCGAAACGTTCGGCAGCGCCGGCGGCAAAACCCAGAAACAGCGACGGTTCGGCGAGCTCGAGCTCGAGGATGAACGGCGCACCGTGCGCATCACGCAACAGGTCGACCCGCGCATACAGCGGCGGACCGGCCACGCGCCCCGAGGCCGCGAGCACCGCCATCACGCGCTCACCGACAGCCTGCTCGGCCGGTTGCGGCGTCCGCGGCGTGATGTGCTCGGGGGCGAACAGCGCCCGGGTGGGATCGGCGTCGAGCTGCAGCAGCGGACCTTTGCGAATGGCGTGACTGAACTGCCCGCCGAAGAACAGCAAAGCCGTCTCGCCGTCACGGTCGACGGCCTCGAGATACGGTTGCAACAGCACGCTGCGCCCGGCCTTGAGCAACTCCGCCGCGTGCGCCTGCGCCTGCGCGAGCTGCCCGCGGGCGAGCCGGCGCGCCCCACGCGAGCCGGCGCCCACGGCCGGCTTGATCACGAACTCGGCACAGGGCTGCTCGGCCAGAAAGCGCTCAATCGCCGGGCGCGGCGCCGCCTCGGGCTCGATGAACGAGCTGGCAACGGTCGGCAGCCCCGCAACGGCGAGCTCACGCAGGTAATGCTTATCGGTGTTCCACTCGACGAGTGCACGCGGGTTGTGCACTCGGGTAAGCACGGCAACGCGCTCGAGCCAGCGGCGAAACTCCACGAGCCGATCGGTGTAGTCCCAGGTCGAGCGCAGCAGCGCCAGGTCGAACTGCCCCCACGGCACCTGCGGGTCGTCCCAGTCGACGACCTCGGTGTCGATCCCCCGCGCCGCGAGCGCCGCCTCGAGCAACGGCATGTCCTCGTCGAGTCCGCGCGCGGCGCGCGCACCGACCAGTGCGATGCGGCGCGGGCCGCCTGGGCGCTGCGTCGGGCCGCTCACTGCGTGCGCCCATCGAGGCTGACGAGCACACCGTACAGATCGGGGCGCCGATCGCGGAACACGAACCAGTTGTCACGCAGGCCGGCAATCTCATTGAGGTCGAACTCGGCAGTGAGCACCGCATCGCCCGCCTCGGGCGCCTCGGCGATCTTCGCCCCGAACGCATCGGTGATGAAGGAGGAGCCATAGAAGCGGATGTAGAGCCGCTCGGGGTCCTGCAGCGAGCGTTCCAGACCATAGCGGTTGGCGGCAATGAGCGGCATGAGATTGGCCGCAGCGTGCCCCTGCTGGGTGCGCTGCCAATGGGCGCGCGAATCGAGCGGTAGCGCCGGCGGGGGCTCAGTGCCGATCGCAGTCGGATACAGCAGCAGTTCCGCGCCGCCGAGCGCCATGGCGCGGGCCGCCTCGGGAAACCACTGATCCCAGCAGATGCCGACACCGATGCGTCCGTAGCGGGTGGCCCAGACCTTGAAGCCCGTATCCCCCGGGGCGAAGTAGGTCTTCTCCTGGTAGCCCGGACCGTTCGGGATGTGCGACTTGCGGTACACCCCGAGCAGTGCGCCGTCGGCATCGAGGATGGCGATGGAGTTGAAGTACACCGGCCCGGCATGCTCGAAGAAGCTGATCGGCAGCACCACGCGCAGCTCCCGGGCGATGGCGCGAAAGTGCTGCACGGCGCGGTTCTCGCTCACGGAGCGCGCCAGGCGCAGGTGGCGCACGTCCTGCTCGATGCAGAAATAGGGGGTCTCGAACAGCTCGGGCAACAAAATGATCTGTGCGCCGCGCGCGGCGGCCTGACGCACCAGCGCCTCGGCGGCGGCGATATTCGCCGGCCCGTCCCAGCCGCAGGCCATCTGAATCGCCGCCACGGTGAGGTGCCGAACGGTCGGCTGCAAATGCTGCGGTCGCTCAATCATGTCGGCCGAGCCCCATCAGTTGCCGCGCGGCGAGCGACTCGTTGACCTGCTCGGTGATGCGCATGGCCGTCTCGAGGGCCATCAGCCCATCCTCGCCGCTCACCACCGGCGGCTTGCCGGTGCGGATCGACTCGAGAAACGCGTCGATCTCGGCCTTGAGCGCATCGCCCTGCTCGAGGCTCTGCTCCTCGATGCTCACCGGCAGCGACCCGGCAGCCTCGCCCGCAGGACGTTTGCGGATCAACGTGAGGATCTTCTGCTGCAGATCGAGCGACAGATAGGCATCGTCCTCGAACAGGCGCATCTTGCGCTCGGTCTTCAGACTGACTCGGCTCGCCGTGGCGTTGACCACGCAGCCGTTGGCGAAACGAATGCGGGCATTGGCGATGTCGATCGCCTCAGAGAACACCGGCGTGCCCACCGCGTCGATGGACGACACGGGTGCCCCGACGATGGTCTGCACCAGATCGATGTCGTGGATCATCAGGTCGAGCACCACGTTCACATCGGTACCGCGCTCCTTATAGGGCGCCAGGCGATGGCACTCGACGAAACGCGGCGCCCGCAGGTACGGCTCGGCGGCGAGGATCGCGGAGTTGAACCGCTCGAGGTGCCCGACCTGCAGCACCCGCCCCTGCCGGGCGGCCAGATCAATCAGCTCGCGCGCCTCGCGCGCCGTCTCCGTGATCGGCTTCTCCACCAGCACGTGCGCCCCGGCAAGCAGAAAGTCCCGGGCAATGGCGAAATGCGCCGGTGTCGGGGTGACCACACTCACCGCATCGACCTGGCCGAGCAGCTCGCGATAATCGGCGAGCGCCCGGGTTCCCGTCTCGACGGCGACCGATTCGCGCGCCTCGGGGCGTGCATCGACCACCGCCACGAGCCGGCACTGGGCCGACTGGGCGTATTTCTGCGCATGGAAGCGCCCCAAATAGCCGACACCAATGACGGCTGCCTTGATCTTCTCCATGGGGCCATTATGACCTGCCGCGGCGCGCCGTGCCGCCGGATCGCGCCCCGGCGCGAGGCGCAATCGGACCGTCGGGCGGCTACAGATCGGCTACACTCAGGCCTATGGCGCAATCGCCCCCTGAATCATCCGCCGCCCGTGCGATGGCCCCGCCGAGACTGCGCCGAGAGCTGACGCTGCTCGGCGGCGCGCTCGGCGTCGGTGTGCTCATCATCCCGCTGCTGATCTGGGTCGCGGGGCACGCCACGCTCGGCGCGTATACGCACGGGGACAGCGGTCCGGGCTTTGGACCGCTCACGCTCTACCGGGATTACCTCAGCGGACTCGGCCATGGCTGGATCATGTACTGGCTCGTCGCCATCGGACCGGCGGTCCTGCTCGTTGCGCTCAGGCTGTGGCTCGCGGCAATCCGGCGACTGCCTCGGGTTTGACGGACTTGCCGCCCCGCTGCGCGCCCCCTAGCCTTATTCACTCTGCACCCGGCTCTGTGCCTCAGGAACTGTCGCGAGTCCGCTTACGATGACCCAATCTCTGCGCTTTCGTCTCGGCTGGCTGACCGCCATTGTGGCCGCACTCGCCCTCGGCGGCGCTGCGGTGATGCTGCTGCGCGCGCCCGCGAGCGCCTCAATTCTGCCTCCCGGGGCACTGGCACCGACCGCCAATCAGCGCGCCATCGCGCGCAAGGTCGCGCGTATCCTGAACGAGTACCAGTACAGTCATCCGGACATCGATGCGCATTTCTCGCATCTGGTCTTCGACCGTTACCTGCACTTTCTCGACCCGGAGCACAATTATTTCCTTGCGAGCGACGTGCAGGGCTTCTCGGCGACCTACCGTAATGATTTCGCTCAGCTGATCGAGGCCGGCAAGCTCGATCCGGCCTTCCTCATCTTTCAGCGCTTCAAAGAGCAGAGCCAGGCTCACATCCAGTACGCGCTCGGCCTGCTCAACCACGAGCCGAGCTGGACGAGCGACGCCAGCTACCACTTCGACCGCAAGCACGCGCCCTGGCCGGCCAGCGAGGCGCAGATGGACACGCTGTGGCGCGAGCGGGTCATGAACGAGGAACTCTCGCTGCTGCTGGCGCACAAAACCTGGCCGCAGACGGTGGACCTGCTGCGCAAGCGCTACAAGGCCGAGCTGCACCGGATCTCCCAGATCAGCGCCGAGGACGTGTTCGAGGACGTCATGAACGCCTACGCGCTCACGTTCGACCCGCACACCAGCTATTTCTCGCCCATGAGTTCCGAGGAATACCGCATCGAGATGAGCCTGAACTACGAGGGCATCGGCGCCTCGCTGCAGATGGACGGCAATTACGTCTCGGTGGTCAACGTGATTCCCGGCGGTCCGGCCGCGGTGGCGGGCACGCTGAAGCCGAACGACCGCATCACCGGGGTGGGCGAGGGCCGCCACGGTCCGATCACCGACGTAGTGGGCTGGCGTTTGAGCGATGTGGTGCAGCTGATCCGTGGCAAGGCGGGCACCACCGTGCGGCTGCAGATTCTGCCCGCCGGGGAGCACACCGGCGGTAAAGAGCAGGTGCTGAGCTTCGTGCGCAACAAGGTCACTCTGAAGGCGCAGGAGGCGCAGAGCAAACTCGCCACCGTGACCCGCCACGGCCAGGCCTACAAGATCGGCATCATCACGGTGCCAAGCTTCTACGAGGACGTGCAAGCCGAGGATGCCGGGGAAACCAACTACCGCAGCACCACGCGCGATGTGCTGCGCCTGCTGCTGAAACTCGAGAAGCAGCACATCAACGGGCTGGTGCTCGACCTGCGCGATGATGGCGGTGGCTATCTGCCGGAGGCGCTCGCACTCACCGGGCTGTTCATTCAGCACGGTCCGGTGGTACAGCTGCGCGACCGCAGCGGGCAGATCGAGGTGCTCGATGATCCGGAGAAGGCCCCCGCCTACGACGGGCCGCTCGCGGTGCTCGTCAACCGCTACAGCGCCTCGGCCTCGGAGATCTTCGCCGGGGCGATCCAGGACTATCATCGCGGCGTGATCATCGGTCAGAACACCTTCGGCAAAGGCACGGTGCAGAATCTCATTCCGCTCGACCGGTGGAGCACCAAGCCGATCGACGGGCAGCTCACGGTCACCATCGGCAAGTTCTACCGCGTCACGGGCCAGAGCACGCAGCACCGCGGCGTCGTGCCGGATGTCGCCCTGCCCTCGCCGATCGATCCGAAGCTGGTCGGGGAGAGCGCCCTGCCGCGCTCGCTGCCCTGGGACACCATCAACCCGGTTCCCTTCCCCGTGGCCACCGGGTCGGCGGCGGTGCCCTCGATCCCGCAGCTGCGCGCCGATGAGCTGGCGCGCGAGCGCCACGATCCGAATTTCCAGTGGCTGGTCGGGGACATCCGGCTGATCGACTCGATGCGCGCGCGCAAGTCGGTGTCGCTGAACCTGCTCACGCGCAAGAGCGAGCGCCACCGCGAGGACGAGAAGCTGCTCGCGCTCGACAACGAGCGGCGCGCCGCGCTCGGCTTACCGGCACTGAAGCAATCGCGTCAGATCGGCGGCAAGAACGACAAGATTCCGGATGTGATCCTGGATCAGGCCGAAGACATCATGGCCGACATGATCCGCCTCAAACAGTCCGCCGGCACTGCGGTGCAGACCGCCAAGCGCAGCTGAGGCGCCGAGCGCCCCGCGGCGCTCAGCGCAACAGCACGCTGTGGATGTTCCAGGTGTCCTCGGCGAGGACGTTGGGAATGCCCTCGGGCGCGGCAGCCGCCGGATGGTCCGCGACGCCGCTCAGCGATTCGGGACTGGGGATGGTGTCCTCCGCATCGCGATAATCGGCGACCCGGCGCAGACTCCGCAGCCGCTCGCGGATGTGCTGGCTGAGCCCGCGCTGCGTGTTGAGCAGCGCCTCGGCGCGCTGGATCTGATTCATCAGCGCCAGGCACTCCTCGCGGCTGCCGTAATCGTCGACCACTTCACGCCGCTGGGTAGCCTCGCGCGCGCGCATGACCAGCAGCGGCATGACCGTGAGCCGCACGCACATGACCTCCGCGTAGGCGATCGTCGTGAGATTGACCAGACGGCGCGCCTGCAGCGACAGCCCGGGAAACTGCGGCGCCGACTCAGCGGCGATGTCCGCGGCGGTGCGGCTCGCCGCCTCGAACGACAGATCGGCAGCCGCCGCTTCGGTGCGCGCCTGCGCGATCGCCTGCTCGAGCGCTCGGCGCTTGAAGAACTGCCAGAAACGGCGCAGTTGCGCGCGCTCGCGCTCGAGGTTCGTCAGGCGCTGGTGCGCCTGCGCGGCGAGTTCGCGCACCACGTGCAGATGCTGCTCGGCGCTCTGGCGGCGCGCGAACTGCGCCCGATTGTGCTCGGCCAGATGCTGACGGCGCTCCCGCTCCTCCTGCTGCGCGGCGAGCTCGGCGGCGAAGCGGGCGAGCAGCTCATGGCCGCTCTGCCACAGCCGGCGCAGCTGGTAGAACGCGAGCGCCGGATAGGCGGTCTCATTGACCCCGAGGCGCTTCTCCAACGCGGCGAGCGTTTCCCTGACGCGCCGCGTCACGCCCTCTTGTTGCTTGATGCGGTCCTTCAGACGCTCGACTTCCTCCTTCAGGTCGCCGAACGCCTTCTTCAGCTCCGCACGATTGCGAAACAGCGCGAGCACCCGATGATCCTCGGACGCCTGCGCGCGCTGAAAGGGGAGCTTGAGGAAACCCAGTTGTCGAAATGCCTTCATGAGTGGTGCGGCGGGCGCCGCATCAGCTCATACGGCGACCCCCGCGAAACGATGCCCGCGTTCCGCGCAATACTCCAACCATTTATTTAACATCATATTGCGCACCCAGCGCTGACGGAGTTCACGCTCCGCACAGGCGGGCACCTTGAGTGTGGGCTCGACCGTATGCTCACCACGCTGCTCCGCCTCGACGAGCCGCGCATCGTGATACACGCGCACGCGCAGATCCGGACAGCGCACCAGAGCGCTGTCCTGCCTCAGCTCATAGGTGAGCTCGAGAATGCTCGTGTAAGCGCACTGCTCGATCACAGTGAGCAGCAGATCACAGTCGCCCGGGCGGCACGAGCGATACACGCCCTGTAGCCGGCGCAGATCGCCGGCCAGCCAGCCGAGGCGGATGTAGTTGCTCTCGTACAGGCTCATCAGTGCCACAAAGCTGCGCGGTCGGGCGCGCCAGGAAACCTGTGTCAGTGCATCGTTCAGCATCACCCGACTATAGCGGAGGGACGTGCCAGTGCAAACCGCAGCGGTGGGTTCTGCGAGCCGCTCCGGCCGTGCAAATTCCGTGCTAAGACTGCACGCTATGCGCGATTGCGCCGCTCGATGCCGGTGGTGTTGAGAATGCGGCTGGCGATCTCCTCGATCGAGCAGTCGGTGGTGTCGAGCCAGGGGATGCCGTTGCGCACCACGAGGGCCTCGGCGGCACGCAGCTCGTAGCGCACTTGCTGTGCCGAGGCGTAGCGGCTCTGCGGGCGCCGCTCATTGCGGATCTGCTGCAGGCGCTCGGGCTTGATGGTGAGCGCAAAGAGCTTATCGCGATACGGCTCGAGCCGCTCCGGCAGCCGGCCCGCCTCAAGATCTTCCTCGGTGAGCGGATAGTTGGCGGCAAAGATCCCGTACTGCAGCGCCAAGTACAGGCAGGTGGGCGTCTTGCCGCAACGCGACACACCGATCAGCACCACATCGGCATGGGCATAATCTCCGCCCGTACCGTCATCGTTGGCGAGCGCGAAGTTGGTCGCGTTGATGCGCGCGGAGTACAGCGCCGGATCGGCAATGCCGTGCGCCCGGCCGGCCCGATGCGTCGAGCGGGTGTCCAGTTCCTGCTCGAGCGGGCCGACAAATGCCGCAAAAAAATCCAGGCACAGGCCATTTGAGCGCCGTACCACCTCGCGTAACTCATCCTGCACGAGCGTGCTGAAAACGATGGGCCGCATGCCATCTTCAATCGCCGTGCGATCGATGCGCCGTGCGGCCTCTACGGCCTTGTCAAGGGTCGACACAAATGGCAAAGTCACCGCGCGAAACTCGAGACCCTCGAACTGGGTCATGAGACTGTGACCCAGCGTTTCCGCGGTCACTCCGGTCTGGTCAGAGACGAAAAAAACGGTTCGTCGGCCCACGGCGTGAGGCTCGGCAGCGATAATTGGGGCAGGCAGTGTTCCACCGCGCGCGGCGCGGAGCAAGCGGCAGACGGGGTTTCTAGTGGACGCATACGTCATACCCTTTGAGCGAGTCGGGCAGCACGACATCGAGACCGTGGGCGGCAAGAATGCCTCGCTCGGGGAGATGATCGGCGCGCTCACGCGCCTCGGTGTCAATGTACCGGGCGGATTTGCCACCACGGCGCACGCCTATCGCGAGTTTCTCGCGCAGAACGGACTCGATGTGCGCATCCGCACCGAACTTGCCGCACTCGATGTCAATGACGTCGCGCGCCTGGCGATCAGCGGGGCGCGCATCCGCCAATGGATTCTCGCCACTCCCTTCCCGGGCGCATTCGAGCAGGCCGTCAAACACGCCCTGCACCAGATGAGCGGCGGGCAGGAGATCTCGGTCGCGGTGCGCTCCTCGGCGACCGCCGAGGACCTACCCGAGGCCTCCTTCGCCGGCCAGCAGGAGACCTTCCTCAACGTACGTGGCGAGGCCCAGGTACTCGAGGCGATGCACCAGGTGTTCGCCTCGCTGTTCAACGACCGGGCGATCGCTTACCGCGTGCACCAGGGGTTCGACCACAGCGCCGTGGCGCTCTCGGCCGGCGTGCAGCACATGGTGCGCAGCGACCTCGGTGCGAGCGGGGTGATGTTCACGCTCGATACTGACTCGGGCTTTCGCGACGTGGTGTTCATCACCGCCTCCTACGGGCTCGGGGAGACCGTGGTGCAGGGCGCGGTCAACCCGGATGAGTTCTACGTCTACAAACCGGCGCTGCGCGCGGGCAAGCAGGCGGTGCTGCGGCGCAATCTCGGTGCAAAGGCCATCAAGATGGTGTACGCGCCCGCGGGCTCGAGCGAGCGGGTGCGCACCGTCGATGTCCCCAGCGAGCAGCGCACGCGCTTCTGCCTGAGTGATGTGGACGTGCTCGCCCTCGCCCGCCAGGCACTGCTCATCGAGCAGCACTACGGCAAGCCGATGGACATCGAGTGGGGCAAGGACGGCGCGAGCGGCGAGATCTACATCCTGCAGGCACGCCCAGAGACGGTCCAAAGCCGTGCCGGGCGCACCATCCAGCGCTACTCCCTCAAGTCCGCGCCGACGCGGGTGCTGGCGAGCGGGCGCAGCATCGGCCAGCGCATCGGCGCCGGCACGGCGCGCATTATTCGCGACGTGGCCGAGATGGCCCGCGTACAAAGCGGCGATGTGCTGATCGCCGATATGACCGATCCAGACTGGGAACCGGTGATGAAGCGCGCCGCGGCCATCGTCACCAATCGGGGCGGGCGCACCTGTCACGCGGCGATCATTGCCCGTGAGCTCGGCATACCCGCGGTGGTCGGCTGTGGCGATGCCACGCAGCGCATCACGGAAGGCCAGTCAGTCACCGTTTCATGCGCCGAGGGTGACACCGGTTACGTCTACGAGGGGCTGCTCGAGTTCGAGCAGCGCCAGATCGAGCTCGACTCGCTGCCGGCGCTGCCGGTCAAGATCATGATGAATGTCGGCAACCCGGATCGCGCCTTCGGCTTCGCCGGCATTCCCAACCGGGGCGTGGGACTGGCGCGCCTGGAGTTCATCATCAACCGCATGATCGGCGTGCATCCGCGCGCGCTGCTCGAATTCGACCGGCTCGATGCGGCGCTGAAGGAGCAGATCGGCGCGCAGATGGCCGGCTACGACGATCCGGTTGACTTCTATGTGGCCAAGCTCGCCGAAGGCATCGCGCAGATCGCCGCAGCATTCGCGCCCGAGCCGGTGATCGTGCGCCTGTCGGACTTCAAATCGAACGAATACGCCAATCTCATCGGCGGCAGCCGCTACGAGCCGCACGAGGAGAACCCGATGCTCGGCTTCCGGGGCGCCTCGCGCTACGTCGATGAGCGCTTTCAGCCCTGCTTCGAGCTCGAGTGCCGTGCGATCAAACAGGTGCGCGAGCAGATGGGCCTGACCAACGTGCAGGTCATGGTGCCGTTCGTGCGCAGCGTCGAGGAGGGCCGGCGGGTGACCGAGCTGCTCGCGGCAAACGGCTTGCGGCGCGGCGCCGATGGTCTGAAGGTCGTGATGATGTGCGAGCTGCCGACCAACGCTCTGCTCGCCGAGCAGTACCTGGAGCACTTCGATGGCATGTCGATCGGCTCGAACGATCTGACCCAGCTGACCCTCGGGCTCGATCGGGACTCAGCCATCGTCGCCAAGCAGTTCGATGAGCGCGACGCGGCGGTACGCCGCCTGATCGAAATGGCGATCGCGGCCTGCCGCAAGCACGGCAAATACATCGGCATCTGCGGCCAGGGCCCCTCCGATCACCCGGATCTTGCCCGCTGGCTGCTCGAGCAGGGCATCGAGAGCCTCTCGCTCAATCCCGACACCGTGGTCGAGACCTGGCTGTTCCTCGCCGGACAGAGCGCGCGCTGAGCCCGAGCGGGGCGGCGCTCAGAGCGCCTCGCCCCCGAACGCCGGGCGGAACAGCTTGGCGCGATAGTGCTCGAGCTCGCGGATCGACTCGCGGATATCGGCAAGCGCGAGGTGTGCATCCTGCTTGCTGAGCCCATCGAGCACGCTCGGCGCCCAGCGGCGCGCGAGTTCCTTCAACGTGCTGACATCGAGATTGCGGTAATGGAAATACCGCTCGAGCTGCGGCATCAGCCGCGCCAGGAACCTTCTGTCCTGACAGATGCTGTTGCCGCACATGGGAGAGACGCCCGGTGGCACCAGCGGCATCAGGAATGCGAGCGTGCGCGCTTCGGCCTCCGCAGTGTCCACGCGACTCGCCCGCACGCGCGCGAGCAGCCCCGAGCCGCCGTGCTGCTTCTGATTCCACTCGTCCATGCCCGCGAGCACCTGCTCATCCTGGTGAATGGCGACCACGGGCCCCTCGGCAAGCACTCTCAGCTGCTTGTCGGTGACGATCGTGGCAATCTCGATGATCGCGTCGCTCTCGGGCTTCAGGCCCGTCATTTCCAGATCGATCCAGATCAGATTCTCATCGCTCGGCATGCTCGGCTCGCTCTGGGAGATAATGGGCGGCGATGAGTGTAGCAACCTTCGATGCACGCGTGATCGGCGCCTTCGGCCGCCAGGTGCGCGTGCGCGCCAGCGACGGTCGGGACTACCCGGCGCGGCCGCTCGGTCGCGAACTGGGCATCGTCTGCGGCGATCGGGTGCGTTGCCGACACGATACGCAGCACGGGGAGGTGCACGTGCTCGAGGTGCTGCCGCGGCAAACCGCGCTCTACCGCACCAATGCGCGCGGGGGCGCCGAGGCGGTACTCGCCAATCTCACCCGCCTGTTGGTGGTCATCGCCCCGCTGCCGGTACCGGATCCGTTCGTGACCGACCGCTACCTCTGTGCGGCGGAATCGGCGCGGATCGAGCCGGTATTGGTGCTCAATAAGGCCGATCTTGAGCGTACGGCGGCGCTTGCGCAGATCCTGCGCGGCTATGCACTCGCCGGTTACGAGCAACTCGAGGTCTCGGCCGTGAGCGGCGCGGGCCTCGCTGCGCTGCGCGATGCGTGCCGCGGCCACACCGCCGCCCTGGTGGGTCAGTCCGGGATCGGCAAGTCCTCGCTCGCCGCGCGGCTGATTCCGGCCGGGCAGATCGAGATCGGGGCGCTGGCGCGCACGGCCGAGGGCCGCCATACCACCACCGCCTCGCGGCTGTTCGAGCTGAGCGACGGCGGTGAACTCATCGACTCCCCGGGCGTGCGGGACTTTGCCCCGGCGCTCGAGCATCTCGAGCCGCGCTCGCTGGGGTTTCGCGAAGTGGCGCAACTCGCCGCCGGCTGTCGCTTCCTCGACTGTCAGCATCTGCGCGAACCGGACTGCGCGGTGCGCGCCGGGGTCGAGCAGGGCCGAATGGATCCGCGCCGCTACGAGAGCTATCGGCGGCTGCGCCGCCTGCAGCACACGCTGGGACCGGCGCATGAACGGTCGCGACGGCGCGGGGGCTGAGCGGCGCTCAGACGCTCTGTCGGCCGCTCAAGGCACGCGCGAGCGTACCTCCATCGACGTACTCGATCTCCCCGCCGATCGGCACGCCGTGCGCGATGCGGCTCGCAATCAGGCCGCGGTGCGTTGCCAGCTCGGCGAGAAAGTGGGCGGTGGCCTCGCCCTCGACCGTGGGGTTGGTCGCCAGGATCAGCTCGCGCACCGCGCCCTCGGCAAGAATCGCCTCGAGTTCGCGCACCCCGAGCTGCTCCGGGCCCACCCCATCGAGCGGCGAGAGATGGCCCATCAGCACGAAATACCGGCCGCGGAAGCTGCCGGACTGCTCGATCGCCACGACATCGGCTGGCGATTCGACCACACACAGCAGGGTCGGATCACGCTGCGGCGCGGCACAGATCGCGCACAGATCCTGCTCGGCGAACATGCGGCAGCGCTGACAGCGGCGTACTGAGGCGAGCGCCGCCTCGAGCGACTGCGCGAGCGTGTGCGCCCCGCCGCGCCCCTCCTGCAGCAGATGAAAGGCCATGCGCTGGGCGCTCTTCGGACCGACGCCCGGCAGCGCACGCAGCGCCTCGATGAGCTCGGCCAGTCGCGGCGGGTGCTTCACGGGCCGATCAGAACGGCAGCTTCATTCCCGGGGGCAACTGCAGCCCGGCGGTGACCGAGGCCATCTTCTCCTGCACGCGCGCCTCCACCTTATGGACCGCGTCGTTGATGGCAGCGGCCACCAGGTCCTCGAGCATCTCGCGATCCTCCCCGATCACCGTCGGCTCGATGGCTACGGCGCGCACCTCGTGCTTGCCGGACATCGTCACTTTGACCATGCCGCCACCGGCTTCACCGGTCACCTCGATGCTGGCGATTTCCTCCTGCACTTTCTGCATGTTCGCCTGCATGGCCTGCGCCTGGCGCATCAGTTGATTGATATTGCCTCGCATGAGGTCGCTCCTCGCTGGTCTCGGATGGGTCGCCGGCGGCGACGGTTTCATTTCAAGGGACGGACGGTCTCGGGAATGACTTCGGCGCTGAACTGCTCGCGCAAGCCCCGGACCCCCGGATCGGACTCAAATGACTGACGGGCCGCGTCGGCCTGTTCGCGCTCGGTGCGCTCGCGGGCCTGGGCCGGGGTCTCGCCGGTCTCAGCCGCACTCACGAACTCGAGCCGCACGGGCTCGCCGAAATGGCGCGACAGCGCCTGAGCGAGCTTCTCCTCGAGGGACGGCGTGCGCAGCGAGCGGCTGCGCGGGTCGAGCGCGAGCTTCACTCGCGCCCCCTCGCGGCCGAGCAGTACGCAATGACTCGCCAGTTGACGGGCCGCGCCGGTGAGATCGAGCTGAGCGAGCAGCGCGGTCCACGGCCCGTCGGCCGCGCCCGCCGCGCCGACACCGGCCGGCGCGGCGCTCACCGCAGGACGCTCCCCCGCCGCCGCGTCGGCGGCGACGCCCACCGCACGGGGCGTCGAGGGCGGGTCGGCCGCACCGGGGCGGAAGGCAATCATTCTGAGCAGCGTCATCTCGAAACCCGTGCGCGGATCGGGCGCAAGGGGCAGGTCGCGCCGCCCGATGATGGCCGTTTGATAGTAAAGCTGCACGTCCTCGGGGCCGAGCGCCGCGGCGAGCCGGCCGAGCAGCTCACTGGCATAGAGCTCATCACCCTCGTAATCGCGCACCACCTGCTTCAGCGCCACACGCGTCAGCAGCGAGGCGAGCTCATCGAGGAGCTGCCCGTAGTCAGGCGCCCACTGCTCGAGCGAACCGGCAAAGCGCAGCAAATCCGCGGCATCGCCCGCGGCAAGCCGCTCGGCGAGCTGCACGACGTGATCGCGCGCCACGGTGCCGAGCATGGCCCGTGCCTCGGCCTCCCCGGCCCGCCCGCCGCCAAAGGCGATCAGCTGATCGAGCAGCGAGAGCGCATCGCGCATGCTGCCGTCGGCCGCCTGTGCCAGCAGCGCCACGCCGGCCGGCTCAAATTCGAGCTGCTCCGCGGCGAGCACCTCGCGCAGATGCGCGCTGATCTGTGCCACCGGGATGCGCTTGAGATTGAACTGCAGGCAGCGCGACAGCACGGTCACCGGCAGCTTCTGTGGATCGGTGGTAGCGAGCAGGAACTTCACGTGCGGCGGGGGCTCCTCCAGCGTCTTCAGCAGCGCATTGAAGGAGTGCGTCGAGAGCATGTGCACCTCGTCGATGAGATACACCTTGAAGCGCCCGCGCGTCGGCGCGAACTGCACGTTGTCGAGGATCTCGCGCGTATCGTCGACCTTGGTGCGCGAGGCGGCGTCGACCTCGATCAGATCGACGAATCGGCCCGCATCGATCTCGCGGCAACTCGCGCACTGCCCGCAGGGCGTGGCGCTCACACCCTGCTCGCAGTTGAGGCACTTGGCGAGGATGCGCGCGATGGTCGTCTTGCCGACACCGCGGGTGCCGGTGAAGAGAAACGCGTGGTGTACCCGCCCGCTCGTGAGCGCGTTGACGAGCGCCTGGCGCACGTGGTCCTGCCCGATGAGCTCGGTGAACGCCTTGGGACGCCATTTGCGCGCCAGCGCGGTGTAGGTCTCGGTCATGGATGCCCAACCGGAATGGGAGGCGGCCCGCACCAGCGGGTGCTCCGGCACCCGACATCGCCGCTGCCGCTGCTGCCTTCCGGCCCTGACGGGGTTCACGACTGGTCGTCGCGGAGTAGCCGATGCGGGCCACCACAGCCAAAAAATTACTCGTCCCGCCCACGCGGGCTCACCCGCCGCGGCAAGGCCCGCACCGGGCCCCGCCCGCAATCTGCTTCGGGCCGCGTAATGATAGCAGCGCGCGGCGACCCGTGTGGGCCTTCGGCCGACTGCCGGCTCAGCCCGGTGGCGGCCCCCCGCCGGTCGCGACCCGCAGCGCGAGCCGCACCCGCAGTCGCCACAGCGCGAAAATGCCGATCTGCAGCCCCGTGCCGAGCAACACGGCGAGCGGGAAGCGCCAGTCCGGGTGCGCGATCACGAAGGGCAGCAGTCCGACCGCAAGCGCCGGCGGCACGTACACATCGAGCCGGCGCAGCAGCACCGTGCCGGCGAGAATGCTCAGCATCGCCGCCCACGGCACCTCGCCGATGAAGCGGACACAGGCCACGCCGATGGCGGCGCTGAGCGTACAGACCACCAGCAGCGCCACGGGACGCTGAGCCCACGGACAGTGCGTCGGGTGCGCGAAGGTCTCGAACGCGATCACCGTGAGCGGCGGGAACAGCACGAAGCGCAGGCCGAGACGCTCCCCGAGCACGATCGCGAGAATCAGAAAGGCGACGAAATACGGCACCCAGCGGTACTCGAGGGGCGCCCGCTCGACCACATCGTCATCCGGGTCATGGGCCGCCGGCTCCGGGCTCGTCCAGCCGACGCGCCGCCACAGCAGCGTCGCCCCGGCCAGCACGCCCGTACCGAACAGAATCGCCAGCGGATACAGCCCGCTGCGGATGCCCAGCACGAGCGGCATCAGTCCCGCCGAGAGCGCCGGGGCAAATGGCGAGCGCAGCACGGCAATTACCAGTGCCGAGCAGCCCACATCGAGCAGCACTGCCGGCACGCCATACGCCAGATGACGCGTGATCAGCGTACCGCTGATCGCCGTCAACACCGTAGTGATCACGAGCAGCGCCGGGGCGCGCGCCCAGAGGCCTTCGGGCCGCTTGAACACATCGTGACTGAGCGCACCCAGCTCCGGAAACAGCAGGTAGTACAGGCCACTCAGCTGGGCAATGAGGGCGATCAGCCCGATGTACAGCGTACTCAGCAGCTCGCCCATCCACGGCGCCCCGCGGCGAGGTAGTCGGCTCATATCGGCAGCAGTTCCCGCTCGGGCCGCTGGCGATTGCAGCGTCCGCTGCGCCGATTCAGACACGGGCCCACACGACCGTCAAGCGCACGGCCGCCCACTGGCTCAACGGCCGCTCGCCGGCAGCACCGCAATCAACCCGTCCATGACAAACGGAAACGAGCCGTACGTGCGCAACGGCTCGAAGGTGAACTCCGCACGGCGATAACGCGCATGCAGCGGGCAGTAGTAGTGATACAGCCCCGGCGCATCGAGGCGGACCGTTGCGCGGCCGCCGTGCGCCGGCAGCGGCACCCCACGGAACGGGGCGTGCCGTCCCGGCGCGGGCACGGGCACGGGCATGAGCACATGCGGATCCATATCATCATTGGTGAAGCGCAGCGCGGCGCCTGCCCGGCACACCACCGACCAGGGCTGGAAGGTCATGGCGGTATCCGTCACAGTGACCTCGGTGGTGGTGAGCGGCACTGCGCCGCCGGCACCGTCCGTGACGAGGACGGCCGCGTATGCCGGCAGCGGAAAATGCGGCGCATCGGCGCGCGCGACAACCTGGCCGAATTGCGGATCGAAACGCGTAGTGAGCGCGTCGTAGAGCAAATATACGCCCGGCGCGCTCAGCGCCAGCGCCACCGGATGACCGCGTGCGATGCGCACGTCCACCGGCTGCGGCGCCGTCGGAGCGCTGCGCAGATGCAGCATCCGTGCGGCCACCGACTCGATTCGCAGCATCTCACCGCGCCTCACGATGGCCGTCATGGGCTGAAAGCCCGTGCCGTGAAACAGCATGCGCCGCTCGCGGGCGCTCGCACCGGCGGCACAGACCGGCTCGGCTCGCGCCCCGAGCGTGCAGGCTGCGGCGGCCAGTGCGGCTTGCAACAGAAACGCACGACGATTGATCGGGACATCGCTCATGAAGCTCTCCCTGCGGACCCGGCACCATCGCCACCGCTCGGCGCGCGGCAGATTAGCCCGAGGAGCACACTCCAGGGTCAATACGCACAACCCGCAGCCGGCCCAATCAGGACCTTTGACCCCGGACCTTGCTCCAGGGTGTAGAGTGAATCATTTGGTCGTGCGGGACTCAGCGATGGAGACTCTCGGCATCGGCGCGCTCGCCAAGCGCGCAGGGGTAGGCATCGACACCGTTCGCTATTACGAGCGCGCCGGGCTGCTCGCCCCGAAGACGCGCTTGCAGTCGGGCTACCGACGCTACAGCGGCGCGGAGCTCGCCCGGTTGCGCTTCATCCGCCGTGCGCAGGCACTGGGATTTTCGCTGAAAGAGATCCGCGAGCTGCTCGCCCTCTCCAAGGGCCGCGACGTAGCCCGGGTCAAGCGCGCCGCTCAGGCCAAGCTCGCCGATGTCGAGCAGCGCATCGCCGCGCTAGAGCGCGTGCGCGCGGGGCTGGCGAGCCTGATCGCAGCCTGCCCCGGGCACGGCGAGCCGAGCGACTGTCCGATCCTGCGCGCCCTCGGCGGGGACGCTGAACCGATTGCCGAGCCGCCGCAGCGCCCGCCTCTGCCCGCCGGGAGCGGCTGAACAGCGCCCGGCGCCGCGCGCACTACGCGCCCTGCGCGGCGCGCACCAGAAACAACACGCCCAGGGCGAGGAACAGCACGCTCGCCACGATGCGGATCAGCCGCAGCGGCAGTCGCGCGGCGAGCAGTTTGCCGATGAACACCACCGGGGCGCAGGCGAGCACCATGCCGACGGTCGAGCCGGCCACCACCGCGGTGAAATTGGCGTAGGCGGCGGCGAGCACTGCGGTGGCAATCTGAGTCTTGTCACCGAGTTCGGCGAGGAAGAACGTCACGAGCGTGGTCCAGAACACCCCGCCGCGGGCCGGCCCCTGCGCCTCGGCGTGCACGCGCTCGGGTTTCAGTTCCCAGGCCGCCATCACCACCAGGCTGACGCCCACCACCAGATTGACCACGCGGGCATTGAGCGCATGGCCGAGTCGCTCGCCGATGAACGCCGCGAGCGCCGCGCTCACGACCGTGCCGCAGACCATGCCGGCGAGAATCGGCCAGGGGCGGCGGTGGCGCGCCGCGAGCATCAACAGCAGCAGCTGCGTGCGGTCGCCGATTTCGGCGACCGCCACCGTCGAGAGACTGGCGAGAAACGCCTCCACTTAGCCGACCGTCACCGGCACACCGCACACACCGCCATGCGGCTGGCGGTGGGGCGCCGTCGCACGTGAGCCCGAACTGCGCATCAAACGACGATCAACCTGACATCGATGTTGCCGCGGGTCGCGTTCGAATAGGGACAGACCTGGTGCGCTTCGCTCACCAGGCGCTCGGCGATCTCGCGCGGCACCCCGGGCAGCGAAACTCTCAACTCCACCTCGATGCCGAAGCCGGCCGCAAGCCGGCCGATGCCGACGGACGATTCGATCGAAGTGTCGGCCGGGACGGCAATCCGGTCACGTCCGCCGACGAACTTCAGCGCACCGATGAAACAGGCGGCGTAACCTGCGGCAAACATCTGCTCCGGATTGGTACCCTCACCACCCGGGCCGCCGAGCTCGCTCGGCACGGACAGCTTCACCCTGAGCCGCCCATCGTTCGAGGCGGCATTGCCGTCGCGCCCTCCCGTGGCCTTGGCGTGCGCGGTATAAATTGGGGTGATCGGGGTCATCGCGCCCTCCGGTTCGCGGCACAGTGATTAGACTCGAGCCAGGGAGTCTTAGACGGTGATTATATTGTAGACTCGTACTCGCAGGCGAACGCCGGCCAACGCGAACGTCGGACTTCGCACAGAGCCGCCACCGAGGAGCCGAGGAGCGATATGCGCGCTGCACACTGCCGTGCGCGCCCGCAGGGCGCAGTGGATCGCAGGAGATCGCCATGAGTCTTGGCAGCGCCCTGCGCCGCGTACAGCGCCGCTGGCTCACTGCCCTCGCCGTGGTGCTGGTGTTGTTTCTGGGCTATCTCTGGGCGGGTTATGTGCTCGCTCCACGACTGATCCGCTCCGAGGCCATGCGCTGGGCACACGCACGGCCGACCGTCGCGCTCACCCTCGGGACCATCCGGGTCGACCCGCTGCACTTCACGGTCACGGTGCACGATGTGCAGCTGAGCGCGCAGGGACAACCGCTCGCCAGCCTGCAGCGACTGTTCGTCGGCCTCGCACCGCTGTCGCTGCTCGTCGGCACGTATCACCTCACCGCACTCGAGCTCGATGCGCCGCAGCTCAACTTGGTGATCGGCGCGACCGGTAAGCTCAATCTGGCCGCGCTCAGTGCCGCGGCGCCCGCCAAGCCGGCAAACCGCAAGCCGACCGGACCGATGCCGCAGATCCGCATCGATGCTCTGCGCATCGATCAGGGGCAGCTCAGTGTGACCGATCTGGAGCATTCCCCGGCGGCACGCGAGCATCTGGCGCCGATCACGCTGCGGCTGGTGAACTTCCGCTCCTGGGGGCGCACCGGCGGACGGTTCGCGCTGCAGGCTGCGAGTGCCGATGGGGCACGTCTCAGCTGGTGGGGGCAGATCACGATGGCGCCGCTCGCCTCCTCGGGCGCTCTTTCGCTCACCGACATTCCGGTCATCTCCCTGGCGAGGTTCCTGCCACACCTGCCGGTGAGCGCGCGCGGCGGGCGGCTCGGTCTGAGCGCGCAGTACACGCTGAGCACGGGCGCACACGGCTTGGATGTCGGGATTGCGCAGCTCGGCATCACCACCACCGGACTGGCACTCGACGGCGGCTCACTGCTGCAGGGCGCCGTGCGCATCGAGGGAATCAGTGCCGCGGGCGGAACGGTGCACCTTGGCAAGGCCCTGCACGCCTCGCTGGCGCACCTGACCTTCACTCACCTGCAGCTGCAGGGCACCGCCTCGGCCCACGGTCAGGACCTCAGCCTGCAGCGGCTCTCGCTCGCGCAGAGCAGCTTCGATCCGCACGCACACCGCATCACGATCGGCACGCTGGCGATGCGCGGATTGCGGCTGCCCGTGCAGCGCGGCCCGCACGGGCGGCTCGCACTGCTGAATCTGCTGCCACACGCCGCCGCGGCGCACCGGCAGTCTGCAGCGCAGCCCGCCGCGGCAACGGCGAGCTGGCACGTGCAGCTCGGTCGGCTGGCGCTACGTGATGCTGTCATTGCCGTGCAGGACCGCTCCGTCACACCCGCGGCGCACTTTGCGCTGCGGGTGTATTCGTTCGATGCGCGCCGGCTCAGCAACAATCTTGCGCGCCCGGTGCCCTTCACGGTGCACGCCGGGATTGCTCCGCGCGGTTATCTGGTGCTCAGCGGGCGGGTCACGCCCGCCCGCACGAGCGCGGCACTGTGGGTGTCGCTGTCGCGACTGCCGCTACGCCCGTTCGTGCCGTATCTGCCCCTGGCACGCACCGCCGAGCTGCACTCGGGCACGTTCGGCACGCGAGGCTTTGCCGAGCTCGTGCGCGGGCAACTCGCGCACCTCGAGGGGCGCGCCGATGTACGTCACCTGCGCCTGATCGAGCGCGGCACGGGGATCGGTCTGTTCGGCTGGCGCGCGCTCAGTGTGCGCGGCATCGCATACCGGCCCGGGCATCTGGTGGTCAGCGACGCGCAGCTCACCGCCCCAGAGGGACAAATCGTCATCCTGCCGAATCGCACGCTCAACCTCGCGGCACTGGTGCCACCGCGTGCGCCAGCGGGCAAAGCGCGCCCGGCGGCGCACCCGGTGCGCGCAGGCCGTCGGCCGCCCGCACCGGCGCTCGCCGCACTGCTGGAACGTCTCGAGATCACCGATGGCTCGATCAACTTCGCCGACGAATCGATCGAGCCGAATTTCCACGCACCGATCGACAATCTGCACGGCACGATCACGAACGTGTCGACCTCCAAGCAGGCGATCGCACACATCGCCCTTGGCGGCCAGGTCATCGACCAGTACTCGCCCGTGACCGTGAGCGGCGCGTTCAATCCCTACGGGCTCGGCCGCAACACCGACATTCACGCCGCTTTCAAGAACATCCAGCTGCCGATCTTCGATCCGTACTCCGACCGCTACGCCGGCTATGCGATTGCCCAAGGCATCCTCAGCGCCCGCTTCCGCTATCGGATCGACAATCGCCGGCTCGACGCCGATCATCGCGTCGAGATCGATCAGTTGCAGTGGGGCGGACCGAGCGCGAGCAAGCAGAGTGTCGGCTGGCCGATCCGGCTCGCGACCGCCCTGCTGAAAGACCGCAATGGGGTGATCCGCATCCACCTGCCGGTCACCGGCTCGCTGAGCAATCCGGACTTCCACATCGCCTCGATTGTCTGGACGATGCTCGTGCATCTGCTCGAGAAGGCCGCACTCGCCCCCTTCAGTCTGATCGGTCATCTGTTCGCGGGGGCCGCCCAGGCGCAGTACATCGCCTTCCGACCCGGCTCGGCCGCGCTGCCGCACGCCGCTGGCGCAAGCCTCGCAGCACTCTCGCACGCGCTCGCAGCACGGCCGGCGCTGCGGGTGGAGATCCCTGCCGGTCCGGCTACCGCCGCGGACGCGCTCGCCCTGGAGAACCAGCGGATCGAGGCCCTCGCCCTGGCGCATCTGCGCCATGCTCCGCCCGGCCGCTTCGCCGCGCTACCCGCGCGTGAGCAGCGCCGGGCGCTCGCGGCACTGTTCCGCGCCCGCCTGCACCGACGGCCCGCCTATCCGGCGCCGCCGTCCGGGGCAACTGCGAGCAAGAGCGCCGCCAAGCCGTCCGCCGCCGCACAGCAGCTGACCCAGATCCACCGCGAAATCCGCTGGCTGCGCGCGCAACTGCGCCCGACAGTCCATCTGGCTCCGGGTGCGCTGGTGACCTTGGGACTGGCTCGCGCTCAGGTCGTACAGAACGCGCTGCTCGCCGCCGGCACATTGAGCCCAAAGCGCGTCTTCATCACCACGCTGCAGTCCGGGCAGCCCTGGCACGATCGGGTACGACTGCAACTGCGTCTGCAATAGCGCACGGCCCGCCGCAGACCACCATAGGCCGCGACAGTTCGGGATTCGGTTTTGCCGACGGCACGCTCCGGCGATGGTGCTGCCGCCATCCTGCGCGTGCAGTTGGCGGGGGCAGGATCACCTCACGCCGCTCAACGGCGCCGGCATCGATCGGCCGGCCCACTCAGCGTACAGCCGCGCGCGCCGGATCAATCGCGGCCACGACGTGATAGAACGCCTCGAGCAACGGCACCTCGAGCCCTGCCCGGCTCGCTCGCTCGACCGCATCACCGAAGGTTTCCTCGACCTCGAGCGCCCGGCCAGCTTGCAGATCCTGCAGCGCCGACATGCGGTGCCCGGGCGCCTGCGCGGCGAACTGCGCTCCGGCCGCACGTACCGACTCGACTGCTTCGCGTTCCGAGCCGGCGAGGATCGCCTGCAGCGGCAGGATCGCCCCCTCAGGCAGCAGTGACACGCCACAGGCAGAGGCGAGCCGAACCGCCTCGCGCGCCATGCGCACGAGCACCAGCGCCGTGCCCGCATCGCTCAGGTACTGCCAGGTCGGTGCACGCGTGATGACGGCGAGACTCATCAGCGGCAGCCATGCGACGAACTTGCTCCACTCCCAGCTGAGAATTCGTGGCACGGCGCTGGCGCGCACCCCGGCGGCGTCAATCATCGAGGCGAGCGCACGTGCGCGCTCGCTCTCGCGGCCATCGAGTTCCCCGAGCATCAAATTCACGTTCCGTGTGAAGAGGACCGCGCCGTCCTCGCGCACCTCCCCGCTGGTGTTGGCCAGCGCTCCGAAGACCCGATCGGTGCCGAACGCCCCGCAGAGCAATTCATTCTTCAGCACCCCGTTCTGCACGGAAAACGCGCAGTCAGCGGCCACGTGGCGCAGGGATTGCAACGCTGCGCGGGTTCCGGGTGTCTTGGTTGCTACGATCAGGCACTCGGCCGCTTCCAGCTGTGCCGGATCCGTGAGCACCGTCACCGGAACACTGATCTCGGCAAGGCCGGTGATGCGCAGTCCCTCGCGCTCGATGCGCCTGGCACGCTCGCCGCGCGCAAGCACGATGACCTGGTGAGCGGAGCGCGCCAAATGTGCAGCCAGTATCGACCCCAGGGCACCGGCTCCGAGAATCACGAACTGCGCACGCATCACGCGCTGCCTCTGGCGGATGCGGCGGGCTGCGCCGTCCGCGCGCGCGGCCCCAAATTACTGCGGGATCTGCAACACATGTGTCCGCGCTCCTTTGAACTGCGCCGGCCGGCTCACCCGGCACGGCCCATCTGGTGGAATGCTCAAACTGCAGTCACTCGAGTTCATCATGCCCCGCGCCCGCCCTCGCACAGCATCGAACACCGGTGCCGCTGTGACTGCCCCGCGAGCAGCAGGCCGAGCCCGGTGCAGTCGGGCACTGCACCCTGGATGCTCGCGTGCTGCCGCGACTCGCCGCGGGCCGCCAGTGCAAACCGGAGCGGCTCGCTGAGGCGATCGTGGCGGAGAGCCGCGTAAATAAGCCTGTGCAACAACCAACGCCAGGCTTTGCGAGCAATGACCGTTAGTGCGCAGGCAGGGAACTCGGCGGCAGCTGGATCGACAATGTGGATGAACGCCGCCCCCCCGTGACATGTTCGATCGCCATTGCAACCTTGCGTATGGTGTTGGCGCACAGCAGCGCCCCGCTCGCACCACCACCTACCGCGCATTGCTCGCCCGCCAGCAGTTGCTCGATGCGTGAGGGCTCACCGCGCCGCTCAGGTCACCCGTGCGCATCAGTTGCTCCCGCGGGATCCCAGTTTGCATGTTACGCCGTCGGGACAATTCCGGGGCCTGGAGCGCCCGGCGGAGATGGGCCGGCCCGAGCGATGCACGCTCGGGCAAATACGCTGCGCCCCTGCCCGTACCGCGGATAATTCGAGGCAGTATACGCCCGATGCGCGCACCGCCCCATGACCTCGAGGCAAAGGCCGGCAGGCCTCGACCCTCCAGCTGCGGACATCGGCGCGAACCGCACGGATGCAATGGGCTGAGCAGGCACGGGCAACTGAGCCTGAAGCCCCCGCGGCATTCGGGTTCGGACCGCGAATGCGAACGGCCGTCCGTGATCCGCCGTAGCTGTCGCAGCCCGCCGGCGAAGATCTCGGTACCTGTCTGCAGTTCCTTCACCAGGATCGGTACGATTCTTGCCCGAAATCGACGGCTTGGCGCGTCGCCGGACACCGCTCGGACTCGCGTGACGAACGTGGGACGGTTGACGTAGGATGGAAGTGGTCTGGAACTCCGGGCTGCACAGAAGAAGAACCATTCATGAACCAGCTCAAAACCACTGGTCGGGGCATTGAATCCTTGGCAAGCGCGACGCACCAGCGTGGCAAAACACATCCGTCCGTCACGAATCCCGGAATGCTCCTGCTGCTCGCACTGACCCTCGCCCCAGGGGCATTCCCTGCGGCGCGTGCCGGCACATTTGTCTGCCCGCTGCCGGATTATGCGCCCTTGAGTTCCGTCACGGTAGGCGACACCGAAAGCCTGCCCGCAAGCGACGCCTGCACCATGCAGGCTGGAACGGCGTTGACGATCGCCGCGCCGAACGGCTCGCTCGGAAATCTCGGCACCCTCACTGTCGGTCCCGGCAGCACGCTCACCAATAACGCCAATCTCGACAACACCCCCGGCGCAACGCTGTCCAACTCCGGATCATTCCTCAATTCCACGAGCGGAGTCGTTCAAAACAGCGGCGCCACGATCAACGCCGGTGGCGGGACCTTGAACAATGACGGCACGATCATCAATCTCGGCAGCCTCGAGAACCTCAGCAACGGCACGCTCATCAACCTCGGCACCGTCACCAACGTCACCGCAGGTACTTTCAGCAACCTCGGCAGCACTCAGAACCTGCATTCCATTGATAACTTCGGCCAGATCAGCAACCTACCAGGCGCTTCACTGCTGAATAGCGGAACCCTGACCAATAACATCGGCTCCAGTTTCGTCAATTTCGGCAATTTGGACAATGTGCAGACCATCACTAATTCCGGCAGCTTTCGTAACGAGGCCGGCGCAACCCTGAGCAATCAGGTGAGCTTCAGTAACACCGGACGGCTGGACATTGCCACGGCATCGGAGGTTTCAGGCAGCGGCGGGTTCGTCCAGACTGCGGGCGCGACGACCGTAGAGTCGAACGCGCTGCTGTCGCAGGAGGCGATCCAGATCAACGGCGGCACGCTCTCGGGCGCAGGCAAGGTCGCCTCCCTCAGTACCATTTCACTCGGTCCCGACGCCCTGCTTGCGCCGGGCGAGAGCGGCACCGGCCTGAACACCATGACGGTGAGCGCGACCTCTGGGCTGAGCCTCGCTGGCACCCTCAACATCAACATTTACAGCCCGACATCCTACAGCCATCTCGACGTGCTCGGCATGAGTGGGTTTTCCTCAACCACCCGAATCAATTTTTTTCTCAGCGGCGATGCCGCCCAGTATGCGGGCGAGAGCTTCCAGTTTCTGCGGGCAACCGGACTGCGCAACTTTGACCTGGCGACAATCAACGTGAGCGGATTGCCTGCGACCCTGGGTTACTCCGTTGTTGCGGAGAATGGATCCAGCCTCGTACTGAATCTGTTCGATGCTCCGCCCACGGGCGCACCGGAGCCGGGCTCGCTCTCGCTGCTGACCTGCGGAATGATGCTGCTCGGTGGGGGAGCGTGGCGGCGCAGGCGGCAGAGGCGAAACGGCTGAGCTTCCCGGAACCTTCTCTGGATGCAGCTGGCGCGAGCAGCGCCTCGGGTAGCGCTCGTTCCTCCAGACATCCACGCCGACCATCTGGCATGGTCGCGCGCCAGTCCAAGCACAGGAAGAATGTCTCAGCGCCGCACAGTCGAGTGCCCAATGGACAGATCCGCCGCCATCCCGCCCGGACGCTCGATCTCACCGTCGCAACCGACAACGAGCCCCAGTTCTCGCGTGTCTCGCCTCTACAGGTCGAAACTGGCTATCCGACTGAAGCGGTGCGACTAGCGCCACGGAACGTGAGCGGTCCCGACCCAGCGGCGAAACCATCACTGCCGGCCCTTCCCATCCGTTCATCGCAAATCTGGCGCAGAGGGTGGCCACCACATCCAGCATGGAATCCAGATGATTTCAATTTCCTGTGCGCATTCCACGCGTCTCAGGGACGAGTGTTCTCGAGGATCGCCGATTCGATGGCACGCCGGCCGTTGCGATGCCGACCGCAGCGCACACCGAGATTGACGGCGCCCCCACGAAGGCATATGCTCAAGCATATGCCATGTCCACGCCGGTGGCCCGAATGCCTGACTCAGAACGCCACGTCAGACTGTTCCGCAATGGACGTAACCAGGCTTTGCGTATCCCCAGAGAATTCGAACTCGAAGCGGATGAAGCCATCCTGCGCAAGGAGGGGGATCGATTGGTGATCGAGCCGGTGCACAAGGGACGCCTGCTCGCCCGACTCGCGACTCTGGAGCCCATTGAAGAGCCCTTTCCGGATGTGGACGAGGATCTCGGCCGGATGGACGACGTAGAGCTTTGAGGATGCCCTTCCGCTACTTGTTGGACACCAACATCCTCTCCGAGCTGATGCGACATCCACAGGGCGAAATTGCGCAGCAGATTGCCTCGCGGGGAGAGGATAGCGTATGCACGAGCACCATCGTTGCCTGTGAACTTCGCTACGGAGCCTGTAAAGCCGGCTCGACCCGCCTGAGCGAACGAGTCGAGGTGATTCTCTCAGCGCTTGAGGTTCTTCCGGTGGAACCGCCAGCCGATTGGCATTATGGGGAAATCCGCCAACATCTCGCGCGGCAGGGCAACCCGATTGGTCCGAATGATCTTCTCATCGCCGCGCACGCCCGGATGCTCAATCTGACCGTCGTGACAGACAACGTTCGAAAGTTTTCACGAGTTCCCGACTTGAGTGTTGAAAACTGGTTATCTCGATAACGGTTCAGTCAAGTCCGCATAGCGGGATTCTCCCGGACTCTGAAAGCGTTTTGCTCGCGTGCCTCTGCTCGGCCGCACCGGCAACGACGCGTTTGCCCGACACCAACCGACAATGCAAGAGCTGGTGGCAGTGGAGCATTCATGCGTACCCCTACTTCGCGCTCCACCAAATCTGGCAGAGAGGGTGTCCGCAACAAATGACGTAAATTAAGGCGTTTCGCACCGTTGCTGCGCACTGCGTGCGTAATCATCGGCGCCAGTGAAGGCCTGTCCAGTCAGCGCATCATGCGAATCCATTCGGCCCCAGGCCCACTCAAGCCTCCAATCGTCGGACCATGTGCCGATTCATCCATGCGCTCGGAGGCACTCCTGGCGTCCAACATCCCAATCCGAGGGCTGAAATGTCAATATTCTTTGACATTTCTATGGGCCTGGCGCATCATGATTCGAACCGTCAGAACACACCGGTCCGTCGGCGGCCGGAGATTCTAGGATTCAATGATTCTGCGAGTCGAAACCCAATCGCTACGCATGCTGAAGGAGCTCGGCATGCGGCTACGTGCCGAGCGGCGGCGGCGCGGGTTGAAGCAGGCAGAACTGGCTCAGGCGGCCTCGGTATCGCGCCCGACGGTCATTGCCGCCGAAGCGGGCCGCGGAGTGTCTTCGCAAAGCCTGGCCGCAATGATGGGCGTGCTGGCGCTCGACTTTGCGCACCTGAGCGCTCCAACACATCCACCCCGCAAGGATTTGATGAGATCCGGGCGTAAACGGCAGACCCGACGGCGTGTCCAGCTGGAACCTGCGTTGCCGTCGATTGCGCGGAATGAAGTGGAACCGCACGGCAAGGACATCACGAATACGGAGGTGGCACAAACAGTCGAGCAGCAACCTCACCGGCGCCCGTTACTCAAGGAGCTCATGACGGCGGAGCGTTTGCGCCGTGATCGGCTTGACATGAAAGTCCGGCGTGAGCGAGCTTGACGTTTACGTTTCGGACGAGCACGTCGGCGTGCTTCGCGAGGACGTTGCGACGGGCTTGATCGATTTCGAATATCGGCCGGCAACTCCGTCACAGCTCGCGGTATCGCTCGTGATGCCACCCGGGGAACCGCCCGAGGAGTATCGAGGCTACAACGGGCTGCCGCCCCCGTTCGAGGTCTCACTTCCTGAGGGAATGCTCCTCGAAGCGATCCGCAACCGCTTCGGAAAACACATTGATGTCGACAGCGATTTCTCACTACTGCGGCTGATTGGCAGGCATACCCTCGGCCGCGTAACCTTCGGTGGTCCGCTCGAACGGGACAAGGGACTGGACGAAGAAATTCTCGAAGCTGCGCGCTCGGAAGGCGCAGCACGGCGCCTCACGACGATTTTGCGCAAATCACCGCAGCTGTTCGGCGTCGCCGGAGTGATGCCGAAGATGTCCGTGCATCCACGCGGACGAACGCGGCCCGGCACGGTTGTCGGGAGTGGTTCCATCGTTAAATTCGACACAGCCAACTTCACCGGCGCCTGCCTGGTGGAGTACGCGTGTCTCAAGGCATGTGCGGCAGCCAACCTCGCCGTGCCATCCGTCGAACTGGCACCGGACCTCACCTCGATCATCGTCGAGCGCTTTGACATTGATGATACCGGCGGTCGCCTGGCGTTCGAGGACGCCTGTGCTCTCTCCGGCATTCGAAGAACGGGCAAGTACAGTGGTTCTATCGAGCACCTGTTTCGAATGATCGAGAATTTTGTTGACCCCGCGCACCAAGCCACAGACCGCCGCGCATTGCTCACCCTGATCGTATTAAACGACGTGCTGCGCAATGGGGATGCACACTTGAAGAATTTCGGTTTGCTCTACGGCGAGGACTTGGCGCAACCTCGTCTAGCTCCCGTCTATGACGTGCTGACCACACAGACATGGATACACGGAGATACACC
The DNA here is from genome assembly GCA_021808195.1 of Pseudomonadota bacterium. Next base: position 174,698 of record JAKBCE010000002.1, read on the forward strand.
TGCCCTGCCAATCCTCGCATCCGATCCGACCGCCGAGCAGTGGCTCGACTCGCAGGGCCTAAGGCAGCTGCAAGAAATCGCTGGAGTGGCGGATGCGGACCTGACCAGCTTGCGTGATCAGTGTGCGCAGGTCGCTCGCAACAGCCTCTCGGAGACACTCGACACCTGTCCGTTGTCTCCCGAGCGGAATGCGCTCGCTCGAGCGCTGAGAATCATCGAGAAGGCTGCGAGCGGGCAGATGCGCGGGCGCGTTCGTCGCGCCAAGGGACGCCAGCGCTCCAGTGCGCGCCGCACCGACCGGGGCCCAGGACAATCCTGAGCGAGGTATTGATTCGCGAATTCGCCCGACCCTGGGGATTGCGCGAACCATCAAGACTGGCGGAGAGGGTGGGATTCGAACCCACGAACACCCGTGAAGATGTTACTGGAATTCCAGTCCAGCGCCTTCGACCGCTCGGCCACCTCTCCGCATTCCCTGCCCTGTGCGCCCCGCCGGGGGCCCGGGCGACAGGGCGCGCATCATACTACGCCCGGCCGTTCGCGGCAGGGCTGGCTGCGCCCCCTAAGACCTCAGGCCTTCGGAGCCGCAGCGGCGTGCGGCACCAGATAGCTCGGCGGGGCATCCAGGCACGGCTGATGGGCCGATGGCGAGGGCGGTGTCGGCCCCTTCAGCGCCGGAACCGTCAGCGCATCACTGGTGTTCGGGGCCGTCAGTCCGGGCGGAATTTTCAGCGCCGGAACGCTGACGGCCTTCATGTATGGCTGCGGCTTGTGGCAGGACTCCGCGGTGACCGCGCGCATGGCGTGGCAGCCGGACAGCACCGGCAGCACCACGGCAAGAGCCCAAACGGCTCTGAACTTCATCAACAGACTCTCCTCACTCGCAGTGATCACAGGGGGCCCGGGTTCCGTCAGTCAATCTGCTCCGCACGGCGCAGCGCCTCGAGCACCTGCGGTCGGTACGCCTCGGACAGCTCGGTCAGCGGCAGCCGAATTCCCGGGCCGATCCGCCCGAGCTGCGCCAACGCCCATTTGACCGGAATGGGATTGGCCTCAAGAAACAGTGCGCGATGCAGCTCTTGCAGGGGCGCATCGAAGCGCAACGCCTGCTCGGCATCGGCGCGCAGCGCCGCGGCCACCATTTGCGCCATCTCCTTCGGCGCCGCATTCGCGCTCACCGAGATGACCCCGCGGGCTCCAGCCAAAATGGCCTCGCGCGCCGTCGCGTCGTCCCCGCTCAGTACGCCAAACCCGCTGCGGCTCACCGCCAGGATCTCCCGCACCCGCTGCGGACCCGGTACCGCCTCTTTGACCGCAATGATGCCAGGGAGTTGCGACAGACGCCCGGTCGTGTGCGGCAGCATGTCCACCGCGGTGCGGCTCGGCACATTGTAGAGAACCAGCGGCTGCACGGCCGCTTCTGCCACCGCGGCAAAATGCCGGTACAGGCCCTCCTGCGTCGGGCGGTTGTACGCCGGGGTGACCACGAGCAGCGCATCGATCGGCAGCGACCCGAGGGCGCGCGCGCGCTCGACGGTCGCAGCGGTGCTGCTCGAGCCGATCCCGACGATGATTCCAAGCCGCCCGTGCGCGCGCGCGCAGGCCCGCTCGGTGAGCTGGCGCAGCTCCGGCTCGCTGAGCGTGGCCGACTCCCCGGTCGTGCCCCCGATCACCAGCGCGCGGCTGCCACTGGCCGCGTGCCACTCGATCAAGCGGTCCCACGCGGCGAAGTCGATGCCGCCATCGTCGCTCATCGGTGTGACGATGGCCACGAGACTGCCCGTCGTCACCTCCACGATGCGGCTGGCGCCAGATTGCGGCGCAACGGACACCCGCGGGGAGATCGTCACGAGCACCGCCCCTGCCCCCGGAGGCTGAACGTCCACGGCCGCATGAGGGGGAATGCGGCCGGCGCCACTGCTTCATCCGCTGCTCCGTGCTCGCTGTGCACGCCGGACCGATGCGGCCCGGCCGTCCGCGGTCGCGAGCCCTTTTTGCGCGCGACAGACTGCGCCTGCAATGCGATACCGGTCGCCGTTTGAGTGTATATATACACAGTGTGATAAACCGAAACGAACACGGAAGACGATCGGATGGGCCGACCCTGATCCGCTGGAATGCAACCTCAGCCGCCTGAACTCGATCACCGCCGCGATCGCCGTGGCGGCCGCCGGCACGAGCCGCTGCGCAGTATAGCCGCTCTCGCAGCGCTTGCCTCGCACCGCGGCGTTCCTGCGGGTTGCCGCGGTCGCCAGCGCAGCCGGCTCCCGGTACACTCTGCTGCCGAGCACAGCGATGCCCGCACCGACAGACACGATGAAGCAGCACCTGGCCGTTTCGGCAATCGGCAGCGACAGAACAGGGATGGTCCACGAGCTGACCCGGGTGATCAGCGAGTGCGGCGGCAACATCACCGAGAGTCGCATGGTGGCGCTCGGGGCAGAGTTCGCCATGCTGCTGCTCATCTCCGGCAATTGGCATGCGCTCGCCAAGCTCGAGTCCGAATTTGCCCGGCTCGCCGAGTCGGGCACTTTCAGCGTGCACCTGAAGCGCACCGAGCCGCGCCCCTCCCGCACCGACATGCTGCCGTACTCGATCGACGTGGTCAGTCTCGATCAGGGCGGCATCGTCGCCGGACTGGCGGGGTTTTTCTCCGGCCGCGGCATCGACATCGCGGAGGTCTCCACGCGCAGCTACCCGGCGGCGCACACCGGCGCGCCGATGTTCTCCGTGCAGATGATCGTGAACGTCCCGAGTCGCATCCCGGTGGCGCACCTGCGCGAGGAATTCATGGATTACTGCGATTCGCTCAATCTCGATGCCATTCTTGAACCGGTGAAGTCCTGAGCCATGGCCAAAATAGAACTCGGTAAGAACGTCCCTGATTTCTCCCTGCCGGCCACCGGTGGGGACACCTTCACGCTGAGCGAGGCAGCCGGCAAGGCGCTGGTGGTGTACTTCTATCCGAAGGACATGACCTCTGGGTGCACGCGCGAGTCACAGGACTTTCGCGATCTGCACCCTCAATTTCACAAGGCCGGCGTGCGCATCGTCGGGATTTCGCGTGACAGCCTCGCCTCGCACGAGAAATTCAAGAGCAAGGAGCAGTTGCCCTTTGCGCTGCTCAGTGACCCCGAGGAGCGGGTGTGCAAGCTCTTTGATGTGATCCGGGAAAAGAGCCTCTATGGACGGAAGTATCTTGGCATCGACCGCAGCACCTTCCTCATCGACAAGCGCGGGGTGCTGCGCCACGAATGGCGCAAGGTAAAGGTGCCGGGGCACGCGGAGGAAGTGCTTGACGCGGCGCGAGCGCTCTGAGCCGGCCGGCGGCTCTGGCCGCGCCGTGACCCGCTCTGCCCCGAGCACGCAGAACACCGTGCGAGAGCGCGGTGCGCGGCGCATTTTCGTGCTCGACACCAACGTGCTGATGCACGATCCGACCTGCATCTTCCGTTTCGAGGAGCATGACGTCTATCTGCCGATGGTGGTGCTCGAGGAACTCGACGCACACAAGAAAGGAATGTCGGAAGCCTCGCGCAACGTACGCCAGGTGAGCCGCTTTCTCGATGAGCTGATCCGTGGAGTGACCAAGGAGCAGATCGATCTCGGACTGCCGCTGCCGGCTGCCTACAGCGGCAATCACGGCAAGAGACCCTGTTCGGGACGGTTGTATTTTCAGACCCGCGCGAGCACGGGAGCGGCGCCTGCTCTGCAGGTCGCTGGCAATGACAACGCCATTCTCGCCCAGACGCTCACTCTGCAACGGGAGTTGGCGGACACGACGGTCATCCTGGTCTCCAAAGACATCAATCTGCGCATCAAGGCTGCCGTGCTCGGCGTGCACGTGGAGGATTACTACAGCGATAAGACGCTGGAGGACTCCGACGTGCTGTTTGGCGGCATGAGCGAACTGCCGACGGATTTCTGGGAGCGCCACGGCCAGGACATGCGTTCCTGGAAGGAAGGCGAACGCACGTTCTATGAGCTCACCGGCCCGGCGGTGCGCCAGTGGCAGACCAATCAAGGCCTGTACGAGAGCGGCGAGCAGGGCATCGAGTGCATCGTGCGGCGCATCGAGGGCGAGCGCGCCGTGATCGAGCTGCTGCGCGATCATCGCAGCGAGCGGCACGGAGTCTGGGGCATTACCGCACGCAACCGCGAGCAGAACTTCGCGCTGAACCTGCTGATGGACCCACAAATCGATTTCGTGAGCGTGCTCGGACCGGCCGGCACCGGCAAGACTCTGCTGACACTCGCCGCGGGGCTGATGCAGACCCTCGAGAGCAACCGCTTCGCCGAGATCCTCATGACCCGCGTGACCATTCCGCTCGGGGAGGACATTGGTTTTCTGCCCGGCACCGAAGAGGAGAAGATGGAGCCGTGGATGGGAGCGCTGATGGACAACCTCGAAGTGCTGACGGGCAGCCAGGAAGGCGGCAACTGGGGCCGGGCGGCCACGCAGGACCTGCTGCGCAACCGCATCAAGATCCGCTCGCTCAATTTCATGCGCGGGCGCACGTTCCTTAACCGCTTCGTGATCCTCGATGAGGCGCAGAATCTCACCCCGAAGCAGATGAAGGCGCTGGTCACCCGTGCCGGCCCGGGCACCAAGCTCGTCTGTCTCGGCAACGTCGCGCAGATCGACACGCCGTACCTGACCGAGACCACCTGCGGGCTGACTTACGTGGTCAATCGCTTCCGCGGCTGGCCGCACTCCGGACACGTCACCCTGGTGCGGGGAGAGCGCTCCCGGCTGGCGGACTTTGCCTCCGACATGTTGTAAGCTGCCGCCGAACCGGCGTGCGGTCCCGCAGCTGAAGAATTGTAAGCTTCTGTTCGCAAAGGGAAACCGATGGCCGCCGGCCGAGGTCCAAGCTGCATGCGCGCCTTCGTGTGGATTCTGCTGGCTGCTTTCCTGAACGCTGCGGTTGCCACCGCAGCGGTTCCGCCCCCGCTGCCGCCGATCCCCCTTACTACCGATCTACCCTCGGCGATCGATTCGCAGTTGCCCGCCCTCGGCAGCGCCGCCTCCGTGGCGCTGCCGAAGTCCGAGCAGTTCCAGATCGGGTACACCATGATGCTGCAGATGCGCGCGGCGCATCAGCTGCTCGAGGATCCGGAGGTCGAGGAATACCTGAACGAGGTCGGCAAGCGGCTCGCGGCCCAGAGCGCCCAGGGCGCTTCGGGCTTTCACTACCTGTGCGTGAACACTCCGGTCGTGAACTCATTCGCCGCCCCCGGCAACTTCGTGTTCATCAACTCCGGACTGATCGTCTTTACCCAGACTGAATCGGAACTCGCGGCAGTGATGGCGCACGAGACCGCACACGAGACCCAGAACCACATCGCCCGCAAACTCCTCAATGCCCACAAGGCGAACATGGAATCGCTCGCCACCATGCTCGCCACCATCCTGCTCGGGGCGGTCGGCGGCAGCGGCCAGGCGATCGAAGGCGGCATCGTGGCCTCGCAGGGCCTGGCCGCTCAGGAGCAGATCGACTACAGCCGCAGCGTCGAGGAAGAAGCCGACCGGGTCGGCATCGAATATCTGGCCGCCGCGGGGTTCGATCCGGAGGCGATGGCCGACATCTTCCAGAAAATGATGCGTCTCGAGGGCATTCAGGACAGCTGGGTCCCGGCGGTGCTCATCGATCACCCCATCACCGTCGATCGCATCGCCCAGGCCCGGGCACGTGCTGCGCAATTTCCGCCAGTGTCGAACACGAGTTCGCCGGACTACTACATCATCAAGGAGCGCGTGCGGGTGCTCACTGCGCCCTCCTCCGAGAATCTCGTACGCTACTATGCCAACCGCATTGCGCGCGGCCATCACGACCTCGGTGATGATTACGGCTATGCGCTCGCACTGCAGCGCGCCGGCCAGGCGCGCCGCGCGGTGCAACTGTTCGCGACATTGCTGCGCGAACACCCCGATCTGCATCTGCTCTATGTCGCGCTCGGACACGCACAGGCGGCGGCCGGGGAGATGTCTGCCGCACTCGCCACCTTCGAGCGGGCGAAACGATTGTTCCCGCTCAACGTGCCGGTCACCGTGCGTTACGCCCAGGCGCTCATGCAGGATGGCCGCAACGCGCAGGCCCACAGAATGCTTCTCGACCTGTTCAACCTCGTCAATCCGACTCCGGGCCAGATCGAGCTGACGGCCCGCGCGGCAAGCGCCGCTGGCGATCTGGGCGACGCCTATTACTACATGGGGGAGTACCAGCTCTCGCAGGGCAATCTGCCCCTGGCGATCAAGCAGTACCAGATCGCACTCAGCATGCCGCATCTGAATTACGTGCAGCGCGAACGCATCAGCGCGCGGATGAAGGAGGTCAAGGACTACTTGATGCAGCTGCGAGCCCGTCACAGCAGCTAGAGGGCGGGCTCAAGCCGCACCGCGGGGGACGGCGCTGCGGAACGGAGCACCGACACGATATCTCTGGGCCATACAACGCGCATCTGGACTGCGCACGGACACGTCATGACAAATAACCGTAAGAAATTCGCGCTGATCTCGCTCACCCTCCTCTCCATGCTGCTATTCGGCTGCGCGAGCGTGCCGCCGGCGGAGCGCAGTCCGCACGATCCATGGCAGCGGATGAACCGCGCGACGTTCCATTTCGACATGCAGTTCTACAATCACGTCGCCACTCCGGTGGCGCGCACCTACGTACGCGTGGTTCCTCATCCGATCCGGCTCGGCATCAGCAATTTCTTCAGCAATCTCGATTATCCGATCGTGATCGTGAACGATCTGCTGCAGGGACAGATGAAAGATTTCGCGCGCGACACCGGCCGGCTGCTGGTCAACACGACGCTCGGGATCGGCGGATTATTCGATCCGGCCGTACATATGGGGCTGCCACGCGAGGATCGTGATTTCGGCCAGACCTTCGGCAAATGGGGCATCGGCACCGGACCGTATCTCGTGCTGCCCTTCCTCGGTCCCTCCGATGTACGCGATGCCGTCGGCCTCGTGCCGGCGGAGTACGCCACGCCGATGCATTACGTGCAGAACACATGGGCCGATTGGGGCACACGGGGCGTCGGTCTGCTCAACACCGATCACAAGTTACAGCCGACCATCCGGCTGATCCGCCAGGCGTTCGATCCGTACACCTTTGCGCGCCACGCCTACCTCGCGCAGCGCCGCTACATGGTGCAGGGCATGAGCCAGCAGCAGAACGATGCCGAGCAGGAACTGAAGCAGTTCCAGGGTGGCGGCAAGTAGCGTCCCGGGGCCCGGCGCAGCTGCTGCGCCGGGCTCGCCTCGCTCGGGCGACTCAGACGCCCTGCTGCAACATCCCGTCGACGGCGCTGATGCGCGCCAGACGCAACAGATCTTCCGGCAGGTGCTGAAAGCGCAGCTGCCGCCCCGCGCGGCGCGCCTCCGCCAGCCAGTCGAGCAACACGGCCAGCCCGGCGCTGTCGGTCGGCCCCAGCGAAACGCAATCGATCACGAGCGGGCCGCCCGCAGCACGCACGGCAGCCAGTCCCACCGCGCGAGCACGCCGCGCCGTGGTGAACACGAGTGGTCCGCGCGCCTCGGCCTGTCCCTCGGAGCGGACCGTGAATTCGAACGCGCCGCCCGGCGCGGCGCTCGTGTCGCCCGACATGGCAGCCCTCAATGCTTGTTGAGTGCGGCGGGTTTCTCACCGCTCTCCAGCCGTTTGATCACGGCATCGAGACCGTACTGCTCGATTTGCGGACCGAGATCGGCGCGGTAGCTGGTGACGTAACTGACCCCCTCGACGTTCAGATCGAACGCCTTCCAGCCCGTCGGGGTCATGTAGACGTAAAACAGAACGGGAACCTTGGAGCCGTCGGCGCGCGCAAACACCGTACGCACCACCGTTACCTGGGTTCCCGGCTTCACGTGCGTCGGGTAGACCGTCAGCATGTGCGAATGGAAATCGAGCAGGAAGGCGCCGTAGTTTTTGACCAAGGAGTCCCGGAACGCCTGAATGAAGCGGGCCTTTTGCTGCGGCGTTGCGGTACGTGCAAAGCGTCCCAACACGCCATCGGCCGCAAGCTCGGCATCGAAGTGCGGCAACAGATATCTGTTGACGATCGCCGAGATTTGCTTCGGATCCTTGCGCAGCTGCGCACGATGCCCGTTGAGCGCCTGCAGGATCTCATTGGCGACCGACTGCACCATCTGCGAGGGCTGCTCGAAGGCCACCGGCGCACTCTGCTCGCTCGCAGCGGCCTGCACCGGCGCCGGCTGCCCGAGCAGCATCGCGGCCAGGGCCCCAGCGGCCAACACGGATGCGGATTTCATCATTTAGGCTCCTTTGCCCCGCCGCCCGAGCTCTTGCTGCTGCTGGTGCTGCTGCTGCTGCTGCTGCTGCTGCTGCCACCCTTGCTGGCGAAATTGGCAAAAAATTTGTTGATTAGGTTCTCGAGCACCAGGGCCGACTGGGTCTGGATGATCTGGCTGCCGGCCTTGAGGTAAGTCGGCATACCGCCCGGACTGATGCTGATGTATTGCGCGCCGAGGATACCCTCGGTGTCGATGCTGGCCGAACTGTCGGCGGGAATCTGGTTGAAGCGCGCATCGATGCGCATCCACACCTCGGCACGCTCGGTGTTGGTGTCGAACCCGATGCGGGTGACATCCCCGATCCGCACGCCGGCCATACGCACCGGCGCACCGACCTTCAGACCGCCGATATTGTCGAATTCCGCAGTGACGGGATATCCGACCGACTTGTTGAAGCCGAATTTCAAGCCGTTGGCCGGCAGCTGCATGCTGAGAAACAGCAGCGCCGCAAGCCCGAGCAGCACGAACAGGCCCGTTCCGATTTCAAGAGAGCGATTGGCGCGCATGGCGAAAGAAATCCTCTTACAAGAATGCAGCGGTCAGCACGTAATCGAGCAGCAGCGTCATCACCGAGGACGCCACCACCGTGCGGGTGGTGGCCAGCCCGACACCCTCGGCCGTCGGCTCGGCGTGGTAGCCTTCATTGACGGCAATCAGGCTGATGACCGCTCCGAACACGAGACTTTTGACGATCCCCTCGGTCACATCTTTCAGGGCGAGAGCGCTTTGCGTCTGGGCCCAGAAAATGCCGTGGTCGACCCCCATCATCTGCACACCGATGAGCTGGGCGCCATAAAGTCCGATCGCGTTGAAGATCGCCGTCAGCAGCGGCACTGCGATCAGTCCCCCGAGGAAGCGGGGTGCCGCGACATAGCGCAACGGGTCGACCGCCATCACCTCCATCGCGGTGAGCTGATCGGTGGCGCGCATCAGGCCGATCTCCGAGGTGAGCGAGGTGCCGGCCCGCCCGGCGAACAGCAGCGCCGTCAGCACCGGGCCAAGTTCCCTCAGCAGCGCCAGGGCAGCCGCCGTGCCGAGCGCTTCGGTGGCTCCGAACCGGTTGAGCAGGTCATAGCCCTGCAGCCCGAGCACCATGCCGGTGAACAGGCCCGAGAGCATGATGATGATGAGCGAGCGGGCACCGGCGTTGTAGATCTGCGCGATGATCAGCCTGGGCCGCGCCAGAGCTGGCACGCAGGCGGCCAGCAGGCGCACGAAGAACAGCCCCGTCTCCCCGACCTTGCGCACCGCCTCCATCAGTCCGCTCTTGGTGCTGGCACTCATCGGGCGCTCTCCAGCAACTCGGCGGCGTAATCGGTCGCCGGATAGTGAAATGGCACCGGTCCCTCGGCACTGCCGGTCATGAACTGCCGCACGGTCGCGGAGTCGCTGCGCGCCAATTCGGCCGGCGTGCCGGAGGCGACCACGCCTCCCCCGGAGAGCAGATAGCTGTAATCGGCGATGCTCGAGATCTCCTGCACGTCGTGCGAGACGACGATACTGGTGATTTTCAACGCGTCATTCATCTGCTTGACCAGCCGCAGGATCACCCCGAGGGAGATCGGATCCAGCCCCACAAACGGCTCGTCATAGATCAGCACTTCCGGATCCATGACGATGGCGCGCGCCAGCGCGACGCGCCGCGCCATGCCGCCGGAGAGTTCCGCGGGCATCATGTGCGCCGCGCCGCGCAGCCCGACCGCCTCGAGCTTGGTCAGCACCAGCTTGCGGATGAGCGGTTCGGGCAGATCGGTATGCTCGCGCACCGGAAAGGCGACGTTCTCGAATACGTCGATGTCGGTCAGCAGCGCGCCGTTTTGGAACAGCATGCCCATGCGCTGGCGGGTCGCGTACAGATCCCTGCCGCGCAGCGTGCCGACATCGCGGCCGAACACCGACACTACACCGCGATCGGCGTAGATCTGACCCGTGATCAGCCGCAGCAGGGTCGTCTTGCCCGTACCGCTCGGTCCCATGACGGCGGTGATCAGGCCGCGGCGCGCAACGATGTTGAGCCCGCTGAATATCGCCCGGCCGTCGACGGCGTAGTGCACGTCACGCACATCCACCACGGCGTCGTTGGCAGCCGGCGCCGGGACATTTCCTGAGTCGGTCACGCGGATCCCTTCGAAAATTCGGGCCGGTCAGGCCGCTTTTTCCATCTCTGGCTGGTAGCTGCCGGCGCTGGCGAGTCCGTTCAGCCGGGCCCGGCGCGCGAACTCGAGCTGGCCAGCCTTGAAGTCTGCGCTGCGCCCGCCCCAGGCCTTCAGTGCCGTCTCCTGCAGTGCTCGGCCGTAACTGAACGTGACCGCCCAAGGCAGCGCCCCGGCGCGGTTGATCAACGACAGATGCAGCGTCGCCTCCGTCGGGGACTGTCCGCCGGAGAGAAAGGCAATGCCCGGCACCGCCGGGGGGACGTGGCGCTTCAGGCAGCGCACCGTGGCCTGCGCCACCGTCTCGGGGCTCGCCTGCACGGCGGCTTTCTTGCCCGCAATGACCATATTGGGCTTGAGCACCATGCCCTCAAGCGCAATGCGATGCGCGTGCAGTTGCTTGAAGACGCAGTTGAGCGTCGCGTCCGTCACCTCTTCACAGCGCTCGATGGAATGATCACCATCCATCAGCACCTCCGGCTCGACGATCGGCACGATGCCATTTTCCTGGCACAGCGCGGCGTAACGGGCGAGCGCATGTGCGTTGGCTTCGATCCCGAAAGCGCTCGGGAACCCTGCGCCGATGTCGATCACCGCGCGCCACTTGGCAAAACGCGCGCCGAGCTTGTGGTACTCGATCAGCCGCTCGCGCAATCCATCGAGCCCCTCGGTGACCGTTTCTCCCGGAAAGCCGGCGAGCGGCTTCGCGCCGCGGTCCACCTTGATGCCCGGGACGATGCCGTGCTGCGCCAGATACTGCGCAAAAGGCGTACCGTCGGTGGTCTTCTGGCGGATGGTCTCATCGTACAGGATCACCCCGCTGATCGATTCGCTCGCCCCGGGCGCGGTGAAGAGCATTTCGCGGTACGCTCGCCGGTGCTCCTCGGTCGAGTCGAGCTGGATCGCGGCGAACCGCTTGGCAATGGTGCCGGTGCTCTCATCGGCGGCCAGGATGCCTTTGCCTTTGGCAACCATCGCCTGGGCTATTCGAGCGAGCTCACTGCGATTCATGACAATTCTCCGCAACAGAGTGGTTTGGCCGCATGCGCCTGCGCGCGGGCCTCGCTGCGCCGCGTGCCGCGAGGCCGGCAAGGATACCAAATGACCTGCTGCGGCGGCGCTTGGTTCCGGATGCCGCTTGGTTCCCGCCACAATTAGTACTAAACTAGTCCTAGTTCCAGAGGATACCCCCCATGGTCCGCATCAGCCGGCTCACCGATTACGCCACTGTGCTGCTCGCCGTGCTCGCCGCACAACCCGAGCTCGTGCAGACGGCCACTGCGCTCGCCGAGCAGACGCACATCGCCGCGCCCACGGTGAGCAAGCTGCTGAAGCAGCTGCAGCGCGCCGGGCTCGTCACCTCGACCCGCGGCCTGCACGGCGGCTATCAGCTCGCGCGGCCGGCCACGCAGATCAGCGCCGCGGCGATCCTCGATGCGCTCGAAGGACCGGTGGCGCTCACCGACTGCTCGGTCGCCCACGGCCAGTGCGGCATCGAGGAGAGCTGTCGCGTCGGACAGGTCTGGCAGCGGCTGAACCTGGCCATCCGGCGCTCACTGTTCGATGTCAGCCTGGCACAACTCGCCGGCATCGATCCCATCCAGACGCGTCTGCCGGCACTCGAGCGCGACCTGAAGGCGGCCGTCTCCTCGGCCCCCCTGCGCGTCCCGAACGGCTGACCCATTGCATTGGTTTACTGCACATGAACGAAACCACAGAGCTCCAGAACCTGGTCGGCCGCGGCTATCGGCACGGCTTCGTGACCGAGATCGACGCCGATACGGTGCCGCCCGGGCTCGATGAGGATGTGGTGCGCCTGATCTCGCGCAAGAAGGGCGAGCCGGCATTTCTGACCGATTGGCGACTGAAGGCGCTGCGACACTGGCTGACGATGCGCGAACCGCATTGGCCGCACGCGCACTACCCGCCGATCGACTATCAGGCGATCTCCTATTACTCGGCGCCGAAGAAGCGCACCGACGGACCGAAGAGCCTCGCAGAAGTCGACCCGAAGCTGCTCGAGACCTATGAGAAACTCGGCGTACCGCTGCACGAGCGCGCGCGGCTCGCCGGCGTCGCGGTGGACGCGGTGTTCGACAGCGTCTCGGTCGCCACCACGTTCAAGGAGCGCCTGCACGAGGCCGGGGTCATCTTCTGTCCGTTCTCCGAGGCGGTACGCCAGTACCCGGAGCTGATCGAGCGCTACCTCGGCACCGTCGTGCCGTACAGCGACAACTTCTTCGCCGCGCTCAACTCCGCGGTATTCTCCGACGGCTCGTTCGTTTACGTACCGAAGGGGGTGCGCTGCCCCATGGAGCTGTCGACCTATTTCCGCATCAATGCGGCCAAGACCGGCCAGTTCGAGCGCACCCTGATCATCGCCGATGACGGCGCTCACGTCAGCTATCTCGAGGGCTGCACGGCGCCGCAGCGCGACGAAAACCAATTGCATGCCGCAGTGGTGGAGCTCATCGCACTCGATGAGGCGTTCATCAAATACTCGACCGTGCAGAACTGGTATCCCGGCGATGCCGAGGGTGTGGGCGGCATTTACAACTTCGTCACCAAGCGCGGGGAGTGCCGCGGCCGCAATTCGCATATCTCCTGGACACAGGTCGAAACCGGCTCGGCGATCACCTGGAAGTACCCGAGCTGCGTGCTGCGCGGTGAAGGCTCGGTGGGCGAGTTCTACTCCGTGGCTACCGTCAACAACTGCCAGCAGGCCGATACCGGCACCAAGATGATCCACATCGGACGCGATACGCGCAGCACCATCATCTCCAAGGGCATCTCCGCCGGCCGCGGTCAGAACACCTACCGGGGACTGGTGAAGATCCTGCCGAGCGCGAGCGGCGCGCGCAACTTCACGCAATGCGACTCGCTGTTGATGGGCGGGCAATGTGGCGCGCATACCTTTCCCTATGTCGAAGTAAAGAATGAGTCCGCCACCGTCGAGCACGAGGCCAGCACCTCGAAAATCAGCGAGGACGAGCTCTTTTATTGCCTCGCCCGCGGCATTGCCGCCGAGGACGCAGTCAACCTGATCGTCAGCGGCTTCTGCAAATCGGTGTTCAAGGAACTGCCGATGGAGTTCGCCGTCGAGGCGCAAAACCTGCTCGCCGTCAGCCTCGAAGGCGCGGTGGGCTAATTCCCAAGGTCACACGCATGCTCACCATCAAGAATCTGCACGCCGCGGTCGACGGCAAGGAAATTCTCAAGGGTCTCAATCTCGAGGTGCCCGCGGGCGAAGTGCACGCCGTCATGGGACCGAACGGCTCCGGGAAGAGCACCCTGGCGCACGTGCTCGCCGGCCGGCCGGGCTACACCATCACCAGCGGAACGGTCACGTTCAACGGTCGCGACCTGCTCGCCCTCAGCCCCGAAGAGCGCGCGCGCGAGGGCGTGTTCCTCGGCTTTCAGTACCCCGTCGAGATCCCCGGGGTCAATAACGTGTACCTGCTCAAGGCAGCCGTGAACGCCGCACGCAAACACCGCGGTCTGCCCGAAGTGGATGCCTTCGAGTTCCTCACGCTCGTGCGCGAGAAGATGCGCCTGATGCGCATGGATGAGAGCATGCTCTCGCGCGGAGTCAACGAAGGGTTCTCCGGCGGCGAGAAGAAGCGCAACGAGATTCTGCAGATGCTGGTGCTCGAGCCGGCCCTCGCCGTGCTCGATGAGACGGACTCCGGACTCGACATCGACGCGCTCAAGGTGGTCGCTAATGGCGTAAATACCCTGCGCGGCCCGCACCGCTCGCAGGTACTGGTGACGCACTACCAGCGGCTGCTCGAGCACATTGTTCCCGACCGCATACACGTGCTGGTCAAGGGGCGCATCGTGCGCAGCGGTGATCGGACGCTCGCGCTCGAACTCGAGCAGCGCGGCTACGATTGGCTGCTCGGTGAGGCGGCATGAGCAGCGCAACCCTCACTCGTCTGCGCGAGGAGTACCTGGCCCGGCGCCCCACGCTGCCCGAGAGCGTCATCGGCGCTGCCCGGCGCAGTGAGGCCATTGAAACGCTCTGCGCCGAGGGACTGCCCTCGACAGGCGAGGAGAACTGGCGCTACACCAATCTTCGCATCCTCGAGCGTGCCCGCTTCACGCCGGCGCTCGAGGCGATGCAGCCGCTGCCGCCGCTGCCGGCGCCGCTGGCCGGCTTTGCACGCTACGTATTCGTCGACGGGCAGTTGCGCTCGGGCGCGAGCGACCCGCGCGGGGTGAGCGTACGCAGTCTGCGTTCGAGCGGCTCGGCAGCTGAGCCATGGCAGTTCGCGGCGCAGTTGCCCGAGGCCCGCCTCGCTCTGCTCAACGAGGCGTTTGCTACGGATGCCGCCACGATCGATGTGCGAGGCGAAGCCGAGTCAGCCGGTATCGAACTGGTGTTCGTCGCGGCTAGCGGTGCGCAAAGCGGCGCAGTCTATCCGCGAGTGCGTCTCGCTCTTCAGCCCGGTGCGCAGCTGACCGTGGTGGAGCGGCATCTTGGGGCGGGCGAAGGCTCCAGTCTTGTCAACAGCGCGGTGCGCGTGGAGCTTGCCGACAACGCGCGTCTCACCCACTACCGGGTGCAGGATTGCGGCACCCGGGCAGCCTGGTTCGATACCCTCAGCGCACAGCTGAGCACCGATGCCCGATACGATCTGCTCCTGGTCAGCACCGGCGCCCTCACCGCCCGCTCCACCGTGCACGCGCGACTCACCGGCAACGGAGCCGAGCTGGCGCTGTCGGCCGCGGCACTCGGCGAAGGGCAGCAGAGTCTCGACATGTACGCGCTGAGCGAACATCTGGCGTCCCACACGCGCACGCAGCAAACCTTCCGCGGCATCGCCTCGGACCGGGCGCGCGTGGCGTTCAATGGCAAGATTGCAGTGCACGAACAGGCGCGCGGCACCGATTCGCGTCAATCGCTGCGTGGGCTGCTCGCCGGCGGACAGGCGGAGATCGACCTGCGACCGCAGCTCGAGATCTACACCGATGAGGTCCGCTGCAGCCACGGGGCGAGCGCCGGCAAGCTCGATGAGAACATGCTCTTCTACCTTCTCTCGCGCGGTCTTGCTCCTGAAGTCGCGCAGCAGCTGTTGAAGTGGGCGTTCCTCGAAGATGTCGTATCCCGCATCGCGCCGGCGGATCTGCGCCGGCAGATCGAGTTGGGGCTGGCTGGCCAGATGAGCGAGGCGGCCACCCTGAAGGAGTTGCTGTGAGCGCTGTCAGTGCCAACGCCGTGCCGTTCGATGCCGAGCGGGTGCGCGCGGATTTTCCGATCCTGACGCAGCGGGTCAATGGCCGGCCACTGGTTTATCTCGACAGCGCCGCCTCCAGCCAGCGACCACTCGCCGTTCTGCGCGCAGTGGAGCGCTACGAGACCCATCACCACTCGAATGTGCATCGTGGCGTACACACCCTCAGCCAGGCAGCCACCGAAGCCTTCGAGGGCGCGCGCGCACGCGCGCGGCGTTTCCTCAATGCCCGCTCGACGCGTGAGATCGTGTTCGTGCGCGGCGCGACGGAGGGCGTCAACCTCGTAGCCCAGTCCTTTGCGCGCTCGCGCTTCGGACCCGGCGATGAGATCCTCATCAGCGCCCTTGAGCACCATGCCAACATCGTGCCCTGGCAGATGGTGTGCGCCCAAACCGGCTGTACCCTCAAAGTCGCACCGATCGACCGACGTGGGGAAGTCGACTTCGAGCGTCTGACCGGACTGCTTAGCGCCCGGACCCGCCTGGTGGCCGTCGCCCACGTTTCCAATGCGCTCGGTACCGTCCTGCCGGTCAAGCGCATCACCGAGGCGGCCCACTCCTGTGGTGCGCTGGTGCTGATCGACGGTGCACAGGCGGTACCGCACACCGCGATTGATGTGCGCGAGCTCGGCTGCGACTTCTATGTCTTCTCTGGACACAAGCTCTATGGCCCGACCGGCATCGGCGTGCTCTACGGCCGCGAGGAGCTGCTCGAGGAAATGCCACCCTGGCAGGGCGGTGGCGACATGATCCGCACCGTCACGTTCGAGCAGAGCACCTACAATGACCTGCCGTGGAAATTCGAGGCCGGTACGCCGAACATTTCCGGCGCGGTGGGGCTTGCCGCCGCAATGGACTACCTCGAGGGCCTCGGCATCGAAGCCGTCGCCGCCCACGAGCAGCGCCTGCTCGCGCTCGCCACCGCGGAGCTCGAACGCCTACCGGGTGTCGAGATCATCGGTACCGCTGCGCACAAGGCGGCGGTGCTGTCCTTCACGATGAGCGGCTGCCATCCGCACGACCTCGGCACGATCCTCGACAGCGAAGGCGTCGCGATCCGCACCGGCCATCATTGTGCGATGCCGGTGATGAATTTCTTCGACATCCCGGCGACCGCGCGCGCCTCATTCGGCTGCTATAACACGGAGGCGGACGTGCAGGCGCTGGTTGCGGCGCTCGGCAAGGCCCGCGAGGTATTCGGCTGATGGACTTGAAAGATCTGTACCGCGACGTGATCCTCGATCACAACCGCCAGCCGCGCAATTTCGGCGCGCTCGCAGAGGCGGATGCGCACGCCGACGGACACAATCCGCTCTGTGGCGACCGGCTCACCGTGTGGGTGCAGCTCGAGGGTGATCGGGTCACTGACGTGCACTTCGAGGGCAAGGGCTGCGCCATCTCGACCGCCTCGGCCTCACTGATGACCGAGGCAGTCAAGGGCAAGGACAGAGCGGCCATTCAATCCCTCTACGAGCAGATCCACACGCTGCTCACGCAGCAGAACGCGCCAGCGAACGCCTCTCTCGGCAAGCTCGCTGCGCTCGCCGGCGTCAGCGAATTCCCCGCGCGGGTCAAGTGCGCCACACTCTGCTGGCATACCCTGAATGCCGCGCTGGAACGCAGCGCGGACGCCGTCACTACGGAGTGAGCGCCAGTCATGCGCAGCTATGACAGCGAGCCGTTCGTCGTCGCGCGCGAAGTGCGCGCCGTCATCGTGCCGGCGGGCACAGAAGTGACGCTGCAGCCGGGCCAATCCGGCTACATCACGCAGGCGCTCGGCGGCAGCTTCACCGTATACATCGAGGGCAACCTGTTTCGGATCAGCGGCGAGGATGCCGCGGCGATCGGCCGCGAACCGGTCAAGCCGCCCGAGCTGCCGCCGAATGCCACCGAAGATGACGTGCGCCAGCTCGCCTGGGATCAGATGCGTACCTGCTACGATCCGGAAATCCCAATCAACATCGTCGATCTCGGACTGGTCTACGACTGTCAGGTGCAGGCCAATGAGGATGGCACGCGCAGTGTCGCGGTGACGATCACGCTGACGGCACCCGGATGCGGAATGGGCGAGATCCTCGTCGATGATGTGCGCGACAAGATCGAGCGCATCCCGACGGTACGCGAGGCTCGCGTCGAGCTCACCTTCGACCCGCCGTGGAACCACAGCATGATGTCCGAAGCGGCGCGGCTGCAGACGGGGATGTTCTGATGAGCTGGATCGATGTCGGGCCGGAATCAAGCCTCGCCGAGGCAGAGACGTTGGCAGTCGAGGTGGATGGCCGGGCGGTGCTCGTGGTGCGCTGCGGCGCCGAGGTGCATGCCGTCGATGATCTGTGCACCCACGATGGCCAGCCGCTCGAGGACGCCACAGTTGAGTCGTGTCAGATCATCTGCCCGCGTCATGGAGCGCGCTTCTGCCTGCGCACCGGTGAGGCACTGACGCCGCCGGCCTACGAGCCGCTCGGCACATACCCGGTGCGCATCGAGGCGGGACGGATTCTGCTCGACGCGCCGGACTGAACAACCCCCCCCCCGGGGGGCGACCCGCTGAAGATTGATTCTCGATGCGGCATCTGTGCCGCTCGATATGTGTACTCAGTCAATTCGTCGCAGCACCCCGCGCAGCGCAGAGAGCATCTGACGGACGTCCTCCTCGGTACTGATGAACGGTGGTGCCACTGCGAGTGTATCCCCGGTGAAGCGCAGCAACAGGCCCGCTTCGATTCCGAGCTCGAATGCCGCGCGGGCGCGCGCACCCGGCGCGCCTTGCCGCGGCGTCAGATCGATCGCTGCGGCAAGACCGATATTACGGATGTCGGCAACGTGAGGCTCATCACGCAATGCATGCACTTCCTGCTCGAGAACCGGGGCCAGACCGTGGGCACGCTCGATCAGCCGCTCTCGCTCCATGACCTCGAGTGCAGCCAGACCGGCCGCGCACGCCACGGGGTGACCGGAGTAGGTATACCCGTGAAACAGCTCGATGCTCTGATCCGGGCCGTGCATCAGCGCATCGTGGATGCTCTGCTCGACGATCACCCCGCCGAGCGGCACGGTGCCGTTGGTCACGGCCTTGGCGAACACGATCATGTCCGGCGTCACATTCAGCCGCTGCGCGGCGAAATTCGCCCCCAGACGCCCAAAGCCCGTGATCACCTCATCGAAGATGAGCAGGATGCCGTGCCGCGTGCAGATCTCGCGCAAGCGCTCGAGATACCCCACCGGCGGAACAATGACTCCCGTCGAGCCTTGCATCGGCTCGACGATCACCGCCGCGATGGTCGAGGCGTCGTGCAAGGCGACCAGCCGCTCGAGCACATCGGCCAGGTGCGCCCCCCAGGCGGGCTGACCGCGGCTGAAGCGCATCTGCGCCGGATCAAGCGTATGCGGAAGGTGATCGACGAAGGGCGCGGCGAGGGCCCCGAAGGTGCGGCGATTGACGGCAATACCGCCCGCGGAAATGCCACCGATACCCACACCATGATAGGCCCGCTCGCGCCCGATGATACGCACCCGACGCGCATCGCCGCGTGCCTGATGGTATGCAATCGCGATCTTGAGCGCGCTGTCGACCGCCTCGGACCCGGAGTTGGAGAAGAACACCCGGTTCATTCCGCCCGGCGCCCAACGCGCGATCCGACTGGCGAGCTCAAACGCCTTGGGATGTCCGACCTGAAAGGTCGGCGCAAAGTCGAGTTCCGCAAGCTGCGCCCGCACCGCATCGGTGATCTCGGGTCGCCCGTGACCGAGCGGTGTACACCATAGCCCCGAGAGGCAATCGAAGACCCGCCGCCCGTCGTGCAAGGTAAAGTAGGCGCCCTGCCCGGAGACGATCAGATGCGGGTGGTGTTTGAAATGCCGGTTGGCCGTAAACGGCATCCAGAAGGAGGTCAGGTCGGGGGTGTGGTTCGTGCTCATGTCACACACTATACCAATACTCGGGCGACACGAACGCAGACACAACGACAATGCGCCGCACTCCTCGGTATGCCCGGCGTACTTATCCCATCCGCCGAGTTCCGCCGCGCCGCAAACCTCGCCGTCACCTCGGCGATAATCAATCAGAGTCCCGCCCTGACCGCTCATCGTGCTGTTCCTGACAGCCCTTAGGCGCTCTTGGCCCTGACGGGCCGTGGGTCGAGTTCACGGTTCTGCGTGGCGCGGCGCGAGGCGAGCTGGGCCGGAGAGAGATTCACCGCGAGCGGCGGCAGGATCAGACCGCGCACACCGCACCGCCAGCGCAGCGGCGCCTCGACCAGGCCATAGGTTAGGTGCGAGTCAGCAAAGTTTAGCGCGCCTGCGCTGCGCGCCGATGAGAGCAGGCTTGCGCAGGACTCGATATATTATATGATTATTATTCTCAATTCGTGGAACCACACGGAGCTGCCATGGCCGCCCCTGACCGGGTCAACCGTCGCGATATCAAGCTGCGCTCACGCGCCTGGTTCGATGACCCGGCCGATCCGGGCATGACCGCGCTGCACCTGGAGCGCTACCTCAATTACGGGCTGACTTTGACCGAGTTGCAGTCCGGCAAACCCATTATCGGTATCGCCCAAACCGGTTCGGACCTCTCGCCCTGCAACCGTCACCACCTCGTGCTCGCCGAGCGCCTGGCCGCTGGCATCCGCGCTGCCGGCGGGGTACCGATCGAATTCCCGGTCCATCCGATCCAGGAGACGAGCCGCCGGCCGACCGCCGCACTCGATCGCAACCTGGCGTATCTCGGCCTGGTCGAGGTGCTGCACGGTTATCCGCTCGATGGCGTCGTCCTCACCATCGGCTGCGACAAGACCACCCCGGCGTGTCTGATGGCCGCGGCCACCATGGACATCCCCTCGATCGCGCTGTCGGTCGGACCGATGATCAATGGCTGGTTCAACGGCGAGCGGGTCGGCTCGGGAACCGTCGTATGGCAGGCCCGACAGTTGCTGGCCGCCGGGCAGATCGATTACGCCGGGTTCATGCAGCGGGTAGCCGCCTCTACCCCATCGACCGGCTACTGCAACACCATGGGCACGGCGAGCACCATGAACTCCCTCGCCGAGGCGCTCGGCATGCAACTGCCCGGCGCCGCAGCCATTCCGGCCCCGTACCGAGAGCGCGGCCAGATCGCATATGACACCGGCGTGCGCATCGTGGAGATGGTGTGGGAGGATCTGCGGCCCTCGGCCATCATGACCCGCGAGGCATTTCTCAACGCCATCGTGGTGAGCTCGGCCATCGGCGGCTCGACCAACGCACCGATTCACCTGGCGGCGATCGCCCGCCACATGGGCGTGCAGTTAAGTCTGGAGGACTGGCAGACCTACGGCTATGAGGTGCCGCTGCTGGTCAACCTGCAGCCGGCCGGGCAGTACCTCGCAGAGGATTTCCACCGCGCAGGCGGCGTGCCCGCCGTGATCAATCAGCTGATGCAGAGCGGCCTGATCCGCGAGCACACTCTGACCGTCAACGGCCGTCCCTTGGGGGAGAACTGCCGCGGCCGCGCCATCGCCGACACCGATGTGATCCGCCCGCTCGAGCACCCGCTGAAGCCGAACGCCGGATTTCTCGTGCTGCGCGGCAATCTGTTCGACTCGGCGATCATGAAGACCAGCGTGATCTCGGCGGATTTCCGGCAGCGCTACCTGAGCGATGCGAACGATCCGGAGGCCTTCGAGGGACCCGTGGCTGTGTTCGACGGCCCGGAGGACTATCACGCCCGGATCGACGATCCCGCCCTCGGCATCGATGCGCACACCATACTCGTCATGCGCGGCACCGGTCCGATCGGCTATCCGGGCTCTGCCGAGGTGGTCAACATGCGTCCACCGGATTACCTCATCAAATCGGGCATTGCGGCGCTGCCGTGCATCGGCGATGGCCGCCAATCGGGCACCTCCGGATCGCCCTCGATCCTCAACGCCTCGCCGGAGGCCGCCGCCGGTGGCGGCCTGGCGCTGCTCGTTAGCGGCGATCGTGTCCGCGTCGATTTGCGCCGACGCGAAGTCAACCTGTTGCTCGGTGCGAGCGAGCTCGCGGCGCGCCGTACCGCTCTCGATGCCGCTGGCGGCTACCGCTACCCGCCCTCGCAGACGCCGTGGCAGCAGATCCAACGCAGCATGGTCGGACAGCTCGGCGAAGGCATGGTGTTGGAAGGCACCGAACGCTTCCAACGCGTCGAGGCCCGCTGCGGCGTGCCGCGCGACAACCATTGAGCCGGCCGCGCGCACCCGCTTGACCCCGGGCGGTGCGCTTTGTACGGTGCGGAATCGAGCCTGCGACCGGGCGAGCCCCCGAGGAGAACGCCATGACGAGTCGTCCACCCTTGCCGCCATTCACGGCCGAGAGCGCTGCAATCAAGGTGCGCGCGGCCGAAGATGCCTGGAACGGACGCGACCCGGAGCGGGTCGCCCTCGCCTATAGCGAGGACAGCCGCTGGCGCAACCGCTCGGAGTTCCTCACCGGCCGGGCGCAGATTGTCGCCTTCCTGCGGCGCAAATGGGCCCAGGAGCTCGACTACCGGCTGATCAAGGAGCTCTGGGCGTTCACCGACAATCGCATCGCCGTGCGCTTCGCGTACGAATGGCACGATGCGCACGGTGCATGGTTTCGCTCCTACGGCAACGAGAACTGGGAGTTCGATGAGCACGGCCTGATGCGCCGGCGCATGGCCAGCATCAACGATCTGCCGATCAGCGAGACCGAGCGCCGCTACCGCTGGCCGCTC
Organism: Pseudomonadota bacterium; assembly: GCA_021808195.1. The sequence continues at coordinate 197,123 of JAKBCE010000002.1, forward strand.
GGCCGCCGCCCCGAGGAGCATCCGGGACTCAGCGAACTCGGTCTTTAGCACCCACCTCGCGCCGGGAAGGAATGCGACCTCTATAACTCTGCCACCGCGGCGCGCAAGCCGGCGAGCACGCACTCATCGCCATCGAGTTGCCGCGTCTCGATCCGGCAACTTGCAAGTGCGCGCCGGTAGCGCGCCGTCAGAGCCGGCTCACCGACGAGGGTCAACGGCCCGCGCGCCGCCGCGTGCAGGGCGAGCATGCTGTGCACCTCGGCGCCGATCAGCAGCCCCGAGAGCAGCGCGCGGGCCCAGCCGGCCGGGCGGCCTTCGATGAGCTGCGCGGTACGCGTCTCGAACAGGTTGGCGGACAGATCGAAACGCGCGGCGTTGCGCAAGCCGATCTCGAACGCTTCCTCGTCGGGCTCGGGCGCTCCGCCCAAACTCAGCAGCGAGGAGCGGGTGCTGAGTAACTCGTACAGCTCACCGGTAAAGTAAGTCTGCAGTCGCGCAATGCGCCCGTCGCGCACCTCCACCCACTTGCTGTGCGCACCCGGCAGCACCAGCAGCTGGCGGGCCACGGCGAGCGACGGCTCGAGCATGAGCGCGCCGAAGATCTGTGCTTCCTCGCCGCGCATCACATCGGCCACATCACGAAAATTCTGGGCCTGGACCCCAGGCAAAATGAGCAGCGTGTCCTCGGCGCGGGGTACGACGGTGGCGCCGGCCCGCCACTGAGCTGCAGTCGCCGGCGCACGCACGTACGGCACCTCCAGCAGTCCGTTGCGCGAACCGACCATGCCACAGAGCACGATCTTCTCGAGGCGCCGTTGGTCGCGCCACGGGGCCAGTACATCCTCGAGGGCCTCGTTTGCTGCGTGCGCCTCGAGCTGACCGATTCCCGGCCCGTTGCGCCGCTCGACGATCCGTCCGCCGAGCTCGAGAAAGGCGCGCAACCGGCTGCTGCCCCAATCGCACAGGACCCGTGCCCGAGACTCAACTGCAGTCGCCGTCCGTTGTCTCGTATCGGTGTCGTTCGCGAAAGCCGCGCGCTGCGCCATCTACGCCCTCCGCTCAATCGCACGCGACCGTTGCGTACGGTTGCGGCATGCCCGGCACCGGAGCGGTGAAGCAGAACACGTCCCCGGCGAGCGGTTGCGAAGCGAGTTCGCCGGGACCGAGGCCTCTGCGCGCCGTCGTGACGTACGCCGTCCGCAGATCCGCGCCACCGAAGGCCACCTTGGTCACCCGCGCGCACGGCAGATTCACGGTCATCAGCAGCCGCCCCTGCGGCGAGTAGCGCCGCACCGCCCAGCCCGACCACAGCGCGATCCACAGACACCCCTCGGAGTCCACGGTCGTGCCATCCGGATATCCGGCTGCCGGCTCGATCTTCAGCAGCTCGCGTTTGCCCGTGAGCACATGTGGTTCGGGCCGGTCGAACGCGTACACCGTGCGACTCACACTGTCGGTATGGTAGAAGGTCCGACCGTCGGGACTGAATGCCGGACCGTTGCTGACGGTGTAGCCGCGATCGAGACTGACGCAGTGTCCCAGCGGATCCAGCCGATACAATGCTCCGCTCGGCAGAGCCTCCGGCTCATGCATCGTGCCGAACCACAGCGCGCCCTCAGGACTCACGCAACCGTCGTTGATGCGATTGTCGGGCCGATCGGCCTCGACGGGCGCAAGTCGCCTGAGTGTGCCGCGGTCCGGATCAAAGCGCTGCAGCGCACCTTTCAGACCGACCACGAAGCCGCCCATCGCACACGGCGCGAGGAATCCGGGTGCAGCCGGCATCTGCCAAACGCCTCTTGAGCCGCTTGACGGACAGAACCGATGCAGGCGGCAACCTTCGATGTCGACCAGCCACAACGCCGCATCCCGCTCGACCCAGAGCGGGCCCTCGCCGAGGCCGGCGCCCAATGAAAACGCCTGCTGCGCCAGCACGCTCAGCGACTCCGCTTTGCACACGACCCTGGCGAGCGCATCGGGGGCGCAGCGCGGGCGGTGCCGGCTGCGCAATCAAGCGCCACGGACTTTCCCTGCGCGGCACGCGGCCGAAACATCATACATCTGATGAGTCTGATTATTTGCGAAACACTCGTCAAGCGATCCGCCCGCCCTCGGCAAGCCGCTGCACTCAGCGCCGGTAGCCGTAGTATTCGCAGAACCACTCGACAAAGCGACGCACGCCTTCCTCGACGGGCGTCGCGGGACGGTAACCGACCTGCTGAGCCAGATCCTCGACGTCCGCGCACGTCTCCGGCACATCCCCGGGCTGCATCGGCAGGAAGCGCTTCTCGGCCTTGCGCCCGAGGCACTGCTCGAGCACTTCGATGTAGCGCATCAGCTCGACCGACTGATGATTGCCGATGTTGTAGATACGGTACGGTGCACTGCTGCTCGCCGGATCGTGCGTCGCGCCGTTCCAATTCGGATCGGGCGCGGCGATGTGCTCGCAGGCGCGCACCACCCCCTCGGCGATGTCCCCGACATAGGTGAAGTCACGCTTGTGATGCCCGTTGTTGTAGACATCGATCGGCTTGCCCTCGAGGATGTTGCGTGCAAACAGAAACAGCGCCATATCCGGACGGCCCCAGGGACCGTAGACCGTGAAGAAGCGCAGTCCCGTGGTGGGCAGGCCAAACAGCGCCGAGTAGCTGTGCGCCATGGCCTCGTTCGCCTTCTTGGTGGCCGCGTAGATCGACAGCGGATGATTGGCGCCGCGGTGCGGAGAGAACGGCATGTCCGTATTGGCGCCGTACACTGAGCTCGTCGAGGCATAAACCAGATGCTCGACCGCATTGTGCCGGCACCCCTCGAGCACCGTCAGGGTGCCGGTGACGTTGCTGCGCACGTAACTGTGCGGATCTTTCAACGAGTAGCGTACTCCGGCCTGCGCCGCCAGATGGATGACCCGCGCAAAGCGCTCGGCGGCGAACAGCTCGGCCATGGCCGGCTCATCGGCGAGATCGAGCCGGATGAAGCGAAAACCTTTCTCCTGGCGCAGCAGCTGCAGGCGCGCCTCCTTCAGCGTGACGTCATAGTACGCATTGAGGTTGTCGATACCGACCACCTCATGGCCGCGTTCGAGCAGCTTGCGGCTGGTGTGAAAGCCGATGAATCCGGCTGCGCCGGTGACCAGTATCTTCATAAAGCCTCGATTTCTTGGGCAGCCGGCTGTCCGCCGCCCGTTGCGCCAGGGTGGGGCATTGTACTCAGCGCGGCGCAGTGGATCGGATTTCCGTGTCCGCGGCGAGACGTCCGTCAGAGTCGAATGGGTCGCACTCTGCGCACCGCGTCGTGCGCCAATTCACAAATCAGCTCGCCGGCAGCGGAGATTTTTCTCGCCCTGCCGACAATCGTATGGGTCAAAACGCGTTCATCGCATCCGAGGCTCTGTGCACTCCATGGGTTTGTGGCTCTTGCCGCCGCTGTTGCTCGCCGCTGCCGCCGTCGCAATGCTGCCGGCATTGCGACGGCGCTTCGGCTGGGGAACGGCGGGCGCGCCGCGCCCGGCGGGCACCGCCGCGCCCGCCCCGCCAGCACCTTCCCCCCCGAGCGATCCGACCCCAGAGGCGCAAGCGCCGGACTCGGCGCCGCAAGCGAGCGCTGCCGAGTGCCCGGCACAGCCCGGAGCGAGCGGCGGCCAGTCACTCGAGCCGCTTGCCATCCTGCGCCGGCTACGCGCACTGCAATTTGGCTTGCCTGATCTGCCCGAGGCGAGCGGCGAATTGGACCGCCGGGTCACACAGGCCCTCGCGGCAATCGGTGACCCGGCGGGCGAGCGGCGCCACTTTCCCCGTCGCCCCAATCTGTTGCCCCAGTTGCTGCACGCCATCAATGATGAGAACGTTGCACGACGTCAGCTGGTTGCCATCATTGCGCGCGACCCAGCGCTGGTTGACAGTTTGCTGCGCATGGCGAACAGCTCCTTTTATCGGGTCAGCCCGCAGCCGGTCGAGTCGATCGAGCGCGCCGTGGCGATCCTCGGCAGCGACGGCCTGCGCTCGGTGATCGCCACGGCATTGATGCAGCCGATCTTCACCACGGCGAACGCCAGCGAGTTTCCAGGCTTTGCGCAGCTGGTCTGGGAGCATGCACTGCGCTCGGCACAGGCGAGCGTGGTGCATGCTGCCGTGGTGGAGCGCAGCGAGCCCTTTGCGGCCGAGTTGCTCAGCCTGATCAGTGGCCTGGCGGAGATCGTCCTGTTTCGTGCCGTACGCGAGCATTGCGCTGCGCTGAGCGTGCGCGGCAGCAGCGCGGCGACCTTGATTGCCGCGGTCATCGACGTACACGCGAGCACTCTGGCCCAGCGCATCGGCACCGATTGGCAGCTCTCCCCGGCAGCGCTCGCCGCCCTCGAGGAGCAGCGTGCGGGGAGTACTCCCTCGAGTGCGCTCGGCCGCTCCGTGCGCTTCGGTCGTCTCGCCGGCGCACTGGCCGTGTTGCACGGCAATGCCTGCATCGACCGCGAAACGGTACGACTCAGCCTGCCGCGCAGCGGCTTGTCGGCGGCGCACACCGAAACGCTGCTGGGAAAACTGCTGCAGCCGTTTCAGGACCCGCGCACCGCGGCAACAACTGCGGCTGCGCGGCGCTGAGGCGCGCGGCGGAAGCCGCGCACGGAAGAGCAGTGGACGGCGCGCCGCAACGGGTCGATCATGCGTGGGGGCGGCCTCTGCTCACCGCCGGAATCAGCGCATGAACCAGGTACTACCCATTCTCGTCTCCACATTGGCCGGCACGGTGCTCGGCGCTCTGATCGCCTGGCTGCTCACCCATTTATATGCGCGCCTCGCGCTGCGCGAGCTGCGCAAGCAGCGCGAGCAGCTTGAGCGCTACAACCGCACGCTGATCCAGCTGCTCAAGGCGTGGGAGGATCAGGGACAGGTGGAGCTCTCACGCAATGCCCGCGATGAGATCACGAGCGGCCGGCTGGTGCCGACCGGCACGGCGGTCACAGTCCGGGAGCCGTCGGACCCGGCCACACCCGGTACGCCCCGGCGCTCCTGAAAGAGGCTGCCCCGCGCGGCCGCATCAGCGCCGCACTACCGCCCCACAGCGGCGAGCCGGTCCAGCCCCGCGCGCAGATCGGCCCGTAGATCCGCCAGATCTTCCAGACCGATCTGCAGCCGCAGCGCAAGCCCGCCCGGATTCCACGCGGTGGCGGTGCGATACGCACGGCAGTCGAAGGGAATGATCAGACTCTCAAAGCCACCCCATGAGTAGCCCATGCCGAAGATCGACAGATGATCGAGCATGCGGGCGAGATCGTCGCGCGCGTAGCCGGCACGCAGGATGATGGAAAATACTCCCGTGGAGCCTTTGAAGTCGCGTCGCCAGAGCGCATGTCCGGGGCAGGAGGGCAATGCCGGATGCAGCACCGTGGCCACCTCCGGTTGGGCGGCGAGCCACTCGGCCATCGCCAGACCCCGGCTTTCGGCCTCCTGCAGCCGGATGTGCAGCGTGCGCATGCCACGCAGCGCCAGATAGCAGTCCTCGGCACCCGGCAGCATCGCCATGCTCTGATACGTCCGCTTCAGCGCCGGCCACAGGCGGGCGTTGGCGCTCACCAGGCCGAGCAGAATGTCCGAGTGGCCGCTCAGATACTTCGTTCCGGCCTCCACCGTCAGATCGCAGCCGTGCTCGTGAGCACGGAATAAAAGCGGCGTCGCCCAGGTGTTATCGAGAATGGTCGTCAGGCCGCGCTGCTGCGCCAGTGCGCAAATCGCCGGCACGTCCTGGATCTCGAAGCTTTGCGACCCCGGAGACTCGAGAAAGATGGTCGAGGTATTGGGCTTGAACAGTGCAGCGAGTCCCGCGCCGAGCAGCGGATCGTAGTAGGTCGTTTCGACCCCGAATTTCGCCAGCAGATTGCCGCACAGCGCGCGGGTCGGCTGATACACGCTGTCGGGCATGAGCAGATGGTCGCCATGCTTCAGCGCCGCGAGGAGCGCCAGCGCGACGGCCCCGAGTCCGGAAGGACTGAGCGCAGTGCCCGCCGCACCCGTGAGCGCGGTCCAGGCGCTCTCCAGACTCTCGATGGTCGGCGTGCCGGCGGTTCCGTACGTATAGCGGGCCCGCTGGTTCTCAAGGTCATCCAGGGTCTTGAATAGAACCGTCGAGCCTCGGTAAACGGGCGTATTGACGAAGCCGTAATGCACATCGGAAGTGCGGCCCAGCTGGGCGAGCCGAGTCCCGATGCCCATTGCATGTTCAGTGTCTTTCATAATCCTGCGGCGGCCGCTTCTGTGAAAAGGAAGATCTGCTGTATACCGCGCCGGGGCGCGACGCGCACCCGGCAGCGCAACCCGGCCGCCTGGATTTGCGGCCCGGGTGGGATCATCCTGGCGATGCGATCGTGCCGAGCGAGTGCCACGCACGCCAGTTGAGGAGAGCCCATGAGTGCAATTTTGTTCACCAACGCCAGAATCTTCGACGGCGAGAACGCCGAGTGCGCCGAGGGCATGCAGGTCCTCATCGAACAGGGTGAGATTCGCGAGATCTCCCCGCGCTCGATCCAGGCTGCGGACGCCCAGGTGATTGATGTGGCGGGCCGCACCTTGATGCCCGGCCTGATTGATGCCCATGTGCACGCCTATGGCTGCGATGTGAACGTGCAGAAGATCGAACTCGCCGGCGAGGCCTACCGCACCGCTCACGCCGCCCGGATGCTGGGGTTCGCGCTGGAGTGCGGATTCACCACCGTGCGGGACATCGGCGGCGGTGATTACAGTCTGTGGCGGGCCATCGAGGACGGTCTGATCCGTGCGCCACGCTTCTACTACGCCGGCAAGATGCTCTCGATGACGGGCGGGCACGGCGACATGCGTTCGATCGGCGAGGCGGACCACGACTACTGCCAGTGCGGGCGCGGCAACTCGCTGTGCGTTCTCGCCGATGGCGTCGACGCATGCGTCAGGGCGGCCCGGGAGCAATTGCGCCGCGGTGCTCACTGCCTGAAGATCATGGGCTCCGGGGGCGTCGCCTCGCCGACCGATCCGATCTGGATGAATCAGTACCGCGAGGATGAGATCCGCGCCATCGTCGATGAGACGACCGAGCGCAGAACCTACACTGCCGCGCATTGCCACCCCGCGAGCGCGGTGCGCCGCTGCGTCGAGTATGGCGTGCGCAGCATCGAGCACGGCACGATGATCGACGATGCAACAGCTGCGTTCGTCGCCAGCAAAGGGGCATTCGTCGTGCCCACCATGGCCATCATCTTCGCGTTGATTGAGACGGGACGGCAGCTCGGCTTCCCCGCACAGAGTCAGGAGAAGGCGCAGGTCGCCTACCAATGCGCACTGAGCGGCATGGACTCGATGCGCAAGGCCGGAGTAAAGATCGGCTTTGGCACCGACCTGCTCGGAGCCACCTACGTACAGCAGTGCCGCGAGTTCTCCATCCGCCGCGAGGTGTTCACGTCGCTCGAGATTCTCCGGCAGGCCACTTCGGTCAATGCAGCGCTGTTGCAGGAGCAGGGGCGACTCGGGTGCATCAAACCGGGTGCGTACGCGGACCTGCTGGTGCTCGACGGCGATCCGCTCGCCAACATCGAATTACTCGCCGACCGCGGTCGCCACCTGCGGCTGATCATGCGAGGTGGGCAGCTGGTGCGCAATACGTTGTGAACCAGACACTGCGCCGCGATGCCAAGATTCACCGGCCGCTGCCACGGGCGGCCGGCCTGCGACTGTGATGGAGGGGGCTGCCGATGTCCGTGCATACCGCGACGATCGAATGGGCACGGGGCGCGGCGCCGTTCGTGGACCGCAAATACTCCCGGACGCACGTATGGAAATTCGACGGCGGCGTGCAAATCAATGCATCGAGCTCCCCGCAGGTCGTACCCGAGCCGCTCTCCGACGCCACGGCCGTAGACCCCGAAGAGGCGTACGTCGCAGCTCTCTCGAGCTGTCACATGCTCTGGCTGCTCAGCATCGCCGCGGCCGAGGGCTATTGCGTCGATGCCTACCGCGACCAGGCAGTCGGGCGCATGAGCCGCAATGAGCGCGGTGAGCTGTGGATCAGCCACGTCGAGCTGCAACCGCACATTGAGTTCAGCGGACCGAAGCAGCCCGACACGGCGACCCTCGCCCGGTTGCACCACCAGGCGCACGCGAATTGCTTCATCGCGAATTCGGTGCGCACCAAAATCACCGTGCACGGCCTGGGCTAGCGCCCCGCTCGGGCCGCCGCCGCGCCTCAGTCGAGAGGCCAGGACGCCGCATGCGAGCGTCTTCGCCGGACCGAGCCGCGCGGCGCCGACGGCTGCGGACCATCAGCGCCTCGCCACCACGGATCGATCCGATCGGAGGCATGCTGCGGCTCTACCGGCTCGCCGAGTCGGGGCATGATGAGCCGCTCGCCGCCCGAGGGGCTTGCGGCCAGTACGCTCTCGGCCGGCTGGTCCCAGGCATGCATTGCCAGACTGAACGTTCCCCAGTGTACCGGCAGCCAGGTCTGCGCGCCGAGGAGCTGGCAGGCCGTAAGTGCGTGCTGCGGACCGAGGTGCATGTCGCCCCAGGCAGGATGCCAGCCGCCGATCTCGAGCATCACCAGATCGAAGGGGCCGAAACGTGCGCGCACCCGTTCGTACTCACGGGTAAGACCCGTATCCCCGCTGAAGAACACCGTGTGCTGGTCGGACTGCACGACGAACGATGACCACAGGGTGGAGTTGCGCATCTTCGGGATTCGCCCGGAGAAATGCTGGGCAGGCACCGCGCTGACCTGCACGTCCGAGCCGGGCAGCGTGTACTGCTCCCACCAGTCGAGTTCCGTGATGCGCTGCGGGGCGATGCCCCAGGCCTCCAGGTGTGCCCCGACGCCCAGCGAGGTGACGAACGGCACGGTGCGCTTTGCGAGGGCTCGGATCGTCGGATAATCAAGATGATCATAGTGATCGTGCGAGAGGACCACCGCATCGATCGGCGGCAGAGCGTGCAGCGCAACTGGCACAGGCTGAAAGCGCCGCGGGCCGATCAGGGGCAGCGGCGAGGCGCGTGCACCCCAGACCGGATCGGTGAGCAGGCGCACGCCATCGATCTCGATCAGCACGGTCGAGTGGCCGAGCCAGGTGACTCTGAGGCCACTGTCCGGCCGGTGGCCCCAGATATGCCGTGGATCGACCGAGGGCAGCGGCCGTGCGGGTGTGCGCCGCCCGCCGGTGCGCAGGAGAAACTCGGTGAGACTCGGCATCGCAGCGTTCGGATCGCGCAGGCCGGGAAGAATCGGCTGCACGTTGCGAAAGCCCTCCCCGGCCCACTGTGTCGAGCCCTTCATGCGCTCCAGGCGCGCCCCCTGCGCCCTCGAACCCAGTGTTTTCACAACGCATCCGCCTTGCTACCGATCGGCCGAGTCTACGCCAGCTCGTCCGACCACTCGAACAGATGCACAACCCTCATCGCGCACCACTCTCCCGGCGCTCCCCCGGCGCCCTTGACTCGCGCCGAGCCCGGCTCACACTCTCGCCCATGACCCGGCGCAGTGGATATGCAGATCTTCCCCTGCATGGCGGCCACGTGCCCGCCTGGCTCAGCGCGCGCATGGCTGCGCTCGGGCGCGTGATCGGTGAAGCGATCGTCTACCACTACGGCCGAGACGAATTGCTCCGCCGCCTGGCGCAACCGTTCTGGTTTCAGTCCTTCGGGGCCGTCATGGGCATGGACTGGCACTCCTCGGGCATCACCACGAGTGTGCTCGCTGCGCTCAAGCGCGGACTCGCCCCGGTGCAGAGCGAGCTTGGAATCTTCGTCTGCGGCGGGCGCGGCGCCGCCTCGCGACGGACCCCTGCGGAACTGATGGCCGTCGGCGAGCGCACCGGACTTGATGCTGAGCGGCTCGCCACCACCAGCCGTCTGGTGGCGAAGATCGACAGCGCCGCCGTGCAGGACGGCTACGATCTTTACCTGCACGGATTCATCGTCAGTGCCGAGGGCACTTGGTGTGTCGTGCAGCAGGGCATGAACCCGACACGGCGGCAAGCGAGGCGCTACCATTGGCTTTCGCAGGGACTGGCGAGTTTCCTTGATTCGCCGCACGCGGCCATCGAGGGGGTGAACCAGGGCCAGATCCTCAACCTCGCCGATGCGCGGGCGCAGGCTGCCCGAACGGCCGGACTTCAGTTGGTGCACGCCGGGCCGCAACGCACCGTGAGCATCCTGCGCAGGCTGCGCCCGGCGGCGGGCCGCTCGCTCAGCCTGTTTGCCGAGCCGGAGCCCGCGGTACCCGACAGGGTGCACGAGCTGGTCCCGCATCTGTGCATGCCGTCGCGGCACGAGGTAATCGGCTCGGACGTCGTCCTTCGACGCCTGCACGGCACGCTGGCCGCCGCCGCAGAGCGCGGGCCGCAGGATTTCTCCGAGCTTCTGCTCACTCCCGGTGTCGGCGCGCGCACCGTAGCCGCTCTCGCTTGGGTCGCCGAGATCGTCCATGGCACTGCGGCGCGATTCACCGACCCCGCCCGATTCTCCCTGGCTCATGGGGGCAAAGACGGTCACCCCTTCCCGGTCCCGCTACGAGTCTACGACGAGACGTTGCGCGTCCTGAAACGCGCGGTCAGCCAAGCGCATCTTGGCCGCACGGACAAACTTGATGCCCTGCGCCGTCTCGATGCCCAGGCCCGTAGCATGGAGCGGCACGCATCTGGACCGAGCGTTGAGACATTCATCGCCGCCGAGTGCACCGCCGCCGCCGGGCTCGGCGGTCGCACCGTCTTCGACCGCTGAGCCTGCCTCGGCGGGAAGTGCAGGCGCGGCCTCAGAAAATTCCGAGGGCGAGACCTGCCGCGAGCGTCGCGCCGAGCTCCTCACAGCGCGCCAGCTCCGATGCACCGATCCTCTTAGGACTTAAGATCTCTTCGGGCGTCTGCGCATGGGTGCACACGATGAGCGGTGGCGCGATCTCGCTCAGCCGCCACCCCGTTGCAATCCGTTCAATCTGCCGCGCCGCATTGGTTCCATCGCTGCCGGCACAGATCGCACTCGCATAGGGACGCCCCTGAATGCGCTCCAGTACCGCATAGTAACTGCGATCGAAGAAATCCTTCATGAGTCCGGATATCGCGGCGAGATTCTCCGGGCACACGAACAGGTAGCCGTGCGCATCGAGGAGCGCCTGTGGGCCAGTCTCTGCAGCGGCTTCGAGGCAAACGCGAACCTCCGGTTCACGTGCCGCGCCGGCAGCGGCCGCCCGCGCCATCTGCTCTGAGCCTCCGGTCACCGTGTGATAAACGATCAGCACCGTCTTCATCGATCTGCCCCCGGTTCCGCAGCCAGATATCGCTGCCAACACACTCCCAAAAAAAACACATCAGGCCGCCCGGCGGGAGCCGACATCGCCAACCCATCATCACACGGCGCACGTCCGGCAGAGCCGTACGCGCTGCCCCACTGCAGGCGCTCGAGCCATCGAACGCATCCCGCACGCCGGGGCGGATCGCCCCGGCGACGGATCATACCGAGTTCGCTCCGAGTGGTTCGTCAACCGCCGTCGAGACGGTCCGTCGCGACCGCAGCCTATCACCACACCGGTCCGTCATGGCGAACCAGAGGCGACTCTGGCCTATCGCTCGGGGTCGAGTGCCATCAACTTCTCGATCACCTCGCGTCACGTCTGGCTCATCGATACCCTCGTCCACAGACTCTCGGTCCATTGCACCGCGTCGGTATAGGCTGTCGCTATCGCAGTGCTCGGCAGACCTAGAAAACGGACCTGCTGCCACGCCGCGTTCTCATAAGCGGTGCTGCACTGCAGCGCTTCGCCCATGGGACCGGAGCGGTACAACAGGGCGGCACGAATCGGCTCGGCGAGCGGCATCGACTCGAGCAGCTCCGCAAGCGCAACGCCGAGCAGTACGTCCGACACCGATAGCAAGCCGACCATGAAGTAGCTCTGACGCTCGCTGAGCTCCGCCGCGACGCACAGCCGTTCGCACATTCGGGCGCGCACCATCGCCTGCTTGGCGAGGTATTCCGGCCGGTCGTCGATTCCCGCCAACAGGATGGCGACGCATATCGCACGCAGCTCATCCAGTCCCAGCACCACGATGGCCCGGCCGATGGACTCGATGGATTTCCCGAGCCCAAAATAACTTGAATTGACACAGCGCAGCAGGCGATAACACAGCCCGACGTCACAGGCGATATTCGCCTCGAGTTCCGCCACCGAAACGTCAGGATCCTGTAGCCGCGAAAGCAAGCGCAGCGTGGCGATCCAGTTGCCGGGGGCACGCCGGGCACAGAAGGTCTCCGGTCGGCGCAGATAATAGCCCTGGAACGCGTCAAACCCCAACTCCCGGCAGCGCCGCAGCTGCTGTTCGCTCTCGATCTTCTCCGCGATCAGTCGCAGTTGCCAGCGCCTGAGATACGTCACGAGCGGGGCAAGACGCGCCGGTTCACAGGCCAGCACATCCACCTTCACGAAATCCGCGCAGCCGAGCAGCGGCTCCTTGTTCGAAGTCGGGTCGAAGTCATCGAGCGCCACCCGGTAGCCGCGCTGGCGCAACGCAGCAAGAACGCTGAGCAACTGCTCGTCCGGCTCGATGTCTTCGAGCACTTCCACGACGATGCGCTGCGGATCGGCCGGGGTCGGCAGGTCCTCGGTGAGCAGTTCGCGGGGAAAATTGATGAACGCCGGAGCGGTCCCGACCAGCTTGGTAATGCCGATGTCAAGCGCCGCCGTAACCAGCACCGCGGCCGTGGCGGACACCGGACAGTCGATGAGCGCAAAGTCCACTCCCGCGGTGCGGTAGAGCAATTCGTATCCGACTACGCCCAAATCACTATCGAATATCGGTTGACGCGCCACCGCGGCACAGCCGATCAGTTTATTCGCTTCCTCACCTGCTGCGTCGCTCGATGGCCGGACGGATACCCGGGCAGTGCCATCCTGAGGCACCGTGTGTACCGGCGTGCTCTTGCGCTTACCCAAAAAACGCATGATTGCCCCTCTCCTGTCACTTGGTACAGGCACGCTGCGCTAGCGTCGCTCCGACGCTGCAGCAGCCGCTCCCATTACTGTCTTGGCACGCGTGCGGATCTCGCCATCGACCCGCTGCGCGCGCTCGCATTCGGTGTAAACGGCTCGCCTCTATCCGTCGCGGCGCCCCAGCTGCGTGACACCGCGGCCCCGCAACGCCCGTTCAAAGCATCCCTGGCTGTCGGATCGCTGAGGTTGCGAGGCGATACGAACGCATTTGCGGTGCAGGGGCATGTCGGATCCGTACTCCTGCCCAGCGGTTCCTTGGGCAGCTCAAGACGACCGGCCTGAGCCACAGGTAAACGGGCTGGCGAATGCGCGCCGTCCTCACGGAGACTGTGATCGAATTGGACGGGCCTCAGTCGCTCAGCCATTTCGGTCATCTTGTGCAGTCGGTGGGCACTATGCTCGAGCTGCGCGATACTCCGCAGCAGATTGCCGTTTATTTCCATGAGATTGCACGCCTGTTGCTGTGCCGCAGAGAAACCACTGAGGCGACCTCGGCGGTTCGAATCCGCATCCCCGGGGCGATTGAGCACGACGTCGATCGGCCGCTCCTTCCCCTGGCAGCGTACTCGGCCACTGACCGAGGTGATCGCCATCGAGCGGGATTTCGCGCCACCTCGAGAATTAATGCGCAGATCCTCATATTCGCGCGGCGCTGCGCGGCAGTCATGAGTCCGGATAGGCTGCTGGGCACGGCTGGCAGAGGGCCAATCGCACGCCGGCCCGGATGTTCCGGGGCCGCAGGGATATCCGGCGGCGGCGCGTTCCAAAACTGCCACACAGCGCAGCTGAGGCACGACATTGAACCGTCGGCGCGGCGAGCGCAGCAACTGTCGCGGCGTGGGCCACCTTAAGCCGAGCGCCCGGGCGGTCTGGGTCAGCGTCAGGAGGCCGACCAGCACGCACAGTTCCGACCATGGAGGGTGGCCCCACAGCGTAATCGCGACGCCGAGAGCGGCGGGCGCGTAGAAGGGAACTGCGGCAAGCCGCAATGAAGTTGCGACTCGCGAATCCGCTGCAGGCTTGACCGGCAAGCAGTATGCCCTCATGTATGCAATGACCCGAATCGTGAGGTGATTGGTCCGAATTCATCATCCCTTAGAACAGCCGCCTGGTCCCGCTCACGGGTGGACTGTTCGAACCGCACCGGCGCGCCAAGCGCTCGCTGGCGCCGGTGGCGAGGATACCTAGGTCGCTGTACAGCGTTTTTATGGTCAACGTTCATCAAGCAGTCTCGTGTGCCCTGGTGCGTCCAGACTCTCGACGACGCGCGGCAATTGAGCAGCTCGCGGCGTGCCGCACCGTCGGACGTGAGGAATTCGCAGTGGTGGTGGATCAGCTCAGGCAGGGAGAAGGCCTGAACAGCGCAGGATGCAGTACGGAACTCGCACGGGATCCTGTCGCTGGCTACGCCGTGCGACGCCTTGATCAGGCCTCGAGCGGCGTATGTGTTCGGTCACGCCGAGCATATCGGCCACAAGCCATCCGACTTTTGCGACCAATTCACAGTTTCGATCAGGAAGCGGTGTGGCGCAGTCCTCTGCGCACGCCGAACTGCCGGATCCGGCGCGCAGCAGATTCAGACACGATGGGATACAATCCCGAGCGGTCCAAGGGCGGCACGAGACCGCTCGAGGGAACTGACTCACTCACGATCGGCGATCTGCGCGGGGGCACCTCAGCATCCAGGTGGCGCACTGGACGCGCATCGAACGGGCGAAACCCGCTGCAGCCATACCAGAACAACTGCGATGCGCACCGGATCGCCATGCACTTTCACTTAGGGGGGACTTCATGAATCCGCAGAACGCACAGCACGGCCAGCGAATGTCGCCGAAACCGGACCCGAGTGCGGAGAGTAGAACGCTGCTGGTCGTCGATGACGATAAGCTCATCGTCGCAACCCTCGGTCAGCAGCTGCGTAGTGCCGGATATCGCGTGATCGAAGCTTTCGATGGGCCGAGCGCGCTGGAACGCTGTGGCTCCTCGCAGCCCGATCTGGCCATCCTCGATTACCTGATGCCCGGCATGTCCGGCGTAGAACTCGCCCGCTCGCTCGCCGAATCGGGCCCGACACCGGTCATTTTCCTCTCCGCATACAGTGATGAGGTAATCGTCTCGGATGCGATTGATGTCGGTGCGCTCACCTATGTGGTAAAGCCGATCGACACCGAGCAACTGCTACCGATCGTGCGCACCGCACTGCAGCGCGGACGCGAGATCCGCGCGCTCCATGATCAGAATCAACACCTGCGCACGCAGCTCAACGACGATCAGCACGTGAGCACCGCAACCGGACTGCTCATGGCGAATCTGAAGCTCGGACGGCGCGAGGCCTTCGAGCGGCTGCGGCACAAAGCTCGCTCCAAGCGCCTGAAGCTCGATGTCCTCGCCCGGGACTTCGTACGCTGCTGTGACGAGTCGAACCGGATGCTGCAGGAGCTCGGCACGGCCGATTCCACCGCTCGCCCGGCCGAGACCGATCCCATTTGACGCCCACGGCCATGTCGCCGCCGCCACCTTCAACCGCCCCACCCGCCGAAGCCGGCCGCGGGGAGGTGCGCGGCAGCGATTTGGTGCATGAGGCGCTGGTCAAATTCGGAGTCATCTTCCTGTACCGCCCGGACGCCACGCGCACCGCGATGCAATGGCTGTTGGGAGGCCCTGAGCTCTTCGGTTACGGCCCCGGCGAGCTCGAGCCCACCTGGAGTGCGTTTGCCGCGCTGATCCATCCTCGCGATGCGCTCCTGGTCGTCCAACCACGTGACGCGGAGGCCCTGAGCGGCAAGTCCTACGAGCCCGCTGCAGCGGAATATCGCATCCGCCACAAGAGCGGCGAATACATCCGAATTCGCACCATCCTCGCGCCTTTTCCACCGGCCGAGCCGGGTGCGGGTCCCGCCTCGGTGGAGATGATCCGGATCATCGACGAGCGCCTCTCCTACGAACGCGCCGCGACCAAGTTGAGCGAAGATGCCGTGAGCACCGTCCTGAACCAGATTGGCTACCCGGTCATTCTGATGAACCGAGCGGGCCTGATCATTCAGGCCAATACGGCCGCAGACCAGCTGTGCGGCCCGGCGGATGTCGCGGAGCGGTTCTGTCCGTTTCTGCACCACGCGGACGGCTCACTGCTCTTCCCGGGATTTCTCGAGCAAGTGATCCGGGATGGACAGCCGGCGTACAAGGAACTGTACCGATTTGCGCGCTGGTGGCACGTCCACCTGGTCCCGATCCGCGACAGTGCGCAGACCGTCGCGCGCGTGCTGCTGCTCGCCCAGGACATCACCAGCCTCAAGGCCGCGGAGGAAAAGAAGCTTGAAGGGGAAAGGGCCCTGACCCACACGTTGATCCGCGAAATCCATCATCGGATCAAAAATCATCTGCAAGGACTGGTTGGCCTGATTCGCTTGAACGAAGGGTCGCCGCGCACGACGAGCGAGCTGGTCAATTCGGTGATCACGCAGATCCAATCGATTGCTGCGATGCATGGCCTGCTCGCCCGCAGTGGTAAGTCAACCGTCGAGCTGAGTGCACTGGTGGCCGAGATTGTCACCGCGCATCGAACCACCGTGCACATTCCCATCCGCTTCAGATCGACGCTGCCGTCCCATTTCTCCCTGGAGCTCGGCGAAAGCGAAGCGATACCTTTTGCGGTGGCACTGAACGAGCTGATCACCAACGCCACCAAGCACACCAAGCGGGTTGCCTCAGCCGAGATTTCGATCACCCTGGCCGAAGATCCGCTCGGCCACGCGCTCACGATTCGCAATGCGCCGGCGCGCCTCCCGGCCGACTTCCACATGCCGGACTGGCTCGCCCGGCAATCGGGGGTCACCCTGGTGCTGACGTTGCTTTCCGGCAGCCGGTTCAATCTCACGTTCGAGCAGGATGATCACAGCGTAACCGCACGCATCATCTTTTGAGTCCGGCCGTGCAATCGCGCCCAATGTCCAATTCACCCCAATCATCGCCACACCTCCGCCGCCCCCGCCAACCGATGTGCCGGCGATTCGCCGCCAAGGGCCTGCGGACGCTCCTGTCGGTTCGGACCCCGCGCGACTGCTGAGCATTGCTCGGACAGCGCTCGCGCAAGCACCGTCCGCCTCGCACATCCCTGCGCTCTATTGCCGCATTTTTGAACTGCTTCTCAAAACATCACACTCAATCCCTACGCATTTCACGTAATCACCCGGAAATCTCACCCTATCATCACCTCGCACTGTAGCGAAGATGCGGCCACTGCTTTGCAGCACCTGCGCGCTTCAGTGCCTGCACGGGATTCGTCGCCGACGTTGCGCACCCCGTCGCCCCTCGGGCCCCCCTCCCGCCCGGTTACTCGCAACCGATTGACATGCCGGGAGGATGCACCATGCTCGTCCAATTCCGTTACTCCGCTCACGCACCTGCGAGTTGCGCAGCTGCTGCCGAGCGGATGCGTATCCCGCCGCAAGTGCCCTTGGCGAGCGTGACCACCAGCCTCAGATCGCGTAGCGCAGCACACCCCGCACCGGCTCGCACTTCGGCATGGCAACACAACCGGCCATGCGGCGCACTGGATCCCCGTCCCGGCAGCGCTGCAAGCCGATTGTCAAACCTGCCGGCGCGCATCAGGCGGAATGATTGCAATCGCTTGCCCGCATCGATACCTCGTCGCAGCGTTGCTCAGCAAACACAGCGTCAACTGAGCCCGGTTGCACCTAGCGACGAGTGCCCAAGGTCGACGCCAGTGAGCGTCCGTGTATCGCACACATCCCTCATGCCCCCGTTAACCTTCATAGGAAAGCACTTCCATGGCTAAGAACAACAAGCACTCCAAGCGATGGCATCTGCCCGGCGCGCTCACCGGCAGACAGCGCGTGACAGACCTGGAAGGTCAAGTCGCAGCGATCCACAAATCGCAGGCCGTCATCGAATTCAATCTGGATGGCACCATCATTTCCGCGAACGACAATTTTCTGCGCGCCGTGGGCTACACGAATGAGGAGCTCCGCGGCAAGCATCACAGCCTGCTCGTCGAACCGGAGTACGCCAAGAGCGACGAATATCGCGCCTTCTGGGACAAGCTGCGCCGCGGCGAGTATGACGCCAAGCAGTACAAGCGGATCGGCAAAGGCGGCAAGGAAGTGTGGATTCAGGCCAGCTACAACCCTATCTTCGACAGCTCCGGAAAGCCGTACAAAGTCGTCAAGTACGCCACCGACGTCACCGAGCAGGTGCGGGCCGCGGAACAGAACTCGCGCATCAAGAGCGCCCTGGACAGAGCGAGCGCCAGCGTCATGCTTGCGGACGCCAACCTGGACATCATCTACCTCAATGAAGCGGCGATGCGGCTATTTCGAGATGCACAAGCAGACTTTCGTCGCGATCTGCCGTCACTGAATGCCGACCACATCGTTGGCTCGAATATCGATATCTTTCATAAAAATCCCGCACACCAGCGCCAGCTCATTTCCGCACTACGGAGCACTCACACCACCGATATCCGTCTCGGCGGGCACGCCATCCGTCTGTCAATCAGCCCGATCTTCGGTGCCTCCGGAGAGCGCATCGGCAGCGTCGTCGAATGGGTGGATCGGACTCAAGAGGTGCGCGTCGAAGAGGAAGTCTCCACCATCGTCCGCAAAGCCGTGCAGGGCGACCTGCGGGAGCGGATTGCGACCGAAGGCAAGAGCGGCTTCTTTGCGACGCTGGCGGGCGGACTCAACGAGCTCCTGGAGACCACCGCCGCAATGGTGCGCCAGATCAAGGAAGCAGCGCTCGCGGTACATACCGGAGCCGAGGAGATCTCCCAGGGCAATGCGAACCTCTCGCAGCGAACCGAAGAGCAATCCTCCTCACTCGAGGAGACCGCCTCCTCGATGGAGGAGATGACCTCTACCGTCAAGCAGAACGCCGAGAACGCCGGACAAGCGAACCAGCTCGCCACCGCAGCGCGCGACCAAGCCGAAAAGGGTGGAGTCGTGGTTGGCAAGGCTGTACGGGCGATGACCGACATCAATGATGCGGCCAAGAAGATCGCCGACATCATCGGGGTGATAGACGAAATCGCCTTTCAGACCAATCTGCTCGCGCTCAACGCTGCCGTGGAAGCAGCCCGCGCCGGTGAGCAGGGTCGTGGATTCGCGGTCGTGGCAACCGAAGTGCGCAGTCTGGCCGGCCGCTCGGCAACCGCCGCGAAGGAGATTAAGGGACTGATTCAGGATTCGGTACAGAAGGTCGAGGACGGTTCGGTACTCGTCACGCAGTCCGGGCAGACGCTCGATCAGATCGTCCTGGCCGTCAAGAAGGTCTCGGACATCGTCGCTGAGATCGCCGCCGCATCGCGCGAGCAGTCCTCAGGCATCGAGCAGGTCAATAAAGCCGTGATGCAGATGGACGAAATGACGCAGCAGAATGCCGCGCTGGTCGAGGAGGCGACCGCAGCCTCACAGGCGATGGCGGAGCAGGCAGCGAAGCTCAGCGAGATGATGGAGCGCTATCAGGTCGCTGGCGACGCATTCGCCGCGGGAGTCAGCACGGCGGTCGCGGCACCGCCAGCCTCCCAAGCACGCCTCAATAGTCAGCCCGAGCGCCGTCGAGCCGGACGTCCCTGGGCACAGAAGGCCGAGTCCGCACGCAAGCGCGAATCCGCCGGAAAGAGCGCTGCAAGCGCTCCGCGCGCGCGCGTCGCGAGCAGTGGATCCGACGTCGCGTGGGAGGACTTCTGAGCAAAGCAGCAGCTGCGGCTTGCCGTGCTGCGTGAGCATTCGATCGCCGGGCACGTCCGCGGCGGTCTCGATTGCCCCAGTGCGTTCCGTGCATGCATCGATGTACACCAGTCGGGTTTGCGAGTCGTGTGTTTGTGCTGCGCTGAGCCAGGGGTCCCTTACTGGCACAGCGCAGCGATTTTCCCCATTGCAACCGCTCGGATAACACCGCCATGAACCTTTCAAGAACACAAGAGACGGCCTCATGCCCGCGGGTGGCATTTGCTTTGAGCACCCATTCCACGCTCGCCAGAGTACCGCTGACGGATGGATACGGGCGTGTCCTGATCGCCGCTGCGATCAAACCGGTGCAGAGCTGTCCGGCACGGTGTCGACAGGCCCTTGCAATGAGCGGCTTCACGCTGCGTCGACGATTGAGAATACGGGTTGCTCGCCGCACACTCCGAACCGACTACCGGGCCTTGGGAAGGTTCGCTTGCGGGGTGGCTCGTGGCCACAAGGACACGGACCGACAACACCAGGCCACAGGCCTCGTCAAACCGCATCGAGAACGGGGATCAAGAAAATCGTCCCTTCCGCACGATTGCACGCCAAACGCCGGAACGGGCGCTCTGGCGGCACTGATTTGAAAGCGTGCGCAAAGATGGACGACATGCGCCACTGCACCCGCCCGGCAAACGCAATGGCATTCAGTCAGCGACATTTAATGGAGATCATCTCGCTCATGACTCCGCTGATGCAGCCGACCGCGCGCACGCGCCCGGTCCGCTTGAACACGGCTCCCGACGGCAGCGGCACGCGAGCGCGACGTGCTTGCGCAGCCCCCGGTGTCGGCCCAACACGACTCGCCGGGAAAGCCAGCGAGCGCTCAGGCGTACATCGCGTCAGTGCGTGCAGCCGGACTGGCGCAAACGTTGCTCCGCAGTCCATCCAAGTTCTGCCCTACTGAGATGAAGGTGCGTCACATGAGGACTTTCCGGATCGGAATGTCGCTCTTAGCGCGGTTCGCGGCGGAAGAGGTCAGGCGCGACCGGCTGCGCTGCCTGTTGTTCCCCCGAGCACACCCGCGACTGGTCGGCAATCGGCGCAACAGGTTGATTCTGTCGCGCATCCACGCGGTGGCCGCTGGATTCGCGCTGTTGACGCTCGCGTGGCTGCCGATCGATCTGATTGCCCTACCGATGCGGGACGGGGCCATTCTTGCGGTTCTTCGCGTCGCAGCTGCTGCGGGCTTCGCCATCCTGGTTTTGATCACCCGTCGTCGGCAATCCCTGGCTCGCGTTTACGTTTGCCTGGTCTTGCTGTACGCGATTCCGACGGTGTTTTATTTCACTTCCTTGATCATGCTTCACAAGCCTGGACTCGGTATCTACGCACGCACAGCGCTCGAGGCATACTGGGCTCTGCCCGCGGTTGCAATGGCAGGACTTGGAATTTTTCCTCTGACGCTTCTCGAGAGCATCGCCTTTTCGCTACCCATCATTGCAGGCGAGGCAGTGGCATTCGCGTTGCACCTCGGGGTGTTTTTCCCCGGGGGAGCTATCGATGCCATCTGGATGATGTTCTTGATGGGTGGGATCGCAGCGACGGTAGGACTCAGTCAATTGAGCTTTTCCCTGACGCTGGTTGGCCAGTCGCTGCGCGACGGATTGACAGGGTGCTATGCGCGGGCGAGCATCTCTGAGCTGATCGAGCTGAGTTTCCAGGAATCTCGGCACTGCGGAACGCCCCTCGCCATTGCCTTTCTCGACCTGGATCATTTCAAGGAGATCAACGATCTGCACGGACATGAATTCGGCGACCAAGTACTGATCGAGACGGTGCGTCGAATCGGCTCTATGCTACGCGCGACGGAATCGCTGGGCCGCTGGGGTGGAGAGGAGTTCGTGGTCGTGCTGCCCGGCAGTACGGGCGCGGATGCCGTGCAGTTGATCCAACGAATCCGCGCGCGGGGCCTTGGCCGACGCCCCGGGGGCAAGACAGTCACGGTCAGCGTCGGTGTCGCGGAGCGGATTGCCGATCAGTGCGACGATTGGCTATCGCTCGTGCGCCTTGCCGATCAGCGAATGTATGCGATGAAGAATGCGGGCCGGGACCGCGTGTGCGGTCCGCAAGACTTCGGTGCACTTTCGAGGCTCACCGCGTTGAGCAGCTGAGTCCTCGCTCTGCAGCGGCGCTCCACGGGGCGGGCTGACCTCACTGGGGCTGTGATCGGGCGAGTGCGTCCTTCCGATGGTTCGATGGTTCCGCCCGTGCGCCTGCCGACGGCCGGTGCAGTCCCGTCATCACCTTGGAGTCCACTGGGTTCTCCCACGCCTGCGCACTGCCTCGGGACGAGCACAGCCCGTGGCAGTACGTGCACGGCAGTCGCCATCATCACAGAGTGGTCGGCGAGACAGCGCCTAACTAATTGTTTTTATTGGCGTCCCCAAGGGGATTCGAACTCCTGTTACCGCCGTGAAAGGGCGTAGCACATTTATACGCAATTTGCCATTTGCGTATAGTTTCAGTTATACTTGTCCTGTGCTTTGCGTATAAAGCTCATGCCCATCGCCATGTTGGTCGCCCAGACAACCTATGCCGAATTGCTGGAGCGCTGCGCTGCCGCCGCTTTCAGCGAATCGTTTCCCGAAGACGGCGCATTCACATCAAAGACGATCAATGGGCGCCGCTACTGGTACTTTCAAGCCGCCACTGCCGGGGGACGCTCCCAGCGCTACGTCGGACCCGAATCGCCGCAGTTGATCGAACGGATCGCCCGCCACAAACAGGCGCGGGACGACCAGCGCGAGCGCCGGTCACTGGTGGCGGCCCTTGTACGCTCATATGGATTGCCCGCACCGCTTGCCCAAATTGGCAACCTCGTGGCGGCCTTAGCGAGAGCCGGCGTCTTCCGCCTCCGGGGAGTGCTGATTGGCACAGTCGCATATCAGTGTTACTCGGCGATGCTAGGCCACAAGCTACCGAAGTCCCTCCTTCAAACCATCGACGTCGACATCGCACAGTTTACGAACGTGTCTGTCGCCACTGGGGACAAGACAACGCAACCGATGCTCGCAGTACT
Organism: Pseudomonadota bacterium; assembly: GCA_021808195.1. The sequence goes on from JAKBCE010000002.1 coordinate 219,878, forward strand.
TCAAGGAGTGGACAAGACATTTCACGAAGTCCCCCATACGGCGGGTCATCGATTTGCAACCAGCTACGCGGCCCGAGGTGGCCTGCGCGTGGATTTTTTGACGCCAAACGAAGGGCCCGATACGGACACACCAAGAAGGCTTCCAGCGCTTCAAACTGACGCACAACCACTGCGCTTTCTCGACTTCCTGATCCACGAGCCGGCACCGGCCGTACTCTTGCACGGAGCGGGTGTTTTCGTTCAGGTACCGGCGCCCGAGCGATACGCCATTCACAAGCTCATCCTGGCGCTCGACCGGCCTGCGGCAATCGCCAAGCGCGACAAGGACCTTCAGCAAGCGGGCCAGTTGATCGAAGCTCTCGTCGAAGGGTCTCCCGAGGAATTGAAGAGAGTGTGGGAAGAAGCGCATGGTCGCGGCCCGAAGTGGCGGACGTTGCTGCTGGGCGGGATGCGCCACATGTCGCCCCGATCTCGGGACCTGCTGCTCAAAGCGATCGGACGCTGCCGCGCCATCCTTCCCGAAATCGACCTGACGTTCCGCAATCCGCCCGTACGCTATGACTCCGATCGCGAAGTCGTCCGATTCATCGGCGAGTCACTCGGCAGTCCGCTTGAATGTGCCGTTAGCCGCGCAGCACTCGAGGATCATTTCGGCGCCAGCAATGTGAGCCCCAAGGGGCGCATCGAGGCATTCCAGAGCAACCGCGCCGAGATTGAGGAATTGCTCCGCACCAAATATCTCCAATGGCCGGTAGATGAGCCCGAATCGCTGATACTGACAACAGCCGACGTCGCACAGCTACGTGCTTCAATTGAAGCGGACGAGCGAGTACCGTCTCAATGAAGCGCCGGAATTCGCGTCCATTCCCTACGCCGTTCCCACATTCTGCGACATTGACCTTCTACCGAAATTCCGGACAGTTTGGACTCCTTAATCCTTAGCCCGCTACTGGTCAGGACTCTTGCAGAATCCGCTCCGTGCGTCGGGGACTCGAGCGCCGGCCGATCGCTTAAGTGCGGCGCCGACTCCATAGTTGCTCCGAACGAGAGTGGTGGGCGACCGGTGAGTACCGGCCACGACCTCGCGGTGGAAGTCACTGCTCGTACGCACAATCAGTGCTCGTTGGCGCTGTGGGACGCGGTACGCAGAGCTTGTGGGGCGGACTAGACCGAACTAGACATCGCTCCAAAATTAGACCGAGCGCTGCCACATAACTAATTGATATTATTGGCGTCCCCAAGGGGATTCGAACCCCTGTTACCGCCGTGAAAGGGCGATGTCCTGGGCCTCTAGACGATGGGGACCCGGCTGAGCAGGCCGTGACGCGGGGAGTACCCTGCGACGCGGGGCGGCAAGATTACACGCCCAGGCGCCCAGGAACAATGCTCACGTGCTTTGACATCCTTGCCCCCTCCAGGTCCACCGCAGGCTATCGGATGCCGCGGCACGCACTGGGACTGACTGCCAGGGCCGCGAATCTCACGCGACTTCGCTCCGACAGAAGGGCCCCGCTGCGTTCGAGCGCAATGTGCAGCTCTGGCGCGCGGCCTGGCACTGACGAAAATGCCGTGCCGGCGTAGGGCAGCTATCCGCAGCGCTCGCCCTTCAGTACCGCACCTGATACGACAGGCCGATGCTGCTGCCCGGATCGTTCTGAGGCGTGGTGCCCTGCGCCGTAGCCGTGCCGTTGCCGAGGCGCGTCTCGAACTTCAGATGCGGCGTGAGGATCACATCGACGCGTAGCTGACTGGAGCCCTGAGTCGTGTGCGACGCGGCTACGTACACTCGGTTCGAGATGTACTTGCCGGCCGTGACGCTTGCTCCACCGGAGGGGCTGCCGGCGCCCGGCGCGCCCGTCCCGGGCGCGGCGCTCGCCACCGAGAAGGTATTGAGCCCGAGGGTATGGCGGATCCAGGTCAGCGGATTGTAGCGACTGGCGCCGCCGCCGCCGATGCCGCTCAGGCTCGCCAGACTCGCACCGGTCTCGGCCAGTTCATACGGGGTCAGCTGCGAGGCCGGCTTGCCGAACAGCAACAGCGCAAGTAGGTCATCCTGCGGCAGTTGCGGCTGACTGGAGAGCAAGATCTTCGGAGCGTCCGCAAAGCCGGCGACGCGCAACGTCACGGTGGTGCTGGCGGTGTAGAACACCGTCGTCTGCGCAACGAAGTCCAACGTCGGATCGATCTGCCCGCGCAGCCCCTCGCCATTGAACCCGACCCGGCCATGAGTGAAGTTCAGGTGCGTCCCCGCCAGTGAAAACGACCCGCGGGTCATGGTGAAGCCGCCGCTCACGCGTGGCTCGGTCGTGGTTCCGGAGATCTCAAGCGCGCCGCCCAACTGGGCATCGAGTCCCCGGCCGCGCACGAAGATGGACTCCGGGGCCTGCAGATTCAGCCCGAGTCCAATCACCAGACGGCGCCGCTTGCGCCGCTGCCTGGCGACCTCGCCCGGCCGTATCACGTTCAGCGTCGCGACGTTCGGCGGAAATCCATTCGGGACGCTGATCGCCGCGTGCAGGATCCGAATCGTACCGGTGAGATCCAACCGGTGGCGCAAGGTACCGGCCACGTGCAAATCCGTATCGAGGTCGGCGGTCAGAATATCGCTGGTCACCGGCTGGATGTCGTGCGCGCGCAGCGACACATCGACCGGCATCCCGGACCGCAGGACACCAATCGTGCCGGCGGCAGACAACTGGCCTCGCCCGGCGCGCGCCGTGAGCGTCGCAATCCGCAACACACCGTGATCGCCGACCAGGCGGGCCTCGACGTCGCTGAAGTGAATGCCGTTGGCGTAATCGCGCAGATCACCATGGGTCAGTCGCACGACGCCACGGATCTCAGGTGCGCTCGCGGTGCCCTCGACGTGCGCATCGACCGTGAGCGTTCCCTGAGCACGATCCCCACGGGCCTCGAGCATGGCATTGGCCAACGCGGCATCCAGGGTGCCGGCGAGTGTCAGATTGAGCGCACCGGTGGCCGTGAGCGGCGCACGGCCGTTCACACTGAGGTGCGATGCGCGGCCCGCCGCGAGCGCAGCGGAGAGCTCGGCGACACCCCCCTGCAGGCGAGCCGCGCCGTGCGCATTGAGTGCCGGCAGTCCCTGCGCGGCCGGTCCGGCAAATCTCACTCCGGAGATCGCGAACGACACCTGACCGTTCGGTGCAGCGCGAGCGCCGGTCAGTTGCGCCTTGGCAGCGAACGTGCCCCGGGCGAGCAGACCCGGCGCGAACGCATCGACGAGGCCAGCATCGAGATGTTCGAGGGACGCTCGAACATCAAGGACTGGCGAAAGCTCCCCGTGCAGAGCGAACACGGCCCGCTGCACACCGAGACGAAGATCGCTCACCGTCAGACCCTGCGCAAAGGCGATGCGCGCCGGTGCCAACAGTCGTAGCGTCTGACCGCGGTACTGCGCGCTCAGATGCAGCAGATCCAGCCGCCGCGCCGCACCGTCGAACCGGCCGGTGACGGCCAAACTCCCCGGCGCTCCATCCACGGCAGGGGACTCGGCCGTGACGGCCGTCTGCAGCGCATCGATCGGACCCGACGCGGACACGGTGAGCGCGCCGCGCGCGGCGCCAACCTCCAGAGCCCGCCCCGAGAGCGCCAGCTGTACGGTTTCCCGTCCCGCGCGCGGCAGCAGTTCCAGGTGCGCATCGAGCTGCCCCGCGAGCGCCGTTCCGGCCAGCGTCTGAAAGTCACTCAGCTGCCCGATGCGCAGATGCCATCGTCCCCGGGCCGCCGCGAGCCGGGCACCGGAGCTCAGCGCGCCGGTCAGATCGAGGCTTCTCCAGCGCGCCTCACGCAACGCGAGCCGAAAATTTCTGTCGGCGGTGCGCGCAAGGGATGCGTCGACCTTCAACGGTGCGCCGTCGAACATCCCGCGTGCCTGCACTACGGCATTCAGTGCCGAGGGCACGCCGCGCGCCCGCAGCGTCGCCTCGATCTGTCCCGGCGGTGAGCCACGCACCGACAGCGTGGATCGCGCCCGCACGTCGAGCGTCAGCGCAGATAGCACCCCGTCGACCGTACCGCCAACCTGAAGCGATCCGCGTGCCAGCGGCCAGAGGCGCTGCAGGTTCACGCAGGAGACCTGCCAACGGGCGTGCAGCGAGCGCAGTCCTCCGGCCGCGGCCCCACTGCGATGACGTTCAGCGCGTGCTGTGGCGGAAACCGACACCCCCTGCCCCGTGAGCTCCAGACGCTCGAGATCGGCCCGCGTGGGCGCGAGAGTCGCCTCGATCGCAAGATGCGCCTGCGCCCCGAGCAACCGCGCGACCAACCCGGCACCGGCCACATCTCCCGCGCCGTGCAGCGTCAGACGGGTCGTCGTGCCGTGCTGCGCGAGCGCTCCGGATAACTGCAGCGTGCCGCGAACGTCCTGGTGATAGAACGCCGCCAGGGTTGCCAAGTCCGGCATGCGCAGCGTGAACGTGGCGTTGCGCGGTCCTGCCGTCAGCGCTCGCGCCGAGAGCTCGAACAGCTGATCGCTCAGCTGGATCCTCAGCGGTAGGTGCGCGGCATGCAACTGCAGCGAAGCATCGAGGTGCAGCGGCGAGCCCTGCAACAGCTGCGGATACGACCCCGGCAAACGAATCCCGCGAGCGCTCGCGTGCACCGTGAGCACGCGGCCATCGGCGTTCAGCTGTGCCCGCAGCGCTGCGAGCGCAGCCCCGTCGTTCAGCTGCAGTCCCGAGAGCTCGAGCACGCCGCTCGCCTGCGCCGAGGACAGCGGTCCCTGCCAACGGCCCGTGAGGTCGAGGCTCCGCCAGGCGAGTCCGGCCCGAGGGGCCATCGCCGGGGAGGTGACGGTATAGGCGAGATCGGCTGCGCGCCGTGTGAGGTTGATCGTTCCGCCGATCTCAGCGTTGAGCTTGCCGGCATGCGCGGCAAAGTGCAGCGTCTCGGCACTGCGCGGCCCGTGCAGGCTCGCCCTCACCTGCAAGGGTCCAAGTCCGGGCAGCTTCACCCAATGCTCCAGAGGACCACCGGCCGGCTCCTCGAGCCGCAGGGCCGCCGTCACGGCCGACGGCGTCGCATGCCAGGTGAGCACGTAAAGCCCCTGGCCATTGGTGCGCCGCACGTGCAGATCGACCTCGGCATCCGCGATCGATCGGTAATGCACTGAGCCGTGCACACGCAGGCGTGCCAGGTGGCCGGCGGCGGCCGGCTCGAGCACCAGCGTGCCGATCCGCACACGGTCGACATCGAAGTGCGGCAGGTGCATCGCGCCGCCACTGCGAGCGCTGGGGCGGGCGCTGACCGGCCGCCGCAGCACCTCGATGCGAGATGCGCTCAGCGACTCAACGTGCAGATCCCACCGGATCAGCGCCAGCGGCGACCAGCGCAGCGAGAGGTCCTCGGCGCGCAACCAGATGCCGCGGGCATCGCCGAGCCGCAGCTGAGCGATCGTGATCTGCGCCGGGAAGCGTCCCTGCAGTCCGCTGAGGCGCACGCGCCCGGCGGTGAGTGCAGCCGTTTCGCGCTCGAGCAGGCGACGTCCGGCGCGGGTGTTGCCGGCGAGAACTGCACCGCCGATGGCGAGCACGACGAGCAGCGCCGCCGCGCCGAGCGTCCAACCGATATAGCGCAGCGCCCGGCGCATCAAAACGCCTGCCCGAGGCCGATGTACACCTCGAAACGGCCGCCGTTCTTGAGCTGACGCGTCGGCACGGCAAAATCGAGGCGGATCGGACCGATCGACGTGTAATAGCGCACGCCCGTACCCACGCCCACACGGTATACGCTGCTTGAGCCGCTCGCGACACCACCGGCGTCGGCGAACAGCACGAAGCCGAACTTTGCGCCCACGCGCTGGCGCAGCTCGAGATTGACCGCCTGCATGCTCGTGCCGCCCTCGGGCAGTCCGTCGGCAAACTGCGGACCGATCGACTGATAGCGATAGCCGCGCACCGTGCCGCTGCCGCCGGCATAGAACCGCTGATCAGGCGGCAGACCGAACTGGCTCGCCCCTTCGGCCACGCCGGCGATCAACCGAGCGGCAAGGACGGTGCGTCCGGCCGGATCGGCCGCCACCAGCCTGTGCAGATCGATGTAGGTGGCGGCGCTGCCCTGCACGATGACGAACAGCTGCTGGCCGGAGGCGCCGGTGGAGAGCGTGGGCGAGACGGTGAACGAGACCCGCACACCGTGCGTCGGATCGAGCAGCGGAGAGGCCAGATTCGTTGAATCGAATTGCGCCGACAGCGGCAGGGCGATCAGGTTGTACTGATCGTACTGCCCTTCTTGCGTGATCTGTTCATGTTCGTACGAGGCCCCGCCGCTCGCCACCCATTCTGAGGAGAGGTGCCGTGTCAGGGTGGCAGCGGCCGTCGCACCGTTTTGCGTATAGGCCTGCAAAGTCTGACGCAGTGCGGCCACCGAGAAGCCGAGGGTCTGGCCGCGGCGATGGAAATCGGGAATGTCGTACTCGAGTCGTGCGTCGTAGCCTGCTCCGGTGCTGGCCGTTCCACCCAGATCGATGGCGCTTGCCGAGGCGCTGAGGCGCTCACCGCTGCCGAAGAGATTGCTATCGCTCCAGCGCAAACCGCCGCTCGCGCCAAGGTCACTCGAATAGGCGGCGTTGATGCCAAACGCGTAGCGTTTGCTCTCGCGCACCAGAAACGTCAGCGGTGCGCGCCCCTCGGCATCCACCGCGCCCAGCCGGACACTGACGCTCGAGAACAGGCCAAGTCCGAGCAGATCCTGGCGCGCCTGCTCGATCCGCGCCGCATCGTAGCGTTGCCCGGTACGGATGTGCAGGCTGCGCCGCAGGAACGAGGCGCGAACGTGCTCGAGTCCCTCGATTCGGATCGCACCGATCCGCACCTGCGGGCCGCTCGTGACGTGAAAGGTGAGATTGAGCACGTGTCGGCTCGGGTCTTCATACGCGATCGGCGGATCGACCTTGGCCTGCGCATAGCCGGCATTCTGCAACGTGCGCTGCACTCGCTCACCCGCGGCAAGCACTTCCGCGGCGACGGCCGGTGCCCCGGAGGCAAGTCCAAGCAACCCCTGCGGCAGACCCAATGTCCGTTCAATGGCCGCAGGCACTTTGCCCTCGACGTCGATGTGCCCGACGTGAAAGAGCGGACCGAGCGACGCGGCGATCTTCACGGTGGCGTCGGTGCCGTTCGGCAGCGCCTCGAGGGCTTTGCCGAGCCCGAGACTCTCGAGCCGCCGGCCGTCGATCGTGATCGTGACCGAGCCCTGGTAGTACCCGAAGCTCTCCAGCACCGTGCGCAGCCGTTTCACGTCGGCACGCGCCCGTGCGATCAGACCATACGGACCCACCGGGGCCGTCCCGCGCAATGCCTGCAGCTGCGAGGTCAGCTTCAGGGTCGAATCGACCGAGTCGCGACCGCTTGACACCCATTGCACCCGGTAAGGCTGGGGATCTGCAGCCTGAGCCACGGTGGTCGCGAGCCCCGCGCAGACCAACAGCGCGAGCGCCCCGCCGGCCCGTACGTCCCGACGCTGCGAGCGTCTCCTGGCGAAGAATCGGTATTCCATGACCGCTATGGTAAACACTCGGACCACGCCGGCGCGCGCCGGGCTACATGGTCGAGGCAGCCCGCTCGGCTCGGCCCGTATCGCTCCTGCCATTCGAGGAGACCGACGGGCGCGCCTGGACCGCCGTGCTCCCGCCGCTGCGCACGTGCTGTGCAGACTGGCGATTCGCCGCCGACGAATGAATGGCACGACGCACGCGGGACGGTGTAGGACCGCAGCGCTATGCGTTCGGCAAGCCCCGGATGTGCGCGGCGATACGCTCGGCATCCTGCGGGTTCGCCGGGTTGTAGACCACCAGCATCAGGTCGGTGCGGCCGTCGACCGCGAACGCGGAGTACTCGAACGAAAAGGTGCCGAGCACCGGATGGCGAATCTCCTTGACGACTTCGCCATACGCACCGCCGTGGACCTCGTTGTCCTGCCACATCGCGGCAAATTCCGGACTGCGCCTGCGCAGCTCCTCGACCAGCGGCTCTACTTCCTGGGCCGCACCCGCCCGGGTGGTCTCGAACCGGAACGCCGCCAACACGGCACGCGCCACGCCGCTCCAATCGTGCTGTGCAGCGCGGGCACGCGGATCGAGAAACAGCCAGCGCAGGATGTTGCGCTGCTCGGGGGTCTGTTCGGCGTAATTCACCTGCATCACCGTCGCGGCCCGATTCCAGGCGAGGACGTCCCAGAGCGCCGTGCGGATGATGGCCGGCGTGGGATCCAGCGCATCGAGCACGCGCTGCAGGCGAGGGGTGACCCCGGCGCGACTGTGGAAGCGCACTTCGGGCGGCCGGCCCAGGCCGAGCACGAACAGGTGTTCGCGCTCTGCATCGGTGAGCAGCAGCGCATGCGCAATACGCTCGAGCACGTCGGCCGAGGGGGCTCCACCTCGGCCCTGCTCGAGCCAGGTGTACCAGGTCGGGCTGATGTTCGCCCGCTGCGCCACCTCCTCGCGACGCAGCCCCGTGGTGCGCCGCCGGCCGGTGACGAAGCCGAGCGCACCGGGATCGAGCTTCAGCCGGCGCTGCCGCAGGTACGTCCCGAGCCGGTTTTCAGGGGTCAGGGGTCGATCCACAGTTATAATTTATACCAGGATAATTTCACTTCTTTACCAGGATATATGAATGCCGCACAGTTGTCCCTCCCCTCTGACGGAAGGACGACAGCATCATGCGTGTATTTGTCACCGGAGCCACGGGCTTCATTGGATCTGCCCTGGTGCGTGAGTTGATCGGGGCCGGCCACCAGGTCCTTGGCCTGTGCCGCAATGAGGCCAAGGCCGCCGCCCTCGCCGCCGCCGGCGCCGCGGTGCTCCGCGGTTCGCTCGATGACCTGGACATTCTCAGGCAGGGCGCAGCGCAGTGCGATGGCGCCATCAACCTTGCATTCAATCACGAAGCCTTCAACGACTTCGCCCGCTTCGCTGAGAGCGGTCAGCAGGAACAACGCGCCATCGAGGCGATCGGTTCAGCGTTGAGCGGCTCAGGACGTCCGTTCGTGCTGACCTCTGGCACCGGGTTGCTCTCCCCGGGCCAGTTGGCGACCGAACAGGCGAAACTGCCTCCCGGCGGCCTCGCCCTGCCACGCAACCCGGAAGCGGCCGGCGCAGCGCTCGCCGCCCAGGGCGTCAATGTCTGCATCGTGCGCCTGCCGCAGGTGCACGACACACACCGCCAGGGCCTAGCCCGGAAAATGCACGAAATCTGAAAAACAAAAGCCCCTGTCGTGGTAAAAAGGCTTTGCTACAAGACCTTCCGCCACTCGAGAGGCTTTTGCGTGACAG
>JAKBCE010000118.1:0-3581 GCA_021808195.1 Pseudomonadota bacterium
TCCCGGCGCCGGCTCTCCCGCGCCCCCCCAACTCACCGGGGCCCCGACTCGCCCTCTCATACGCCCGTGCGCCGCGCATCGCTCGGCGCGCCGATGGTGGAGTGCGTGATCATGGAAACTCAGCGACTGCGAACCGTTCAGCATCCGGGACGCATCGGCGATCTGCTCGATTCGCTGATCGGTTCCGTTCCCCTGGTGCCCGCCGGGGCGATCCGCGTGGCGAGCGCAGCGGTACTGCCGGCGCCGCTGCGGTTGCTCAGCCGTCTCATCGACCGGCGTGACTCGGTGTGGCGGGCCTGGAGCGAGGGGGGGCGGACCTGGTTCTTCGAGGCGCTGTTTTCGCTCGATCTGTCGCGCGAGCGTGGCAAGCCCGTCATCCGCCTGATGCAGTACGACGAAGTCGGTGACGTCGCGCGTGTGATGACGTTCGTCTCCACGATCGAACACGGCTGGCAGCAATGCGATTGACCGGAATGACCGCGTGGCGTGCCACCCGCACTGAAGCCGGGCGCACCTTCGCATCGCTCGCGCAGGGACTGGAGGCCGCCCCCGATGCGCGCGCTAGCGAGTGTCAGGTGCGCGACGCCCGTGCGGTACGCGCAGAACTGCATCGCCTGGTGCGCGCGGCCCGCGCCTCCGGCCTGGTGAGTTTCTCCTCGGTCGTGCTGCGCCTCGCCGAGCGGCTCGAGCCGTGCCTTCGGGCCGGGCAGATCGGTCCGCGGGACCGTGCGCTGGTACGGCGCCTGGCCGTGCAGTGCAATCGCTACCTCGAGGATCCCACGGACGTGCGGGCCGCCGCCGGCATGGTGGAGGCGCTCGCGAGCGGTTCGATGAGCGCGGCGGATCGCGCGGAGCGCGCGCAGTTGCTGCAGGGTGCGCTCGAGGAAGGCGCTCATCTGCTCGGCGCGTGCCGCATCGCTTCCGACCCAGCGCAGCGCCGCGGCAGCGATGCGCTGACCGGGCTGCCGGATCGAGCCGCCCTGCAGGTGAGACTGCAGGACATCCTGGCCGCGGCCGCACCGGCGCATCGGACCGTTGGCGTGCTGTCGATCGGCATCAGCGGCGTCGAGGACATCGTTGATTCACTCGGTGCCGAAGTCGGCAGCGCCATCCAGGCACACGTCGCGCGCGATTTAATCCGCGCAGCGGCCCCGGAGGATACGGTCGGCCGTCTGGGGCGCGATCACTTCGTTCTGGTGCACACCGGACTCACTGCGCACGAGCTCACCGAGGCAGCCAACGCACTCGCCACACTCCTCGGACGCAGCCGCAGGATCGGTCCGCATCTGCTCTCGGTGACCGCACGGATCGGTCTGGCCATGGCCGGCCAGCACGGCCTCGGCGCCACTGAACTGCTCGCCAATGCCGATGCAGCGCTGCACGACGCGCGTGCCCGCCGGCTCTACAGCACGCAGGTGTTCGCTGCGCACATGCGCCAGGCGGCGCTGCGTCGGGTGAGTCTCGAGGCACACCTGCGCGCGGCGATCGAAGCCGGTCGCTTCGAATTGCATTACCAGCCGAAACTCTCGCTCTGCGCTGGACGCCTGAGCGGCCTCGAGGCGCTGGTTCGCTGGCGCAACGGCCCGCAGGGCGTGGTGGGACCGGCCGAGTTCATTCCGATCGCCGAGGAGAGCGGTCTGATCATCCCGCTGGGGGAGTGGGTGCTGGAGGAGGCGTGCCGGCAGCTCGGGCGCTGGCGTCGGGACGGGGTGCTCGACGTCCCGGTTGCGATCAACCTCTCCGCGGTGCAGCTGTGTTCGCGACAGATGCACGAGCAGATCGGCGCAGCGCTGCAGCGTCACGGTGTCGACCCGTCGCATCTGGAGGTGGAGATCACCGAATCGGCGCTGATGCGCGACGCCGGCGCCGCATTGCGTTGCCTCGGGGAACTCGGCCGCCTCGGCGTGCGCGTCGCGATCGATGATTTCGGCACCGGGTACTCGAACCTCAGTCAGCTGATGCGTCTGCCGCTCGCGGCGCTGAAGATCGATCGCTCCCTGGTCACGGGCATCGCAACGCGCACGCGCGATGTGGCGATCCTGCGCGCCATCATCGACATGGCGCGCTCGATCGGGGCGCGGGTCGTTGCCGAAGGGGTGGAAGATCCTCGCCAGCGGGACCTGCTCGCCGCCGCCGGTTGCGACGAGTACCAGGGCTTTCTCATCGCCCGGCCGATGGACGCGGCACAGCTGCAGGTCTGGCTCGCGCGACACCGGGGCGAAGCCGGCGCCGCGTGAGCGGCCATTTCAGATGCGATTCAGCCGCCGCAGAGGGGCCGTCCCACCGGATTGCGATGCAGCACGTTCGGCGAGTACGTCGGCGTCCGGAATGCTCGCGCCGCGTGCTCGAACGCGTAGGCCAGGCGGATCAGCCGGGCTTCGGACCACTTCATCCCGATGAACGACAGTCCCACCGGCAGACCCTGCACCTGACCCATCGGGACCGTGATGTAGGGGTAGCCCGCCACTGCCGGCAGCGTACTGTCCCCGCCGCCGATGCCGGCATCACCGTTCACCAGATCGATGACCGACGCCGGGTCCTGCGTCGGGGAGATGAGGGCGGCAATGTGATGTTCCTTGAGCAGCCGCTCGATGCCCTCGGGCCCGGCGAGCCGCCGGTTCGTGGCACGGGCGCGCAGGTAGGCCGGATCCTTAAGTCCCTTGGTGCGCTCGGCGGCGAGGAACAGGCTCTGTCCGAACCAGCGCATTTCCTCACGCGCATGGGTCTTGTCGAAGGTAATCAGGTCCGCGAGGGTGCGGCTGCGTACCGCCGGCGGGGAGGCGGCGAGGTAGGCCTTCATGTCCGCCTTCAATTCGGTCATCAGCACCAGGTTCTCGTTCTTCGCGAGCGGCGCCAGGTGCTCGTCATCGACCTTCACGAGCACCGCGCCCTGAGCCTTCAGCAGCGCGAGTGCGTGCCGGAAGACCTTCAGCGTCTTGGGCGTGAAATTCTTCAGCAGGAACTGCGCCACGCCGAGGCGCACGCCCTTCAGCGCCCCGGGCGTGAGGTCTGCGGCGTAGTTGGTGCGGTGCGCGTCGGCGTGCACCGTCGCCGGATCCTGCGGGTCACTGCCGGCCATCGCAGTCAGCAGCAGGGCTGCGCCGCGTACGCTGCGCGCGATCGGCCCCGCGGTGTCCTGTGACTGACTGATCGGCACGATACCTGCGCGCGAGACCAGGCCGACGGTCGGCTTCAGGCCCACAACGCCATTCATCGAGGAGGGGCAGCTGATCGAGCCGTCGGTTTCGGTACCGATGGCCGCCGCGGCGAGCCCCGCGGCGACTGCGGCGGCCGAGCCGGAACTCGACCCGCAGGCCGTGCGATCGAGCATGTAGGGGTTGCGCGTGAGTCCCCCAACGGCACTCCAGCCGCTGGTCGAGTGGCCTGAGCGGATGTTGGCCCACTCCGACAGGTTGGCGCGCCCGAGGATGACCACGCCGGCGCGACGCAGGTTCTGGATTACGGTGGAACTCACCGGACGTACGTTCTGCGCCAGCGCGAGCGAGCCGGCGGTGGTCGGCAGACCGGCGATGCCGATGTTGTCCTTCACCAGGATCGGCAGTCCGTCGAGGGGCCCGAGC
>JAKBCE010000118.1:3591-7284 GCA_021808195.1 Pseudomonadota bacterium
GGCGGCCCATCGCGCATCCGAGGCGCGTGCTTCGGCCATGGCTCGCGGGTTGAGCGCGATGACCGCGTGGATCTTCGGATTGATGCGCGCGATGCGGGCCTCGTAGCCGCGCACGAGCGCAGTGGCGGTGATGCGGTGGGCGGCGAGGTCCGCCGAGAGTGCTGCCGCCGAGGTGCAGCTGAGATTGACCGCCAGCGCCGGCGCGCATGCCAGACAGAACAGAGCCCCGACGCTCATTGCAACGGTTGCGCGCATGCCGAATCCCCCCCCGGAATGACGATGGACAGCACTGTATCGGGCCTGCGGTCGGCACCGCAAGCTCGGCGGCAGAGCCGCCCACCCCCGGGGATCCGCGCCGCGGGGTCATTGGTTATAGTGGCGTCCATGAACACCGCACACACGCCGGATCTGTCCGCCTTCTGGATGCCCTTTACCGCCAACCGGCACTTCAAGCATCACCCGCATCTGGTGACGGCGGGCCAGGGGGCCTATTTCACGCTGCACGATGGACGCACGGTGTTCGACTGTCTATCGGGACTGTGGTGCACGCCGCTCGGTCACGGCCGAGCGGAGATCGCCACGGCGGTGCACGAGCAGCTGCGCGAACTGGATTTCGCGCCGACCTTCCAGGTCGGGCACCCCAAGGCGTTCGAACTCGCCGCGCGCATCGCGCGCTGGGCGCCCGAGGGACTGAACCGCGTGTTCTTCGCCAATTCCGGCTCCGAGGCGGTCGACAGCGCGCTGAAGATCGCCATCGCCTATCACCAGGCCCGCGGCGATGCGCGCCGGGTGCGCATCATCGGACGGGAGCGCGCCTATCACGGGGTCGGCATCGGCGGGATCTCGGCCGGCGGCATTGCGGTCAATCGCCGCACCTTCGGGGCGCTGGCTGCGCCGTTCGTCGATCACCTGCCGCACACATACGATCCGGAGCACATGCGCTTCAGTCGCGGTCAGCCGGCCTGGGGGGTGCATCTGGCCGATGCCCTCGAGCGGCTCGTGGCGCTGCACGACGCCTCGACCATCGCGGCGGTGATCGTCGAACCGATGCAGGGCTCCACCGGCGTGATCGTGCCGCCCGTGGGGTACCTCGAGCGCCTGCGCGAGATCTGCACGCGCCACGGCATCCTCTTGATCTTCGATGAGGTGATCACCGGTTTCGGGCGTCTCGGGGCGAACTTCGCCGCGCAGCGGCTCGGCGTGACACCCGACATGATCGTGTTCGCCAAGGCGGTCACCAACGGAGCGGTGCCCTTAGGCGGCGTGATCGCCGAGCAGAGTATCCACGATGCGCTGATGCACGGACCGGAGCAGATGATCGAGCTGTTCCACGGCTACACGTACTCGGGCCATCCGGTGGCCTGCGCCGCGGGGCTCGCCACCCTCGAGGTGATGGCGCGGGAAGGGCTGATCGAGCGTGCGCGCGCGCTCGAACCGCTGCTCGAGCGGGAAGTGCACGCGTTGCGCGATGCGCCGCATGTGGCGGATATCCGCAACATCGGTCTGGCCGCAGCGATCGATCTGACGCCGCGGCCGGATATGCCCGGCGCGCGTGCGCGCGCGGCGTTCGAATTCGGCATCGAGGCCGGTTTGCTGCTGCGCTTCACCGGCGATACGCTCGCGGTGGCGCCGCCGTTCATCAGCACCGAGGCGCAGATCCAGGAGATGATCGCCACGCTGCGCACAGTGCTGGCCCGAGTGCCCTGAGCGCTCGGGTCTACACCGTGCGCGGGGCAGAGTGCGTGTCGGCGGCGGCGCGAAACGTGCGAGCGGGCCGCCGCGCCACGGTACGCACTCAGAACATGCCGGTCTGCAGCCGGGCCGCCTCGGACATCATGCTCTGATTCCACGGCGGATCGAAGGTGAGCTCGACGCTCGCGGCGCGCACCGTGGGGATCCGTTCGATCTTGTCGCGCACGTCATCGACCAGGATCTCCCCCATGCCGCACCCCGGCGCCGTGAGGGTCAGTTTGACCGAGACCGTGCGCGTGCCGTCCTCGTGGCCCTGCACCTCGCAGTCGTACACCAGCCCGAGATCAACGATGTTGATCGGAATCTCCGGGTCGTAACAGGTGCGCATCTGCGACCAGGCGAGCTGGCGCACATCCTCTTCCGTGGCATTGGGCGGCAGTTCCGGCGGCCTGACCGGTTCGCGGCCGATGGCCTCGGCATCCTCGCCGCTGATGCGAAACAGGTTGCCTTCCATGTAGACGGTGAAGCTGCCGCCGAGCGCCTGCGTGATGTAGCCGGACTGGCCGGGCTGCAGGGTGACCTCGGTGCCGGCTGGTACGATGACCGCGCGCACTTCACGCTGCACGACGAACGGTTCGCTGTCATATCCGGGCATGCTTGAACCTCACTCCGTGGTGACGGCATCGGCGCTGCGATCGAGCGCCGCGCTCAACGTGTGCCAGCACAGCGTCGCGCACTTGACCCGCGCCGGAAACTCACTCACGCCTCCGAGTGCCGCCAGCTTGCCGAGCGAGGCGTCCGGCGTCGTGTTCGGGTGCGTCAGCAGGGTGTGCACCTGCTCGTAGAGACGGCGCACCGTCGCGGTGTCCTTGCCTTTGACCGCCTCGGTCATCAGCGAGGCGGACGCGGTCGAGATGGCGCAGCCCTTACCCTCGAAGTGCACGTCGGCGATGCGATCGCCCTGCAGGCTCACCCATACGGTGAGCCGATCACCGCACAGCGGATTGTGGCCGTCGGCGTGCGCATCGGCGTGCTCGAGCGCGCCAAAATTGCGCGGCTGGCGGTTGTGATCGAGGATCACGTCGCGATACAGATCTTTCAGGTCCATCAGCCGAACACCTCACGGGCTTTGCCGAGCGCCGCCACCAGTGCGTAGACGTCCGCTTCGGTGTTGTAGCAGCCGAAGGAGGCGCGAGCGGTCGCCGGGATGTCGAAGAACGTCATGACCGGCATCGCGCAGTGGTGGCCGGTGCGGATCGCCACGCCCTCGCTGTCGAGAATGGTGCCCAAATCGTGCGGGTGGCAGCCGCGCAGCGTGAAGGAGAGCACGGCGGCCTTGTGCGCCGCGGTGCCGATGATCTCCAGGCCCGGGATGCGGCCGAGTTCGGCCGTGGCGAGCGCGAGCAGGCGCTGCTCGTGTGCCGCGACCGCCTCGATGCCGAGTCCCTCGAGGTAGTCCATCGCCGCACCGAGCCCCACGGCACCGGAGATGTTCGGCGTGCCCGCCTCGAACTTCCACGGCAGCTCGTTGTAGGTGCTCTTCTCGAACGAGACGGTGCGGATCATGTCCCCGCCGCCCTGCCACGGCGGCATCTCCTCGAGCAGCTCCTCGCGGCCGAACAGCACGCCGATTCCGGTCGGGCCGTACAGCTTGTGCCCGGAGAAGGCGTAGAAGTCGCAACCGAGCGCCTGCACGTCGATGGCGGTGTGCGGGACGGCCTGGGCGCCATCGAGCAGCACGAGTGCGCCGCAGGAGTGCGCCGCCTCCACGATGCGCTGCACCGGCAGGATGGTGCCGAGGGCGTTCGAGACATGTGCCACGGCGACCAAGCGGGTGCGGGCGGTGAGCAGCCCGAAGAGCCGCTCGAGATCGACTTCCCCGCGCCGGTCGATCGGGGCGACCTTCAGCGTACAGCCGGTCTGCTCGCAGACCATCTGCCACGGCACGATGTTGGCGTGGTGCTCGAGGCCGGTGATCAGGATCTCATCGCCGGGACCGAA
>JAKBCE010000119.1 GCA_021808195.1 Pseudomonadota bacterium
GGCGATGAGTCGACTCTCCAGCGCAGTGGCGATGCGCAGCGCGACGTCAAACCCTTCGTTGGCGAGATCCACGACGCGGTCCGAAAGGTCGATATCCAGTTTCAGCTGCGGATATCGGGTGCGAAACAGCGGCAGCACGTCAGCGAGGCGCAGTACGCCAAATGACAACGGGGCGGAGACTTTGAGCGTCCCGGTCGGACGCGCCGTTCCGGCTGCCGCGTTCGATTCCGCTTCGGCGATCTGCTCGAGGATGGCTCGCGCGCGAATGCAATATTCCACGCCTGCCTCGGTGAGCGAAAGGCGGCGCGTCGTGCGGTTGAGCAATCTCGCCCCGATATGCGCTTCGAGCGCACTCACCTGACGGGTAACCGCGGCATTGGAGAGGTCCAGGGTTTCTGCCGCTCGCGCGAAACTGCCCGAATCGACGACCTGGAGCAGGACCTTCATGCCGTATGCGATATCCAAAGTGCCCTCGAATATTCCGATTTACGCAATAATTAATTCATTGTAATGCCATTTATTTACTTCTGAAGAGAATCTAGAGTGATTTCCGAGGGAGTGGTGACGCATCGTGCGGTGTTCTCCGGCGCATTGAGTACGCCGGGTCGCGCCGTGACGGACCAGCCGCTCCGGCTACGGCTTCGCAATTCTCTTGGGAGATCAACATGATCAAGACAACGACTGCGCCTTACGGCATTGCACTGCTGCGGGTGAGTCTCGGAGTTCTGTTCCTCGCTCATGTCTCGCTGAAGATCTTTGTCTTCACCGTCCCCGGCTTCGTCGGCTATTTCGCCTCGCTCGGTCTACCTGCCGTTGCCGCGTACGGCGTGATCGCGCTCGAGCTCGTCGGCGGGGTTGCATTGGTGCTGGGGATCTATGCTCCCTGGATCGCGGTACCGCTCGCGATCGAAATGCTCGGCACCATCGTCATGGTCCACGGACACAACGGGTGGTTGTTCACGGACAAGGGCGGTGGATGGGAATATCCGGCATTCTGGATGATCAGCCTGATTGCGCTCACGCTGCTCGGTGACGGCGCATTCGCACTACGTCCCACTGCACGCACGGGCTGAACCACGGATGCACCAGCAGCGCCGGCACGGCGCGAGAGTGCGCGCGTGCCGGTGCCACCCCTGCGCCTAAGTGGATTCTTTGCCAGTGAGAAATTCGCGCATCAGCCTTAGCAGCGCTTCGGCGCGAATCGGCTTGCTGAGGATCCTCAACTGCGGATCAGGCGAGAGACCGCGGATGGCGCTCGAGGTGTCGCCTGTGACCAGAATGGCCTTGAGCTGCGGACCGAGTCGCTCGCGCAGCGCGCTGATCACCTGGATGCCCGTCTGATTCGGGCCCAGATGGTAATCGGTCATCAGCAGATCGAGCCGCGCACCGCTATCGATCGCCGCGAGCGCCTCTTCGGCCGAGGCGACCGGGATCACGTGGTACCCCTCGATTCTGAGCAGCATCCGTGTCGCATCCCGTACGCTCGGATCGTCCTCGACCAGCATGACGTTCGGCTGGCTGCCGCTCGCGCGCGGATCCGAGCCGTTGGCAGTCTCGTCGCTCTGCGTTGACGCGATGCTGGTTTGCGGCCCGGCTGCCGGCAGCAGCAACGAGAATGTCGAGCCCGAGCCGACGCGCGAGCTCACGTTGAGTCTGAGTCCGAGCAACTGAATGATTCGTTTGACGATGGATAGGCCGAGCCCGTAGCCGTCGCGCGATGTGTTGGTGCTGACCCCAACCTGGTAGAACTCATCGTAGATCAATGCGAGCTGATCGGATGGGATCCCGATGCCCGTGTCGCTGACGTCTAGACGGACCGCTGCCTCGTCCAACGGTACACAATGCAGCGCAACAGAGCCCGCGCGCGTGTACTTCACGGCGTTTGAGACCAGGTTGCGAACCACTTGCTCGACCAGTGAGGGATCGCTGCGCACCCAGACGTTCGCTGGATTCGCTTCCAGCACCAGGCCCTTACCCGCCGCCACGCTGGAGAACTCGCGACGGATTTCATCGCAGATTCGCGCCAGGGAGAAATCGGTGATCTCCGGCTTGATTGCGCCCGATTCAAGCTTGCTGATGTCGAGCAGCGCATTGAGTAGTCGCGACATCGCGCCGATCGCTTTCTCTTGCTGCGTCAGTGCTTCGGCGAGCAGAGGATCATGGACAGTCCGGCGCAGCGTGCCGTTCAGTAGTGCCAGCGCCTGCAGCGGTTGGCGCAGGTCATGGCTCGCAGTCGCCAAAAACCGGCTCTTGCCCTGGTTTGCCCGATCAGCGCTCTCGCGCGCCAGATCGGCAAGTTCGCGCGCCTCTTCAGCTACCGCCCGCGCCGCAATCAATTCTCTCTGAATGCGCTGCCGATCGCTGACGTCACGGATTGCAGCGACGACCAAGGTCTCGCCGCCGTCGACGACGGGACTGAGACTGATTTCCACGGGAAATTCGGAGGCATCACGCCGCAACCCGTAAAGCTCGAGATTCTGGCCCATGGGGCGGGCGCGCATGTGCGCGCGGTAACTGGCACGGTGCTCCAGGTGACGTGTTCTGAAGCGCTCGGGGAGAAGCGTTTCGATGGGCCGCCCGACGATCTCCTCTCGGGTATAACCGAAAAGTGCAAACACCTGGCGGTTGACGAACCGCACCAGCCCGGCGGCATCGACGATGAGCATGGCATCGGGTGCCGCCTCGAGGGCGCTGCGCGCGAGTTCTGGGGGTGTCAAGCGCATGACGAGCGCTTCCTCTATATAATCCCTGATTTGACCTGATCAGCCCGCGGACGACGATGCTGCTGCTACCGGCGTGTCCGACGAACGCCACGCCACACAACCGCAGCGATCTCGTTCGATTCCCGTCGGCGCCTTCGCGGGTCCATCCTAGAGATGCTCTGGCGCTGAGCATACTTTTTTTTGCTCCGAGTGCGCAAATGCGATTTGGAGGCACTCTGGGGTGGACTGGCTCTCGCGGGCACAAATTGGAACTGCGGCAGGGCGAAGGACGGCTGTCCAGTACGGCCGGGACAGCGCCCGGATGGGGCTCGCGTCCGTCGAGAAACGTGCGATTCGGCAGCTTTGGCGTCGGGCACGGTCACAGGCAACTTCTCCGTACCCTCAGGGTCCGTACATCTACGAAGATGAACCATTGCACGTCGGTGGCAGCATTCCCAGCCTACACGGATCGAGGGATGTTGGGTGGAAAGCTCGATCGTTCTTGGAATCGGCAACGTTCTGCTCCGTGACGACGGCGCCGGAGTTCATGCGGCCCAATCTCTTGCGCAGCGTCTGCCAAACTCGTCCGGAGTCCGAGTGATCGACGCCGGAACGCTCAGCTTCACGCTCCTCGGATATCTGGAAGACGCGGACCGTCTGATCATATTCGATGCTGGCGACTTCGGCGCTGAGCCGGGCGCGGTCCGCTGTCTCGAATGCGACGCGCTCGACGCGTTCATCGCCGACGAGACACGCAGGCGTTCCGTCCACGAGGTCGGACTTGCAGACCTGCTCGGCATGGCGCGGTTGCAGCAGACTTTGCCGCCCCAGCGCGCACTCTTCTGTATCCAGGCCGGTGATCTGGGTTGGGGACTGGAACCAAGTGCGCCGGTCCGTGCCGGGATACAGCAGGCTGCCGAAGCGGCGCTGCGCCTGCTTCAGCGCTGGCAGTCATGAGCACTCTGGGCGGCATCCCGATCCATGTCGAACCGACCGGCCGTCCACTGCCTTCAAGCGCACTCGGTGCCGGACTCGCAGCGATTCTCTCGGAACTTGCCAGCCTGCTCGAGGCGTTGCGCCGCAGTGGCGCGGAGAGCGCGATCGATCTGCGCAGCCTGCCGCTCGGTCCGGATGATCTGGATCGCCTGCAACGCATCCTCGGCACGGGGGAAGTGGATATCCGCATCGAGGCGAACGGGGAGAGCCGCATTCGTGAGACGGCGGTCTGCGGCCTCTGGTGGACGGAGCACCGGGATGCCGCTGGCGCGCTCCTCGCCGTTCTGATCGAAGTCGCACGCATTCCGAGCATCCTGTCGGCGGCCGACGAAGACCTCGCGCTCGGAGCAATACGACTTCGAGCCGACGCTGCAGCGCAAAGCGCCGAATTTGGGGAGAGCCCGCATGGCACGACCTGAGACCGAGCTGACCATTGGTGAACTTCTTGATCGCAACGGCGTCAGCCGCCGCAGTTTCCTCAAATACTGTACCGCGATGGCTTCGCTCCTGGCGCTGCCGCCGATCGCCGCCCGTGCGATGGCAGCACAATTGCGGGCCGCGCGACGGCCGTCCGTCATTTATCTGTCCTTCCAGGAGTGTACCGGCTGCCTCGAGTCGTTCACCCGATCGTTCGCGCCGACGATCGAGAACATGATCTTCAACGTCATATCACTGGATTACGACGACACGCTGATGGCTGCGGCCGGAACGCAGGCCGAAAAGGCGCGGGCGCAGGCCATGGAGGCGAACTACGGCAAGTACCTCCTCGTGGTCGATGGCGCTGTACCGACCGCAGATGGCGGTGTGTACCACTGCGCCGCAGGCCGCACCGGCATCGACATACTCACCGAATGTGCCAAGGGTGCTGCGGCGATCGTCGCGGTCGGTACCTGCGCATCATTCGGAGGTCTGCCGCACGCCGATCCCAATCCGACTGGCGCCCGGGCGATCTCGGCACTGGTGCCGGGCAAGCCGGTGATCAATGTATCGGGTTGTCCTCCGATTCCGGAAGTGATCACCGGGACGTTTCTGCAGTACGTGACGACCGGGCGGGTGCCGGATCTCGATGAGCACCTGCGACCGACCGTCTTCTACGGCAACAGTATCCATGATCGCTGCTACCGCCGTCCGTTCTATGACCGCGGGGAATTTGCCAAGACCTTCGATGATGAGGGGGCGCGCAACGGCTGGTGTCTGTATGAGCTCGGCTGTAAAGGGCCCACCACGTACAACGCCTGCGCGACGGTGAAATGGAATAACGCGGTGAGCTTCCCGATCCAGTCCGGGCATCCGTGCCTCGGGTGCGCTGAGCCGGACTTCTGGGACCGCGGCAGCTTTTACAGTCCGATCCCCACCGCGCGTTGGGGTAAGGCGGGTGAGGTGAGCACCGCGGAAGCCGGCACGCTCGCCGCAGGTGCAGCGCTCACTGGTGTCGCCATCGGAGCCGGCAGCGTCGTGTTGGCCCGCAGGCGAATCAGTCGCCACCAGCGCACGCCGCAGTCAGAGTCCGAGACACACAACGAGGAGTAACGCCATGGACCTCGTCGATTTCGCTCGCGGAACAGCATTGAAGATCGCCTTCGTCGTGTTCTTCGTCGGGGTGCTCTGGCGTCTCGTGAACGTGATGCTGCTGCGGCACAGGCGAATGCTGAGCGAGCCGCGCCGCAGCGTCGGTGCGGCTCTCCTCGGCGGACTCAAGGGTATGGGCTCACGTTCCTGGCCGCACCCGGAATTCATCAAGCGGACGGTGACTGGCGAGGCGCTCGGGTACTCCTATCACATCGGTCTGTTCATCGTCATTTTGTTCTTCGCGCCGCACATCATCTTCTTCGGGAGTTTTGCCGGAGTGCGATGGCCGGCGCTGCCGAGCAGCATCATCACCATATTCGCCGTGATCACACTCACCCTGTTCGTCGCCGTGCTCTCGCGCCGACTCGGACATCCGGTGCTGCGTCGCCTGTCGAATTTCGACGACTATTTCAGCTGGTTCATCGTCGCTCTCGTGCTGGTGACCGGCCTGATGGCGACCGCACACGTCGGTGGTCCATACCAGAGAATCCTTGGACTGCACATTCTCAGCTTTGATCTGCTGCTCATCTGGTATCCGTTCGGAAAACTCATGCATTCGTTCTACATCTTTCCGACCCGGGCAATCGACGGTTACCTCATGACTCGGAAAGGGGCGCCATCGTGAATTCCTCATCTGTCGAGCTGCGCGCCAACCTGGCGCCTGAAGAGGCCCGGATCGCAGAACGCGAGCGGGTTGCAGGTGCGATGCGGGGTTTCGCTCGAGAGTTCGGTGCGCTGAGCGCGCTGCGCCTGGAGGCGTGTGTGCACTGCGGAATGTGCGCCGATGCGTGCCACTTCTACATTGCGACCGAGGATCCTCAGTACACCCCGGTGCTGAAGGTCGAGCCGTTCAAGCAGGCCTTCAAGCGCGAGGCGGGTGCGTTTGCTCCCATATTCCGGTGGTTTGGACTGAAGCCGAGGGTCACCGCCGAGGAACTCGAGCGTTGGCAGCATCTGCTCTATGACAGCTGCAATCTCTGCGGGCGGTGCTCGCTGATGTGCCCCATGGGGATCGATATTACAGAGTTGATCGAACAGGCGCGTCGCGGCATGTTCGAGGCGGGACTTGCGCCGAGAGAGCTTTACGAAAAGGCCGCGCATCAGCGCCACAGTGGGCAACCGGAACCCACGAACGAGCCGTACCGGGAGCAATTGCTTGCGATCGGACGGCAGTTCGATGTGGAAATACCGCTGGACAAGCCGCACGCGGAAGTGATGCTCACGGTGCCGAGAACCGACATAGAGCACTACCCGGCAGCGGTTGCCGCTCTCGCCCGCGTCATGGCGCACATGAACGTGGACTGCACGTTCCGCACCGACGGACTGATCGCAGAAAACTACGGATACTATGCCGGCGGACGGGATTGGCAGCGACGCATCAGCATGCGCTTGATTGATGAAGCGGTCGCCTGTCGCGCCAAGATTCTGATCGTCCCGGAGTGCGGGCATGCGTACTCGGCGTTGCGCTGGGAAGCAGCCGAACTGCTCGGCCGGCCGCTGCCGTTCAAGGTTCAGCATGTCACGGAATACCTCGCCGACGCCCTCGAGGCGGGCCGGTTGAAACTCCGGCCGGCCGACACGGGCGTGACAGCGTTTCATGATCCCTGCCAACTGGTACGAAAGGGCGGCGTCACCGATGCTCCGCGTCGATTGATGCGGGCGATGGGCATCGAGCCGACCGAGACGGTGCGGCACATTGGTTACAACATCTGCTGTGGTGGCGGCGGCGGAGTCTTCGACATCAAGCGCGCTGCGCCGTTGCGCTACAGGGTTGTCGAAGAAAAGTTCAATGAGATCGATCAGACCGGAGCGCAGACCTTCCTCACCAGCTGCTCAGACTGCCGGCGAACCTTCGATGACGGGAAGCAGCACTTCAACTGGCAGCAGACGCCACGCAGCCTGCTGGAGCTGCTCGCCGAGCACCTCCGGAGCGCATAAGAGGGGTATGCGATGAGCACGCAGACGATAGTGGTCGA
>JAKBCE010000120.1 GCA_021808195.1 Pseudomonadota bacterium
TTACTCTTCGATGGCACAGGAATTGATTTCGCATTCGTCGGCTTCACGCCTCCCAGCGGAATGCCCTCCAACTCCGCCTACACATTCCATCCATACGACTATGTCGTCAACAGCACGCTGGCCGACAGCAGCGCCGCGTGGGACACCCGATTCGGCAACTTCGCCACCAGCGGACACGCCGTCTTTGTCACCGAGTGGAATGAGGCCTTCTCATGCCCAAGCGATCCCAGTCAAACCATAACCAACTACTTTATCCAGACCTATCTTCCGTCGCACTCCATCGGCATGATGGGCTACGCATGGGACGCACCGGTCAGCTCCAGCGGCTACATGGTCAACAGCTACGACTATCCTGGCGACACCGCCAATTACCAGTTGGTTGATCCAAATACCTCCGGCTGCTCAGAAGACGGCGGCACAGTCCTACAAAAGCAGTTCCAGGCAGAAGCTGCGGCGAACTAACCACAGAAAGAAGTGCAATCCAGACGAACATCCTCCCTCACGTCGCCGCCGCACTGCTCGCATCGCTCGCCATCCTATCCATCGACTGCGGCAGTTCCACCGCTGCAGAAGCAATAACATCAAATCCAATGCTATTGCCAGCCACGGCTCCGGCCGCAAGCGCCGCGGTAGAGCCCGCTCGCGAGAGTGATGCGTTCAGTCAGGGACGCCTGACTTGGCGTGGCGCTGCGTCAGGAAGCCGACACTGAGATCGACTACAGCCCGCTCGAACTGAGGATCCTTCAACAGATCCGGATTGCGGGACACTGCGGCGCGGATGACGCCCGACACGGCCTGAGCCAGCACGAACGCCTCGATCTCCGTCAGTGCTCGCCTCTGGTGTGCGCCGCAGGTCAGCTCGCGCAGCATCGCGGCCATCGCCTCCACCGGCCGGTTCATCACGCCGGCCTCGTGACTGCGAAGTGCGCGCTCGAGCAGGATGCGCCGGGCTCTGTGCCGTCCGCCAAAGGCATCCAGCACGATCCGTACGATCGCGCGCACTCGGGTGTGGAGCGCATCGTGCGGGGCGGTGTCGTGGTGGCCACGGGCGAGCTCTGCTGCAATGCGCGTCATTCGCGTGTGACGCTCCTGGGCTGTCAGCGCCGAGAGAATGGCCTGCTTGTTGGCAAAGTACTGATAGATCGTGCCGACACTGAAGCCCGAACGTTCGGCGATGCGATTGGTCGAAAGTGCCGCCTCGCCCTCATGCTCGAGGATCTGGATTGCGGTCTCGAATATGAGTTCGCGGGTGCGCAGGGCGCGAGATTGCCGAGGTTCACGACGCCCATGTGATTGAATTTTAGGCATTTATCGCCTATATCGGCGGCCTGCGGAACCCGAGCTAAAAATATGAGGAACATTCATAGAATGATCTTAACCCGCTTTGAGTGTCATCATCATGCGTGACCATCTGCACTTCTTTCTGATCGTTCTCGGTATCGTGCTGAGCGCTTCGCTCGTGGAGGGCCTGGTGCTGACCCGCGGCGCGCGATTCGACTGGAAGGGCGCTGCGCTCTCCCTGGCCGATCTGCTCGGGCGCCGGTTGCCGCTGTTGCTCGGGGTGTCGACCTCGGGTGTGTTGCTCGGACTGCTCTGGCGCTCTCGAATCCACACCATTCGCCTCAACGACGCCGCGGCATTCCTGGTGCTGTTTCTGGGGCAGGAGTTCTGCTACTACTGGTACCACCGCGCATCGCACTGCATCCGCTGGTTCTGGCTGACGCACTCGGTGCACCACTCGCCGAATGACCTGACGCTCTCGGCGGCGTTTCGCATCGGCTGGCTCCAGCATGTGAGCGGGGCCATCGTGTTCTTTGCACCGCTGGTCTGGTTGGGATTTCCGCCGCACGTGGTGATTCTCGCACTGTCGCTGAATTTGCTCTACCAGTTCTGGCTGCACACCACGTGGATTCCGCGACTGGGTTGGCTCGAGTACGTTCTCAACACCCCTTCGGCGCATCGTGTGCACCACGCTGCCAATATCGAGTACCTGGATGCGAACTACGGTGGTGTGCTCATCGTCTTTGATCGCTTGTTCGGCACCTATGTCCGTGAGCGCAGCGACCTGCCGTGCCGCTATGGGCTCGTTCATCCACAGACCTCGAACAACATTCTGCGCGTTGAATTCGACCCGTGGATCGCGCTGCTGCAGGAACTACGGCGGGCGCGGAGCGTTCGCGACGTGCTGGGCGCGCTGTTCGCGCCTCCGGGATGGCGTTCCGATGGCCGCGGCGAAACGACGGAGAATCTGCGCCGGCAGCTTGCCCGATCCGGCACGTCCACCGCCTGATCGGGCCGTTCCTTGATCCGCAAGGCTCATGCGCCTCGCCAGTCGTGCCGCACCCCGGCTGACGCCTGTGCGCACGAACGGGGCAAGAGGAGGGTTACGGGGCTGGCCGGGTACAGCTCAGCGCGTGTCGCTCGGCGCTCGCGCACGCTGCGCCGCGAGCCGTTCGCCGAGTGCGTCGTAGATCGGGGGATCGCCGAGGAATGTCGGCACCAGCATCGCTGCGAAGCATGCCACGATCATCGGCAATAGCATGTCGACATTCGCGGTCATCTCCGTGACCAGAACGATGCCGGTCACCGGGGCGTTCACTACGCCCGTGAACAGTGCGGCCATACCGACCAGCGCGAAGCCCTCGGGTTGAACCCCCATGCCCGGCAATGCGAGGCCGAAGATTTTGCCCATCCACAGACAGAGCACTGCGCCGAGCACGAGCGCGAACAGTCCGCCCGGAGTGCGAACCGAATATGAGGCGGGAATCATCCCCAGGCGTAGCAGATGCAGCGCTGGCAGTAGCGCGAGCGTGCCGACGCCGTCGAGGGCCCGCCGGGTGAGCGGGTCGCCCCCGCCGGCCATGCCCGGTGCATACCAGGCGATCGCCGCGATTGCGGCGCCAACGGTTGCAGCGCCGCAGTTCGATGGGCCACCGATCGAAGCGGTCCGAGGCATTCAAGCCCCACAGCAGCGTCTTGTTGTAGTCAGCCCGGCGAATCCAGCAGCGACCCCGAGCGCCAGATACAGCGGCTCATGGACGAAGCTCGGCTGGACCAGGTGATGAACGGTGAAATCTGGTTGATTGCCGAGGATCAGCCGTTCGATCCAGATCGCCGCGGCCGAGGCGGCGAGTGCGGCGATCGCGATACGGGACTCGAAGCGTTTGACCAGTTCCTCCAGTACGAACACCGCTCCTGAGATGGGTGCGTTGAACGCGGTGGCGAGTCCAGCGCCGGCCCCGGCGGCAAGCAACACCCGGCAGTCGGCCCAGTTGCGTTTGAACCATTTGCCGCTCTCGTAGGCGAAGGTCGCGCCCATCTGAATGCTCGGTCCCTCCCGCCCGAGGGTGAGACCCGAGCCGATTGCGAGCACGCCGCCGATGAACTTAACCAGAATCAGGCTCGGCGAGCCCGGCTTCAGCTCCCTGTTCAGGACCGCTTCGACCTGTGGAATGCCGCTGCCCTGCGCGCGCGGAGCGAAGCGTCGCACCATCGACGCGGCGATCGCCGCACTCAACGCGATAACGATCGCCAGCGCGCCAAATCCGAGGAGATTCCATCCATGTGCCCACGCGACCAGCGCGCCACGCAGCCGTGCCGCATCGATGAGCGCCAGGCGGAAGAGGGCGCCGATGAACCCGGCACCGATACCGCAGAAGACGGCGACGATGCCGAGTACGAGCAGGTTTCCGGGGCGCGTCTCGTCCTGTTTTACGCTTTGTGTCATCGCATGCTGATTCTATCCATCGGGTCTGAAAAAAGCCGGTCAGCCGTGCGGGAGACCTGAATCTCAGTTCGCCCGAAAACCCCGGCGGTGTGCAACTGCGAGCGTTGACGCCGGGGCATTGTGGCGCCGGCGCACCGCCGGTCTCAAGTGCTTTGGCCCGAGTTGCCCGTTTGACTGCGCAACAGCCGCATGATCGGCGGCGTCACTTGGGGGGCTGCCCGAACTAGCGGCCGTGAACATCCACGTAGACAGCGTGTTGGAGGCATTTTTATGATGGTCACCCGCTCGGGGGCCTGTCGGCCGATGGAGGCTGCGGTCGGGGCAGGAACAGCTGCCGTGCGTTCGGCGTCAGGGTGAAGTCGCCCCGTTGGTGTCGCGTACGGACCCGGGCCGTTGTATTGTGACCGTCGTCAGCGGGTCACGATCAGGCGTGATCGGCAACCGAAACGCCCCTGATTTCCGCCTCCGCCGAGCGCGGCGTGCGTGCCGACTCGCAGACCGGATCCGCCGATGCTCCGGCGTTCGAGCGCAGGGTCGATGCTGCAACGCTCAACGACCTGGCGTTACTCAATCCGGGCCAGAACACCGTGGAATTCTGCGGCGTTCCCGGGACTATGGTCGGGGTGGGGCGTTACACGCTGTTCCTGCAATCCCCATTCGAATTCGTCTGAGGTGGCTCTCCGGTCCCGCGCCGTGCTCTCGAAGCACGAGACTGCGACGGAGCGATTTCAGACGATCGCGGTGGCGGGATGAGGAGGTCGGGGAGCGGCGGTGCGGGTCGCGGCTATCGAAAGCACGCTACGCGTCGGCCAGGCACGCCCGCGCCACCTCCGGATCTGGTCCGTCGAATCGCTCGAGTTCACCAGATTCTCGAGCAATGCCTTGGCCTGAACATGTCCGGCGGATGGCACCGCCTTGGGTTCGGCCCCGGGGACGATACCTGCATCGGCGGGTAGTAAAGTTTCCCCACATACTTTTAACCAGCCCGCTCGGTAGTTAAATTTCTTGCCATATCAGAAGTACTAGTTAAATTTACGCCACTACGATTAAATAAAGGGGCAGGCGGGTAAAGCGGCTTAATCCGGGGGCCGGATGCGATGAAGCGGGATCCGTTCGGAACATACATTGAGACCACGACTCTCAGCGAGACCGTCCGCGCCTTCGTGCCGCCGGTGCTGCCTCCCGATCCGCCTCTCGCGTTTACCGCAGGGGCTCAACATGCGTTGGATCGGGCGATGCTCTCGCTCGGACGACTCGACGGCGTCGCGACGACGATGCCTGATGTGGACTTGCTGCTCTATACATTCGTTCGCAAGGAGGCCGTTCTCTCTTCTCAGATCGAAGGGACCCAGTCCACGCTGGATGAGCTCCTGGCACATGAGATCGAGGCGGTCCCCGGTGCGCCGGGCGACGATGTCCGTGAGGTCTCGCGCTACGTCGACGCAATGAGCCATGCCTTGGAACGAATGGCAGGCGGCTTCCCACTCTCGACCCGGCTGTTACGCGAAATGCACGGCATCCTGCTCGCCGATGGTCGCGGCGCACAGAAGCAGCCCGGCGAATTTCGGCGCTCCCAAAACTGGATCGGAGGCACACGGCCAGGTAACGCGACCTTCGTGCCGCCCCCACCGACCCATCTGGATGCGTGTCTCACCAATCTCGAGCATTACTGGCATGAGCCGGCCAACCCAGTGGTCAAAGCGGCTCTGGCCCATGTGCAGTTCGAAACCATTCACCCGTTTCTGGACGGCAATGGCCGTGTCGGGCGTTTGCTGATTAGCCTGATGCTCTGCCAAGACAATGTTTTGCACAAACCACTGCTGTATCCGAGCTTGTATTTCAAGGAGCACCGGCAACAGTACTACGCGGAGCTGAATGCGGTGCGTGCGGACGGGGACTATGAGCGCTGGATAGATTTTTTCGCGGAGGCGATTCGTCACAGCGCAGAGGTCGCAATCGAAACCGGCCGGCGTGTAACGCAGGTGTTCCATGAAGATCGAACACAGCTACGCGCGGCCCCTAGGATTGCCGGCTCACTGCTCATGATC
Organism: Pseudomonadota bacterium; assembly: GCA_021808195.1. Next base: position 5,776 of record JAKBCE010000120.1, read on the forward strand.
CAGGAGGCGCTGCAGGCCAGGCCTGTCGCCACGGTGGCGACACTGAGAGAGGCTACAGGGCTCACGGCGCCGACCGTCAATTCATTGCTGCGCGAGCTGCAGTCGCGCGGGATAGTCAAGGAGTCCACGGGACGCGCCCGAGATCGAGTGTATATCTACCGACGGTACCTCGAGGCACTCGCGGCCGAGGAGGAGGCGCCTGTGAATGTCGCCGAGGCATCCGGCGGGCGAAAAGCTCGGGATGAGGCGCAAGCAACAGTTTGAACGAAATTGGAAGAGCGATACGCAGACCGCACGGGGTTGGCGCGGCCCGAGGCCGATTCACCCACGCTGGGCAGGCAGAAATCCCGCCACACGAGCTGGCGTTACTAATTTCGGGCCAGAGCACCGTGGAATTCTGCGTCCTTCCCTGGACTTGGTCGGGGTGACAGGATTTGAATCTGCGACACCTACGTCCCGAATCCGGCTCTTCTGCCGCTGCGTGACTCCTAATGTTTCATAAAACAATAACTTAGTGCGCAAAGGGCCGTGCTGAAACCCATCAAAAACCATCTATCTTCGGGGCCATCTGCCACCGAAATACCACTGATTTTAGACGCCATCGGCCGCGCCATGCGTGCCGGCACTCGCAGTCAAGGCGCCGCTGACAGGACATCGGCGCGGCACTGCACAGTGAGACCTTGGGGTGAGACGGTGCTGGTGGCCGACCTCATTCCGCACATGCTCGCGCAGTTCATCCTGCGTGACAAAGCGTTCAAGGCGGTGATGCGACGCGAGCGCTCCCGGACGGTTCGTCCGCAATCACTCGATCAGCCGCGACTGCGGGCTCTCTGGATGTCGTATGGTTGGGCGGTCATCCGCCGCTCGGAACCCACGCGTCTGCGAATTTGAGAATCCGTCCCATCGCATCGTCGAAGGGAGGGATCACGCCATACACCATCGCCACCGTGAAGCGCTCGTACCACTGCCGGGCTTCGCCACTGGCCGCAAGATCGTTCAGTGCTTCCCGCGCTCGCTCGATCGGAGCATCCCCGAACCCTGGGTCCTGACCACCGAATTCGAGGGCGTCCTGAAGCAGGAGTTCTCGAGCCAGTCGGCTCGCCTCCACATCGGTCAACTCGCGCGGAAAGTGCTCGAAGATGCGCCCGAGGTCGTAGATGTGTCTGACGATATCTTCATCGCGGGCGTTGCCCAGTTCGAACACCCGGCCGGCGCCGCGCAGACGCGCCGACCATCGCCGCAGCAGGGCTGCGTTCTTGCCGGCGATGGTCTCGCGGATGTCAAGACATGCGATCGAGCCGCTGCGCTCGGCGCGCCCGAGCAGTTCGTTGACGATGGTATCGTAGCCACACTCCACAGGAGTCAGGATCGGGGAGCGCGCGCTGATCTCGATCAGCAGTTCCGGGCGT
>JAKBCE010000121.1 GCA_021808195.1 Pseudomonadota bacterium
AGGACTACCTGCTCAAGGCGGACCTGCGCGTGACGGGCCCGCAATTCGAGCAGGAGCTGCTCAGCGCCGAAGGCAAGACCACCGGCCGCCTCGATGCACGCTTCTCCGGCCCGACGCTCGATCCGCTTGCGGAATTCGCCGAGTACGATCCGCTGATCTCCGGCATCGGTTCAGCCTACGTGTCGGCGGCGAACGCGTATCTGCGCGACACGCTGCATTTCGGCGCCGGACACCGCTACGTGTTCCTCTCCGCGACTGTGGGCAACGACTGGAAGTGGCCGCACACGCCGCCGGGGGCCGGCTCGCCGGCGCCCATCGCGCCGAACGTGTTGCCGGACCTGGCAACGACCATGACGCTCGATCCGCGGCTGAAGGTACTGGTCAATGCCGGATATTTCGACCTGGCGACGCCGTACTATGCGGCCATCTACCAGATGCGCCAGCTGCCGATGCAGCCTGATCTGCAGAAGAACGTCGAATTCCGGTTCTACCACACCGGCCACATGATCTATGTTCGCCCGCAGGGCCTGGCGCACCTGCACGCGAACATCGCTCAGTTCATCCGTCAGACCGAGTGATCGCGCAGCGGCGGGGGCGCCTGGGCGTCCCCGCCGCTATACTTTTTGCCCATGGGACGAGATCCGTCGGCGGCTCTGAGCGACTCGGCACGGGGCGTCAGCTACGCACTGATCGCAGCCCTTCTGTTCGGCGCCAGCACCCCGTTTGCCAAAATGCTGCTGCGCGCGACTGCCCCGGTCACGCTAGCCGGTCTGCTGTATGGCGGCAGCGGCGTCGGACTCTCGGTGTGGATCGCGCTGCGCGCAGCGTGGCGGCCCCGTCGGCTCCGCGCCGGCGGCTGGCGCGGTGCAGAGCGGGCCTGGCTGGGCCTGGCGATCCTGGCCGGCGGAGTCATCGCGCCGGTCCTGCTCATGAGCGGCTTGAGGCAGATTCCCGCCGCGAACGCCTCGCTGCTGCTGAACCTCGAGGCGGTGTTCACCGCGCTGCTCGCGTGGTGCGTCTTTCGCGAGAATGTCGACCGCCGCATCCTGCTCGGCATGGTCGCGATCGTGCTCGGCGGAGCGCTGCTCGCCTGGCCGGTGCAGCTTCAGCTGCGCGGCGGTGCGCTGTGGATCGCTGCGGCGTGCGCCTGTTGGGCGATCGACAACAACCTGACACGCAAGGTATCGAGCGGCGATCCACTGCAGATCGCAGCCCTGAAGGGCCTCAGTGCCGGTGCGGTGAATCTCGGCCTCGCCGCGCACCTCGGGCTGAGCTGGCCGGCCCCGGCGCTGATCGGTGGTGCCGCGCTGCTCGGCTTCGCCGGCTACGGGGTGAGTCTCACGTTGTTCGTGCTGGCACTGCGCAGCCTCGGTACGGCGCGCACCGGCGCGTATTTCGCCACGGCGCCGTTCATCGGCGCAGTGCTGTCACTGCTCGTCTTTCGGCGCCTGCCGACGCCGGCACTTGCGCTCGCCGCACTGCTGATGGGCCTTGGCGTCTGGCTGCACCTGACCGAACACCATGATCATGAGCACGCGCATCCTCACGAGCGTCACACTCACAGCCACCGCCACGACGCACATCATCAGCATGAGCATGACTTCGAGTGGGACGGGCAGGAGCCGCATGATCACGAGCACGTCCATGAGCCGCTGACACACTCACACCCGCACTATCCCGATATTCATCACCGGCACGAGCACTGAGCGGCGCGCCGCGGGAACGGCGATTCAGGCGTGATGGGTGCGAGTCGCGGGGCGGCGGGTGCGCTCGATCCGGTAGACGAACGCCGGCGGTAAATTGGTGGCGACCCAGCCGATCCGCTGCGCGCGTAAGCCGAGCCGCTTCAGGATCGCACCGGGCACCGGACAGCGCGGCCCGTAGGTGAACTGATAAAAGGCGCCGCCACTGCGCAGGCGCAGGAACGAGCCGCGCAGGATGCGCATGATCTCGCTGCGCGGCATCGACAGCAGCGGCAGGCCGCTCACGACCGAGCCGGCCGTCCGTCCTTCGAACGGATCGATGCGGCGCAGGTCGCCGGCCCCCATGACCAGCACGCGGGCCGCGGGGAAGCGGTTCTGCAGCAGCCGCGCGAAATGCGGATGCGCCTCGATGAGGACCAGTTGGCGCTCCGGAACGCCGCGATCGAGCAGTGCGCGGGTGAACACACCCGTGCCGGCGCCGAGCTCGATCACCGGTCCGCTGGTCCCGCCGATCTCCGAGGTGATCAGGCGAGCGAGCGCCCGGCCGGACGGCACCACCGCTCCGACGCGGCGCGGATCGCACAATCCGGCGCGCAGGAAGGTCAGCATATCGCCGGGGAGCTTCAGGGCCGGCACTCGAAATACCCGTCCGGCGCGGCTGCGGGAGGCTGGATCACGTGCGCGCCGCTGCGCTGCAGAATGTAGACGCGCGAAATCCATTGTCTGCTCCGGATCAGTGTCGGTCGGGCGCGACGCAGCCGCGCCGCTCACCGTGCCATCCGGATTGGACTGTAGCCAAGCGGAACAGTTCGATCAACCCGTGGATCGGCCGTGCACGCCTCACAGGATGGCGCTCGGCAGCTGCTTGTGCACCGCCCAGCCCTGTCCGGCCAGCAGGCCCGCGGAAGTCCCGAGGAAGGTCCCGCCAATGATGTCGCTGACGAAGTGCCAGTCGCCGACGACGAGCAGCACCGCGGCGAGCGCGAGCAGCACCGCGAGCGGCCAGCGGCTCGCGCGGTAGACGCGCATGAAGACGCCGGCCAGCGAGCCGGCGAGGACCATGTGTCCGGAGGGAAAACTGCTCATCGCAGAGCCCTTCCACCAGTGAAACGCATGGTGCGCGCCATGCATGACTGCAGAGGGATTTGGGACCCCGAACAACGGCTTCAGCACATGGCTGTTGACTGCGTACGCGCAGATGGAGGTCAGGCATGCCACTGCAACGGTTTCGGCGAGCAGCGACAGATGACCACGCACCAGGCGCGCCAGCACCAGGATCACGCTGATGGCCGCCTCGATCGCCAGAATGATGGGCGCGCCGAGCGGTTTGTTCAGCGGATGCAGAAAACGCCCGATAATCCAGAAGTACCGCGCCGTCGGCACATCAATGGTCGCAAACGACAGCAGCGCGAGCGCGGCGCAGATCAGCAGCACCAGCAGCCAGATTTCCATCACGACGGAGAAGCGTTTCACGTAGTCGATACCTCCGGCGCGACGGTAGCACCTCGGGCGTTGCGCTGCGAGCGCAGAGTGGAGGCACCGCGCGAGCTGACGCGAGTCTGCGCCGCTGCAGCCGTCCGTGGCGGCGCAAGAATCGCACGGCGTCTCGTAGTGCAGTGTGCGGGCCGAGCGACCGCGCATTCGCGTCGGCCGCGAGCGGCGACAGGCGGTCAAGCGTCTGCGTTCAGCGGGTGCAGCGGTCTCAGGTTGCACGCGCATCATCGCAGTGCGAGCACCGTGCGACGAGGCCAACGCCTTGGGCGGCCGCCTCGGCAGCCTCCCGGCGCATCGCGAAAGGGCCGCCCGCAGTCGCGGGCGACCGTGTATCAGAACTCCACCCACTCCTCGCGGCCGCCGCCCGCGGCGCGCTTCTGCGGCGGCCGCGAGGGGCGCGGCGGGACATGGTACGCAGTCGCCGCGGAACCGCCTGCAGGCTCGCCGCCGTTCGACGTACGCTCCCGACTGCCAACCGCCGCGGCCAGTTCGTCGACTTGCTGCCGAATCGACTCGCTCGCGGCAGATGCCTGTTCCACCAGCGCCGCATTCTGCTGGGTGACCTCGTTCATCTGTGTGACTGCGCGGGCGATCTGTTCGATGCCGCTGGTCTGCTCGCCCGAGGCCGCGGCGATTTCGGCCACGATGTCGGTCACCTTCTGCACCGCGCCGACGATGTCGCGTAGACCTTCCCCGGATTGCGTCACGAGGCGCGAGCCGTCCGCGACCTTCGCGCCACTGTCGTGAATCAGCGCCTTGATCTCCTTTGCGGCCGAGGCCGAGCGGCCCGCGAGGCTGCGCACTTCCGAGGCCACGACCGCAAATCCGCGCCCCTGCTCGCCAGCGCGTGCCGCCTCCACCGCCGCGTTCAGTGCGAGCAGGTTCGTCTGGAACGCGATCTCATCGATGACGCCGATGATGGCAGCAATCTTGCGGCTCGCGGCGCTGATCGCGTCCATCGCCGCGACGGCTTCGGTCACCACACTGCCGCCGCGCTCGGCACTCGCGCGCGCCTCTGTGGCGAGCTGGTTCGCGTCGGCCGCGCTCCGCGAATTGCGCTTGACGGTATCCGTCATTTCTTTCATCGAGCCGGCGATTTCCTCCAGGCTCGCCGCCTGCTCCTCCACCCGCTGACTCAGGCTGGCATTGCCGTCGGCGATGTCCCGCGCGCTCACCGTCACTTCGCCGACCGCGTGGCGGATCCGCCCGACCAGTTCATCGAGCTGGTGCGTCAGGCTCTTGCGCTCGGTGACGTCAGTGGCGAACTTGACGACTTTGATCGGTCGTCCATTCGCATCGAGGATCGGAGTGTAGGCCGCCTGCAGCCAGACTTCTCGTGCGCCTTTGGCGAGCCGGCGGTATTCACCGGAGTCGTGCTCGCCGCGGCCGAGTTTTGCCCAGAAAGCCCGGTACTCGGCACTGTCGGCGAACGCCGGATCGACGAACATGCGATGGTGTTTGCCGCGGATCTCCCCGAGGGAGTACCCGACGACGCGCAGGAAGTTCTCGTTGGCGTCACGGATGGTGCCGTCCAGATCGAACTCGATGATGGCCTGGACTTTGTCGATTGCGCGCAGCTTTCCCTCGAAGTCGGCGGATTCGAGTTTGCGCGCAGTGATGTCGGTGCAGATCTTCACGACCTTGAACGGTTTGCCTTCGGGATCGAGGATCGGGTTGTAGGTCGCCTGCAGCCAGACCTCCCGCGCACCCTTGCCGATCCGTCGGTACTGGCCTGCACAGAATTCCCCGCGGGCCAGCCTCGCCCAGAACTCTCGATATTCCGCGCTGGCGGCAAAGGCCGCATCGACGAACATGCGATGATGTTTGCCCCGAACCTCCTCAAGTGAATATCCGACGACGCGCAGAAAATTCTCGTTGGCGGTGAGAATCGTGCCGTCCAGCGCGAATTCGATCAGGGCTTGAGACCGTTCGATGGCCTCAGCCTGGCCGCGCAGGTTCGCCCGCTCGAGCATGTCGGCCGCAGATGCGCGTCCGGCGGCCGCGCGGAGAATGGATTTCAGGACGCTGAGCATGATGAGTTCACCGGTCCGGTTGCTCTCGGGGCTCGCCGTCGCCCCTGGAGGCGCGGCGCGTGAATGGAGGAATCTCTGAGCGGATATCGGCGCCTCGGCGGCGCAGGTGAGCGAATCCCGCCGGTCAGTGCACCAGAGTGTGATGAGGGTGCGGTTTTCGGGCGGCTGCGCGAGGGTGAGTGTGAGCTTGGGCTTGAGCGGTCGGACCGGACTGCTCTGCCGAGGGCGGCGACGGGCACCCACAGAGTTCGGCTCGCGCGCCGCGCAGTCCTCGGCCCCGGATCCCCTTGGCAGCGTCCGCTCAGCCGGGGCCCACAGCGGCCTCGATGAGCGGCTGGGGAGGCCGTAGCGCTGCAGGAGATACTGCGGGTCGTTGTAGGCGATCCACGTCTGCCCTTGCTCGTCTTTCCATGCGAGGGTCTTCAGCGGCAGATCGAGTCCGACGGCCGGCAGGTGCTGCATCAGGGGTTTACCGGCTCGGGGGTTGCCGAAAATCAGCAGCTGCTCCGGTCGCATCTGCAGACCGGCGCGCGCCGCATCGGCGCTGAAGTCGATGCGCGAGAACACCGCGATCCCGCGCTGCGTCAGGCCGGCTTCGAGCCGATCGAGGGTTTCGACCACGGAATGCGCGCCGCAGCGTGTCCGCATTGGCGAATCCGCACTGAGCCGCCACCTGCTTCGGCGGGTGGCGGGCGCCCTCGAGCAGTCGGCGGGCCGCCGCGACACGCGCTGCCTCGACCCACGCCGCAGGGGTGATCCGCACCTCGTCATGAGACAGCCGCGCGAAGTGCCTCGGACTGAGTCCCGCACGCGCCGCCAGGTGCGCAACGGCATGATCTGCCGCCGGGTGCGCCGCGACGTCCGAGGCGATGATCATCTCCCGCTCACCGATGCCCAGAATGACCGGACTGCCCCGGCGGGCAACGATCAGTGCCTCGGGGTGCTCGGCGTCGAGCGCGGCGATGCCACAGGCCCCCGTGATCATGCGTAGGGCGGCGCGAACCGTCTGCTCGAGGGTCTCACCCGACATCGAGGCGATCAGGCGTGCCAGCACCTCTGAATCGGACTCGGCGCGAAACGACACGCCCTGGGCGAGCAGCTGTGTCTGCAACGCCTGGGCATTCTCGATGATGCCGGTATGCACGACGGCATAGCGGTTTGCAGCATCAGTATGAGGATGCGCGTTGCGATCGCTCGGTTCGCCGTGCGTCGCCGAGCGCGTGTGGTCAATCCCGGGCGTTCCCTTCAGACTCTGCGGGAGGAGTCGTTCGAGATCGCGCACCTTGCCCTTAGTTTTGTACATGCGCAGCGCGCCGGCGCGCACTACGGTGACGCCCGCGGAGTCGTACCCGCGGTATTCGATGCGGCGCAACCCCTCCATCAGGGTGGGAGTCGTATCCCATGGGCCGATGTATCCGACGATCCCGCACATGAGGCACCTTTCCCCTGAACTCGAGATTTCGCTGCCCGGGCGCGCCGCGTTCAGACCCGCTACGTCACCCGGTGACCGTCGACCGTAGATGAGCCGGCGAATCTGTCGCTCCGTGTACGGCGGCGCACGAAATTCTCGGGCGTGTCCGCGAGGAAGCTCTGCACCTCTTCGACCAGGTGCCGCACCTCCTGGGGCGACAGGCGACTGGTTCGCGTCAGATGGCTGACCAGCTCCTCGAGCGCTTCCGGATCTGACATGCAGGGCTCAGTATGGGGGGATTGCGGCTCGGAGAGCGATGAGTTTGCCCGAAGTCGGGCAGCGTTGCAGTATATTGCCGGACAGCGGATCTCGGCGTGCCACTCGCTCCGTGGGCAGTCGGCGCCGGAAACGTTACGATAAGGCCTCCGCCCGCCCGCCCTGGACCTCGCACCGCCCATGGACTCCGCCGAAACCCAGGCCTCCGATCACCCGCGCCCGACGGTGTTCCTGAGCTACGCCAGCGAG
>JAKBCE010000122.1 GCA_021808195.1 Pseudomonadota bacterium
CCCACGAAGACTACGTGGTTGATAGGCTGGGTGTGTAAGGTCAGCAATGACTTCAGCTAACCAGTACTAATTGCCCGTGAGGCTTGACCATATAACCTCAAGCGGTCTGACCGCGAGAGGATGATGCAATGGAGCTGGTGGCGGCCGTGAGGCTGCCTCATCAAGGACGAAGATTTGTGAACGCGACAGGCGTCAAAACAAAACAACCCGGATTGGAGGTGCTCCGGGCCGGTGGCAACACCGGTCCGGCGTGTCTCAAAAAGCTTGCCTGGCGGCTATAGCGAGCGGGAACCACCCGATCCCATTCCGAACTCGGAAGTGAAAACGCTCTGCGCCGATGGTAGTGTGCCCTTCGGGCATGCGAGAGTAGGTCACTGCCAGGCTTCTCGATGCAAACCCCCGGAGACCCGACGGTCTCCGGGGGTTTTTGCTTTGCGGAGCTGATCCGCGCTGCCACATGAAAACTGTGTGCCGCGCACGGCGCCGCGCACGCGACTTCGGTCACACTGCGTCCTCACGCATGAGGAATTCGTGATCGTCATCTTATTGGGATCTGGGGCGCTCATCCTGGCCTTCGCCCTGGGCGTGGCGGTGGCCTGGTGGCAGGTGCGCGCGCGCCGCACGGCGGCTGCCCGCGGGACGCAGCTCGCCGCCTTCCTGCAGGCCCCGAATGGCATGCTGCTGGTTGATGCGGACACACTGAGAATCGTGGATGCTAATCCGGCGCTGGTCCGAAGCGTGGGCATTGCGCTCGGCGAGATGCGTGGTATGCCGATCGGCCTGGTCTTCGGGGAGATGGAAGGTTCGCGGCCGGATCCGCTGACGACGCAGCTGCGTGAGTCGCCCGCACGCTTACTGGTCGAGACCGATCAGCTGTGCCGCAGCGGTCGGCAACTGCATGTCGAGATCAGTGGCCATCGCCTCGAGCATGCCGGTCGCTCCCTGTTCGCGCTGAGCACGCGCGACATCACCCTGCGCCGCAAGGTGCAGGCGCAGCAGCTCGAGCGTCAACAGCATCTGAACCATCTGGCGCACCACGATCAGCTCACAGGATTGCCGAATCGGCTGTTTCTCGCCGCCCATCTGCCCAAAGCCATCGAGGCGGCACGGCGTGTCGGCGGTTCGCTCGCGGTGCTGTTCCTCGACCTGGATGGATTCAAGCACATCAACGACTCTCGCGGCCACGACATCGGTGACCGACTGCTGCAAGAGGTTGCCAGCCGAATTCGCTCGACGGTCCGTGAGGAGGATGTGGTCGTGCGCATGGGCGGAGATGAATTCATCGTTGTGCTGCGGGACGTTACGGCGTCGGAGCAGATCACCGAGACCGCCACTCGGCTTGCCGAGACCCTCAACGCCCCTGTGGTGATCGATGGCAGATCCTTGATGGCGACGGCGAGCATCGGGGTGAGCGTCTATCCGCGCGACGGCCGAACCATGAATGAGCTCCTCCGCCAGTCCGACACGGCCATGTACCAGGCGAAGGATCGGGGCCGCAATACGTTCCAGCAGTTCACCCCGGGCATGGAACGCAAGCTCAAGGAGCGGGTGGCGATCGAGAACGGCCTGCGTCGGGCGCTCGCCGAGCGGCTCTTGCACGTGCACTATCAGCCGATCGTTGATATTCGAACGCGCCGCGTAGTGGCGCTCGAGGCGTTGCTGCGCTGGCGTGCGCACAACGCTTTGCTGCGGCCGAGCCGCTTCCTCGCGATCGCGGAAGAGACCGGTCTCATCGTCCCGATCGGAGAATTTGTCGTACAGCGGGCGCTTGAGGATCTGCGCCGCTGGCGTGACGAGGGGGCAGCAATCGTGCCCGTGTCGCTCAACGTATCGGCGGTACAGCTAAGACGCACCGACTTCCCGGCCGTGCTCGCACGGTTGCTCGCCCGGTACGACATCGGCGCCGGCATGGTGCAGATCGAGTTGACCGAGAGCACCATGTTCGAGCGGCAGAGCCGCAAGACGGATCCGACCCAGGATGCCATCGGTCATCTGCGCGAGCTGGGTGCGCGCATTGCCATCGATGATTTCGGGACCGGCTATTCGAGCCTCTCCTCGCTGAAGCGTTGGCGCGTTGATGCGCTGAAAATCGACCGCAGCTTCATCTGCGATCTGAGCGTAGACACGGGGGATCTTGCGATCGTCGAGGCCATTATCGCCATGGCCAGACATCTGCACATCGAGGTCGTTGCCGAAGGGGTGGAGAGCCGCCAGCATCTGCACAAGCTGCGCGAACTCGGGTGCGACCAGGCACAGGGCATTCTGCTCGCCAAGCCGGTTCCAGCCGAGCAGTGCCGCCGCTTCCTTGAAAATCGCCCGATCGACCTCGCTGCGCGCAGCGCATTTCCTGAAGCCCTGCAGGTCAGCCAGTCGGCCTGAGCCCATGCTGCGGGGGAGGGGCGGCGCGTCTCTGCGGGCGCCGGGACGTGCGAGAATGCGGGTACATGGAAACCCAGCCTCACTCAGCGGCATCGCGGCCGCCACTCGCGCGCCAATGCGCCGATGCAGTGCTGATGGTGCGGCCTGCCCATTTTGCCTACAACCCGGAAACTGCGCCGAGCAATGCCTTCCAGCGGACGCAGACCGGCGACGATCTCGCCGCTGCCGCGCGCGCGGAGTTCGATGGCCTCAGTGCGGCGCTCAGCGGTGAGGGCGTGCGGCTGTGCCTCTTGGAGGACACACCTGCGCCACCGAAGCCGGACGCACTGTTCCCGAATAACTGGGTCACCTTCCACGCCGACGGCACGGTGGTGCTTTATCCGCTGCGCGCCGCGAACCGCCGTCCGGAACGTCGGCGGGATGTGCTGGATGCAGTGGTCGAGCGTCTTGGCTTTCGGGTTGCGCGTATCCTCGATCTGACCCATCACGAACGGCAGGACCGCTTTCTCGAGGGGACCGGAAGCCTGGTGCTCGATCACCGGCATCGTCTGGCGTTCGCGTGCCACTCACCCCGCACGGATGCGCGTGTGCTTGCCGAATGGGCGCGGGAGCTTGATTACGAATTGATCGTTTTCGATGCCGCGGATCGCTCCGGCACCCCGATCTACCACACCAACGTGCTGCTGAGCGTCCTGGAGCGGGCGGCGCTGGTCGGCACCGAAGCGATCGCTCCGGCGGACCGGGGCCACGTCCTCGAGCGGTTGCGTGCCGCGGGACGCGAGGTGATCGACATCAACCACGCGCAGATCGAGCACTTCGCCGGCAACGTGCTCGAGCTCGCCACCTGGGACGAGGCGCTTGGGGAGTCCCGCGTGCTGGCGATGTCCGAGAACGCGCGCCGCGCGCTCCCTGAGGCGACTTTCGCCCGGTTGTCGGCCTGCACCGATACGGTACTCAGCGTGCCTGTGCCGACCATCGAACGCGCCGGCGGCGGCAGTGTGCGCTGCATGCTCGCTGAGGTGTTTCTGCCCACATGATCGCGTTGATCCTCAAGGCCGTCGCCGCCTATTTGCTTGGCTCGCTCAACGGCGGGCTGATCGTCGGCCGTCTGCGCGGCGTCGACATTCGCCGCATGGGTAGCGGCAATGCCGGGGGCACCAATGCTCTGCGCACGCAGGGCAAGGTGTTCGCGTTCTGGGTGCTGCTGATTGATATTGGTAAAGGATGGCTCGCGACCGCGGTGCTTGCCTCCGCCTCGTCGCCTGTGGTTGCGGCGCACGGCAGTGCCTGGCCGCTTGCCGCGTGCGGTATCGCCGTGATGTTCGGACATGTGTATCCGGTTTGGTATGGCTTTCGGGGCGGCAAGGGCGTGGCGACCCTGGTCGGCGCGGTGCTTGGCGCGGCTCCGCTGTTGCTGTTGCCGATGCTGGCTGTATGGTTCCTGACGGTAGTGCTCACCGGTTACGTCGGGCTCGGCTCAATTCTGGGTGCCCTGGCGTTCGCGCTCGCTGCCGCAGTGCGATCGGAGACCCGGGCTGGGCTGCTGGCATTCGCCACCCTGGCCGCCACGCTGGTCGTCTATACGCATCGGTCCAACATTGCACGCATGCTCGCTGGCACCGAGCCGCGTGCCCGGCGGCTGTGGCTGCTCGGAACGCGCGCGCGATCGTCCTAAGATGTCAGCGCACCACCGTAATCCCGTTGCCGCAGATCGCTCGGACGAGGCGCTGCCGCTGGCGGCGCGGGTCTTTGCTCAGCTTGCCGACGGCAATTTCCATTCCGGGCAAGCGCTGGCCGAATCGTTGGGCGTGAGCCGCGGGGCGATCTGGAAAGCGGTGCGGGCTCTGCGCGTGGCCGGCATGGGCGTGCATGCGGTTCCGAACCGCGGTTATCGTCTCGCCCAGGCCGGCGAGCCGCTCTCCGCCCAGGCGATTCTGGCACACCTGCCCGCGCCAGCGCGCGCCGTGGTGCGTCGACTGCAGACCCTGTGGCGCACCGACTCGACTAACACTGTGCTGCTCGAGCGGCCGAATCCGCCGTTCGGGCTGACCGAAATCGTGCTCGCGGAGCATCAAAGCGCCGGGCGCGGACGCCGGGGTCGGGCCTGGCTGGCCCCGCCCGGCGGGGCTATCTGTCTGTCGCTCAGCTGGGCGTTTCGGGAAGTGCCGGCCGATCTCGGTGCGCTCGGCTTGGCTGTGGGGGTGTGCGCGTTGCGCGCGCTGCGAGAAGTAGGGCTGTCGGGGGCAACGCTGAAGTGGCCGAATGATGTTCTGGTGGCAGGGCGTAAGCTCGGTGGCATTCTGATCGAGCTACGAGCCGAATCGGCCGGACCAGCCTGTGTCGTCATCGGCATCGGGCTGAACGCGGCCCTGGGCGAGGAGCTGCTGCGCCGTATTGCAACGATGGGTCTGCCGGCGACCGATCTGGCGAGTGCCGGCGTCAGCGCATCGCGCAACAGCGTCGCGGCTGCGCTCGTCACGCAAGTATTGCAGGGCCTGCAAGAATTCGAGCGCGCAGCCTTGCGACCCTTCATCGACGAATGGCGCATCGCCGATGCGCTGCGCGGAGCACACGTTGACGTCCAAACAGCGGCCGGCACGGTACGCGGCGTGGCTCGGGGAATCGATCTGCATGGGGCGTTGCTCCTCGAGACGCCACGGGGCGTCAGTCGTTTCATCTCAGGGGAGGTCACGGTGAGGCCCGTGCAGTGAGCGTTCTACTCATCGACATTGGCAATACTCGAGTGAAGTGGGCGCGGTGCGACGAAGGTCGCATCGGCCGGGCGCACGCGGCCCGGTACGCGGGCTGGTCGTCGCGCGATTTTGAGCGCGTCATCGGTGCGAAGCCGCGGTGGGATAGGATCCTGATCTCGAGCGTCGCGGGGACAGAAGTCAATATGGCATTGGCTCGAGCGGCGCGGGCGCGGGGTTCGCCCTCGCCACAGTTTGTGGCCACACGTCGCCAGGCGTGCGGCATCACCGTCGGTTACCTCGAACCCTGGCGGCTGGGTGTCGATCGGTTTCTTGGCATGATTGGTGCCCGTGCACACTTCAGGCGCGGACCGGTGTGCGTGGTAGCTGTCGGCACGGCGATGACCGTCGATCTGCTGGATGCTGCGGGCGCTCACCTCGGTGGGGCGATCGTGCCGGCGCCGGCGCTGATGGTCTCCAGTCTGCTCGATGGGACTCGGGGCATTCGCCGTCGTGCTCGGGGTGGCTCGGCTGGCACCGGTCCGGCGTTGTTTGGCCGCTCCACGCGCGCAGCGCTTGAACAGGGGGCGCGATACACGGCGGCCTCTGCGGTGGATCGTGCGGTTCTCGAGGCCCGAACGCTGCTGCGTCGCGCTCCGCTGGTCGTGTTGACGGGGGGCGGAGCCGGTGAGCTGCGCCCGCTGATTCGCAGCGCCAGCCGGGAAGTACCTGATTTGGTGCTCTGGGGTCTGGCGGTCTGGGCCCGGGAAGGTTGACAATCCGCCTGTGCGTATCGCCTTCTTCATCCTCCTGCTTGCGAATCTTTTGTTCCTGGCCTGGGCGGAATGGATTGCTGTGCCCACCTCGCGGGCCGATCCGCTCGCGGGACTGCCACGTCTGCAACTCGTGAGCCGCGATCTCCCGCCGGCGCCGCCCGCTGCGGGTGCCGTACACGCGTCCGCTGGCGCATTGGGCGCGGCGCTAGCGGCGCAGGGGGTCGAGGCGGCTTCATCAGCACAGAATGCGCCGCCGGCGCTGCAATGCGTCTCCATAGGGCCCTTTGCGCGCAAGCATACGGCCACTGAGGCTGCTGCGCTGTTGAGTGCACGGAATTTCGCACCCCAGCTGCGCACCGCTGCGGTGCAGCCGGTTCGTTGGTATTGGGTGTATCTGCCCGATTTGAGCGGTACTACAAAGGTGCAGAAAACGCTCGACGAGCTGCGTCACGATGGTATCGATGGCGCCGAGCCGATGCCGACGGCCGATGGTCGGCCGGGGATTTCGTTGGGACTGTTCCTCAATCCCGCGCTGGCCAAGCGCCAACTGGCGCACGCCCTGGGTAAGGGATTTCGCGCGCGGCTCACCCGCCGGCTGGTGGCGCAGCCAGCGTACTGGCTTGATCTGTGGGTCTCGGGTGGGGCAGCCGCTCTGCCCATGCAGGCCCTGCATGCGCAGAGCACTTCGCCCATCGCAGCGCAGAGCTGCCCTGCCGGGGACACCCCGCCCCCGCCGAGCAGCGCGACCGGCGCAGTGGCTCCCGGTGTTCCGCTGCCTGAGGAGCGCGCCAGCACAGCCCCGGGGCCTTGATCTCCCAGCGATCCCCGGGGCCCGGTACAATCCCAGCCCGCCCCATCGCGTGCCGGCTTAGCTCAGCGGTAGAGCAGCGGTTTTGTAAACCGTTGGTCGGGGGTTCAAGTCCCTCAGCCGGCACCAATTACGTTAATAATATCAATAAAGTAGAAGTCGCGGAGAACGTTCTGATTGGTCCTGGCACAGTCCTGGCACAGTCGCTTGGCAACTTCTGAGCTATAGTCGCATCGAGGCGCACGCCCATGTGCGCCGCGACACGAGGGTGGACGATGGCGACGATCCGGGAGCGCGCCAAGGGCGATGGCACACGCGCTTTCCACGTCCAAGTTCGCATGGCGGGATATCCGTCCCGTACGGCGAGCTTTTCCTCGAAGCGGCAGGCCGAGCGCTGGGCGAAGACGGTCGAGGCCGAGATGATCGAGGGGCGCCACTTTCGTTCGGCCGAAGCGCG
>JAKBCE010000123.1 GCA_021808195.1 Pseudomonadota bacterium
GACGATCTGAAGGAGCTCTGGAGCTACCGCCACGAAGGCTATGCCCGGCGTTTCTGGAATGGCTGGTATCGTCGGGCCATGCGCAGCCGCATCGAACCGCTGAAGGCTTTTGCACGGAAATTACGCGGCTACCTGCCGGGGCTGCTGGCGCACTGCCGCTATCCTCTGCACACCAGCGTGCTCGAGGGCATCAACAACAAGATCAAGGTCATTAAACGGATGGCCTACGGCTTCCGTGATGACCAGTACTTCTTCCTCAAGATCCGGGCTGCGTTCCCCGGAATTGGGTGAAGAACCTAATCAAAGAGGCTGTTCTGCGGCGAGAGGCTTCACTCTCCGGCGCTTGACGCGGAATTCACGCCGAACGCATTCCAACATTGGCGAAATCGATGGCGACGTACTGATTTCGTCGAACGATGCACTGGTAGCGCCGAGCAGCCAGACCTACGATTACGAGCGTTTGTAAGACTGCATCCTTTGACCCTGGCGGCCGGCTAACTTCCTCCGGCTCGGGCCACTTGAAAATCCTCCACCCCTCTGAAGTGGGCGGGGCGCCGTTCGGCGCCCGGGGCTCGACGGGGTGCGGGGAGTGAACGTCTTGAGGCCGCATTGGCGGGTTACGGTACAGACGCTGCTCGGCCGCGGGACGAGCCAGCGCATTGGCCAGAGCCAGAGATTCCGAGGAAGGGCACCAAAAACTGCGCGGGAGCTTTCGCCCCCGCCACAATATGTTCAATCAAGTGCCCTAATCGGGCAGATTTCACCCCGGCTGCCCCAATTGGCCTGAAGTCTCACCTTATGGGGTAAACCACACACATGACCGGCTCTGATCAGTTCTCCGACTTATCCGCACTTGGATTCCCCGCAGTTCAGGCAGGTCATGCAGCCGTCCATCATGACTACGGCCGCGGTGCTGCACTTTGCGCACAGCTGCGCCCCTTCAGGAAAGTCCGACTTGGCGAACGCATCCGTCTGCCGGGTGCGCGCTTCATATTCGGCACGCTTCTCATCCACCAGCTTCTGTTGATGTTCGTCGAGTTGCGGCTTGCGCAGCAGACCAATCGTCTGCAGGTGCCGCTCGATGACGTAGCCGAGCTCGGCGATGATCGAGGGCATGAACTTTCCGCCCGCCTGCCAGTAACCACCGCGCGGATCGAATACCGCTTTCAGCTCATCAACGAGGAAGGTGACGTCGCCACCCTTGCGGAAGACCGCCGAGATGATGCGCGTCAGGGCGACGATCCATTGGAAGTGGTCGAGATTCTTCGAGTTGATGAAGATCTCGAACGGTCGGCGCTGCTCGTACTCCGTGTCTTCATTGAGCACGATGTCGTTGATGGTCACGTACATGGCGTGATCGGAGATCGGCGTCTTGATCTTGTATGTCGACCCGATCAGAACTTCCGGACGCTCGAGCTTCTCGTGCATCCGAATGACCTGCGCCATGTGCCCGTGCTTATCGCGGACCGTAGTCGTCGTCGGCAATGGCGGCAGGGCTGCAGCCGGCGCCGGCTCGGGGCTCGCGGCCTGTGCCACTGCAGCCTTTTCGGTCTGTGCCTCGTCGGGCTTTTGTACCTGGTACTTGACGATTTTGCGCTCGATTTTGATGGTCATGTTCGTGGTCCGAAATGCGCGGGTCCGTCGGCTCAATACTTGCCGAAATACCCTTCCTTGAGACTGTCGAAAAGATTCGCCGCCGAGTGCATCTCGCCCTCGTACTCGATCTCTTCATCGCCACGCGCCTCGACGACCGTGCCGTCCTCGAGGGTGAATTTGTACACCGTGTTCTTCAGGTCCTGCTCCTTCACCAGCACGCCCTGGAAGGCCTCCGGATTGAAGCGGAACGTCGTGCAGCCCTTGAGACCCTGCTCGTGGGCATACAGGTAGATGTCCTTGAACTTCTCGTACGGGAAGTCGGTGGGCACGTTCGCGGTCTTCGAGATCGAAGAGTCGACCCAGCGCTGCGCCGCGGCCTGGACATCGACATGCTGCTTCGGCGTGACGTCCTCGGAAGCGATGAAGTAATCCGGCAACTTTTCTGCGTCCGTGCTCGAGCCCGGCGTCGCGTTGGCATTAACCAGCTCGCGGTACGCCAGCAGCTCGAAGGAACAGACTCCGATCTTCTCTTTGGTCTTGCGTCCCGGACGGATCACGTTGCGGAAGTAGTGATGCGCGAACGAGGGCTCGATACCGTTTGACGCATTGTTAGCGAGCGACAGCGAGATCGTTCCGGTCGGAGCGATCGACGTATGGTGCGTGTAACGCGCACCGGTCTCGGCGAGTTGCTCGACGAGTTTAGGTGCGATCTGCGCGATACGCTGCATGTAGCGGCTGTACTTCGCGTGCAGAATACGCCCCGGCACCTGGTCGCCGACCTTCAAGCCGTCGCGCACCATCTCGGGACGCTTACGCAGCATCTCGCTGGTGATCGTGAACTGCTCGGTCATGATGGGCGCAGGACCCTTCTCGCGTGCGAGCTCGAGGGCCTCCTCCCAGCCGGCGAGCGCCATCTCTCGCGCCACATCCTCGGTGAACTTCACCGATTCTGGCGAACCGTATTTGAGGCCGAGCAGGGTCAGGGCACTGCCGAGGCCGAGAAACCCCATGCCATGGCGGCGCTTGCGCATGATTTCGCCACGCTGCTGTTCCAGCGGCAGGCCGTTGATCTCGACCACGTTGTCGAGCATGCGGGCAAAGATCTTGACGACCTCGCGATACTCGTCCCAGTCGAAGCGGGCATGATCGGTGAACGGATCGCGCACGAAACGGGTGAGGTTCACAGAACCCAGCAGGCAGCTGCCGTAAGGCGGCAGCGGCTGCTCGCCGCACGGGTTGGTGGCGCGGATGTTCTCGCACCACCAGTTGTTGTTCATCTCATTGACGCGATCGATGAGGATGAAGCCCGGCTCGGCGAAATCGTACGTCGACGTCATGATGACGTCCCACATGCGACGTGCCGGCAGCGTCTTGTAGATCTTGCAGGCAACCAGTCCGTGCTCGTTGACCACGTACTTGTCGTGCACCGGCCATTCGCGCCAGACGAACTTGCTGGTATCGGCGAGGTCGGGTTGCTCCGACTCGAACTCCTTGCGCGACAGCGGGAACGCGAGCTTCCACTCGCCATTCTGGCGCACCGCCTGCATGAACTCGTCGGTGATCAGCAGCGAAAGATTGAACTGACGCAGCCGCCCGTTCTCGCGCTTGGCCTTGATGAACTCCATGGCGTCCGGATGGCCGACGTCGAACGTGCCCATCTGCGCCCCGCGCCGACCGCCGGCCGAGGAGACGGTGAAGCACATCTTGTCGAAGATATCCATGAACGACAGCGGACCTGACGTGTAGGCGCCAGCGCCCGACACGTAGGCTCCGCGCGGGCGGAGCGTGGAGAATTCATATCCGATGCCGCAGCCCGCCTTCAGCGTCAGGCCCGCCTCGTGCACCTTGCCGAGGATGTTGTCCATCGAATCCTCGATGGTCCCCGAAACGGTGCAGTTGATGGTCGAGGTGGCCGGTTTGTGCTCGAGCGCACCGGCGTTGGACGTGACGCGTCCGGCCGGGATGGCACCGCGGCGCAAGGCCCAGAGGAACCGTTCGTTCCAATGGTCGCGCAGATCCTCCCGCTCGACGTCCGCCAGCGCGCGTGCCACACGCTTGTAGGTATCGTCCATCGTTTTATCGATGGCCGTGCCGTCTTTGGCGGTCAGACGGTACTTCTTGTCCCAGATGTCAATTGACGCTTCCTGGAACGGAATGGCGTCAATGTCCTTAGTTTCGATCTTCACGACGGTGTTCATGTGTCCGCGGCGCCCCTAGTGTCTGCACACCGGATCACAGGGAATACGGGCGGCGCGGAAAGCGCGGGGCTGTGCGCACCGGCCTCGCCGATACGCCGATCCACAGCCTGTATCCCCCTGAGCCTCCCCGAACGCGCGATCTCGCGTGCCGCCGAGAGCGGACACAAGATCTTGTGTCGGGGTAAAGAGCCTAATGACCACCCGCCTCTGCGTCAAGATTTCCGGTGCAGGCTGGGTGATTTATAAATGCTTGTTAAAACAATTAGTTATGACAATTCCACCTGTCGGGGCGGCAGGATTTTTTTCCGCCTCGGCCTTCCGACCCCCCGTCCCATAACCCCAAGATATTGTATCCCCCGAAATTCCACAGCTTGTGCACAGCCTGTCCCCCGGCCGCCGGACCCGCTCGATGCAGCCGTCGAGGCTTGAAAAATTCCAGCCCGGCCGCAGATCCGTTCCAACGAGATTCACGGTGCCACAACCTGACACCACTATCATTGGAGGTTGGATCATGACTGTTGTTCGCTATCAGCCCTGGACGCTCATCGACAGCCTGCAGCGCCAGCTGGATCAGGCGTTTTCGACGGGAACCGACGAGAGCGCCGCTGCGGCGGACGTCGCGTGGATCCCGCAGGTCGACATCTACGAGGAGACCGACCGCTACGTCGTGGTCGCGGACGTTCCGGGCGTCGAGCCGAAGGACATCCGCATCACCGCCGATAAGGGTCTGCTCACGATCCGCGGCGAGAAGCACTCGCGCGAAACGCCGCAGAGCAATGCCCGCCAGCGCCTCGAGCGGCGCACTGGGACGTTTCTGCGCACCTTCACGCTGCCGGAGGGAGCCGACGTGGACCGGATCGCCGCCAAGCAGTCGCACGGCGTGCTCGAGGTGGTGATTCCGAAGCAGCCGCAGCTGCAGCCGCGCACCATCGAGGTCCGCGCCGCCTGACCGCTCGACGCTGCGCCCCGGGGGGCCATCGCGCTTCCCGGGGCGTAGAATCCGCCGCATGCCGCTGCGCGGCGTAGCAGTGGGTAGTGGCACAGATGGCAGCGCAGATGAACATTTGCGTCCTCGGCGGAACCGGCTTCGTCGGCACCGCCATCATCAACCGTCTCAGCGAAGCCGGGCATTGGGTGACCGTGCCGACGCGCCATCCGCACCTGCATCAGGAATTGCAGGTATTGCCCACAGTTCGGCTGATCCGCGCCGACGTACACGATCCGCGTGATCTTGACCGCCTGGTCGAGGGTATGGATGCGGTGATCAACCTCGTCGGCATCCTCAATGAGCACGGCCGTAACACGTTTCAACGTGCCCACGTGGAGCTTGCTGCGAAGCTCGTAGGCGCTTTGAGGGCGAGCCGTGTTCGTCGTCTGCTGCAGATGAGTTCGCTCGGCGCCGATCCGCGCGGTCCAAGCCGGTACCTGCGCAGCAAGGGGGAGGCGGAAGCGTTGGTGCGCGCTGCGCACGCGCAGGTGGATTTCACGATCTTCCGGCCGTCGGTGATCTTCGGACCGGGCGACTCGCTCACCAATCGCTTCGCGGGCCTGCTGCATCAGTCGCACGGCTGGCTGCCCCTTGCCCGCGCTCAGGCACGCTTCGCACCCGTCTACGTCGGTGATGTCGCGGCAGCGTTCGTGTACGCGCTGCGCACGCGCGGCACGATCGGCCAAACCTACGAACTCGGCGGCCCGCAGATCATGACGCTGGAGGAGTTGGTGCGCACCACGGCGGCGGTCGCCGCGCTGCCCTGCCATGTCTTTGGCCTCCCCGATTCGCTCGCCCGCCTGCAAGGTCTGATCATGGGCCTGCTGCCAGGCAAGCCCTTCACGCTCGACAACTTCCGTTCCCTCACACGCGACAGCATCTGCACCGAGGACGGATTCGACCGCCTGGGGCTGCCGCGCCACCGCCTGCTCGAACTGCTGCCGATTTACCTGGCTCCACCGCGTGCCGCCGTCGGATCGCTGGCGGCACAGAGCTGAGCCCGGCGGGGCGGCGTCCCGGGCGCCGCTCACTCGACGGTGAAGGGCACGGGCCCGAGGCGGACCTCGGGCGCGGCACGGGCCAGTCGGACCCGCGCCGAGAGTTGGTGGCGCCCGGGCGCGAGCGGCCATCCGATCCGGGACCGGCGCGTGCGGCCGAGCAGGCGTCCATCCAGTATCCAGGTCACTGAGCGTACCGCGCGCGCGCCGGCAATGCGGAACGTATAAACCTGATCGGTGCGCGGAATGCGCGGATCGATCGCGAGCCGCTCCCCGCGGACCGGACGGGCGATCGCCAGAGCGCGCCAGCGCGCCACGGGCGGCGCACGGTGCGCATCAGTCGGCAACCGCCAGTCTTCGCGGCGGATGCACGGGCCGGGGCCGATGCGCTCACAAACACGCACGTGGCGCAGTTTGGGGCTCCGCCACAGACCTGCGTACGGCTGGCGCTGACGCAAATACGCGAAGATCGCGCGCAATACCGGGGCCGGACCCGCGGCACCGGTGATGGTCTGCATGTTGCCGCCGGACAGCCGACCCATCCACACGCCCACCGTGTACCGGTTGTCGAACCCTACTGCCAGCGCATCGTGAAAATCGCTCGACGTACCGGTCTTCACCGCGGTCGGATAGGGCAGATCGAGGACGCTGTAGGGCCCAAACTCGGCGCTGCGCGCATCCGGATCGGACAGGATCGTGGCGATGACCGAGGTCACCGCCGAGGACAGCACCCGCTCGGGCCGCGCGCGCGGCCCGTCGCGCAGCACCCGCAGCGGCACGAATCGTCCGCGCCGCGCGAGCGTTGCATAGGCCTGTACGAGTTGGTAGAGGCTCACCGGCCCATCGCCAATGGCGACTGCCGGACCGTAATGCGCGGCCGGCCGGCGCAGAGTGGTGATGCCCAGCCGGGTCAGCAGCCGGATGAAACGGGCGACGCCCACCGCCTGGGCGGTCTCCACCGCCGGAATGTTCAGCGAGTTCCCAAGTGCGTACCGCAGGCTGACTTTACCGTAGAAGCGGTTGCTGTAGTTGCGGTAGTCATGCACCCCGTGGCCGATGCGGGCACTGAGCGGCCCGTCCCGCAGGACGGTGCTCGGCTGCCAGCCGAGCCGCTCCATGGCAAGCGAGTACAGAAAGGGTTTGAGCGTCGAGCCGGGTTGTCGGGGGATCCTGACCGGATCGAGATCGCCTGCGGTGACGGGCGGTGCGGCCGCCCAGGCGAGCACCGTGCCGCGGCGATTGTCGACCACGAGCGCCGCGCCATTGCGCACGCCGCTCACCGCCAGAT
>JAKBCE010000036.1 GCA_021808195.1 Pseudomonadota bacterium
GGACGCCGGCGGTGAGGGCGTATGAGACAGCCACAGTGCAGGTGGGCGGTCCCTTCAGTGGCAAGGCGCTCGGGAGATCAAGGTATGAATCAGTTCGGCAAGACGGATCGTTCGGGCTGGACGCGTTTCGCGCTGTGTTTCGTACTCTGCGCGGCAATTCCTGCGGTGGCGCTGGCGCAGGCGTCGCCGTTTCTCACCGGCGCCACGGCCCTAGAGAGCAACATCCTCGCGTGGCTGACGCCGGTGGCGATCATTCTCGTGATGGTGCTCGGCGCCATGGCGATGGCGAATCGCATTTCCTGGGGGTGGTGTATCGGGGCGATCCTCGGGATTGCGATCGCCTTCGGTGCCCCGCAGGTGGTGGCGTGGGTGCGCGGGATGTTCGGCGTCTGAGCGGGCCGTATCATGCAGCACGAATCGGTTGCGCTCGCCTCTGATCCGCTGTTCGTCGGGGCTACGCGCCCGCCGATGCGCTGGGGCGTGACCTACAGTGCGCTGCTGTTCAATCTGGTCTTTTCGCTCGAAGCGTTCCTGCTCACCCGGAATCTGCTGACGCTCCTGCTGGCGGTGCCGATCCACGGGCTGAGCGCGCTGCTGTGTGCCCGCGATCCGCGGTATTTCGATCTGGCGCTGCTTGCCGCCCGCACTCGCATCCCGGCTCTGTTCGCCAATCGCCTCACCTGGCATGCCGTCAGCTACGGCGCACTCGCTCTGGATCTGCCCGATCGGAGCGGCAGACGGCGGGACCGGGAGGTCCTGTGCATCTGCGTCGGTGAGCCGGAGCGGCGCACATGGTGAGGCGTACCGCCGGGGTGCTGGCCCGCGAGCTCGGTATGCGCCAGCACATCCCGTACAGCGTGCACGTCGCCCCGGGTGTGATCAGGACTCGCAACGGCGATTACCTGCAAGTGTTGCGTCTCGGCGGACAGAGCTTCGAGAGCGCCGATGCCGAGCAGATCAACGGTTGGCATGAGCGGTTGAACGTTCTGTGGCGCAACGTCGCCGAGCCGGGGCTGGCACTGTGGACTCACGTGGTGCGCCGCCGCGAGACGGTGCTTGCGCATCCGCCGGCCGAGGCGGGCTTCGCCGGCCGACTGCGCTCGCGCTACCTGCAACAGCTTCGGACCGAGCGGTTGATGGTCAACGAGATCTATCTGAGCACGCTGTACCGTCCGACGCCGGGTCGAGCGCGTCATCTGCTGGCCCGGTTGCTCGCCAATGCCCATCCGGCCGATCAGGCGCGCGAGCTCGCCGAGGCTTTGCAGGTCTGCGCGCGGTTGGGGCGGACACTGAGTGCGGCGCTCGCCCGCTACGACCCGCAACTGCTCACGTGCTATCGCGACGCCGGTCGGTGGTATTCGGAGCCGCTCGAGTTTCTGTCGCTACTCATCAACGGTGAGCGGCTGCCGGTGCCGCTGCCGCACGGACCGCTCGATGCCGCCCTCGGCACGACCCGCCTGTACTTCGGCAACGAGCTGATCGAGTACCGCATGGTCGCCGCGACCCGCCTCGGCGCGATGCTCGGCATCAAGGAGTACCCGACGCCGAGTGTCGCCGGGATGCTGGATGCGCTGCTCGCGGCACCGTTCTCGTTCGTGCTCACGCAGTCCTTTGCCTTCCTCGCCAAGGCGAGCAGTCAGCAATTGCTGATGCGACAGATCAACCGCATGGCCAATGCTGGTGACTTTGCGCGCTCCCAGGCGGCCGAGCTGGAGCTGGCCCTCGATGCGCTCAGCAGCAACGAGTTCGTGATGGGCGATCATCATCTGTCGCTGCAGATCCTGGTCGAGCTGCAAGCCGCCAGCGCGGATGCTTCGACCCGCCGCCTGGAGGATCTCGATCAACAGATCGCGCGGGCGCGCACCCTGCTCGCCGACGCGGGTATGACGGTGGCGCGGGAGGATCTTGGCCTCGAGGCGGCCTTCTGGGCGCAACTGCCGGGAAATTTCGTGTTTCGGCCGCGCAAGGCGCCGATTACTTCGCGCAATTTCTCCGCGCTCGCGCCGTTTCACAACTTTCCGGCCGGCCAGCCCGGTGGCAATCATTGGGGCGAGTCGCTCGCGGTGTTGCAAACCCGCGCCCGCTCCGCGTTCCACTTCTCGCTGCACGCGGCGCCGGCCAGCGAAGGCGGGCGACGTGATACCGGGCATACGTTCATCTGCGGTCCGACCGGCTCGGGAAAGACCGCGCTCATCGGCTTTCTGGCGAGCATGCTCACTCGCGCCGGCGCAACCCAGATCATCCTCGACAAGGACCGGGGACTGGAGATCCTCGTGCGTGCCCTTGGGGGCAAGTACCTCACATTGCGTAACGGCATGGCCACGGGATTCAATCCGCTGCAGCTGCCGGTGAACCCGGCGAACGTCGAATTCCTGCGCAGCTGGCTCGAGTTGCTCGCGCGCCCCGCCCCGGGTGCAGCGCTCGGGGTGCGTGAGCTGCAGGAGCTTGATCAGGCGCTGCGCGGCACGCTCGCCCTCGCACCGGCGGCGCGGCGGCTCTCTCGCCTGCTCGAGTTTCTCGATCCGACGGATCCGCAGGGCCTCTACGGACGGCTGGCTCGCTGGAGTGAGCGCACGCAGGGGGAGTACGCCTGGGTCTTCGACAATCCCCGCGACAGCGTGGTCGGGCATCTCGCGCGCGCCATGCTGGTCGGCTTTGATGTCACCGAGTTCCTCGAGCACGAGCGCTGCCGCGCCCCGATCTCGCTGTATCTGCTGCACCTGGTGCGCCAGCTCCTCGACGGCCGCCGGCTGGTGTGTTGGATGGATGAGTTCTGGCGGCTGATCGAGGATCCGGCCTTCGAGCAGTTCGCCAAGGACGGCCCGAAGACCTGGCGCAAACTCAACGGAGTGATGGTCCTGGCGACGCAGAGCGCGAGCGACGTGCTCGAGAGCCGCATCAGCCGCACGGTCGTCGAGCAGACGCCGACCAAGATCTTCTTCCCTAACCCGAACGCGTTCGCCGAGGAGTTCCTGCAGGGCTTTGACCTCTCGCGCCGGGAACTGGCCCTGCTCAAGCACGAACTCGAGCCCGGCGCGCGCTCGTTTCTCATCAAACAGGGTGCCCAGAGCGTGGTCTGCAGGCTCGATCTGTCGGGGCTGCAGGCCGAGACCGAGGTGCTCTCGGCGCGGGCCAGCGGGCTGCATCGACTCGAGCAGCTGCTGAGCACGCACGGCAGTGAGCCTGAGCACTGGCTCGAAGCCTTCCTTGCCGCACCCGCGGCGGAGTGATCCTGCGGAGGTGAGTCATGACAGCCCGAAACCGACTGACCGTATTGACCCTGTGCCTGCTCGTCGCGCCAGTGGTGCACGCGCAATGGGCGGTGATCGATGTCGCCGCAGTGGCGCGCCTGACGAGTGAGGTGCGCACGCTCGAGCAGTCGCTCGCGACCGAGCAGCAGCAGATGTACGCGGCGCAGCAGCAGTTGCGTGCGATGACCGGGGATCGTGGCATGGAGGATCTGCTGAGCAACGTCCGGCGCAACTACCTGCCGCAGACCTGGGCACAGTTGAGTGCCGTGGCCGCGGGTGACTCGGCAAGCTATCCGACGCTCGCGGCCGCAGTGCGCGCCGGCATTGCGGCACCATGGGGTCTGAGCGCCGCGCAGCTGGCACAGCTCTCGCCCCCCGCTCAGCGCCAGCTGCGCGCGGTGCGACGCAACGCCGCGCTCCTGCAGACGCTCAGCGCCACCGCGCTTGCCAATGCCAGTGGCCGCTTCGCGGGGCTGAAGCAGCTGATTGCGGCCATCGGCGCGGCGCGCGACCAGAAGGCGATCCTCGATCTGAACACGCGCATTGCCGCCGAGCAGACGATGCTGGCCAACGAGCAGACCAAGCTGCGGGTGCTGTTTGCCGCCGCGCAAGCTCAGCGCTGGGTCGATCGCGAGCGCTCGCGCGAGGCGGCCATTGCGGCGCAGGGCGATTTCGCCACCCGGTTCCAGCCAACGCCCTGAGGGCGCAGCGAGCGATCCTCGATACCACCGGTCAGTCTGCGGAGGCGGTCATGGGCTTCTTCGAGACATTCTGGGTCTGGTTGAACGGCGCGATGGCCAGCTACATCGGCGCCACCACGGCGCGCGTCGCGTTGATTCTGGAGCCGACCGTCGTTGTGCTCGGCACCGTGTACGTGATGGGTTGGGGGGTGCTGCTGCTCGGTGGGCGTATTCAGGAGCCGATCGGCGATGGCCTGCGGCGCATCGTCACGCTCGCCGTCGTGTTTGCCGTTGCGCTGCATCTGTGGCTGTACAACACCCTGATTGTGGACACCTTCTATGAGGCGCCGGCGCAATTTGCGGCCCAGGTGGTCGGTGCGTCGTATCCGGTGCAGACGCTCGATGCGATCTGGCATCAGGGTGGGATGGTGGCCGCTCGGCTGTTCGACAGGGGCAGCGTATGGGGCGGGGACGTCGGTTTTTACATCGCCGGGGCCGTGGTGTGGGTTCTGGTCGGACTGCTGTGTGTGTACACGATGTTTCTACTCGCCCTCTCCAGCATCGCACTCTCGGTGCTGCTCGCGCTCGGTCCGCCGTTCATCGTGATGGTGCTGTTCGAGGGCACGCGGCGGATGTTCGCCGCGTGGCTGGCGCAGCTGGCGAATTACGCACTGATCACGGTACTCACGGTCCTGGTGGCCGCGCTGCTGCTGCACCTGGTCGAGCGCTATGCGCAGCAGACCGCCGCGCTCGGTACGGCGCTCGATACGGTGGATGCACTCGATTTCCTGCTCGTGACGGCGCTCGTGCTCCTGTTCATGCAGCAGGTCATGCCGATTGCCGCCGGGTTGTCCGGCGGAATCGCCCTCGGCACCCTCGGCATGATGAGTCGTGCGGTGCGCACGGCGACCCGCCCGCTCGGCGCTGGTACGCGCCTCGCCGCGAGTGCGGTGGTGGCGGGGCGCGCCGGGAGCATGCGCGGTCTCGGTGAGGGCATGGCCGGCGGCTTCGGCGACGAGCCCTGATCGGGGTGCGCGCGAGCGCTAAGGAGACGGCGATGAGAATGCTGCTGGTGATGAGCGCGGTGCTGACGCTTTGCGGCTGTGCGGACGCGGCACGGTGTGCCGGCCCGCTGGTGCCGATCAACGCAACGGCCGGGGCTGCGGTCGGCTCCGCTCGATCTTTACCCAGGGCGCACGCAAGCCGGAGCATCGAGCGCGAGAGGGAGCAGCCATGAGCGCTGAGCCCTCACTTGGCGGTTACCTGGCCGAGGCGACTACCTGGGATACCGAGCGTGCCGCGCACGCACAGCGCCAGGCGCGTCTCGCATGGCGGGTGGCCGCGGCGGCATGTCTGTGCGTGCTGGCGCTGCTGGCGGCGCTCGTGATGCTTTTGCCCTTGCAACGCATCGAGCCCTACCTCATCCGCGTCGATGCCCGTACCGGGGTGGTCGATGTCGTGCCGCCTTATCGGGGTGGCACGGACTTTCCGACCACCATCGCGCGCTACTTTCTGATGCGCTACATCTCGGTATGCGAGCGCTTCGACTATGCCATGGCCCCGGCCGACTACCGCCAGTGCGGCGCATTCAATTCCACGCGCATGAATGAAGCGCTCTATGCCCGCTGGGCGCGCGGTAATCCGCGCTCCCCGCTGAATGTCCATCGCGACGGCAGCAGCGTGACGGTGCGCATCGAGGCGGTCAGCTTTCTCGGTCAGGGCGCCGCCGGCGGGCGCCTCGCCCAAGTGCGCTTCGAGCGGATTACGCGCCAGGTCGACGGCTCGCGGGTGCGCACGGGGCATTGGATTGCCACGGCACGGTACCGCTTCACCGGTGCGCCCGTGAATCCCGCGGTGCGGCGCTGGAATCCGCTCGGCTTTGAGGTCACCGCGCTCGAGCTCGAGCGCGAGGTGCTGGGTCCGCGCTCGCAGGGCACGCACCGGAGTGCTCCGCGGTGAGGGCCTCTGCGCTTCGCGGCAGGATGCTCGCAGGCATGCTCGCGAGCGTGTTCGGCGCGTGCGCCGCAGTTCAGGCGCGGGTGGATGTCCCTCTGCATGCGCTCTCGCGACCCCTGGCGCGCGCCGTCCCCGCGCCGCACGACCCGCGGATCCGCTACGTGCGCTACGAGAGTGGCCGGGTCTATCGCCTGCGCGGTTACGTGGGCTATGAAATCGATCTGCAGTTTGCCCCCGGAGAGCGCTTCGTCGGGCTCGGTGTTGGTGACGGCAAGGCGGTCAAGATCGCGGCGGCGGCCAATCACCTGTTCATCAAGCCGCTCGCCGCGCACATCGCGACGGATATGACGGTGCTCACGAACCGCCGCGCGTATGTGTTCAAGTATCGTGTCCGCACCTCCGGTGCCCCGGCTCGCGGCGCCGCGATTGTTTACGCCGTACGCTTCGAGTACTCCCCGACACCGCAGCAGAGCGCGCCGGCCCGCCGGCAGCGCCGGCGTGTGCAGCAGGACCTGTATCGCGCCGAGCACGCGCCGCCGCGCAACGAGGATTACTGGTTCTGCGGGCCTCGGGCGTTGCAGCCACAGGCTGCCTGGGACGATGGGGCCGAGACCCATCTGATCTTTCCGTCCCGGGAACCCTTACCGGCGGTGTTCGTGCGCAACGCCGACGGCAGCGAGTCGCTGGTGAACTTCGACATGCGCGGCGATCAGATGGTGATTCATCGCATTGCGCGCCGCTTCGTGCTCAAGCGCGGACGGCTCACCGGATGCATCGTCAATGAAGCGTTCGCCGGTTCCGGGCGTCGTCTCGCGAGCGGTACGATCTCCCGGCGTGTGGCACGCCTGACGCGCAGGCGCGCTGCCGACCCCGCTCCCGGCCGAGGAGGCTCGCCATGATACGGGCGCTCGGGTCCTGGCTCCTCCGGCGGCGAGTCGAGGTGCCGCACGGCCGCGAGGCACCCGAAGCCCCCGACGAGCGGCCGGTCCCCGGCGACCGAGGTATCACGCTCGCGAGCCGTGCCCGCTCATTGCAGGCCCGTCTCAACATGCTGCTCGCCGCTGCGCTCACGATCGCCATCCTAGTGGCGACGCTCCTCTGGTATTACACGGAGGTCGTGCCGCCCGGCGCTGCGAGCCCTACCGCGCAGCGCCGGGCGGTACACAGCGTCGGCGGCGGCGAAGCGCCGCCCCTCGGGGCGATTCCACCGCCGCAGCTCATTGCCGCGCCGCCAGCACCGAGCGCGAGCGGCGCAAGTCGGATGCCCGTACCGCCTGCGCAGCGTTCCGGGCGCGCACGGGCGGACGCCGCGTTGCGGCGCTTCGTCTCGACAGGCAGGGGGCAGACGGACTCTGCCGCGGTGGCGTGGCGGCGGGCACGGCGCCGCGCGGGCCTCGCACGCCGCCTTTCGGGCGGGGTATTGATCGGTGCGTCCTCGGTTGCCAGGCGAACGGCTGCCGCCGCCGTACCGACCCCGGAGCGTGTGCGCGGACGGATTCACTCTGCCACGCCGCGCGGTTCGCGGTTGGACGCGCTCTTGCGCGCGAACGTGATGTCGGCCACACGGGCAAAACTCTTACCGCAGCGGCGATTGCTGTTGTCGGTCGGGACATTCATCGACTGCACGCTCGAGACGGCCATCGACTCGACGCTGCCGGGCATGACCACCTGCATTACCGCCACCGACACCTTCAGCGCCGATGGCGAGGTCGTGCTCCTGCCGCGCGGCACGCTGTTGATCGGGCAGACTCGCGGCGAGGTCCGTCAGGGCATGGCGCGGGTGTTTGTCATCTGGACGCAGGCGCGCACCCCCTCGGGCGTCGTCGTGCGACTCGATTCGCCGGCAACCGATGCGCTCGGCCGCTCCGGGCTCACTGGCCGGGTCAATCGACACTTCTGGCAACGGTTCGGGGCGGCGCTGCTGATCTCGACGCTCACCGGGGTGATTCAGTCCCGGCTCGAGAGTGCCGGCGGAACGCTCATTGTCGATCCGACCGCCAGTGAGGACGTGCTCACCGAATCGCTGCGCAGTGCGCAGGACATCGCTCCGACCATCGACATCGCGAACGGACAGCGCATCGAGGTGTTGGTCGCCCGTGATGTCGATTTCAGCTCCGTTTATGAACTGCGTGCCCGCTGAGCGCGTGTCGGTGCCGCACGGCACGCCGGATGAATCTGCGCTCGAGCTGACGCTGCGAGTGCTGCAGCCCCTGCTTGCGCGGCCGGGGCTGACGGAGCTGTGCATCAATGCCCCCGGTGAGGCGTTTCTCGAGACCGCAGAGGGCTGGAGCCGCGAGGCGCTGCCGGGCGTGGATTTCGATTGGTGCTGGCGCCTGGCGAAGCTCGTGGCGAACCATACGCGCCAGCGCATCGATGAATCCCATCCGCTGCTGTGTGGCGCATTGCCTAGCGGGGAGCGTGTGCAGATCGCGATTCCGCCGGCCACGCTGCAGGGGCGCGTCGCCATCAACATCCGCCGGCCGGCGCAAATCCGCTGGTCGATCGAGGAGCTCGCCGGCCAGGGAGCGTTGCAGCACACCCGTATCGCCCGCGAGGCGGCCGCAGCCATCGAACTCGAGCTGCGCGAGCTCCTGGCCGCCGGCCGCTACGAGGCGTTCCTGCGTCTCGCGGTGTGCAGCCGACGCAACATCCTGGTCTCCGGCCCGACCGGCTCGGGCAAGACCACATGGACCAAGGCGTTGATTGCGGCCATACCGGCGGAGGAGCGACTGATCACGATCGAGGATGCCCCGGAGCTCACCCTCGATGCGCATCCAAACCACGTGCGCCTCTTCTACAGCAAGGACGACCAGGGACTGTCGCGGGTCACCCCGAAGCAGTTGCTCGAGGCGTCGTTGCGCATGAAGCCGGACCGCGTTCTGCTCGCCGAGCTGCGCGCGGAGGAGGCGTTCGATTATCTGCGCAGCGTCAACTCCGGGCATCCGGGCTCGATTACCAGCGTGCATGCCTCGAGTGCCGCGCTCGCCTTTGAGCAACTGGTACTGCTCATCAAGCAGAGCTCGGGCGGCCAGAGGCTCGCACGGCGCGACATCCGGCGCCTGCTGCACGTTCTGATCGATGTGGTCATCCAGTGTGGCCTCGAGCGACACCGGCGCACGGTGCGGGAGATCTGGTTCCGGCCCGAGTCGGTGCGTCGCGCCCGCGCGGCGCGCACCGAGCGGTCGGCGCAGCCCGCCCGGGTGCGCCGATCGGGTTGAATGCCGTGCCAGACGCTCTGCTGTCCGAGCTGACACGCGGCGCACCCGGGCTGATGCTCGCCTATGGCAGTGTGCAGGGACCGATGTGGATCGCGATGGCGCGCGCGCGTGCGGCAGGGGAGCGCTGGCTGGTCTCTCCCGCGCTGGCGGCCTCCGTGAGCGCAGCTCTGGGGATGGCGCTGTCGGCTGCCGGGCCGCTGTGGCATCTGATCGGGCCGGCCGGCCAGGTGCTCGGTGCCGCGGGCCTCAGTGTGCTCAGCGGTTATGTGGCCGGCCGCGCACTGGGTCATACCAGCAGGCGGCGAGCATTTACGCACGTTCGGGGCGCGGTGGTGCGCGAGGAGCGCGCCGAGCCGGCGGCCGCGCAGCGTGCTTGGGGGGCGGATCGCTCGCGCGGCCACGACGGCCAGAGCGTGACGCTCGCCGGCGTGCCGATTGCGCGCCTGGATGAGTCGAAGCATTTCAAGATCCTCGGCACGACCGGTGCCGGCAAGAGCACCGCGATCGCCGAGTTGCTCACCGGGGCGCTCGCGCGCGGCGATCGCGCCGTGATCGCCGATCCGGATGGCGGCTATGCGCAACGCTTCTTGCAGGAGTCGCGTGGTGATGTCGTGCTCAGTCCGTTCGAGCCGGCCGGCCGGCGCTGGGATCTGTTCGGGGAGATCAGCGAGCCGTACGACATCGAGCAGCTCGCGCTCGCGCTGATCCCGGATCAGCAGGGTGCCGAGCGCAGCTGGCGTGGGTATGCCCGCACCCTGTTCAGTGCCGTGACTGCACAGGCCCGCGCCGCCGGTGTGAGCGACATCGGGGAGCTGTACGACTTGCTGGTGCTCGCCGATGCGGCCGAGCTGAAGCGGCTGGTGGGCGGTACGCCGGCACAACCTTTCTTCGATGAGCACAACGCACGCATGCTCGACTCGATCCGCTCCGTCGCCAGCTCGGCGGTCGGGGCGCTGCAATACGTGGCGCGCCAGAGCGCCCCGCCGCTGTCGGTACGCGAGTGGGTGCGCAGCGGTCGCGGGGTGCTGTTCATCCCGTACCGGGCCGGGCAGATTGCCGCCTTGCGCTCGAGTATCTCGGCGTGGATGCGGCTCGCGATCTTCGAATCCATGCAGCACTCGGCGCAGGTGGCGCCGCTGTGGTTCATCGTCGATGAGCTCGATGCGCTCGGCCCGATCGACGGTCTGAAGGATGCGCTGGCCCGTCTGCGCAAATTCGGCGGTCGCTGCGTGCTCGGTTTTCAGTCCGTTGCGCAGGTGTCGAGCACTTACGGTACCGGGGAGGCGCAGACCATCGTGGAGAACTGCGGCAATTCTTTGATTCTGCGCTGCTCGGCGAGCGAGCATGGCGGTACGGCGCGGTTCGCCTCGCGCCTGATCGGTGAGCGGGAGATCGTGAGGGTGACGCGCTCGCGCTCGCGCCGGCCGGGCGATCTGCTGCCCTCGGTGAGCGATGCGGAGCACTGGCAGGTCGAGCCGGCCGTCATGGATGCACAGATCGAGCGGCTGGCGGATCTGTCGGGTTATCTGAAGCTCGCCTCGGTGCCAGACTGGCGGCGGGTGCATCTTATGCCGCCCGCCGATCCGCAACGCGAGCCATTCGGCCATCAAACCGTGCAACGGCCGCCATTGCCCGAGCGGACTGCCGATGCGCACGCGGACCGGACCGAGGCGGGCTGCACTCATGGGTGAGCCGGAGCCGTTGAACGAAACGCTGCGGGTCGGTCTGTTGTTGGAGACCGCACAGAACCAGCAGCGTCAGGTCGAAGCGGCGCTCGCCGGCCTGCGTGGGTATGCCCAGGCACTCGATGAGCGACTCGGCGTGCAGGTCGAGTGCGCACTCGAGGCGGCACTCGCGGGTCTGCGTCGCGAAGTGGATGACGCCGCGGCCGGGCTGCGGCGTTTGCATCAAGCGGCGGATGTGCGCTGGATGGTCTGCAGCACGGTGGCCACGTTGCTGAGTGCGCTGATCGCGCTGAGCGCTGTGCGATTGCTGCTGCCGTCGCCCCAACAGGTGGCTGCGTTGCGTGCGCGCCGAGCAGTATTTGCCGCGGACATCGCGCGTCTGCGCCGATATGGGGGCTCGGTCGAGCTGCGCCGATGCGGCGCGCGCGGCAGACTCTGCGTGCGTGTCGTGCGCAGCGGGCCGGCGTATGGCTCGCACGGCGATTTCCTGCCCGTGAAGGCGCCATGATCCTGCCGTCGTACCGCGCTCTGCGCAGTGCACCGGTCGGCCACCAGCTCCTGGGTGCACTGCTGCTTGGGCTCGTCCTGGTGGCGCTGATGCGAGTCCGCCGCCAGCGCGGCCGCGATGTGCATCATCGCGGGGCTCGCATTGAGACCGCTTCCCGGTCCCGCCGCCGCCTGCGCCGAGTGCCTGGCCTCGGCACGCTGCGGCCCATCAGCCTGGCGACGGTTGCGATTGCGCCGCTCGAGGAAACCAAACACTTCAAGCTCATCGGCACGACCGGGACCGGCAAATCCACGGCCATTGCCGAGCTCATCGGCGGGGCGCTCGGGCGCGGGGATCGGGCCGTGATCGCCGATCCGGACGGCGGCTACCTCGAGCATTTCCACGCTCCCGGCCGGGGGGATGTCATTCTCAACCCGTTCGAGCGGCGGGCCCCGCGCTGGGATCCGTTCGCGGAGCTCGACGGACCGGCCGATCCGCAACAACTGGCCGCAAGCCTGATTGCCCCGGGGGAAGATGCGAGCGGGCGCGAGTGGCGCGGCTACGCGCGCACGTTTCTCGCCAGCGTGCTGCGCCGCGCACACGAGCGCGGTGGCGACGTTCGCCAGCTGTGGCACCTGATCGCCGTGGCTCCAGGCACTGAATTGCGACCACTACTCGAGGACACCCCCGCACAGCCGTTTCTCGAGCCGGAGAACGCGCGCATGTTCGGCTCGATCCGCTCGGTGGCTACGGCCTGTTGCGCGGCGCTCGAACATGTCTGTGCGCAGTGTGCGCGTGACTTCTCGGTGCGCCGGTGGGTGCGTGGCGGCCGCGGGGTGTTGTTTCTGCCGTACCGGGCGGGCGAGATCGCCGCGCTGCGCACGCTGATTGCCAGCTGGATGCGCCTGGCGATTTTCGAGACGATGGACGGACCACCGGCTGACCGGCGCCTGTGGTTCGTCATCGATGAGCTCGATGCCCTCGGCGCGATCGATGGTCTGCGCGATGCGCTGGCGCGGCTGCGCAAATTCGGCGGGCGCTGCGTGCTCGGCTTTCAATCCATCGGTCAGGTGGCCGCGCTCTATGGCATGGGCGATGCGCAGACCCTGGTCGAGAATTGCGGCAACACCCTGATCCTGCGCTGCTCGGCGAGCGAGCGGGGCGGCACGGCGCAGTTCTGCTCGCGACTGATCGGTGAGCGGGAAATCGCGCGCCGCACGGTCGCACGCACTCGCGAGGGGCTCGGTGGCTTCGGCGGCGGACCGCGCGCAGCCCGCCGCTCGGTGCACCTCAGCGAGCAGCGCGTCACGGAACTCGCAGTGCTGCCCTCGGAAATCGAGCAACTGGCGGATCTGGAGGGCTTCCTGAAGACGGCCGGTTCGCCGTGCTGGCTCAAGGTGCGTGTGCGGGCGCAGGCGCTGAGTCGCACCGGGTAGGGCGCGATGGCCGTCTTTCATATGCAGATCAACACCGTCTCGCGCTCGAGCGGACGCAACGCCCCGGCGTCGGCGGCGTATCGGGCCGGGGAGCGGATCCGCGATGAGCGCACGGGGGCACTCTACGATCACCGCGCGCGAGCCGACGTGCTGCACAAGGAGATTCTACTGCCATCGCGGCTCGAGCAGGCCGGTACGGCACCGCAGTGGGCGCGCGACCGGGCGCAGTTGTGGAATGCGGCCGAACGGATCGAGCAGCGCGCGAACTCGCGCGTCGCGCGCGAGTATATGGTGGCACTGCCGGCGGAACTGTCCGCCGCGCAACGCGTGCAGCTCGCTCGGGCGTTCTCGCGGGACATCGCCGATCGATACAACGTGGCGGTGGACCTCGCCGTCCATGCGCCGCGTCCGTTCGGTGATCCGCGCAACTTCCATGCCCATCTGCTCACCACGACGCGCGAGCTCAGAGCAGAGGGGCTCGGACCGAAGAGCGGCCTGGACATGACTGGCACGACGCGTGCGGAACTCGGACTGCCCACGAACCGCCGGGAGTTCACTGCGCTGCGGCAACGCTGGGCGGAGCTGGTCAACGAGCACTTGCGTGCCGCGCATCTGGAGGTGCGGGTCGATGCCCGCAGTCTCGCCGAGCGCGGCATCGAGCGCGAGCCGCGGCCCCGCCTGCCGTGGGCGGCGATCGCGGCCGAGCGGCGCGGCGAGAGAAGCGAAGTAGCTGAGCGCATCCGGGAGCGCTATCGCGCCCGAGTGGCCGCGCGCGCCGAGCGCGTGGGTTCGCCGCCGGCCGCACCGCTGCGAGCGATTGAGAGTGCTGCGTCGCCCTCAGAGGCGCAGCAACGCCGGCGTGAGGCAGTGCGCGAGTGGTTGCAGTACCGTCAGGCGAGCGGCCGTGAGGTGGGCGCAGGGAACTCGCTCACCGAAGCGCTGCGCCGCGAGGCGCTCGAGGCCTGGCGGGCTCATCGGGCGAATGATCGAGACGCGACGGCAACGGCGCATGAGCCGTCTGCGCAGTCCGCAGCCGAGCCTGAGCCCGATGGCTCCGCGCCGCGTGCGGGTCACGACCCGGAGGTGTCGTGGTGAGTCCCGTGGCGCGCTCTGTCCCGCTGAGGGGGCAGAGCGCAACGGGCGTCAGTTGAAATCCTGCACGTAGGCGAGCATGGCACCGCCGCGCACGGGCACCACCGAGACCATGGAGTGCTGCATCCCGTCGTGCGCGCGCCGATCCATCACGAAATGCGCCGTCGCCATGCCGAGTGCGGCGGCTGCAACCGTGTCGGAGAGCCAGTGCGCGTTGTGCTTCATGCGCAGATACGCCGTGCCGAGGCCGATGCCGTAGCCGATCGTGCGGCGCAGCCAGCGGATCTTCGGGTTACCCGACTCGGCGAGCACGGTGCCGATGGCGAACGCG
Source organism: Pseudomonadota bacterium (assembly GCA_021808195.1). Next base: position 14,137 of record JAKBCE010000036.1, read on the forward strand.
GCGGTCACGTGCAGCGAGGGGAAGGAGCTGCCGCCGGCGAACCACTTGTTCGAATCGGTGGTCTGATACGGCCGCTGGCGGCCGAAGGCGTATTTCATGGCGAAGCCGGTGAGGGAGGCGAGACCGGCCGACTCCAACATGTTCCACGACTCGGACCGCCCGGCGCTGCTGTGCGTCAGGGAGGCATAACCGAAGGTGAACGCGAAAGCGGCAAAGCCCGGCAGCGCATCACTGATCGTGGCGCTCGAGGGGGGCTTGCCGCCGAGCGGGCGGCTCGAGCCGCTGTCGAAGTGCGTGCGCACCTGCGTGTCGTAGTGGTGAGCCACCGCGATCGCCGCGAGCGCACCGCCGAAGTATTCCCAGTTGCGCCGCCGCCAGTGCAGCGGGTCGGTGTAATACGCCTTCATGTCCCCGAGGGAGCGAAAGAACAGCGACTTCACCGTCGAGCGCTGCCGCCCGTAGTGGATCGCCGCCGGCGAGGTGAGCGGGGCGGGCAGCTCTGCGCCATCGGCCGGTGCCGCGGTGGTTTGTGCCGCGGTTTGTGCGGCCTGTACCTGGGGGCACAGGCCGCCCAGCAGCAGCGTGATGCCGAGGAGCCATGCGTGGCGGTGCGGGTATTTGATCCTCATCGGCGGATTTTAGGGATTTCCTGCCGCGCCGGTAGAGGGGGACGGTGAATAATTTGCGCTCCCCGCGCTGGCCGGGCGTGGCACGGTTCGCCGGCGGGGTGTCAGGCCGCCTGCAGAAGGATGGCGCATCGCGACGCTCACAGTGCGTGAACGAATGCGACTGCGGCGAGGGCCGCGAGCAACGCAGGGGGCATCACACGCACGCCGAGCTTCAGGAAGCTCACGGCATCAATGTGGATCTGTTCGCGTCGCAGCGCAATCAGCCACAGCAGGGTGGCGAGTGAGCCGGTGACCGAGAGATTCGGGCCGAGATCGACGCCAATCAGCAGGCTCGCGCGCAGATGCGCCAGTGCGGGGGCCCCGCCGAGCGTGGCGCTGATCAGCGCCACGGGCAGATTGTTCATGACGTTGCTGGCGGCGGCGACGCCCCCGCCGGCGAGCAGCGGTGCGAGCGAGCCGGTGTGCTGTGCCAGCCGCTCGAGCAGCACCGTGAGCGCCGAGAACAGCCCGGTGCGCTGCAGTCCGGCCACCAAGACGAACAGTCCGGCCACCAGCGGCAGCACGCTCCAGGGCACCTCGCGCAGCAGCGGCCAGGGGGCGCGCCGCTCGATCAGCAGCACCAGAGAGAGTGTCAGCAGCGCGGCGGCGAAGGTCGGCGCACCCAGCTGCAGCCCGCTCGCCGAGGCGCCCAGCAGCACCAGTACCGTCAGGCCGATGCCGGTGGCGGCCAGTTTTGCGGCGCGGGTGAGCGGCGGCAGCGGCACCTCATGGGTGAAGATACCGTCGAGGGCGCCGCGCTGCGTGGCGCGCAGGGCGAGGTAGGTCACGCCGATGGCGAGGAGCGAAGGCAGCAGGAACGCACCGAGCCAGGCGCCAAGCGGCGGCAGGTGACTGGCGTAGACCACCAGGTTGGCGGGGTTGGCAATGGGCAGCAGAAAGCTCGCCGCGTTGGCGATGAAGGCGCAGCTCAGCAGATACGGCAGCGGTTCGGTGCGTGCCTGGCGGGCCGCCGCGTAGACCGCCGGGGTGAGCACCACCGCCGTCGCATCGTTTGAGAGCAGCGCCGTCACGCCGATGCCGACCAGATAGACCAGGACGAACAGCCGGCGCGGCGAGCCGCGCGCGGCCCGCACGGCGTGCGCCGCCAGCCAATCGAACAGACCCTCGGCCCGTGCCAGCTCGGCGAGCAGCATCATCCCGGCGAGAAACAGGTATACGTCGGTGCCACGCCCGACGGCGAGCCAGGCCGCATGCCATGAGACCAGCGAGCCGAGGACGAGCAACGCCGCTCCGGCTACCGCCCACAGCGTCTCGGAGATGCCCCAGGGACGCAACAGCATGCCTGCCACGGCGCATGCGCCGATCAGCCAGATGATGTCATTCGCGAAGCTCGCCTGAAGTGTGGGCACGGTGATCCTTGGTGGCCGTCGAGCGCCTGTCCGTGCCGCACGCCGATGCAGCGCAGGGTGGGCGTGCTCCGAGCGGGTAGGGACGCTGTGCTCGGTCCGCGCTGTGCGGCGGCGCCCGTTCGGCGTGCCGCGCCGTTCACCTCTGCGCCGCGGCGAACGGCACGTATGCGCGCCGGGCGCGAGGCGCTTAGCGGCTCGCGATCACCCTAGCGAGTTTCGCCAACTCAGGCAAGAACTCGACGGAGCGCTGCGCTACCCGCCGGACCGTCGGCCGCGGCTCGCTTGTTTACTTACGACGGCAGTCGTAGACTGCGCCGAATGAGTACGTTTCGACTGCCTGCCGACGATCTCGAGTACGCCGTGCTCGCCTCGCTCTGGGAGCTCGGTACCGCATCGGTGCGCGAGCTGCACGAGCGGCTCGGTGTGCCGCAGGGCCTGGTGTACACGACCACGGCGAAGGTGGTCGATCGCCTGCGCGAGAAAGGGTTGATTCAACGGCAGCGCAGGGGCGCGGCGTTTCAGTATCGGGCGAAAGTGGCGCGCGAGACGGTCGAGCGGGCGCGCGCCCGCAATGCGCTGACGCGTCTGCTCGGGGCAGCCCCGCGCGCAGCCGCGGCGGCGTTGGTTGAGGCGGTGGAGGATCTCGACCCGGCGCTGCTCGAGGAGCTCGAGCAGGCGGTCGCCGCGCGACGGAGGGCAAAAAGTGGAACGTGAAACGCTGCTCACGATGTTGCTGATGATCTTCGGCGGCTGTGCGCTGCAGGCGCTCGCCGGCTGGCCCGACCCGGCGATTTCGGCCGCGGAGGCCGCATCGCTCGAGCGCACCGCGTGGCTGAGAGTGTGCCTGCCGGCGCTGCCGATGCTGCTCATCGCTCCGTGGCTCGCCGGTTGGGCGCTCACCCAGCCCGATCCGGTGCGCGTGCCGCTCAATCCGCTCGTGATCGTGGCGCTGTGGTTGCCCTTCGGGCTGCTGTTCCTGCGCGCGCTGCTGCGCGCCCTGTGGGCGCTGCTGCGCGAGCCGCCCGAGTGCGCAGTGGCAACCGTCGGGCTGATGGCCCCGCAGATCGTGTTCTCGCCGTTTCTCGCCCGACAGCTCGATGAGCCGGTGATCCGCGCGGCGCTGGCGCATGAGCGGGCGCACGGGCGGCATCGCGATCCGCTGCGGATCTGGATCGCCCAGCTCATCACCGATCTGCAATGGCCCTGGCCGCAGGCCCGGCGCCGGCTGGGGGTCTGGCTCGAGGCGCTCGAGTGGGCCCGTGACGAGGAGGCCCGCCGAGCGGGCGTCGAGGGATCGGATCTCGCCGCTGCGGTGCTCGCTTCGGTGCGGTTCCTCGGAGCGCTGAGCGGGCCGCAGCGCGCTGCGCTCTCGGGCACCCAGGTGGCCCATGCGCGACTGATCGGTGACGGTCAGGCGCTGCGGCGCCGAGTGGCACGCTTGCTCACTCCGCTGCGCGCACTCGAGCCGGCGCGCCGGCCCCGCGCCCCGGCGCTGCTCGTACAGGCCGCGGTGTGGATCCCGCTGCTGCTCGCGGTGTTGTGGCTCGGGATTGTCTATGGCGCACCGGTCATGCGGCCGCTGCTCGGACTGACGGCGTGAGGGCACGGGGCGCCCTCGTGAGCGCTGTCGCGCTCGCTCTGCTCGCAGCGGCGCTCGCGCACAGGGTCCAGGCGGCCACGCTCGGCTCGCTGCGTAGCGGCACCGTGATCGCACGCGCTGCGCCGGTGCGGCGCCGACTGCGCGCCTACGGACAGATCCGGCCGGTTGCGCTGACTCTGGCCCGCGCGATGCAGGCCGGGATCGTGAGCCGACTGGCTCTGCCCGGGGAGCGCATTCGGATGAATCAGGTGCTGGCCGTGATCGCCGGCCCGCAGGCCCAAGCCCTGCTCGCACGCCGCCGCGGCGCGCTGCGGGCCGCTCGGGTGAGGCTCGATGCCGATCGGCGCCAGCTTGCCGCCCAGCTGGTCACCCGCCAGCAGCTCGCGGCGGATCAGGCCGCCTACCTCAGCGCTCGCGGCGCGCTGCGGGCGGCATTGCGCACGCTGACCGTGCGCTCGCCGGTGGCCGGACGGGTGTTGAGTGTCGCGGTGGGCGACGGCACGCAGGTGACCGCCGGTGAGCCACTGCTCACCCTGCAGGCAGGCCGCCTGTGGCTGGCGGCCCGCTTCTACGGTGCGGCGGCGCGCGCTGTCCACCCTGGTCTGTTGGGACGGTTCAGACCGGTCGCCGGCGCAACGAGCGTGGCCGTACGGGTGGTCACGGTGGCCGGTGCGTTGGCTGCCGATGGCGGCACACGTGTTCTGTTGCAGCCCAAGGGCATGACCGGCGCCGCGGCTCGTCTCTGGCGCAGCGGTCAATGGGGCACCGTCACTCTGCCCCTGGCCACCCGCACGCTGGTGGCCGTTCCGACCCGCGCGCTGATCCTCGATCGGGCGCACTGGTGGGTGGTGCTGCGTACGGCGCACGGCGATCGCCCTCAGCGGGTCGTGCCGGGTCCGGCGCGCGGTTGGCTGACGTATCTCGAGAGCGGCGTGCAGGCCGGCGAGCCGGTGGTGGTCGAGAACGCCGATCTGGCGTTCCACCATGACATCGCCAGCCACTACACTCCGCCGAACTGAGGCCGGGCGATGGCGGTGACACGGACTGTACCGCACGTGCTGCGCCGGCCGTTGCTCTGGGTTCTGCTGCTCGGCGCGCTGCTCGCCTGGATCGCCAACGCACTGGTGCATATCCCGGTCGAGGTGTTGCCGAGGTTCGACTACCCGGAAGTCAGCATCTTCGTGCACCAGCCCGGCGCGAGTGCAACCGAGCTCGAGAGCCTCATCGTCGATCCGCTCGAGGGGGAGATTCTGGCGCTGCCTCACCTGCAGAGCGTGCGCTCGAGCATGGGCAGCGGCACAGTCGAGATCGACGTGCGCTTTCGCAGTGGCTCGACGGCGCTGATCGATCTGCAGGCGGTCAACGGGGCAATCGACCGGGCGCGACGGCGCTTGCCCGCCGCGGTGCACCCCTTTGCGCAGATCATGGGCAACGCCATCAACGAGGTGGATGATTACTCGGCGCAGATTCCGGCGAGGATTGCGCCGGCGGAAGTCGAGCGGGACGTGCTCACCTCCATCGCCCCGGCGTTGCGCGCGTTGCCGGGGGTACAGCGGGTCGAGGTGTACGGTCAGGGCGAGGAGGCGCTGTGGGTCCAGCCTGACCTCGGGGCGCTGCAGCGATACGGTGTATCGGTCGCGGCGCTCGTGCGCGCGGTGCGCGCACAGGTGCTGCTGAAGCCTGCCGGCTACGTGATTCAAGGGCACAACGACGTGTTGATCGAGGCGCGGCATCTGCCCGTGCACAGCGCGCAGCTGCGGCGAGCGCCGGTGCCGAGCGCGCACGGGGTGGTGCCGCTCGGGGCGCTGGCGCGCGTGGTGCGTGCGGCGGTGCCGGTCCACAATGCCGTGCTGCTCGATGGCCGGCCGAGCGTCGAGTTGACGATCCTGAAGCAGTCCGGTGCGGCCACCACGCCGGTCACCCGCGAGGTCGCCGCCACGCTGGCGGCCACCCGCGCCGAGCTGCCGCCCGGGGTGCGCTGGGTGCGCACCTACGATCAGGGTCACATCGTGCATGCGATCGGGGCGGACCTCGGGCGCAATCTGCTCATCGGCATGGGACTCGCCGTGGCGGTGTTGTTCTGGGTGCTCGGCGGCGGCCGCGGCGTGTGGATCCTCGCGTTCAGCATTCCGCTGTCGCTCGGCATCGGCATCGCGGCGCTCTACTACACCGGTCAGGATCTGAATCTGATGACCTTGGGGGCGCTCACCGTGGCGGTGGGCCTGCTCGCCGATGATGCAATCATCGTCCTCGAGAGCATCTATCACCGCTGGGAGCAGGGCGATGGGCGCTGGGAGGGGATTGCGCGCGGTCTGCGTCAGATCCTCGTGCCGGATATCACCGGCACCCTCACCAACGTCGCGATCTACGTGCCGTTGCTGTTTGTCGGCGGTCTGGTCGGGCTTTTCTTCATTCCCTTCTCGTTGGCGATGACCTTCGCGCTGCTCGCCTCGCTGTTGGTGTCGCTGACGGTGATTCCGCTGGCGTTAGGCTTTCTCGGAGCCTCCGCGCAGGGGGCCACTGCGGCCGGCGCACGCGCGCTCGAGTGGCTGCGGGGCTGGAACGAGCGGCTGTTCGCGCTTGTGATGCGTGGTCCGCGCCTCAGTCTGGCACTCACCGTCGGGGTGCTGCTGCTGTCGCTGCTCGGGCTGGTGCTGGTGCCCATTGATTTTCTGCCGCTGCCGAACGAGGGGGTGCTGCTCGAGTCGTTCACGCTCGCACCCGGCACTTCGCTGCGCCAGACCCGCGCGGCGGTCGATCTGATGACGGCGCGGATCCTCGCCGACCCGGCCGTGGCGCACGTCTATGCTCGCATCGGCTCCTCAGGGGGTACCACCTACACCGAGCCGGCGTACGCCGGGGAGATGCAGGTGTCCCTGAAGCGTGGCATCAGCGTCAATGCGCTCGATCAGATCGGTGAGCGCATCCAGCGCGAGTCCCATCTGCCCGGCGTGCAGCTGTCGGTCGATACCCCGACCATCGAGCGGCTCGGGGAAAGCCTCTCGGGTCTGCCGCAGCCGTTCGTGGTGCACGTCTTCGGCAGCAGCATCCGGGAGCTGCGCCGCCTGTCGCAGCAGATCACCGCGCGCCTGCGGCACATCCCGGCGCTTTCCGGAATTTTCAACAACGATGGCTACACCGTCACGCAACTGACGATTGCGCCGCGCACGGCGGCACTCGCCGCCTACGGACTGACTCCGGCGTCGCTCTACGCGCAGCTCGATCCGTTGCTCAACGGTGAGGTGATCGCGCAGGTGCCCGAAGGCAACGTGCCGCTCGATCTGTACCTGCGCCTCGCCGATGCGCCGCGCCGCTCCCTGGCGCAGCTCGCAGCGCTGCCGGTGCGCACCGGCGGGTGGACTCCGCTCGGTGAGCTCGCGCGCCTCTCGCTGCTCAGCACCCCGAACCAGATCGATCACATTGCCGGGGCGCGGGTGCTTGATATTCTGGCGACGCCGAACGGTACGCTCGGCAGCACCGTGCGGGCGGCGCGGCGGGCGCTGCGCGGACTGCACTTGCCGCCGGGCTATCGGATCACCTTCGGCGGACTGTTCGCGCAGCTCGAGCATGCCGCGCTCGGCCTGCTCCTTGCGGTACTCGCCGCGTTCGTTCTCATGGTCGGCATCCTCATCTTGCAGTTCGACGGGTTGCTGGTGCCCGGGATCTTGCTGCTCGAGATCCCGCTCGCCATCACCGGCGGCACCCTGGCGCTGTTGGTGAGCGGGGTCGGACTGAATGCCACCGGCATCATCGGCTTTCTCACCCTGATCGGCATCGGCTTGCGCCACAGCATCGTGTTGCTCGATCGTGCGCGGCAGAACGAGGCGCATGGCATGCCGCTCGAGCTGGCGGTGCGCGAGGCGATCCAGGTGCGCTTCCGACCGATCGTGCTCACCGCACTGACCGCTGCGCTCGGGATGTTGCCGACTGCGCTCGGCTTCGGGCAGGGCGCCGCGCCCGAGCAGGGCTTGGCGGTGGTGATTCTGGGCGGACTTCTCTGGAGCGCCGTGCGCTCGACCAATCTCATCCCCGCGCTGTATCTGTACTGGCGCGGCAAGCAGCTCGCGCGGGAGCCGGCGCGATGAGCACGCCGCGGCCGAGCACCGTCGGGTGTGTCGCTCTCGGGGTGGTGTGCGCCATGCTGGCCAGCTGTGCGATCTATCATCCCAAGCCGCTCCCTCGAGGCAGCACGCTGCTGCGGATCGCGCAGCTGCGCGCCTCGCGCCGGACCTTCGCTCTGCCTGGCCTGAAAGCCGAGCCGCTCGATCCGGCGGCTGGCCTGACGGCCGTGAACATCATGCAGCTCGCCGTGGCCGCCGATCCGCTCCTGCGCGCCGAGCGTGCGCGCCTCGGAATCGCCCGCGCGCAGTTGTTCGCCGCCGGATTGCTGCCCGACCCGGTGCTCTCGGGCGGGCTCGGCAAATCCCCCACTCGAATCGGCTACAGCATCGGGTTGATGCAGGACGTGCGTGCGCTCGTGACTCTGCGGGCCGCGCGCTCGGCGGCCCGCGCCCGCTCGCGTCAGGTCGATCTTCAGGTGCTCTGGCAGGAATGGCAGGTGGCCGAACGGGCCCGGGTGCTGTTCATCCAGGCCCGTCAGGAGCAGGCGCTGGCGCAGGTGCTGCGTCCGCTGCGGCATCTGCTCGGTCTGCTGGTGCAGCGTGAGCAGCGCGAATTGGCGCGCGGAACCGTGGCAGCGGCGCGCACCGCCGCCGCGCTCGCCGCCTGGGATGCCGCGCAGCAGCGCTGGCGTGCGCTCGAGCTGGCGCAGAATCGCACCTGGCATGGGCTCGATGCGCTGTTGGCACTGCGCCCCGGGACGCACCTGATGCTGCGCGGTACGGCAGAGGTGATGCCGTTGTCGCACGCGACGCTGCGCGCTGCGCTGGCGGCGTTGCCCGACCGCCGACCGGACCTGCTCGCCCTGCGAGCCGGCTATACCAGCGACCAGCAGCAGTTGCGCGAGGCCATCCTGCGCCAGTATCCGATGCTGGGCGTCGGCGTCGATTATGCGCACAGCGCCGATCAGGGCGTGCGCACCGTGGGGTTCAATGTGCAGCTGACATTGCCGCTGTTCAATCGCAACCGGGGCGGGATCGCGATTGCGCGCGCGACGCGCGCCTACCTGTATCGGCAGTATCAGGCTCGGCTCGATGCGGCGATCAATGGGGCAGATCAGGTCGAGCACGCCGTGCGGATCATGCATCGGCAACTGCGTGTGCTCGATGCGCGCGCTGAGCATCTGGAGCGGGCCCGCGCTGCTGCGGATCTGAGCTACCGTCGCGGCGAGCTGACGCTCGCCGGCTATTGCGCCGTGCTTGGTTCGCTCGATGCAGTGCGAGCCGATGTGATCGCAGTGCGGGCGGGGTTACAACAGGCCCAGGCGGCGCTCGATATGTTGTTGGCACAACCGCTGTGAGGCGCAGCGCCTGCGCAGGGCCTCACAGGGAGGCATCGCCGCTCGGGGTGGGCACGCTGCGGGCGGCGGGCTCGATGGCGCCGAAGAAGCGTTGATAGAGCACGATGTACAGCGCCTGCAGCCCCACGGCGATCAGAAACGGCGTGGTGAACTCGCCGCGATGGATCAACCAGCCGCCGATCACCGGACCGACTGCGCGGGGAATCTGCATCGAGAGGTTCTGCACCGTCGCAGCCACGCCGCGCCGTTCCGCGCGGGTCAGTCCCGCCGCGACGGCTTGACGGACTCCGGCCGTGCCGCGGTTGAACACGCTGCGCAGCGCGTACAGGGCGGCGGCGAGGGCGAAGTCGGGCGAGAAGGGCATGCCGAGCAGCATGGCCAGTCCCACCACCCGCATGGCGGTTACGGCCCGCACGCTACCGATGCGTCGGCTCAGCCGGTGCGCGAGTACCGAGCCGAGCGTGGCGAGTGCAAAACTCGCCGCGAGCGCCGGACCGATCACTTGCGGGCCCTGCGCGTAACGGCGCAGGAACCAGTAGGCGATCAGCGGTCCGATGATGCCGATGGCAAGTCCGTTGATGGCGTTGGTGAGGGCGAGTTTGCGGATCCGGCGGTTCTCATCGCGCTTGATCCGTGCCTCGTGGTGCTGATCGTGGGCGGCAGCGCGGCGCACCTCGGGCACTTCGCGGGTCCAGGCCACCAGGCCGAGCGACACGAGCGAGCCGAGCAGCGGCAGCGCAAAGAGCACGCGGAAGCTGCCGAGATCGGTATAGCCGAGGCCGAACAGCGGCGGCACGGCAACGAGCAGTGCCCCCACGCCCATGCCGAGGAAGCCGAGAGTCGCGTTGTATGACAGTGCACGCCGGCGCTCCTCCCCGTCCACTTCGCGCGCGAGCCAGGCCTGCTCGACCGGAGAGAATGGCCCGGCCGCGCCGTTCGCGCCGCGCCCGAAGCCCGCGAGCGTCGAGGCGGCGATGAGCACCGCCTGGTTCGGGGTGAGGATGGCGGCGAGTGCGGCGGCCGCGGCGGCGAGTTCATAGGCGATGAGCAGCCGTCGGCGGCTCATGCGATCACCGAGTGGGCCGATGATCAGCGTCAGGAGCGCGCCGAAGGCCAGTCCCGCCATGAGAATCACGCCGATGGCCGTGCCGCTGAAGCCAAGCGCGTGCAGGTACAGGCTGAAGCTCGCAACCGTTGCACCCTGGCCGACGCTGCGCGTCGCCCGGGCAGCAAGCAGGCAGCGAACATTGTGCGGGAGGCGTCGGGACACGAGGGGCCGTGATAAGGGCAGCGAGTCGGCCAGTATCGGGTCGTGCGTCCCATGCGCGCAACCGGCAAGCGGCGGAGGGGGCGGTCCGCCGGGCGAGAGAGGCTAGGAGTTCAGCCGAGCAGTTCGGGCCGATGCGTGCGCAGCCGGCGCAGCCAGGGCTCGAAATCGCCGGGTGACATCGCTTTGGCGAGCAACCAGCCCTGCGCCAGCGTGCAGCCGTACTGCCGCACGAGTTTCCAGTCCTGCAGCGATTCGACCCCCTCGGCGACGGTCTCCAGGCCGAGCTCACTTGCCATGTCGAGCGCTGAGCGCAGAATCACCTGCAGGCTCTCGCGCTCGGCCGCCCCGTGCACGAAGCTGCGGTCGATCTTCAGCTCCGTGAATGGAATGCGCGCCAGCTGCTGCATCGAGGAGAAGCCGGTGCCGTAGTCATCGAGTGACAGCCTGAAGCCGCGCAGCCTAAGCCGCGTCAGCACGCCGAGGGCGACCGCCAGCTCGCGCAGCAGCGAGCTCTCGGTGACCTCGAGAACCACCTGTTCGGCGCGCAGATGGTGCTTGCGCTGCAGATCCGAGATTTCCTGCACGAGCTCGCCGCGCTCGAGCAGCAGAGGCGAGATGTTCACCGCAATCGACAGGTCGAGTCCGAGGCGTGACCATTGCGCGGTCTGGGCCATCGCCAGATCCATCACGCGCAGCGTCAGGGCGTGAATGAGTCCGTGCTGCTCGGCGACCGGGATGAAGGCATCGGGGGGGATCCAGCCGCGGCTGGGGTGATGCCAGCGGGCGAGCGCTTCGAGCCCCCGGACCCGGCAGGTGCCGATTTCGACCTGAGGATGGTAGTAGACGATGATCTCCTCGCGCTCGAGCGCGAGGCGCAGCTCCTGCGGGTCAACCGGCGTGGCTTTGTTTTCCGGGCTCTCCGCAGGTCCTATGCTCGTCTGGCGGCGCAACAATGTACCGAGCGCGGACTGGGTCAAGGGTTTCGGCAGGCTGCCAAGAATACGCAGACCCAGTGCCGTACCCATATCTTCGACCGACTGGCGCAGCGCGCTCTCGCGTGAAGAGGCGACGATGATCGGGGAGCGCAGGCGCCGCGCCGAGAGTGCGGCCAGCAGCTCCGGGCCGTCCATGTTCGGCATTTCCAGATCCACGATCAGCAGATCCGGCGGGTTTGCCAGGGTGTCGAGCAGCGCGAGCGCGGCGACGCCGTCCTCGGCCTGGTGAACGTCCGTGATGCGCAGTTCCCGGCACAGCGCCGCGCCGAGACTGCGCTGCACACCGCTGTCATCAACGATCAGCACTGAATCAATGACACGCAGTGCAGCGGTGGCAGGCATAGTCGCAGTGAACCCCTGGCCGCCCGTGAGGCAAGGGGGGCGACGTTCGTCTTCCGAGCTGTATCGACGGGGACGCGCCGGGACTTGAGCCTCGCAAGGCGGGGGGAGTGTGACGCCGGTCGCATTTGGGATGGTGGAATCTACCAGTGCCTTGCCCGGGGCCCGCGCGTTGCGTCCGGTGGACTTCATCGCTAGACTTGCCGTCCCTTGAGGGATGGGCGGTTAGCTCAGCGGTAGAGCACTGCTTTCACACGGCAGGGGCCACTGGTTCGATCCCAGTACCGCCCACCATAAAATCAAGTACTTAGCGATTATCGCCCCAAAAAGTACGGCAAAAGTACGGCATAGCTACCTGCAGAATGCCGTCGTTGGCGGTGGACGCGAATAGCCGTGGCGGCCATGGGACGCCGCTCCAATCCGTCGATGCGTTTTCACGGTGGCGACTGGCTGGGGATCTGCAGTTCATCCGCACGGCGGGCGTCGTTGCCCGATCGCTCGGGGTCAGGGCACGGGCATTCCGGGAAACGAGCGGCGGGCGATTTCCTCTGCGATGCGCTGAATCTTCACCGCCAGGTCCTGCGTGTTTCTAGCCGCGATGCGGAAAATCTCCCGCGTTGACCCATACTGCGGGTCGGCGCCACATTCCGATGCGCATCGAGCCTGGGCGCGCAGCGCCCTCGCGGCGTAGATCAATTCCTGGGCGGTGAGCTCGAGTCGGGGATCGCGCATGCCGTCAAATTTACCGCGGCCGCTCACCGCACCAGCAAGCCCCGGCCGCGGCGGCTGGATGTGCCGACCGCGAGCAGTGACCGCCGGCGCTGCAGTGCAGATCGAGCCGACGTGCGCGGTGCAATCTCTCGGGAGTACAAGCCTGGCGGTGGCCGTATGGCTGCGGAGAAGAACGATCCCGCTGGAACGTCCGGACCTGCGGGCAAGCCCTCCTTGGGGAGATAGATCGGTGGCGGTACCCGGATTCCAGTCGTCCCTGAGGCCCGTGCTCGATCTGTATGCGGATCGCAACGAACGTCGAGCGCGCGACCTCAGCGAGGTGGCTGCAGCGCGCCTTCGGCTCTGCGCGTCCGATCTCGAGGAGACGATCTCAAGCGGTGAGCCACGATTCGTGAGTCGTTTGTACTGAGCCCACTCCTATCTCAAGCAGGCCCGGCGTGGCTTTTGCCCCATGAGCCCGCAGCCACGGTGCTGGAACCGAGGCAGGCGCAACGGCCGAGCCGCAGCAACCCTCCGCCGAGGAACTCACGCCCGATGAGCAGATCCGCCAAGACTATGAGCCGCACCGAGCGCCCATCGCGGGGCGGGGGGAACTCCTCGGGCCTCAAACTGTGTGGACTTCTGAGCTGCCTGTGCGGCAGTGAACCCCGTGAATCGTCAAAAACCTGCCGAATAAAGAAAGCGAGGGACGTCGTTCTGTCATTGAACGAGGCCCGCATCGTGTGGCAGGCCGCGGAATTGACCGGATATCCGTTCGGGACACATTTGCAGCTGATGCTCCTCACGGGGCGTCGGTGCGATGAATGGGCTTCGGCCCGCGTCAGCTGGATCGACACGGATCAGGCGCTGATGGTGATTCCCGCTGGCGAATACAAGAGCGATCACGTCCACGTCGTGCCGCTCGTGTCGCAGGCGATGGAGATTCTCAAGCGCATACCGAAGCCGAAGAATGGTGAATACCTCTTGCCGAGCACTGATGGGCGGGCGCCAATCCAAGGGGTGCCGAAGTATTTCCAGGCGCGCCTTCTGGATGCGATTCTTGCGATCACTGGAGAGAAGTCTTCGAAGAAGTTCACCTCGCACGATCTGCGTCGGCCGGTCGCGACGCGCCTTGCGGAGAGCCTCGGTGACGCGGGCGACAAGCTCGCCAAACGGGTGCTCGGGCACTCCGATGGCAGCGTGACCGCAATTTACAATCGGTACGCCTATGTGAAGGAGATGCGGCGGGCGCTCGAACAATGGGCGAACGATCTCGCGTGTACGCAGGACCCGTCCGGGTGTACACTGACGCCTAGACGTCTAGGCGTAAAATTGAGTGTGATCATGGAGCAGCCAGTGAGGTGGACCGTCCGGGTTTCCAAGGACACGGATGTGTCCGTGCGCACCTTCCTGGCCCAGCGGGGCATGAAGAAGGGCGATCTCGCCAAGTTCATCGAGGAAGCCGTGCGCTGGCGGGTACTCGATCAGACGGTGGCAGAGACCAAGGCGCGCAATGCCAATGTGCCTCCTGCCGAGATCGAAGCGGCGATCGATGAGGCGCTGCGTTTCGTGCGCGCGGAGCGATTTGCTACCGCGCGCAGATGAGGGCGATCCTCGACACCAACGTTCTCTGCAGCGCGCTGCTGACCCCGGGAGGCCCGACCGATCGGCTCTATGGGGCCTGGCGAGAAGGGCGGTTCCAACTGCTGACGAGTGAGGAGCAGCTGGAAGAGTTCCGACGCGTGACGCGCTATCCCCATCTGCGACCATTCATCGAGCCCGCCGCAGCCGGTGCGATGTACAACGAGTTGCGGCGCCTGGCGATCCCGCTGGGAACACTCCCCGTCATCGACGCATCGAAAGACCCAGGAGACAATTTTCTCTTGGCGATGGCCCAGGCCGGCGAGGCCGACGTGCTCGTCACCGGCGATAAGCACGATTTGCTCGCGCTCAAGGTCTTTCAGCGCACGCGGATCCTCACCGCGCGGCAGTTGCTGACGCAGCTCGGCGTTAAACCTAAAGCAAAGCGCCCACCGAAGCGCAAGGTTGCGGCTGCACGCCGCAGAAAGCGCAAGAAGCCGCGGTAGGGGAGAGGCAGCGAAGGGCATGGCACTGCAGCCGACATTTCCATCACGAAGACCGGGAAGTCGCGGCTCTCTCGACGCCCGGACGGTGGAGCAAGGGGAGCGGACCGTTGCGGGTACGACGCTCCCACGACAGGCTCCCTTGGGTGGAGTGACAGAAGCATGACTCAGCAGGTTTCATAATGTTTGAACAAGCGTTTCGCAACATCGACGGCGTGCTGCGCAAGGAAGCGGGCTGCACCACCGAGCTCGACTACACCGAGCAAACCTCCTGGCTCCTGTTCCTGAAATACCTCGACGGGCTGGAGGAGGACAAGCGCCAGGAAGCGGCGCTTGAGGGCAAGAGATACAGCTACATTCTCGAGAAGCCCTACCGCTGGGTCACCTGGGCGGCCCCTAAAGCGAAGGACGGGACGCTCGATCATCACAAGGCGCTTACCATCAACAGCACATCCAGCACCCTTCATGCACCACGCGCAGGGGCCATGGCGTGGACACAGCAAGTCTGCACTCGGTCGAAGGGCCGGCCGGTTACTCGCGGATGATTCTGCCTGCCCGCCGCGACGCGCCCGTCGAGGGCAGGCATGCCCATGTGCTCGATCTTGCCGCGCCCATCTCGCGCGGAAGCCGCTGGCCGTTGCGCACGCCGAATCGTCGCGTCCAATCCACATCGGCTTGCTCGGTACGCAAGCTGCAATGTTGAAGCCGCACTTGGGGTGGCTTTTTCAGATGGTCCCCTAAGCCCAGCGATGCCCAGCCGCGCGCTGGGTAATCCCCTCGCTTTTCGCCGCCGGCAAAATGGAGTCGGGCGTCAACGCTGTAACGCCTCGTCCGTTTGCATGCGCTACAGCGCCGCGTCGCGGGGCATCGATTTCTTCGTGATGACGGGGCCATACAGTCGCGCTCTCGCTGCAGGCAAGCCGGTCGCCAGTGTGCGCCTGACTCTTGCGCTGGTTCTATTCGGCCTACTTGCAGGTTGCGGTGGTGGAGGCGGCAGTTCGTCCACACCAGCGCCCACGCCGACAGTGACATTCACGCTTTCCGTCAGCACCAGTGGCAACGGGACGGTGACGTCCAGTCCCGCCGGCATCAATTGCGGCAGTTCCTGCAGCGCCTCGTTCACCTCAGGCAATCAGGTGACGCTGCAGGCAACGCCCGGGTCTGGTTATCTCTTCAGCGGTTGGATGGGCGCATGCAGTGGATCGTCAACCAACTGCGCCGTCACGATGAACCAGAACCAGTCGGCCTCGGCGGTGTTCGCCATCCAGACCGCGCCACAGGCCAAACCAGCCTTGATTGGCCTCGTCACCATGGGCAGCGAGAACTGGGTCAACCTGGGCGTAGGCGGGCTGCCGCAGAACCGACTGCTCGAAGCCAACGCCCATCCGGGTGTCTACGTCGCCGCGGTCATCCAGGCTACCTGGTCGCAACTGGAGCCGCAGCCCGGCGTGTTCGACGACAGCGTCATCGACGACGCATTGCAGAATATCGCCGCCTACAACGCGAAATACCCCGCGACACCGCTGGTGGGCAAGCTGCGCATCTTTGCCGGCGTTAATACACCCGCATGGGTGATGCAGCAAGTCGGCTCGGTCACATTGACGGACAGTGCCGGCAACTCGGCGACCTTCCCCGACTTCTGGACGGCGCAGTACACGGCGCTGTGGACGCAGTTGCAGAACCACCTGGCCGCGGTCTACGACAGCAATCCCGCAATGGGCGAAGTGGCGATCAGCGTGTGTTCGTCGATCACCGCCGAACCCTTCGTCCTGCCCGGGGACGCAGTGAGCCAGCAGGCGCTGCTGGCCGCCGGCTACAGCGATGCGCAGATGGAAACCTGCCTGAGCAACGCGGCACAGGATTACGCGGCTTGGAAGCAGGCCCCGCTCGACTACACCTTCAACCCGCTGTACCTGACCCAGTCGAATCCCGCATCCAACGCCGGAACAGCTTTCACGGTGCAGGTGATGCAGAACTTCCGCGCCTCACTGGGAACGCGCGCCGTGGTCGCCAACCACGACCTGGACATTCCATTCGTGAACCCTGCCGATCAAGCGATCTACACCGAGTTCCAGACGCTCTACGCCGCAGCGCAGGCAGCCACGCCGCCGACGATCTCACCGCTGGAATTCCAGACTGCCGGGCAATCCGTCGACTTTGCAACGCTGATCCCCTACGCCATCAGCACCTACCACCCCACCGAAATCGAGATCTGGAACACCGTCGCAACCGGCGACGGTCACGCTCCGATCACGCAGGCCGAACTGCAGCAGTGGGCGGCGCAGATGAAGTTAGCGAACTGAATGCGCCGCGACCAGACCGGCAGGTCTATACCCGCGTGCACGGGGCAGGCAAATCCAGCGCATCGGCGCGCACGACTCACGCCGGTTGTTGACGCTCACCCCTGATGTCCACCGGGTCGATTGCTTCAGCCATCGCCGCCTGCTCGAACCCATCGGCTACATCCCACCTGCAGAAGCTGAGGCACACTACTGGCAGCAGCACAATCGTCAGGTCCTGCAAGCCGCCTGACTCAAACCCAACAGCCTCCACGAAAACACGGGACGGTTCACGCTGGCCTTCTGTCAAGCACTTCACCTCATGGCTGTGTCTCTCGCCCGGCAACAAAATATCTGGGGCAAGGTGCTCTCCTCGCGCACTCGGTGCTCATCGAGCCGTGCGGCGGGCCGCCTTGCGACTTGCCGCGACCACCGTGGGCCGCACTCAAACCGCTTTGGGTGCGTTTTACCGCCGGTTATCGGGGCGGATCGGGAAGGCCAAGGCCGTGACGGCGACCGCACGCAAGCTCGCAGTGCTGTTCTATAACGCCCTGCGTCACGGCATGGATTACGCCAATCGCGGGGCCACGTACTACGAAGAAAGATACCGGCAGAGGATCCTCGATAACTTGCGCCGCCGGGCTCAGGATCTCGGCTACGTATTACAGGAGTGCAATATGGGCGCGGCGTGAGTTTCTTGGGAATGCAACACGTCGATCAAGGCCCATCTCAGAGGTCCGTCGCGTAGGGACAATTTCACTTGGCCGACTCCGGCCCGCCGCCTTGCGTGGTCTCCCCCGTGCATGAGCACTCAAGGCTTCAGCCAATTCTCCACAGAAAGGCCCGGGACACGGCGGAACTCGCGTTCATTGTTAGTCACCACCGTCGCAGAGATGTGGCGCGCGTGCGATGCAATCAACATGTCATATGGACCGATTGGCTTTCCCTTAGATAGCAAGGCGACTTTGATATCGGCGAAGTCCTTGGCCGCCCCGCAGGGAAGGTCCTCGAGCTCAAACAGGTCGAGGAGCTCCTCGAGGGCCGCCTCGTTCTCCTTGCGAAACTCGCCGTTTGCGGCGCCGAATCTCAGTTCGGAAACCGTGATTGCAGATAGCCGAAGCTCACCGGGCGAGCGCCCCGACATACGTCGAGCAATGCGCTCGTA
>JAKBCE010000124.1 GCA_021808195.1 Pseudomonadota bacterium
CTGGTGATCCGCCCGGTGCGCGAGTCCCAGCCGATCTGGCCGGCGACGAAGATCTGGCGCCCCTGTGCGAGCACGCCGTTGCTGTAGCCCGAGGGCCGCAGCCAGCCCTTCGGTTGCAGAGTTTCAAACATGCTCAATTCGTCTGCCTCGCGATGAACGCAACAGTTCGCGACCAATGATCAATTTCTGAACCTCCGTGGCACCCTCGTAAATGCGCAATGCGCGGATATCGCGGTACAGCCGCTCCAGGCGTTCCCCGCGGACCACGCCGCGGCCGCCGAACAGCTGCAGCGCGCGATCGATGATCCGCTGTGCCGATTCGGTGGCGGTCATTTTTGCAATCGCCACTTCCTGGGTGGCCGCTTCGCCCAGATCGCGCAGCCAGGCGGCGCGGTAGGTGAGCAGCCGGGCGGCATCGAGTTCGGCCGCCATGTCGGCGAGCGAGGCCTGGGTGAGCTGGAAGTCCGCGAGCGTGCGTCCGAACATCCGGCGCTCGCCGACATGGGCGAGTGCCGCATCGAACGCGCATTGCGCCAGACCGAGCGCTGCGCCGGCTACGGTGGTGCGAAACACATCGAGGGTGCGCATGGCGAGCTTGAAGCCCTCACCCTCGTTTCCGAGGCGTTGGGCGGCCGGTACCCGACAGGCGTGCAGACGCAGACGCGCCAGCGGATGCGGGGATATCGGTGTGAATCGCTCGGCGATCTCGAGCCCCGGCGCGTCGGCGTCGACCACGAAAGCGCTGATGCCCTCGGCGCTCACGGCCCCGTCCGGGCGGCGCTGCGGCGCACCGGTTCGCGCAAAAACGCAATAGAAGTCGGCGATGCCGCCATTGGAAATCCAAGTCTTCTGGCCGTCGAGGACATAACTGTCACCCTCGCGGCGAGCCGAACACTCCAGCGCTGCGACGTCCGAGCCGGCATCGGGTTCCGATAGGGCGAACGCTGCGAGGGCCGCTCCGCTGGCGACTCTCGGCAAGTAACGGGCCTTCAGTTGCGCGGAACCTGCCAGCGAGATCGGTCCACTGCCGAGACCCTGCATCGCGAACACGAAGTCCGCGAGCGCATCGTGGCGCGCGAAAGTCTCGCGGATCAAGGCGAGTGCGCGCACGTCGAAGGCCGGACCGGCCGACTCGGCCGATCCCTGCCCGCCGCGGCCTACGCAATACGCGGTCCAGCCCGCCTCGCCCATGGTCACGGCGAGCGAGCGGCAGGCGCGCTCCACGGCCGGGGCGTCTTCCGCGCCTCCAGCCTGCGCCAAGTGTTGCTCGGCCCACGTCTGAAGCCGCGTTCCGAGCGCGCGGTGCGCCGGCGTGAAGAAGGGCCATTCGAGGGGACTGCGGGCGCTCACGAGGTCAGTTTCCTTCGAAATGCGGCTTCTGTTTGGCGACGAATGCGTGGTAGGCGCGGTGAAAATCCTGCGTCTGCATGCACTGCGCCTGGGCCTGTGCCTCCGCGTCGATGGCCGCATCGAGCGGCAGGTGCCACTCCTCGTGCAGCATCCGCTTGGTCATCGCATGGGCGAGCGTCGGTCCGCGGGCGATCTGCCCGGCGAGGTCCATGGCCGTGCCGAGCAGCGCCGCGCACTCTTCGAGGCGATTGAAGAATCCCCACGCCAGTCCCTCCTGTGCCGACATGGCGCGCCCGGTGTAGAGCAGTTCCGCGGCGCGGCCCTGACCGATGAGCCGGGGCAGGATCGCGCAGGCACCCATGTCGCACCCGGCCAGTCCGACGCGCGTGAACAGGAACGCGGTGCGCGCCAGCGCCGTTCCGAGGCGAAAGTCCGAGGCCATCGCGAGGATGGCGCCGGCGCCGGCGCATACGCCATCGACAGCGGCGATGATGGGCTGCGGACAGGCGCGCATCGCCTTGACCAGATCGCCCGTCATCTGCGTGAACGCGAGCAGTCCGGCCGCGTCCATGGCCGTGAGCGGTCCGATGATCTCGTGCACGTCGCCGCCGGAGCAGAAATTGCCGCCCGCGCCGGTGAGCACGACGGCACGGATGCTCTGCACCGAGCGCAGGTTGCGAAACAGGTCGCGAAGCTCCGCGTACGAGTCGAACGTCAGGGGATTCTTGCGCTCCGGTCGGTCGAGGGTGATCACCCCGACACGCTCGTGCGAGTGCCAACGGAAGTGGCGCGGTTCGAACCGCTCGATGTCAAAAGTGCGCTCAGGGCTCATGCGGACCCCTTCAATGCTGTGCCGGCAGCTGCGCGAACTCCTTCAGGAGCCCGAGCAGATCCATCAGGTCGCGCTTCTGGCGCACCGAGAGTTTGCTGAACAGATCGATGACCCATTGTTCATGCTCGCTCGCCATGCGGGCGAACTGGCGCACGCCCTCGGGGGTGAGTTTGACCCGAAATGCGCGCCGATCGGCCGGGTCGACCTCGCGGATCACCAGCCCCTCTTTCTGCAGGCCGTCGGTGATGCCCGTGACGTTGCCGCCGGTGACCATCATGCGCTGCGACAGTTCGCTCATCTTCAGCCCGTCCGGCGCCCGCTCGAGCTGTGCCATCAGGTCGAAGCGCGGCAGCGTGGTGCCGAAACGCGTCTGCAGGTTCTGGCGAATACGCCCCTCCACCTGGTTGGTGCAGGAGAGCAGCCGCAGCCACAGGCGTACCGAGATGTGATGATCGTCATTCAGCCGCGTCTCGGCGTCGACCGGGACGGCGCCCGTCTTTTCCTTGCCCTCTGTGTTGCGGGCCATCAGTACACCTCCCCGCCTGCGATTGCGAGACTTTGCCCCGTGATGCTCTCGGTTCCCGGACGGCACAGCCACAGCATCGCGTGGGCCACTTCGGCTGGTGCGATGAGTCGCCGCTGCGGGTTTGCGCCGAGCAGTGAATCGAGCGCCTGTTCCGGGGTGCGGCCGGTCTTGCGCGTGATGCGAGCGATCGCGTCCTTGACGATGTCGGTGTCCGTGAATCCAGGGCACAGGGCATTGACCGTGATCGGATGTGCTGCGTACTCGAGCGCGAGCGAGCGCGTTAGTCCGACGACGCCATGCTTGGAGGCGGCGTACGCTGCGATGTAAGCGCCCCCGCGCAGCCCGGCGGTGCTCGCGATGTTGACGACGCGTCCAAACCCTTCAGCGAGCATGTCCGGGATCGCTAGCCGGGCACACAGGTACGGACCAGTGAGATTGACGGCGAGCATCGCTTGCCAGAGCGCTGGATCGGTGTCGGTGAATTTCGCGCTCGTGGCGCGGCCGGCGTTGTTGATCAGAATGTGCACGGGGCCGAATTCGGCGCGAGCTGCGCGGAACGCGCGCTCCAATGCGGCCTCGTCGGTGACGTCCGCCTCGAGTGGCAGAGCCCGCGCCGCTCCGCCGAGCGTTCGTGCGGTGTCCTGCAGATGGGCGAGTTCTCGGCCAAGGAGCGTCACGCGCGCCCCGTCGGCGGTGAGCGCCGCGGCGCATGCGGCCCCAATGCCCCGACCAGCACCGGTCACGACCGCATGCCTGCCGGCGAGCGGCGCGTTCTCGGCGGCTGTGCCCGAGTGCATCACTCCGCGGCTCCGGCCACCATCGAGCGCTGCACGTTGCGCTCCAGCTGGGCCTTGCCCGCCAGATACGGCTTCGGCCACCATTGCGCGGAGTAGCCCTGTCGGGCAGCTGCCTCGAGCGTCCACGCCGGGTTGGCCAGATGCGGCCGGGCGATCGCACACAGGTCGGCGCGTCCGGCCGCGATGATGGTGTTGACGTGGTCGGATTCGTAGATGTTCCCGACTGCGAGCGTGGCGATGCCGATTTCGTTGCGCACTTCATCGGCGAAGGGGGTCTGCCACATCCGCCCGTACACGGGCGCCTGCCACGGGACGGTCTGGCCGGTCGAGACATCGATCAGGTCGGTGTCCGCGGCCTTCAGTGCCCGGGCGATCGCCAGCAGGTCCTCCTCGGAAAGTCCCCCCTCGGCCCAGTCCGTGGCCGAGAGACGCACCGAGAGGGGACGTTCGCCGGGCCACGCCGCGCGCACGGCATTGAGGACCTCGAGCGGGAAGCGCAGCCGGCCGCCGATGCTGCCGCCGTATTCGTCGCGCCGTTGGTTGGTCAGCGGCGAGAGGAACGAGGCGAGCAGATAGCCATGGGCCATGTGCAGCTCGAGCATGTCGAAGCCCGCCTCGGCCCCGAGCCGGGCGGCGCGCACGAACTGCTCGCGCACCGCATCCATGTCCGCGCGCGACATCTCGTGCGGCGTCGCGCTGATACCGTCCAGGTACGGCAGGGGCGAGGGCGCCATGAGCGGCCAGTTGTCGTGCTCGAGCGGGTGATCCATGCGCTGCCAGCCGAGCTGGGTCGATCCTTTGCGGCCGGCGTGACCAAGCTGGAGGCAGATCCGGGCCGGCGTGCGGGCGTGCACGAAGCGGACGATTTTGCGCCAGGCGTCGCATTGCGCTTCGTTCCACAGGCCCGTGCAGCCCGGTGTGATGCGACCTTCCGGCGAGACGCAGGTCATCTCCGTATAAATGAGTCCCGCCCCGCCGAGTGCCCGGTGCCCGTAGTGCACGAGATGCCATTCCTCGGGCATTCCATCGGTGGCGCTGTACTGGGCCATGGGGGAGACGACCACGCGGTTCTCCAGCTCCAGACCGCGCAGCCGAAACGGCAGGAACATCGGCGGGCGTCGCTTCTCCACGCCGGCTCGCCCCGCGAGCCAGTGCTCGAAACCCTCGACGAATCGCGAGTCGCGCGCCTTGAGGTTCTCGTGGCCGATGCGCTGACTGCCGGTGAGCAGGCTGTAGGCGAACTGCTCCGGTTCGAGCTGCGCGTAGCGTGCGACGTGCTCGAACCATTCCATGCGGTTGCGCGCCGCGCTCTGCAGCTTCAATACCTCGAGGCTGCGTTCCTTCTGATACGCGTGCAGCGCTTCGGCGAGAGGTGCCCCGGAGGTCACGTGCTGCGAGAGCGAGATGGCATCCTCCATGGCGAGCTTCGTGCCCGAGCCGATGGAGAAATGTGCGGTGTGCGCGGCGTCGCCGATCAGAACCCGCTTGCCGTGCGACCAGTGCTTGCAGTTCACGCGCAGAAAGTTCAGCCATGCCGAGCCGCGCAGGTGCGTCGCGTTGCTCTGCAGGCGGTGGCCGCCGAGGTAGCGGGCAAACAGCTGCTCGCAGAAGGCGATCGATGCGGCGGTGTCGCAGCGGTCGAGTCCATGGGCCTTCCAGGTCTCCTCGCGCGTCTCGACGATCACGGTGGAGAGCTCGTCACTGAACTGGTAGGCGTGGATCTGGAACCAGCCGTGCTCGGTCTGTTCGAACGCGAAGGTGAATGCAGCGAAGCGCTGAGTCGTGCCGAGCCAGATGTAGCGGCAGTTGCGCCGGTCGAGTTCGGGTGCGAACGCCTCGGCGTGACGGGTGCGGGTTCTGCTGTTGACCCCGTCGGCGGCCACGATCAGGTCGGCATCGTCGAATTCTTCGTCGCGGTCGATCTCATGCTGGAAGTGCTGCTGCACGCCGAGCTCATGCGCGCGCGCCTGCAGCAGTGCGAGCAGTCGCTTGCGCCCCAGGCCGCAGAAGCCGTGTCCGCCGCTGAGGAAGGTGCGGCCGCGAAAGTGGATCGCGATGTCGTCCCAATGATGGAACTCCCCGGTGATCGCCGCATGCGTGGGGGCATCGGCGCGGCGGAAGTTCTCGATGGTCCGATCGGAGAACACGACGCCCCAGCCGAAGGTGTCATCCGGCCGATTGCGCTCGAATACATCGATCCGGGCGTGTGGCAATGCTTTACGCAGCAAGATGGCGGCGTACAGTCCAGCCGGCCCGCCGCCGACACAGACGACTCGTTTCACGGCGGTCTCCCCCGTCTTCAGGCGGTATCGCATTCACCGAGGGCCTGTGTTATATTCCCAATTGCTTGAGGTGTCAAATATAATTCCCTTGGCCCGTCGGTTCGCTCAAGTGGAGACAAGTGACATGAGTGCTGCTGCCAAAGCCCCCCAGGCCCAGGTCCTCGCTGAACTCGTTGCCGCGCTGGCCGGCGGTGCCGTCCGGGTGGTGGATCTGACGGTCCCGCTCGAGCCGTCGACGGCGACGATCCAGCTGCCGCCACAGTTCGCGCCGTCCAAGCCGTTCGCGTTGCAGGAGATCTCCCGCTACGACGAACGCGGGCCGGCGTGGTACTGGAACAATATTTCCTGCGGGGAGCATACCGGGACGCATTTCGACGCCCCGATTCACTGGGTGACCGGTAAGGATTACCCGCAGAATGCGACCCACAACATTCCGGTCGAGCGCTTCATCGGTCCGGCGTGCGTGATCGATGTGTCGCAGAACGTTCGCTCGAATGCGGACTATCTGCTGACACGCGAGAACGTCGAAGCCTGGGAGTCCCGTCACGGCCGCATCCCGGTCGGCGCCTGGGTGCTGATCCGGACCGACTGGTCGAAGCGTACGGCCGCAAAGGACTTCCTGAACATCGGCGCCGACGGGGCGCATACCCCGGGATTTCATCCGCAGTGCGTGCCGTTCCTGGCGCGTGAACGGGATATCCTCGGCGTCGGCGTCGAGACGGTCGGTACCGATGCCGGTCAGGCGCCGACCTTCGAGCCGATGTTTCCCTGTCATACCCTCATGCACGGATCGAACCGCTTCGGGCTCGCCAGTCTGACGAATCTCGACCAGCTGCCGGCGACCGGCGCCGTCGTGATCGCCCCGCCGCTGAAAATCGTCAACGGCTCCGGCAGCCCCCTGCGGGTGCTGGCGCTGGTGCCGGTGAGCTAGGCGCCGGCGGGCCCATGGCCGAGCGTTCGTTTGCGAAGCAAGTCGAGTCTCTGCGGCTCGGCGCGGGCGCGGAGTTTCGCGGCGAAGGGATTCTGGCGGTCACCAAAGCGCTGCTGCAATCGGGCGTCGCTTACGTAGGCGGCTATCAGGGTGCGCCCATCTCGCACCTCATGGACGTGCTGGCCGACGCCGAGGACATCTTGGCGGAGCTCGGCGTGCATTTCGAGGCGAGCGCGTCCGAGGCGACGG
>JAKBCE010000125.1 GCA_021808195.1 Pseudomonadota bacterium
CGAGTTCCTCCATCCGCGCCTGTCGTGGACGCAGATGCTGCTGCAGCGTGCCCAGGCGCGTGCGGCGTTCACGGCGGTCTCGCTGTTCGGGCCGCGCGTGAGCCTGCCCGGCTTCGGAGCGCTCGCTTCGCGCGTCAGTCCCTACGAGCGGCAGGTGGCCGAGCTGGCACGCTTCGGCACGCGCGGCCGGCTGTACTCGTACTGCTTCTGCCGCGTGCGCTGAGCGCGTCGTTGGCCGAGACTCGCCCGCGATGACGCGCCGGCTGTATCCCCGGCGTCCCTCACCCGCGCACAGACCTAGTGTCGCTCGCCGCGGGCCGCGCTTCCGCTGCGCTGAGGCGAGTCCGGTTCGCTCAGCCCAACGCCGCCGGGTTTGCGCGCCAGATTGCCCAACTGAGCGCCGTGGCAAAGACCACCCAGCCGAGATAAGGGACAAGCAGCAGCGCGGCTGCCCGCTGCACAGACCAGAAGGCGGCAAGGGTGGCGAGGATCAGCGCCAGCAACAGCACGATCCAGCCGAACGCCAGGGTGCCGAGGTGCCAGCGGAAGAATAGCCACGACCATGCCGCGTTCACGGCGAGCTGCGCGATGAACAGGATGATCGCACCGACGGGAGCGCGCGGCCGGTTCCAGACCCGCCACAATGCCACGGCCATCAACGTATAGAGGAGCGTCCAGACGGGCCCGAAAACCCAAGGCGGCGGCGCCCAACTCGGTTGAGCCAGGCGGGAATAGAACGCTGCGGCGTTGACCGAGGCGATCGCGCCGATTCCCTCGGCCGCATAGGCCAGCAGCAGGCACGCGATCAGCAGCGCAATCTGCCGTGACGGCGCGAGGGAGCCGGCGGGAGTCGAGTCGTGCGGGCTCACCGACATAGGCTGCTCCCGGCAGCCCGTAAGCGTCAAGGATAGGCGCGGCCACGGGCCGCGGCGGGGGGAGCCGGAACATGCGCGTCGCGCCTGCCGCCGCAGCGGTCGATCGCGAGCCTTGCGGGGCGAACAACGGACGGGCGAATGCGCGCTCATGCGCCGGGCTTGCTGGGCATTGTGTGCGTGTCTCTCGTTGCAGCGCGTGCGTCAATGCCGGCCGGGTGATCCGCGTCGGCGGGTGGGCAGGGTTGCCGTTCGATCATCCGTCCGGCCGGGATCGATTCCCCATCGCGATCGAGCTGTGCGTCACACCACGCGCGCAACAGATGGGTGAGCAGTTCCAGGTCGTTGGTTAGCGCGATCGGATCGCGCTGCACGGCCGATCGCAGGGTGACTTTGAGCCATTCGCTGAAGGCAGGGTGCATTAGCGCCCGCTCGATGTGCCGCTCGGCGCTGAGGACGCCGGCTGCGGAACTGGGATGACTCATGCGTTAGCCTCCGATTGATGTGCGCAATTGGACGTTCCCGTCGCGCCGATGCAGCTTGAGTGCTCTGCCGGCATCGGGCGTGCTCCCGAGCGGCGCGGAGCTTCGGGTGAGCACGACGGCGGGCAGCGCCCGGCGCGGCCGCAGCCCTCGCGTGTACGGCGGATCGGGACGGGCGGTATTCCGGTTCGACACGACGTGCTTGCCTGCCGGTCCGGCGCATTCACCGGGACGAGGCGCTGAAGGGTGCGGCGCGGGCCGCCGAGTCCTCCACGGCGGCAGCGTTGCCCGTTGTGCCGCGCGCGCATCGCCACACTTCCCAGCGCTGGGCGTGATAGCGCTCCACGAGGCTCCCGTCGAGCCGGAACAGATACAGCCACTCGTGCTCGAGCAGGTCGCGAATACGCCCGGGGGGCTCGACGATACGCTCGATGGCCGCGCGGGGCGCGTCGATGAGCACCGAGAGTCGCAGGGGCGTGTGCCGCCAGCGTGATCCGTCGTGGATCGATTGTTTGGCGAGCCCGATACGCAGATCGCCCGATCGTCCCTCCAGCACCCCGATGTGGCCACCGAGCACGTTGTGCAGCACCTTGTTGCCGCTGCCGAGTCGATCCGGATCGACGGTCGATCCGAAATACTGCATGTTGATCCAGTGCGCCACGATCATCGGCCCGGCGAGGGTCTGCTCAAGAATGGTTCCGTCGGGATCCTCGTTCGGGCGATATTCGTGCAGGAATACACGTCCCTGCAGGTCGATTCCGCGGGTGCGTTCGCGCGGTGCGATGATTAGGGCGGCGTTGTCCGCCAGTCCCCATTCGGGTCGAGTTTGTGCCCAATCGTTGCTCCGGCGGCGCAACTGGCGCAACAGACGGGCATCGTGGTCAGCCAGATGAGCCAGTCCCAGACTCTCGGCACGCTCGCGCCGTACACGTGCTCCGGCGCGCGACAACGTGTCCTGCAGCCGCTTGATGTCGGGTTGATGGGTGGGCGGTACGCGCTGAAGATCGAACAGCTCGAATGTGTCGGTTACCGTTTCGTGCAGTGCCGCGATGATGACGGTTTCCCTCGGTATGCAGATGCCGCGCTCGGCGAGTGCCGCGCGCAGCGGCGCGCTGCTGAGCAGGTCGGCGAGCAGGCGGGCATTCGTCTCGCCGCTGTGTCCGCCGCAAGCGCCGCAGGCGAGCCCCGCCGCTTGCGGATTGTTCGTGGTGCGGGCCGTGTGCCCGACGAGCACGAGTAGCCGGGCGAAGCGCTCGGGGAGACCCATGGCGCGCACGATCCCAGCCACGAGGTCCGCTTGCCGGTCGATCCCTCCGGGCTCATCCAGGCACAGCCGCGGATGCAGCTCGCGGTGCTGCCGCGAGCTCAAGCCGAGCGTCTCGATGGGGCGCGGTGGGCGGCCGAGCCTGCGCAGCAGCAGGCGGGGCAGGTAGGTGAGACCGAAGGCCTCTACGGCAGTGAATGCCCCCGTCGGGAGGCGCTTGAAGAGGTGGTCGGTGCCGCTGCGGTGCAGGGCAGTCTGCCGCCGGGCGGACAGGTCCCGGTCGCGTGCGGGGTCTGCGCTCGAGTCGGTGGCCTGCAGTGTCGGGACCAGCAGCCCCGGTACCTGCGGACGCAGGAGCGCCGTACCGAGCGGAGCATGGCGGATTGGCAGGCCGAAAAACCCTGCGAACCCATGGGTGGCGACTGCATCGTCGAGGGTCTCAATGGCGCGGCGCATGCGCTCGCTGCGCACATCGATGCAGAAGACCATCTGCGTGTGCGACCCATTGTCGACACCGGTCGGGGCGCTCGGGCGGATCGCAGCGAGTCGGTCGAACAGGTTCTGTTGGTACGCGATCTCGTGAGCACGCTGCCAGAGAAGGTCAGGTTCCGTGGCATGAGGATCATCCTCGCTGCGCGCGGCCGCCCATCGGTCCATCCAGATCGACCCGGCAGAGCAGGCGTCGCGAAGTCCATCATGCAACAGTGCCTCCCAGCACAGGCGCATGATGAGCAGGTCGCTCAAGTGCGGATCGTCACGAGCGCGCTCGGCCGCCTGCCAGCCGAGATACGCGCACCACGCGGCCCATCCGCCGATGCGCAGCGCGATTACCTGCAGCAGATCGGGTATGTGCGCTTCGGGCACGGCAAGCTGATCGAGCGCCCAGTCGAGCGCGGCGGCGGCCTCGCTCGGCAGCGGAGCCGTCCGCTCGCGCCGGATGAGGGATCGATCCGCCTGCATCTGCTCTCGCCAGCCGGCGTACAGCCCCTGGGCCCTCTGCGGATGCCAGTCCGCCTGGAACGAGTCGAAGTATGTCGCACAGTACTCACTGATCTGTTGCGTTACCCGTGCGCTCCACGACATGCCGCCGCGCTTGCTGGCGTCGGCATCGAGCACGTCGCAGAGCAGCGGCAGACCTGCCTGTGTGGCGCCGGGGCTGCTCAGCGCTGCCACCGCATCGGCCGGTGAAAGGCTGGTGGCCCGCTCACCGAGAGCCTTCGCCAGATGCGCGGCATTGATTTGCCCGTCTTGCCAGAGGCGCAGGTACTGCTCGCGTGAGAGGCTCAGCGGTGCGCCGATCAGGCGATGGAGCCTTTGCGCGGCCGCGGCGAAGGGACGATCGATCAGACCCCAGTAAGGGCTGACTGCGATCTGCTGATCCAGCGGCCACGCCGGAGCGACCGTACGGCAGGCGGCTCTCAGGGCCGCCTGGCGGCAGGACTGCGCCGTGCGCCCCGCTGCACTGGCCGCGCTCAAGCCGCACCCGGTTCGTGCTGTTGCACGACGGGCGCTACGCGCGCCGATCGAGCGGCTGCGCCACGCGCAGCTCCTCGGGCGGTGATCAGGCGGGTGAGCGGCTCATCCAGAAAATAGCCCGCTGCCGCCCAGTGCAGGATCGGTGCGACCCCTGGGGCACCCGAGGAGCGTCGCGCGCTGCACTGCACCAGGTAAAGTGCCGTGAAGCACGCGCCGGCCCAGATCGCCAGGCCCGTCTCGGGGGACGAGGCGCCAACGCCGAGTCCGCGGCGCACGACCGTGTCCCAGCCGAGATACAGCTGCACCGCGAACAGCCCGATCGCGAGGCTGCGCCAACGGATGCCGGGCGCGCTGGAGCGTTCCAGCTGCGCTGCGGCAATGCCGAGCGCGCAGCACAGCGCGGCGATCCAGGCGATGGCCGGTACGTGCAGCAGCGCGTGCCAGAGGAATGCGGAACCGGCCACGCAAAGCGCGCCGAGCCCGGCAGCCCGAAACGGGCGGGTACTGCCACGCCGCTGCGCAGCGGGGCCCGAGCCGGTCAGCATCCGCTGTGCAAGGCTGTCGCGAACCGCCTCGCCGCAGCAGAGGAACGCATGCGCCTTGTACAGCGCGTGGGCGAGCAGGTGCAGCAGCGCCAGATCATACAGGCCGAGTCCGCACTCGGTGAGCATCCACCCCATCTGCGAGCACGTCGACCATGCCAGGCGCACCTTCACCGAGGAACAGGTCATCATCGTCAACCCGGCGAGCGCCGCGGTTGCGCTGCCGACGACGACGAGCAGCACTTGGGCGGGAACGCAGGCCGAAACCAACGGTGCCATGCGGATGAGCACGTACCCGCCGAGGTTCACCACGCCGGCGTGCATCAGGGCGGAAACGCTGGTCGGCGCCTCCATGACCTGCACGAGCCAACCATGTACGGGCAGCTGTGCGCTCTTGATCAGCACGGCCAGCGCCAGCAGGACGGCGGCGAGTTCGACTCCCAAGGGCAGCGGTCCCGGAGCGCTTGCCAGTCGCGCCAGCGTTGACAGATCAAACGAGCGCCACTTGGCATACAGTAGTGCCGCAGCCCCCACCAGGCACAGCTCGGCGAGGCGGCTGGAGAGGAATTTTTTGCGCGCCATCAGACGCGCGGCGGGTCGGTCACGGTAGAAGCTCAGCAGAGGCTGCAGGGTGAGGCTGCTGACCGTCCAGGCGAGCACCAGCACTCCGAGGTTGCCCGTGGTGACCACGACGCTCACGGCCGCGAGAGTCAGCAGCAGGGCGATCACGTAGCGCCGCCCGCCGGGCTCCCCGGCAAGGTTGTTGCGGGAGTACCCGGCGATGATCCAGCCGAGGAAGCCGATCAGTGCGGCGACCGTGGGGCCGGTCCGATCAACGAGTCCCGCCTGCGACCCCGACGTGCACACGAACACGCTCGCCAAGGCGGCCAGCGCGATCACGCACGCGGCGCCGCACGCGACCGCCAGAGCCCGCCACCATCGGCGCGAGCTCAGTGCAGCGAGGGCGCCGAGTGCGTAGATCGAGGGAACGAGCCAGGCCAGCCACTGCGGATCGTGCAGCATGAATGCTCCGAGGTGCGTGATGACCGGCAGGAGTATTCACGTGACCCGCACATCCGTAAAATAGAATTAACTGAATAAATTGTTCCGTAAAACAGAACATGCGAAACCTCAACTTCCGGCATCTGCTGTATTTCTGGACGGTGGCGAAGCAAGGTCATCTCACCCGCGCGGCCGGCGAGCTGCGCGTGTCGCAGTCGGCGTTGTCGGCGCAGATCCGTCAGCTCGAGGCCTATCTCGGCCGGCCGCTGTTCGAGCGCATCGGGCGCTCGCTGCAGCTGACGGACTTCGGCGCGATGGTCCTCGATTACGCCGACAGCATTTTCGGACTCGGACAGGAGCTGATGGCCACGGTTCGCGGTGGAGTCGGACAGCGCCTGCAGCAGCTGCGTGTCGGTGTCGTGGCGACGCTGTCACGCAACTTCATCGAGAACCTGCTGCGGCCGTTGTTCAACAGGCCGCAGATGCGTCTTGCGCTACAGTCGGGCAGCCTCGAGGAACTGCTCGCGCGCCTGCAGGTGCATAACCTGGACGTCGTGCTCTCGAACCGCCCGGTCGTTACCGAATCAACCCGGCCATGGCGCTGCATGGCGATCGCACACCAGACCGTGTGCCTGGTCGGACCGCCTCGGCGCCGTCGGCGGAAATTCCGGCTGCCCGATGACATCGCGGGGCAGCGCATGGTGCTCCCGGGACCGAGCAGCGACGTACGCACCCAGTTCGACTTGTGGTGCGAGAAGATGCGCGTGAGCATCGAGGTCGCTGCCGAGGTCGACGACATGGCAATGCTGCGGCTGCTGGCGCGGGATTCCGGGGCCATGGCCGTGCTGCCGGCGGTGGTCGTGCAGGATGAGTTGCGCGAGGGGCGCCTGCAGCGTTACGGTGATATCCCGGGTGTGTTCGAGCACTTCTACGCCATTACGGCGTTTCGACACAGTCCCTCGCCGCTGGTGCGGGAGTTGCTGAGCGAAGCTCGGTCCGACACCGCGCCCGTACGCCGCTCCATGGCGCCCAGCGGCGTGCGCAACGGCTGAATCGCGGCACTCACGGGTCGTTAGCGCCGCCCGGCCCCCTGTTCGCGCGCTGAATCATCCGTCCCGGCGGCCACCGTCGGTGAGTCCGGGGGCGCTGGGACTGCCACGCGCCGCGCCAGTTCGCGGGCGGGGACGGCGGCTCAGAGAGTCTGCCAGTCGAGGATGACCTTGCCGGAGCGGCCCGAGCCCATGATGGCAAAGCCCTGCGGGAACTCCTGGATGGGCAGGTGGTGGGTGATGACCGGCTTCAGGTCCAGGCCGCTTTGCAGCAGGC
>JAKBCE010000126.1 GCA_021808195.1 Pseudomonadota bacterium
GACCGCTGAGATGGCGACGCGCCTTGCCGCTGCGCTCGGCACTACGGCGCATT
Organism: Pseudomonadota bacterium; assembly: GCA_021808195.1. The sequence continues at coordinate 54 of JAKBCE010000126.1, forward strand.
ACTGGCTCAACATGCAGACCAATTACGACTTGGCGCATACCGGGCCGATCCCGCGAATTGCACCGCTGCGCCAAGCGGCAGCCTGATCCGACAGCCGAACCCCGACGCGCCTACCCGTGGAGTAATTGCCCACGGGGAAAAGGCCGCATCCTGACGGCTCTGGCGCGGCGGCTCCATTCAGGAAGCGTCACAGGAGCGCACCATGCCGAAGCGGGGCGCTGCCTGAGGATCGCGCCAATGCGTGAGGCGATGGTCTCACCGCGACGCCGGAACCCGTCGCAGGCGACGCGCACGGGGATGCCGAATGCACAAATTCCGTCCGTACCGCGACGGGCATCGACGCAGTTGAGCGGCGAGTCACCTGTCGGGGGGCGCACGGCCCGCCACCCGAGCACAGAGGATTCCGGCCGGACCGCGCGTTGTGGTAGGGTTCATGGCAACAAACCGGATAACTATGGCCTGAAGGGAGGCTCCCGTGCAGAAATCCTCGTCGACGGCCCGCGGGGTCGTCTTGATGGCCTCGTCCCTGGCGCTTGCCCTGATCTCTGGCTGCGCACCGCAGAGGCCGTTGCTGAACCAATCGCTCGTGTGGACACCGACTCATCAGCTCGATCTGGGTGTCACGCCCAATATCGGTACACTGGCGACGGTTCGGTTTGAGACATTCACGGACACGGCGGCGAATCCCAGTCTCGTCGGTGAGAACGTCGAGCAATCCAAGCCCCGCCTCGTCACGACCGTCACTCCGGTGGGCCAATTCGTCAGTGAGCACCTGCAACACCTGTTCGCTCAGGCGGGCTACACCGCGGGCGGCACGAGCGCCGAGCGAGTCATCTCCGGGCAAGTCCACAAATTCTTCGTCAGAGAGCATAACCTGTACCGCGCGTCGATCGTGCTCACGCTGACGGCGCGCAATCGCAGCGGCGCGGTGTTGTGGCAAGGCACCGTCTGGGGCAGGAACAGGACGTTCGGCCGATCGTATCAGCTCTACAATTACAATCAGGTGCTGTCGGACTCGGTCGTCAGTGTCGCGAACCAGTTGCTGACGAACCCCTCGGTACGCAAAGCGCTCACGCTGCACTGAGCTGACCTATTACGTCCGGCCAGGGAATCGAGGGGAGCGCATTTCGAAGTGACGCTCCCTCGAACGACGCGCTGATTGAGTCACGCGCGGGAATGACAGAGGCTTATCAGCAGAGGCATTGACGACGGCTGGCGCACGCGCCGGTCGGCCCAGTGTCGCGGCGTTCCATCCCGCGCATGGGGCGGCCGCGAAATCCCGCAGCCGCCATGAAGATGGGCGTTGCCCTGAGCGCAAGCCAATCTGCGACCCGCGCCATACAACGTCGGCGAAGAACTGAACGCTCGGGGCGATTGAGCACGGTCGTGCTCGGAATCGTAGTCCGAACGGGTCATCGGCAGGCGCCCCCGGGGATGGGGCCTGCGGACTTCGCATCAGCCGCATGATCGCTGGACGTTCCCCCTTTTGTGAGAGGTGCGCGTCGGGCGTCCTTTGTCATTCTTCTGCGCTGCTGCTTGCACGCGTCGCATGCGCGAGGATTGAGCGTGCCATGACGGTGATTGTTTACTGATGAGCACAGAGCATCGCGTGCAAGAGCGGCGCTCTGATGTCCGCTTCAGTAGCTGTTCATGGTCGGTTGGTCATACTCGATCGGGCAGTGCAAGAAGCTCGGGTCATCGGCAGCCTCCGTCGCACGCGGCGCCCCGTAAGACCTCGAAAAACAACTCTGTACAACCAAGGAGAGAAGTTGTGCGTCTCAGAAAATCATTGATATTGTGCGCCATTGCCATGCCGGCGGTGGCGTTTGCCGGTCAGTCGGATCACTGGTACATCACCCCCGAGGTCGGCGGTATCTCGCCGAACTATCAGCGGTCCCTCGAGAAGAACGACTGGCTCTATGGGCTCGCGTTCGGGCGGGAGCTCAACCGCTATTTCAATCTCGAGTTGAATCTCGATGGGACCCGTCTGTCCGGGCGGCGCGGGGCGGACTCGATCAACATCTACGGCACGACGCTCGATGCGCTCGCGGTCCTGAACCGCAGCGGGACGATCTCGCCGTATCTGCGTCTCGGAGCTGGGTTCGTGCACGATGTCCCCGGGGGGCAGGTTCCCAACCAGACAAATTTTGCTGCGGACGCCGGCGTCGGGTTCTACTGGAATCTCTGGCGCAGCGCCGGGGGTACGAATGCGTTTGCCCTGCGACCTGAGATCAAAGTCCGGTGGGAAAATCCGGGCCACTCCCCGGATCTACAGGATTACATCGCAGACCTCGGCTTCCAGTACTCCTTCGGCGGTTCGCGCGCCCCGAGCGCACCCGCGGAGGTTGCGCCACCACCACCGCCTCCGGCGCCTGCCCCCAAGCCCGCGCCGACGCCGACCGCACCACCCGCACCCCCAGCGCCGCCCGAGGCACCGCCGAACCCTGCGCGCAGCACGTTCACGGTGCCCACGCGCGGCTCGGTGATTCTCAAGGGGGTGACGTTCGCGTTCAATTCCGCGCGACTGACGGCATCGTCGCGTTCGGTTTTGGATCAGGCGGCTGCCGGCCTGAAGAGCCATCCGCTGTTGAAGGTCGAGATCCAGGGTTATACCGACAGCGTTGGAACGGTGGCTTACAACCTGAAACTCTCACGGCGCCGTGCCCAGTCCGTGCGTCATTTCCTGGTGGCAGACGGCGTCGCGCCGGGGCAGTTGCGGGCCCGCGGTTACGGTCCGGCCGATCCGATTGCGAGTAATCGCACCGCCGCCGGGCGAGCGCTGAACCGTCGGGTAGTGATGAAGGTGCTGAGCAATCCCAATGCCGTCAGGGTCAAGGGGCAGGGCATCGCGAAGTAGCCGAGTGGATCGCACCCTGGAGCGCCGTGGTGGCGCTCCAGGGTGTTCCTCGCACGACCCGTGCCCGCGAGACGTCCATGCGGCGAAGTGGGCCGCGCTGTCACCGGGGCAGACTGAGTGCGATCGGGGTCATCGCCAGATGGACGCATTGCGATCCCTGAGCCGTTTGGGCTGGATGCAAAGGATGTACTGCGCTCGCGAGCGGCGTATGCTCACCCGCAACACACAGGAACAGTGGCACGGATGGGGGTCGCATGAACTTACCGGGCGTCGTTCGCGCAGGGCCCCTCAACGCCGGTGCCGTCGCGCGCGGGGTGTTTGCGCTCGCATCGGGGAGTATCGCCGTGTGGATCCTGGTGTTCGGGCAGTGGGTGCCGCAGCCCCTGCCGGCCGCGATGCCACTGCGTGAGCTGCTGACCTACGCGGGGGCTGTGGTGATTCTGGTGGCGAGCGCAGGTCTCTGTGTCGCCCGCACCGCGGTGGCGGCCGTGTTGACGTTGGGTGCCTACCAAGCGGTCTCGGCCGCGCTGGCGGTGCCTCTGTGGCTCGCCAGGCCGCTGAGCGTCGGTGCGTGGTATCCGTTTTGCGAGGCCGTGACGCCGCTCGCTGCCGCGGCGGCCCTTTACCTGATGCTGCGGCACTCGAAGCCGGGACTCGAGCGGGCGCGCGTTGAGCGGGTCGCTCTGCGTGGCGCGCAGATTGTGTTTGGTCTCACCTGCGTCTTCTATGGGGATTCTCACTTTGTCTATGCCGCGTATACGGCCACCCTGGTGCCGGCTTGGCTGCCCGATCGATTGCTGCTCGCGTATGTCACGGGCGCCTGTCATGTCGCCGCGGGACTGGCCATCATCGTCGGGATCATGCCGCGGCTGGCCGCAGGGCTCGAAGCGACGATGATGAGCCTGTTCGGGCTCGTGGTCTGGGTGCCGAGCTTCTTTGCACAACCGAGGCCCAGCTGGGCCACCCCGCCTTCGCAGCAGTGGTCAGAGCTCGTCGTGACGGCCCTGATGGCGGCGGCAGCCTGGGTCGTGATGCTCTCCTACCGGGACAACTGTAGCGTCCAGGATTTCGCTTCGACCGTACCGGAACGGGTGCCCGGCACCCCGCCGTGATGTCGTGCTGCCGGACGGGGGCGTCGCGCGAGGCGGGAGAAGCCCCTATCGACAGTGTGACGGGCTGTGAGTATCAGTGGGCCCATGAGCGATAGTGAACATTTTCGGGTGGCGGCGGGCGCCCGGGTGAAGCTCTCCGAGATCGATCCGGCGTTCAAGGGGCGCCATCCGGACCACGCGTCGGCAGCAGCCGAACTGCAGCACTACACCGAGCGTCTGCGCGCGCTGCAGGAGCTGCTCTATGCCGACGGCCGCCATTCGCTGCTGATCTGTCTGCAGGCCATGGACACCGGCGGCAAGGACGGTGTCATCAACCACGTGCTCGGCGCAATGAACCCGCAGGGGTGCCGGGTGGCGCATTTTCGCCGCCCCTCGCCCGAGGAAGCGGCGCATGATTTCCTGTGGCGGGCCCATCGGGATGCGCCAGCGCGCGGCGAGGTGGTCATCTTCAACCGCTCTCACTACGAGGACGTGCTGGTAGTGCGGGTTCATGAGCTGATCGACAAGGCCGTGTGGATGCAACGCTATGCGCGCATCAACGAGTTCGAGCGCAATCTCGCCGACGACGGCGTCGCGATCCTGAAGTTCTACCTGCACATCTCGAGCGAAGAGCAGCTGGCGCGATTCAAAGCGCGGCTCGAGGATCCGAGCAAACACTGGAAGATCAGCGTCGCGGATTATGCCGAGCGCAAGTTCTGGTCCCAGTATCAGCGCGCCTACGAAGATGCGCTCTCACGCTGCAGCAGCGAGCACGCGCCCTGGTACGTCATCCCGGGTAATCACAAGTGGTACCGCAATCTCGCCATCGCCCGCATCGTGGTCGAGCGCCTCGAGGCGATGAACCTGAAATACCCTCCGGCTGCGGTCGATCTGGCGCAGATCCGCCGCGACTACCACTCCGCAGCGCAGCGCTGAGGCCCGGACGCTCGATTTGAGCCGCGCTGCGCGCTAGGATGCGCGGCTCGAGCGGGCGATCCGCACCCGCCCGAGCGGCCGAGGCGCTGCGCCGGCCGACGCGCCACCGGCAGACTCTGGAGGATCCATCCGCATGCACCGTACCCTCGTCCTGACTCTGGCCAGCATCGCTCTTGCGCTGCCGGTGGCGGCCTTCGCCGCACCGAAAACTCCGGCGCACACCCTGCACACGGCCGCCGTGCCCAAAGCCCGAACCGCAATCACGCAGGGCAGCGTGGTCATCGACGGCAAGCGCATCCGCTACACGGCAACCGCCGGCACGATCATCCTGAAGAACAAGCAGGGCAAACCGACCGCCAGCATGTTCTACGTGGCCTATACGAAGGACGGGGTGCGCGACCCGGGCACGCGTCCGGTGACCTTCGCCTACAATGGCGGGCCGGGTTTCGCCTCGGCGCTGGTCGATATCGGCGGCTTCGGGCCGCGGCGCATCGAATGGCCGGCGCCGGGCCAGATCGGGCGCGAACAGCCGCCGTACCGGCTGGTGCCGAACGCCTACAGCATTCTCGGCGCAACCGACCTGGTGTTCATTGACGCGGTCGGGACCGGCTACAGCCGCATCGTGGGTGCCGGCAAACCGAAGATGTTCTACGGGATCAACGGTGATGCACGCGCGTTCACGCAGTTCATCGAGCGCTACGTGCAGCGCAACGACCGCTTCGAGTCCCCGAAGTTTCTGCTCGGCGAGAGTTACGGCACGACGCGCTCTGCGGTCCTGGCCGAGGATCTGGTCGGTCAGGGGGTCTACCTCAACGGGGTGATCCTGTGCTCGACCGTGCTCGATTTCGCGACGCTCAATAACACCCCGGGCAACGATCTGCCCTACGAGCTGTATCTACCCTCATACGCGGCGGTTGCCTGGTATCACCACCGCATCACGCCGCGGCCGAAGGATCTTGCAGCATTCGTCCATCAGGTCGAGCGTTTCGCCGGCGGTGCCTACGCGCATGCGCTGTTTGAGGGCTCGGCGCTGAGCGCGGCGCACAAGGCGCAGATCGCCGCGCAGCTCTCGCGCTACACCGGATTGTCAGCCGCGTTGTGGGAGCGTGCGGACCTGCGCATCCCGCTGTCGGTCTTCCAGCGCCGGCTGCTCGGCACCGGCGCGAGCACGGGACGCTTCGATGCGCGTTTCAGCACCCCCGAACTGGAGCGGCTCGATCCGGAGCAGGGCGATACCGCCGCCGGTGCGGCCACCACCGCAATCTGGGGCGCGCTCACGGAGAGTTTCGATGCGTATCTGCGCCAGGGGCTGCATTACCGCAGCCATCGCCTGTATGTACAGAGCAGCGCCAGCGCGTTCAGCGCCTGGGACTGGGGACACTACCAGCCGCCTCTGAGTGCCCTCGATGAGGGCGTCGGCAGCAGCACGAGCCTGGCACGGGTGCGCAACGTGGCGCCGGCGCTGGCGCGGGCGATGAGCAATGATCCCGGCATGCAGCTGATGCTCAACAACGGCTGGTTCGACATGGCGACGCCGTTCTTCGCCACCAACTTCACCATCGCGCACATGGGCCTGCCGCAGAATCTGCACGGCAACATCCACGAGTACTACTACCCGGTCGGGCACATGCTCTATCTGAACCCGGCCGTGCTGCCGCAACTGCAGCACAACATCGACACGTTCATCGCAAACGCCGTTCAAGGCCGCTGAGGCAATTGCCCCCTGACGCTGCGCTGCGGCGTCAGGGGGCGCTCGGAATCTCCAGGCCGCGCGCCACCGCCGGGCGCGCGACGAAGCGCTCGAGCGTCTCGTTCACGTGCGGAAAATCGCCGTAGCCGACCAGGTCGCCGGCGTCGTAAAAGCCAATCAGGTTGCGGACCCAGGGAAAGATCGCAATATCCGCGATGCTGTACTCGGCCCCGGCGATCCACTCGTGCCGGGCGAGTTCGCCCTCGAGCACCCCGAGCAGCCGGCGTGACTCGGTTGCGTAGCGTTCCC
>JAKBCE010000127.1 GCA_021808195.1 Pseudomonadota bacterium
CCACGCCCGGCAATCACTTTCGAACGCGTCGGGCTGCGCTACGGGGAAGGCGGGCCCTGGGCGCTGGAGAACGTTGACCTGACGTTGGCGCCGGGGGCGCGGGTGGCGGTGGTCGGTCCGTCCGGGGCAGGCAAGAGCTCGCTGATCGGCGCGCTGTTGAAATTCCATCCCGTTCAGCAGGGACGGGTGTTGTTCGGCGGTCAGCCTCTCGATGCGCTCGATGGCGATGCGCTCAGGCAGCATATCGCAGTCATCGCACAACAGACTGTTCTTTTCAATCAGTCGCTGCTCGACAACCTGCTGCTCGCTGCGCCGCAGGCGAGCGCCGAGCAGATCGAGCGCGCCGTACGCGTGGCGCAGTTGGATTCGTTCGTCGCGTCACTGCCAGAGGGTTATGACACCGTGCTCGGTGAAGGTGCGGCGCTGGTGTCCGGAGGCGAGGCTCGCCGCATCTCGATCGCCCGGGCGCTCTTACAGGAGGCGCCGGTACTCGTGCTTGATGAACCGACGGAAGGTCTGGATGCGCATACGGCGCGCGGACTGTACGGGGCGCTGGCGAGTGCCGCGCGCGAGCGCTCGGTATTGCTCATCACCCACCGTTTGAGCGGTCTGGCGCAGTTGGTCGACGAGGTGGTGATCCTGGAGGCCGGACGGGTACGCGCGCGTGTTTCGGTCGAGGAGTATCTGGCGAGCGGGCGCGACTGATCATCGTCTGGAATATGTCGCCTACGGCATTGGCGTCGGCAAAATCAAGGAGTAAAGTCACAAAATTCGAAGCTCGCACGCGACAGCGGCGCCAGGTCTGAGCAGTGGAAGGTGGAGATTAGAATGAGAAGAATACTGGGGATGCTGCTGGCGCTGGCGCTCGCGGTGGGGGTGGTGGGGCCAGCCATGGCCGCCGGACTCACCTTCGGGCAATGGCGGGTGGCAACCACCACCGGCGGTCAATACGCGTATGCGGCGACCGTCAATCATCGTGGTGAGCTGTTCGGGGAATTCTGCGACTACAAATCGGCCTCGTGCCGCTGGCTGCTCGCGGTGCACACCCCCTGCCGTTTCGGCGACGTTTATCCGGTGCTCGCCAATTCCGCCGCCGGCGCCAATCCCATCGCGATCTTCTGCGTCGGTGCGATCGGGGTGCACACCTACGGCATGGCGCTGATGAACGGCAAGAAGCTCCAGGCGAGCATCGCCCATGCCCGCCGGGTCGGGTTCGCAGTTCCGCTGCAGAACGGACGGTTCGTCTTTTCACGCTTCGCACTGCGGGGACACCTGCAGGCGACGGCGCTGCTGGACCGGTCCTTTTCAGCCGAAATCGAACGCCGTCGACAGGCGCCTGTCGCCGAATTGCGACTCTGAGGCGTCCTCGGCGCCGCCACCGGCGCCGGCCGGGGTCCGGGTCGCCTCGACGTCCCCCCGAAGGCGCGACCAGCGTAAGGATCGGCACGTCGAGCCGTGTCGAATGCGACACGGAAGCGGTTAAAATAGTAGTCTGTACCCTCTGCGGATGCGCATGCTGCGCTCCGGACGTCCGGCTCGGGACGTCCGGGCCCTTTGCGCGTGCCCACCGCGAGCACATAGGAGAATGGGAGTCGTGGAGAAGCGCGTGATGTGGCGGCGGCTGGTGATCGTGCTCGTCGCAATGGCCGTCGTGTTGGGAGGGGTGACCGCGTGGAACGCCATCAAGGCGCACTTCATTCACCAATTCATGGTGAAGAACGCCAGCCAGCCCCAGACGGTGAGCACCACGACGGTGCAGTATTCGCTCTGGCAGCCGCACGTGAGCGCCGTGGGCAGCCTGCGCGCCGTGCATGGTGTTGAGGTCACCACCCAGCTCGCCGGCATGGTGCAGAGCATCGACTTCCGCTCCGGAGAGTCGGTGCGCGCCGGACAGGTGCTCGTACAACTGAATGCCGCGCCGGACATTGCGCAACTTCATTCGCTGCAAGCGGCGGCGCACTACGCGACCCTGACCTACCAGCGCGACGTCCTGCAGTACAAGGCGCAGGCCATCGGCAAAGCGACGCTCGATGCGGCGACCGCGGACTGGAAGAGCGCTGAAGCGCAGGCGACCTCGCAAGCGGCCCTCGTCGCAGAGAAGACGGTGCGCGCACCCTTCGCCGGCCGGCTCGGGATCACGACCGTCAATCCGGGCCAGTACCTGCAGCCCGGAGCCGCCATCGTGAGCCTGGAGTCGCTCGACCCGATCTATGTGGACTTCAACCTGCCACAGAGCGATCTGTCGCGCGTGCACGTGGGAGACGTGACGCATGTGACGACGGACGCATTCCCTGGTAAGGCCTTCACCGGGCGGGTCACCTCGATTGATTCGCTGGTCGATCCGTCGACGCGCAACTTCGAAGCTGAAGCGACCATTGCCAATCCGGGCTTGCTGCTGCGGCCGGGGATGTTCGTGGACACCGACGTGCAGTCTGGTGCTGAGCAGCGTTACTTGACGCTGCCGCAGACGGCAATTACCTACAACCCGTACGGTGATACGGTGTTCGTGGTGCACAAGGGAGTCGGGCCGAAAGCGAACGACACCGTCGAACAGGTGTTCGTGACCCTGGGGCCGACTCGCGGTGATCAGATCGCGGTGCTGAAGGGAATCAAGGTCGGGGACCAGATCGTGACCAGCGGCCAGCTGAAGCTGAAGAACGGTTCGCCCGTCACCATCAACAACAGCGTGCAGCCGCTCAGCAACCCGAACCCCTCGCCGCAGGAACATTGAGGCGGCCGGCGTGAAATTCACTGAAATATTCATCCGCCGGCCGGTCTTGTCGGCGGTCGTCAGCTTGCTGATGCTGGTGCTCGGCATCCGCGCGATCTTTTCGCTGCCGGTGACGCAGTACCCGAAGACCCAGAGTGCGGTCATCACGGTCACCACCGACTACTACGGCGCGGATGCGCAGACCGTGGCCGGCTTCATCACCCAGCCACTCGAGGCCGCGATTGCCCAGGCACAGGGCATCGACTACATGGCTTCCTCCTCGAGCACGGGCAGCTCGGTGATCACCGCGACGCTGCGGCTCAATTACAGCGCCAATCGCGCCCTGACCGAGATCAGTGCGCAGGTCAATGCGGTGCGCAATCAATTGCCGCCGCAATCGCAGCTGCCGGTCATCCAGCTGGCGAAGAACCAGACCACCGACACGATGTACATCGGCTACTTCAGCGATGTCGTGCCGACCAATGCGCTGACGGACTTCCTGCTGCGCGTCGTGCAGCCGCAGCTCAATGCCATCCCCGGCGTGCAGAACGCCGAAGTGCTGGGCGGGCGCACGTTCGCGCTGCGCGCGTGGCTCGATCCCAATCGAATGGCAGCGCACGGCGTCACCGCCGCAGACGTCTACCAAGCCCTGGCATCGAACAATTACCTGTCCGCCGCCGGTGAGACCAAAGGCCAGATGGTGAGCATCAAGCTCACTGCCTCGACCAACCCGCAAACCCTGCGCGGGTTCCGCAACTTGGTGATCCGCGACCAGAACGGGGCGATCGTGCGCCTGAAGGACGTGGCCACGGTGGTGCTCGGGGCGCAGAATTACGACTCGGCCGTGCGCTTCAGTGGCCGTCCGGGCGTGTTCATCGGCATCAAGTCCGCGCCGAGCGCCAGCGTGCTGACCGTGGCGAAGCGGGTCAAGGAAGCTCTGCCGGTGATCGCCCGGCAGCTGCCGAACGGCATCACGCAGCAGGTGGTGTTCGATGGCACCACATTCATTTACGCCTCGATCGTCGACGTGGTGCGCACGCTCATCGAGACGCTGCTGATCGTGACGGTCGTGATCTTTCTGTTCCTCGGCAGTCCGCGGGCCTCGGCGGTTCCGGCGCTGGCGATGCCGTTGTCGATCGTCGGCGCGTTCATTTTCATGCTCGCGCTCGGCTATTCGATCAACCTGCTGACGCTGCTTGCGCTGGTGCTGGCGATCGGGCTCGTGGTCGACGATGCCATCATCGTGGTGGAGAACATCGACCGCCACATGAAGGAAGGGAAGTCACCGCTCGATGCGGCCATTCTCGGTGCACACGAGCTCAATGGTCCGATCATCGCGATGACCGTCGTGCTGGTGGCTGCATACGCGCCGATCGCCTTCCAGACCGGTCTCACCGGCGCGCTGTTCACCCAGTTCGCCTTTACGCTCGTCGGCGCCGTGATCTGCTCGGCCATCATCGCGCTCACCCTCTCGCCGATGATGTGTTCGCGGATCTTCCACAGCAACCAGGAGGACAACCGCTTCACGCACATGCTCGATCGCGGCTTCAATCGGCTGCGCGGTGGCTATCGGCGGGTGCTGTCGAACTGGCTGCGCACCTGGCCGGCGCTCATCGTGCTCGGCGTGGTGCTGCTCGGCGGTGTGTTCTATCTGTTCAATACCTCCAAATCGCAGTTGGCGCCGCAGGAAGATCAGGGCGTGGTGCTGTATCAGCTGATCGGACCGCCGGATGCGACCCTGCAGCAGATGCAGACCTACACGCAGCAGATTTTCAGGGCCGCCCGGACGCTGCCGGAATATCGCCAGGCGTTTCAGCTGATTGGCTCACCGGCGGTCAATCAGGGCTTCGGCGGCATTCTGCTCAAACCCTGGGATCAGCGCACCCGCAACGCCACGCAGATTCAGCAGGTGCTGCAGCAGCGTTGGAATCACATCGCCGGGGCGCAGGTCGCAGCGTTCCAATTCCCCTCGTTGCCCGGTGCGCAGGGCCTGCCGGTGCAGTTCGTGATCACCACCGCCCAGCCGATCAGCAACCTGTATGACGTGGCGCAGAAGGTGCTCGACAAGGCGCGGGCCAGCGGACTGTTCTTTTTCGTCGATTCGGATCTGAAGATCGATCAGCCGCAGGATAAGATCGTCGTCAATCCGTACAAGGTGGCCGATCTCGGACTGACGCAGCAGGATGTGGCGGCGACGCTCGGCGCTGCGCTCGGCGGCGGTTACGTCAACTATTTCGAGCTCTCCGGGCGCTCGTATCAGGTCATTCCGCAGGTGCTGCAGCGGTTCCGGCTGAATCCGAGCCAGGTGCTCGACTATCACCTGCGCACGCCGAGCGGTGCGATCGTGCAGCTCGGCACGGTGGCGCGCCTGAAGCACGAGGTGGTGCCGGAGTCGATCAATCACTTTCAGCGCCTCAATTCCGCGACCATTGCCGGCGCGCCCGCCGTTTCGCAGGGCGAGGCGCTGGCGTTTCTGCGCAATGCGCTGCAATCGGTGGCCCCGAGTGGCTTCAGCGCGGACTATGCCGGTGAGTCGCGCCAGTTCATGACCGGCACGAACAGCTTCCTGATCACGTTCGGCTTTGCATTGATCATCGTGTTCCTGGCGCTCGCGGCGCTGTTCGAGAGCTTCCGCGACCCGGTGGTCATCCTCGTGTCCGTGCCGGCGGCGCTGTTCGGCGCGCTGCTGTTCATCAACATCGGGGTGACGACGCTCAATATTTACACCCAGGTCGGACTCGTGACACTCCTCGGCCTGATCAGCAAGCACGGCATTCTGATGGTGCAGTTCGCCAACGATCTGCAGCGTGCCGGGCACAACAAGCTGCAGGCCATTGAAGAGGCGGCCGAGGTGCGGTTGCGTCCGATCCTGATGACCACCGCGGCGATGGTCATGGGCGTGCTGCCGATGGTGTTCGCAACGGGTGCCGGTGCCGCCGGGCGGCGTGCAATGGGCGTGGTGATCGCCACGGGCCTGTCGATTGGCACGCTGTTCACGCTGTTCATCGTGCCGGCCGTGTATCTGCTGCTCGCGGCCGATCATGAGCGCGAGCGCACTCGCGCACTCGCCGAGCCGGTCGCGGAATAGTCGCGATGCGCGGCGGCGGAGCACTCCGCCGCCGCGCAAAATTTGATCCGCATCAAGTCAGGCGGCGCACCGCGGTTTAAGGTGCGCGCGGATGGCTTATCACGACTTGCGCGCATTCCTCGCGCACCTGCAAGAGCGCGGCGATCTGCGCCGCGTCTCCGTGCCGGTGGATCCGGAACTCGAAAGTACGTCGCTGTGCCTGCGCGCCTTGCAGCGCCAGGGTCCGGCGCTGCTGTTCGAGAAGCCGGTCGGTGCCCGTCATGCGCTACTGGGTAATTTATTCGGTCACGCCCGGCGCATCGAGGCGGCGCTCGGACCGCAGCGGGCGGGCTCCCTGCGCGCGCTCGGGGAACTGCTGGCCGCGCTGAAGGAGCCGCACTGGCCGGGCAGCGTGCGTGAAGCACTTTCCAGCTGGCCCCAATTTGCGCAACTGGCGCACGTTGCACCGCGCCGCCAGTCGCGCGCGCCGTTCCAGGAACATACCCTCGGCGGCGGGCAGATCGACCTGGGGTTGCTGCCGATCCAGCGCTGCTGGCCGCAGGACGCTGCCCGCCTGATCACACTCGGTCTGGTCGTGACCCGTGGACCGCGCAAGGCGCGCCAGAATGTTGCGATTTATCGCCAGCAGGTGATCGGCCGCGATCGGCTCATCATGCGCTGGCTGGCCCACCGCGGAGGCGCTGGCGATTACGCCGACTGGCAGACCGATCGCCCGGGGGAGCCGTTTCCCGTGCTCATTGCGATCGGCGCCGATCCGGCGACGGTGCTCGCCGCGGCCGCTCCCATCCCGGATACCCTCTCGGAATACGAGTTCGCCGGCTTGCTGCGTGGGGAGCGCAGTAACCTCGTACGTTGCGATCTGACCGGGCTCGATGCGCCGGCAGGCGCCGAAATCGTACTCGAGGGCTTCATCCATCCGGGCGACACGGCGCTCGAAGGGCCGTTCGGGGATCACACCGGATACTACAATTCGCAGGCGACCTTCCCGGTGCTCACGCTCGAGCGGATGCACCTGCGCGAGGGAGCGATCTATCAGGGCAGCTACATGGGCCGCTCGCCGCACGACGAGCCCTCGGTGATGGCCGTGGCGCTCAACGAGGTGTTCGTTCCGATCCTGCG
>JAKBCE010000128.1 GCA_021808195.1 Pseudomonadota bacterium
ATCGAATAGCCGAGCGCGAGCATGAAAATGAACGCGCCGACGATCGACAGCGGCATCGCCAGCGCCGGAACCGCCGAGGCTCGTGGACTGCCGAGGAACAGAAAGATCACGACCGTGACGATCAGCAGCGTCTCGATGAGCGTGCGCACGACGTCGACGATCGAGGCGTAAATGAATGTGGTGCCGTCGAACACCACCTTCTGCGTGATCCCGTTCGGCAGCTGCCGGGAGATCACCGGCAGGGCTTCCTTGACCCGCTTCGCCACCGTCAGCACGCTGGCGCTCGGCGCGGACTTGATGCCGATGAACACGCCCGGACGGCCACTGAAGCGCACGGCCGCGTCGTAATTCTGTGCCCCGAGCACCACCGTGGCCACGTCCTTCAGGCGCACGATCGCGCCGTTCTGGTCGCGGATCACCAGGTTGCGGAACCCGCGCAGGGTTTGCGGGTTGGTCGAGGCAGTGAGCTTGATGCTCACCATCTGGCCTTTGGTCTCACCGGCGGCGGACAGGTAATTGTTCGATGCCAGGGCTTGGTAGACGTCGGCGGCGGTAACGCCGTGCGCCGCCATTCGATTGGGATCGAGCCACGCGCGCAGCGCGAAGGTGCGCCCGCCCAGCACTTCTGCGTTCTGCACACCGGGAATGGCATTGAGCTGCGGCTGCACGACGCGCAGCAGGAAGTCCGTCAGCGCATTGGTCGGGACGACATCGCTGAAGTAGCCGATGTACATCGTGTCGGTGGTCTGGTTCTTCGCCAGCTGGATGACCGGCAGCTGCGATTGCGGCGGCAACTGATTGCGCACCGCATTGACCTGCGCACTGATCTCGGTCAGGGCGCGATTGGCACTGTAATTGAGCCGCAGCGTCGCGGTGATCACCGAGCTGCCCGTGCTCGAGGAGGAAGCCATGTAGTCGATGCCCTGCGCTTGGGCGATCGCGGCCTCGAGTGGCTGGGTGATGAATCCGGCCACGGTCTGCGCATCCGCGCCGTAGTAGTCGGTAGTGACCGTGATGACCGCACTCTGGGTCTTCGGGTACTGCGTCACCGGCAGCGAGAAGATCGCGCGGATGCCGAGCACCAGCATCAGCAAGCTGACGACCGCCGACAAGACCGGTCGGCGGATGAATATTTCAGTGAATTTCACGCCGGCCGCCTCAATGTTCCTGCGGCGAGGGGTTCGGGTTACTCAGCGGCTGCACGCTGTTGTTGATGGTAACGGACGAACCGTTCTTCAGCTTCAGCTGGCCGCTGGTCACGATCTGGTCCCCGACCTTGATTCCCTTCAGCACCGCGATCTGATCACCGCGAGTCGGTCCCAGGGTCACGAACACCTGTTCGACGGTATCGTTCGCTTTCGGCCCGGCTGCTTTGTGCACCACGAACACCGTGTCCCCGTACGGGTTGTACGTGATTGCCGTCTGCGGCAGGGTCAAGTAGCGCTGCTCAGCACCGGACTGCACGTCGGTGTCCACAAACATCCCCGGCCGCAGCAGCAGGCCCGGATTGGCAATGGTCGCTTCAGCTTCGAAGTTGCGCGTCGACGGATCGACCAGCGAATCAATCGAGGTGACCCGCCCGGTGAATGCCTTACCGGGGAATGCGTCCGTCGTCACATGGGTCACGTCTCCCACGTGCACGCGCGACAGATCGCTCTGTGGCAGATTGAAATCCACATAGATCGGATCGAGCGACTCCAGGCTCACGATGGCGGCTCCGGGCTGCAGGTACTGGCCCGGATTGACGGTCGTGATCCCGAGCCGGCCGGCGAAGGGCGCGCGCACCGTCTTCTCGGCGACGAGCGCCGCTTGCGAGGTCGCCTGCGCTTCAGCGCTCTTCCAGTCCGCGGTCGCCGCATCGAGCGTCGCTTTGCCGATGGCCTGCGCCTTGTACTGCAGGACGTCGCGCTGGTAGGTCAGGGTCGCGTAGTGCGCCGCCGCTTGCAGCGAATGAAGTTGCGCAATGTCCGGCGCGGCATTCAGTTGTACGAGCACCTGTCCGGCGCGCACCGACTCTCCGGAGCGGAAGTCGATGCTCTGCACCATGCCGGCGAGCTGGGTGGTGACCTCAACACCATGCACGGCGCGCAGGCTGCCCACGGCGCTCACGTGCGGCTGCCAGAGCGAATACTGCACCGTCGTGGTGCTCACCGTCTGGGGCTGGCTGGCGTTCTTCACCATGAACTGGTGAATGAAGTGCGCCTTGATGGCGTTCCACGCGGTTACCCCTCCCAACACGACGGCCATTGCGACGAGCACGATCACCAGTCGCCGCCACATCACGCGCTTCTCCACGACTCCCAATCTCCTATGTGCTCGCGGTGGGCAGGCGCAAAGGGCCCGGACATCCCGAGCCGGACGTCCGGAGCGCAGCATGCGCATCCGCAGAGGGTACAGCCTACTATTTTAACCGCTTCCGTGTCGCATTCGGCACAGCTTGGCGTGCCGACCCGTGCGCAGGCTGCGCCTCTGAGCGGGACGCCTACCCGGCACGGCCCCAGACCGGCGCCGGTGTCGGCGCCGAGGACGCCTCAGAGTCGCAATTCGGCGACAGGCGCCTGCCGACGGCGTTCGATTTCGGCCGAAAAGGACCGGTCCAGCAGCGCCGTCGCCTGCAGGCGGCCCTGCAGTGCGAAGCGTGAAAAGACGAACCGTCCGTTCTGCAGCGGAACTGCGAACCCGACCCGGCGGGCATTGGCGATGCTCGCCTGGAGCTTCTTACCGTTCATCAGCGCCATGCCGTAGGTGTGCGCCCCGATCGCACCGACGCAGAAGATCGCGATGGGATTGGCGCCGGCGGCGGAATTGGCGAGCACGGGATAAACGTCGCCGAAACGGCAGGGGGTGTGCACCGCGAGCAACCAGCGGCACGAGGCCGATTTGTAGTCGCAAAATTCCCCGAACAGCTCACCACGATGATTGACGGTCGCCGCATACGCGTAATGACCCCCGGTGGTGGTTGCCACCCGCCATTGCCCGAAGGTGAGTCCGGCGGCCATGGCTGGCCCCACCACTCCCACCGCAAGCGCCAGCGCCAGCAGCATCCCCTGTATTCTTCTCATTCTGATCTCCACCTTCGACCGCTCAGACCTGGCGCCTCAGGCCCGCAAGATTGTCGAGCCCACTTCTGGCGCCGCTGCCGCGTGCGAGCTTCGAATTTTGTGACTTTACTCCTTGATTTTGCCGACGCCAATGCCGTAGGCGACATATTCCAGACGATGATCAGTCGCGCCCGCTCGCCAGATACTCCTCGACCGAAACGCGCGCGCGTACCCGTCCGGCCTCCAGGATCACCACCTCGTCGACCAGCTGTGCCAGACCGCTCAGGCGGTGTGTGATGAGCAATACCGAACGCTCGCGCGCGGCATTCGCCAGCGCCCCGTACAGCCCGCGCGCCGTATGCGCATCCAGACCTTCCGTCGGTTCATCAAGCACGAGTACCGGCGCCTCCTGCAAGAGCGCCCGGGCGATCGAGATGCGGCGAGCCTCGCCGCCGGACACCAGCGCCGCGCCTTCACCGAGCACGGTGTCATAACCCGCCGGCAGTGACGCGACGAACGAGTCCAACTGCGCCACGCGTACGGCGCGCTCGATCTGCTCAGCGCTCGCCTGCGGCGCCGCGAGCAGCAGGTTGTCGAGCAGCGACTGATTGAACAGAACCGTCTGTTGTGCGATGACGGCGATATGGCGTCTGAGCGCATCGCCATCGAGCGCATCGAGCGGCTGACCGCCGAACAACACCCGCCCCTGCTGAACGGGATGGAATTTCAACAGCGCGCCGATCAGCGAGCTCTTGCCTGCCCCGGACGGACCGACCACCGCCACCCGCGCCCCAGGTGCCAATGTCAGATCGACGTTCTCCAGCGCCCAGGGCCCGCCCTCCCCGTAGCGCAGTCCGACGCGTTCGAAGACGATTGCCGGGCGTGGCGGAACCGGGGCGGACTGCCGCGGCTCGCTGAACGGCGGCGGCGTGTCCGCTAACGAAAACACGCGTTCCGCGGAGGTCAGCGTCGATGACCAGCGCGCGAGTGCCTCGGTGAGCGGACCGATGATTTCAAAGGAGGCGAGCATCAACAGCGCGAGCAGCACCAGCAGCGGCGGGGACAACCGTCCGCGGTGCACCGCGGTCAGCGCGAAGAACAATGTCGCGAGCAGCGTCAGCTGTGCGCATAAGCCGACCAGTGCCCCACCGAGCGCCTCGAAGTGCTCCACGCGGGTGCGGCGGGTGTCGAGGTCCGCCGCCATTGCCTCGATGCGACGGCTGTGCGCCGCAACGGCTCCCCAGACGAGCAGCTCGGCCTGCCCGCGCAGCGCATCGAGCAACAGTCCGCGCAGCTCGGCGCCGGCCCGGACCGCGCGAGCGGCATCCGGCGCCGCGCGCCGCTGCACCCACACCGGGGCCAGCACTGCGGCAAGCAGCACACCGAGCAGCAATGCACCGGCGGTCGCAGGCAACAGGACCAGACACAGGAGCGTCGCAGCTGCCGTGCTCAGCAGCGCGACGCTCGCGGGCACCAGCACCGCCAGATAGAAATGTTCGAGGGCATCGACGTCGGCGCGCAGGCGTGCGAACAGCTCCGCGCTACGCAGCGCGGCCAGTCGCGCCGGTGCCAGAGGGATCAGGCGGCGGAACAGCCAGACACGCAGTCTCGACAGACCGCGCAGCGTCGCTTCGTGCGTGACCAGGCGCTCCCCGTATCGGCCCCCGCTGCGCACGATGGCGAACAATCGGATGGCAGCCGCCGGCGTGTAGTAGTTGATGGCGAGTCCCGCCGCGCCGGCCAGCGCCATGGCGGCGATGAACCAACCCGACACCGCCATCAAACCGGCGGCGGCGAGTGCAGCGAGCAACGCCAGAGCAGCCCCGCCGAACATCCAGCGGCGCTCCGGGTACAAGACCGCGAGCAGGCGTTTGACCGACGGAGCCATCTGCCTGCTCACGCGTGCTCCGCCTGCAGCAGCGCGCTGAACGCACCACCGGAGCGCTGCAGGTGCTCCGGCGGACCCTGCTCGAGGACCCGGCCGCCGTCGAGCACGACGACCCAGTCGGCCGCACGTGCCGCGCTCAGCCGATGCACGGCCATCAGCACGGTGCGTGAAGCGGCCGCCGCACGGATCAGCGCCTGCAGCTCCAGCGCCCCATCGCGATCGAGGTGCGCGGTCGGTTCATCGAGCAGCCAGACTTTCGCCCGCTCACGCACCAGTGCACGAGCCAACGCCAAGCGCTGCAGCTGCCCGCCGGACAAGCCGACGCCGCGCTCCCCAAGCACGGTATCCGCGCCCTGCGGCATCCGCGCCAGCACGGCGGCCAGACCGCTCGCCTCGAGCGCCCGGCTCAGTGCGCCGGCATCCGCATCCGGGTTCGCGAGCAGCAGGTTTTCGCGCACAGAACCTTCGAATACGTGGGTGCTCTGTGGCACCCAGGCAATGTATTGGCGCCATTGCTGCAGCTCACATCCGGCCAGATCAATACCGTCGAGGAGGATCCGGCCGCGATCGGGCGCGGCGAAGCCGAGCAGCAGGCTCAGCAGCGTACTCTTGCCCGAGCCGCTCGCGCCAACCAGAGCAGTGAGCCGCGCCGGTCTGATCGTGAGCGAGCACTCGTGCAGACCAGTTCCGCGGCCGCGGTGCAGGTACGCCACGCGCTCGAGGCGGATCTCGGGTGGATGCTCGCAGCGCACCGGCGCGCCGACCGAGACCAATGGCGCAGCTGCTGCGGCGTCCGCCTCCAGTGCCGCGAGCTGCTCGGCCGCAGCGACCGCGTCCATGCGGGTATGGCGAAGCGCACCGAGGCCTCGCAGCTGCAGGTAGAACTCCGGCGCCAGCAGCAGCACGAACAGCCCATCGCGCAGCGCCAACTCTCCCCACAGCAGCCGAAATCCGATCAACACCGCGACGATGGCAATGCTGACCATGGCAAAGAATTCGAGCACCAGCGAGGACAGAAATGCGACGCGCAGCACCTGCAGGCTGAGCACGCGATACGTCTCGCTCTCTGTCTCGAGGCGAACGGCGAAGCGTTCCGCCGCGCCGAGCTGGCGCAGGGTCACCAGCCCGCCGAGTGCATCGACGAACGCCGCACCGAGCCGCCGCAGCTGTCCGTAGCGCTGCTCACTCGCGCGGGCGGCCGCGCGCCCCACCAGCACCATGAACAGAGGGATGAGCGGCGCGGTGAGCACGAGAACCAGGCCGGACACCCAGTCGGCCGGGAAGACGAACACTGCGAGCAGCAGCGGGACCAGCACTGCGGCGCCCGCCTGCGGGAGGTACCGTGCGAAGTACGCCAGGACGGCCTCGATGCCGTCGACGAGGCGCGTGATCAGATCGCCGCTTGCGCTGGTGCGCAGCCCGATGGGCCCGAGAGTCTGGGCCTCGCGTAGCAGCCGGGTGCGCAGCGCGCCGGCGAGCTGCTGTGCGCCGCTCACCGCGCTGCGGCGCGCGCCGAGGGTCAGTACGAAGCGCAGCAGCGCCAGGACCAGCAACACTGCGCACAGTGGCCAGAGTTGGCCGAAGGGAGCATGCGCGAAGACGCCCGCGGCGAGGATCGCCGCGAGCACCCACGCCTGCGCGACCAGTCCCAGCGCGAGCAGTGCCGTGAACGCCGCCGTGCGCACCAGCGGTCCGCGGATGCGGCTGGCCTCACGACGCAGCCATTCTGCGGCGCGCCGGCCGTCGGGCGGCGGATCAGCCGCCCCGGGAGAGCTCACCCAGCGCCGCCTGCTCCGCTGTGCCGAGAATCATTCGGCGGCGGGTTTGACGCGGTGTGTTCCTCGTGCGCGTCGAGCATCGCGCCGCCGGCGGCGCTGACCAGCACGATCATCGTGGTACCGATCAACCAGGCGAAGTACCAGGCGCCCACGTCTCCGAGGATGGCCGTGAGCACGGTGACCAGGATGGCAATGACCAGGAAGAGA
>JAKBCE010000129.1 GCA_021808195.1 Pseudomonadota bacterium
ATTCGTTTCGTCGCGCGGCCCGGGGCGTTCGCCGCAAATGGCGCCGTGGTCCGGGGCGCCTGCGCCCCCGCGACGGATGGATGGGGCATGATACGGCCGCGCCCGGCCCCGCGAATCAGTCCACCAAAACTCGTGCCGTGCGCAGGAGGAGCACCCGAATGAAGCACGTTGTTGCGCTCGCGGCAGTCTTTTCGCTGGCCGCGTGTGAGGCCTGCATTCCCCCCGCGCTCGCCGCGGGTCCCCAGGCCCAGGCCCCCACGGCCGCGACGGCCTCCGCACTGTTCACACCCCAGGCGGTGAAGAGCTACGGCAGCGTCACCGTCAACGGCCACAAGATCGCCTACGAGGCGGTCGCCGGAACGATCATCGTGCACCCCAAGGGCTGGGACGATGCCGCCACGCCGGGGACTGGCAAGCACGCGCTCGGCATGCCGGACGGCCCGCCCGTCGCCTCGGTGTTCTATGTCGCTTACTTCAAGCGCGGCGTCCCGGCGCACAACCGCCCGATCACCTTCCTCTACAACGGCGGTCCCGGCTCCTCGACCGTGTGGCTGCACATGGGCGCCTTCGGACCCGTGCGCGTCGTGACGAACAACGATACGCACACGCCCGCCGCTCCCTACAGCCTGGTGAAGAATCACTACAGCCTGCTCGACGCCACCGACCTGGTGTTCATCGACGCCCCCGGCACCGGCTACAGCCGCATCGAGGGCAAGGACGCCACCAAGGCGTTCTATGGCGTCGATCCCGACGGGCATGCGTTCGCCTCGTTCATCACGCAGTTCCTCTCCCGCTACAAGCGCTGGAACTCCCCGAAGTATCTTCTCGGGGAGAGCTACGGCACGCCGCGCTCGGCAGTGCTGATCAAGGATCTGACGCTCAACCGCAACGTCGATTTCAACGGCGTGATCCTGCTGTCGCAGATTCTGAACTTCTCCCTGAATGACGACGCGCCGGGCTCGAACCCCGGTGTCGAGCTGCCGTACGAACTGGCTCTGCCGAGCATGGCGGCGACCGCCTGGTACCACCATGCGCTGCCGTCGAGCCCGCCGAAGCTGCGTCCGTTCCTGAAGCAGGTCGAACACTTCGCCATGGGCAAGTACGCCGATGCCCTGGCGCAGGGCGCGAGCCTGCCCTCGGCCGAGCGCGAGAGCATTGCCGAGCAGATGCATCAGTACATCGGATTGCCGGTGTCCTATCTGCTCAAGGCGCGCCTGCAGGTGAGCGGCCCTGAGTTCGAGCACGAGCTGCTCGCCAACGAGGACATGACCACCGGCCGGCTGGATTCGCGCTTCCTCGGACCCTCGATGGATCCGCTCAGCCGCACGGCCTTCTACGATCCGCAGTCCGCCGCAATCAGCTCCGCCTACGTGAGCGCATTCAATGCGTACGCGAGCAAGGATCTGCACTATCCGACCAACCGGCGCTATCTGCCGGAGATCGACGCCCACTGGGACTTCATGCACCGTCCGCCGGGCGCCGGGATGAAGCTGCCGATCGCGACCAACGTGATGCCGGATCTGGCCGCCACGATGAAGTACGACCCGCTGCTGAAGGTGATGCTGAACGGCGGGTACTACGATCTGGCCACGCCGTTCTGTGAAGGTCTCTACGAGATGCACCACCTGCAGATCCCGAGCAGCCTGCAGTCGAACATCTCGTATCACTACTACAAGTCGGGACACATGATCTACGCGAACATTCCCGCTCTGAAGCAGCTGCACGCCAACATTGCGGCCTTCATCCGCAAGACCGCCAACGTTTCAGGAGGCTGACCATGAGCGACACCCAACGAAGCCGTTTCATCCGGCGCGGGATTGATGTGCTGGCAGCCGCCTCGGCGTTGACGCTGGCCGCAGCGTTCGTTCCGGCCATGGCGACGCCGGCACAGGTCGCGCCGAGCGCGGCCCACGCCAACCCGTACTTCAGCACTGTGACCAGCACGACCTCCGGTTCGGTCAAGGTCGAAGGCAAGACCATTCACTACCACGCCATCGCGGGCATGATTCTCGTGCACGCGGCCGGCTGGAACGACGCGACGGACGCTTACGGGACGGGCGGGAATTCTGCCAAGGCGAAGCAGCCGGCCGAATCCTCGATGTTCTACGTCGCGTACATCAAGGATGGCACCCAGCCGAACAAGCGACCGATCACCTTCCTCTACAATGGCGGACCGGGCTCGTCGTCGGTGTGGCTGCACATGGGTGCCTTCGGCCCGGTGCGGGTGGTGACCAATGACCACACGCACACCCCGGCAGCGCCGTATCAGCTGGTGAACAATCAGTACAGCCTGCTCAACTCCAGCGACCTGGTGTTCGTCGATGCACCCGGAACCGGCTACAGCCGGGTGCGCGGCCCGGATCCGGCCAAGCACTTCTTCGGGGTGGACCAGGACGTGCACGCGTTCTCGCAGTTCATCACGAAGTTCCTGACCCAATACGGACGCTGGAACTCCCCGAAGTATCTGCTGGGCGAGAGCTACGGAACCCCGCGTTCCGCAGCCCTCATCAACGTGCTCGAGACGCACGACAACGTCGACTTCAACGGCGTGATCCTGCTTTCGCAGATCCTCAACTACAACGCGTCGACGGGATTGGCTCAGTTCGATCCCGGGCTCGATCTGCCGTACGAGCTCGCGCTGCCCAGCATGACGGCCACCGCGTGGTATCACCACAAGCTCCCCGACAGCTCGCAGCCGCTGAAGCCGCTGCTCGCCAAGGTCGAGCAGTTCGCGATGACCGACTATGCCCAGGCACTGCGCGAGGGCTCGCAGCTCAGCGCCTCGAAGTTCGCGGCAATCGCCGCCAAACTGCACGAGTACACCGGCCTGCCGGTGGCATACATCGAGAAGGCGAATCTGCGCATCGATGGCGGGCAGTTTGAGCACGAGCTGCTCGCCGACCAGGACGAGACGACCGGACGCCTCGACACCCGCTTTGCGGGCCCCTCGATGAACCCGCTCAGCGAGCGTGCCGAGTACGACCCGCAAGCCGCGGCCATCAGCTCCGCGTATGTGTCGGCGTTCAATGCCTACGTGCACTCTGACCTGCACTACGGCGAGGGGATGAAGTACCTCCCGGAGATCCCGCTGTGGCGCACCTGGGACTTCAAGCACCACGCTCCCGGAGTGTCCTACGGCTTCCCGCAGGCGCTCAACGTGATGCCGGACCTCGCGAGCGCCATGAAGTATGACCCCGACCTGAAAGTCATGCTCAATGGCGGGTACTTCGATCTCGCCACACCCTTCTACGAGGGCATTTACGAGATGGAGCACCTGCCCATGCCGCGCAAGCTGCAGGCCAACATCCAGTATCACTATTACCCGACCGGGCACATGATCTACGTTCACGTCCCGTCGCTGAAGACATTGCACGACAACATCTCGGCCTTCATCGCCTCGACCGAGAATCAGTAATCATCGGACGCTCGTTGGCGCCCGGCGGGACCCCCTCCCGCCGGGCGCATTCTTTTTTCTGGAACCGGCGCCGACCGAGGCCCGCCTCCACGAATACACCGGCATCCGCTCGAGGACGGACCGGCGACCCGCAATCTCGATCAGCCTCTTGCGCGACACCAAGAATCTGCGCTGCGAGGAAGCGGAAAGATCGCGTCACATCGCGCCAGTGCGGACATTTCACTCCCGCACCCACTACTCCCACCTCAGCTGCCGGTCGCGAAGGCGCACGCAGACAAATGACTTTACCGCCGCGCTGGATGAATTGCCGCGGCGCGGACTGCAACCATCAGTCCGCGCTCCGCATCGACGTACTCCTCCATCCAGACCTTTGGATACCCGAGATAGCGATACCGCATGGTCGGGAAACGCGATCGATAGTCTTCATGGAACCGGCTGGCGAGCCAGACGTTCGCCTTCGTCAGCGGCCAACCACCTGCAATTTCGACGATGTGGTTTCCGGCCGCGAGCTCCTGCTCGAGGATCTCTCTGAGCGGACCTTGAACACGAGGCAGGATCTCCTGCAGGTCGTACTCGTAGACCGCCACGTCACCTCCCAAGCAACCGCCTCGAGGTCAATGATGCCGCCGCCGCAAGCAGAACCGCTGGCTACGAGAGCCCGAAGTCCAGTCCGCTGAACGCAAGCATTCGACCTCAATGAACTGAGTGTGCCCAACCCGCGGGAGTCAGGGTGAACGCATCGCAATTTCTTCAATTGGAGCATGCGCCGTGCAGACGCCACCGAGGTGCGGCCTCACCCATGCCCCGGACCTGTCGGTCCGGGGCTTACTTTCCACTCGTCGCCCTCAGCGTCCGGCGTGCGGCGCCATGATCCTGGCCAGCATATTCACTGTGCCGGGGATCCGCACCAGGTGCGGATAGCGCGGACCGCCGAAGTAGCCGACCGCAAGGGTCCGGACCCAACCGTCCTCGGCCACCGTGAATCGCGTCGGAACGTGGTCGTGATGCGCCTGCCGTAGCGCGTATTTCAGCACACCTGCAGAGAAGCTCTGGCCATTGACCGCGATGAGCTTCATCCCGGGGGCCATACCCGCACTCCAGGCGGGCGAACCCTCGCGCACGTCAGTCAGCGCCCCAGAGCCACCCACGTTGAATCCATAGGTAAGCCACTGGTAATCGGTGTGGTAGGTGTCCTGTGCCGCCGTGATGAACGGATTGGGTTTGGCGGTATACACCAAGCGCCAGCCCGAGCGCTCGAGCTCTCCGGTCGGCGGCAGCTTCGAGACCTCGTACACATGCCGCTGGAAGAAGGCGTTCCAGTCGTACGGGCACACCTCATTGAGCATATGTTCGATGTCCGCCCGCGTATACGGCTTGGTGATCGGACCGGTGAGCTTCGGCTCCGAATACAGATGCCAGAAATCATCGAGCGACTTCTTGCCATCCGTCCGTGCGCGGATGATGGTGTCGACATCGAGCCAGAGTAGCTCGCCCTCCGTATAGAAATCCCCCGCCGAGCGCCGCAGCGACGGATATTGACCATTGGCTGTCATGTAGAAGTACGGTGCGCCAGTGGTCAAATCGATCAATGGCTCCGTGTCACGGCCCGGCTCGGTCGCCATCTGGTTGTAGATCATGGCGAGGTACTGCGGGTATTCGCTCGGCTTGCGGATGCCGCTGCGGAACGAGAGCAGATCGCCGAGGTACTGATTCATGCCCTCGTACACCCAGAGCAGATCCGTGCGCTGCGGAATCTGGTAGTTGTCGGTCTTCAGATCCCACGGCCGGCGATATTTTCCATTCCAGGAATGCGAAAACTCGTGTGGTATCAAATCCCCGCCGAGCAACTGCTGGTCAGGGTTCGTCATGAAGTCGGCCGAGGCACGATCGTCGCTCGACTGATGGTGTTCGATGCCGTCGTAACTGATGTGATTCGACATCGCCAGCAGCGCGTGATAGTTGTACCAATGACGCGAGCCGTACAGCGCGAACGCCTCGTCCGGGAGACGCTTGTAGGCATCCAGCAGCTTGGCCGGGACGTCGAGCTCCTGAGGCGTATCGGCAAACATGTCGAGCCACATATGAGCATCGCCCTGGTGCCACAGCTGCACCTTGCGGTAATAGCGGCCCATGAACAAAGGAGAGTCGCCAACATAGGTCAGCGGTTCTTCAGCGAAATTCACGCGCTGTCCCACCCGGCTCACCGTGGTGAGTGCCGTTCCATAACCCCAGCCCTTGGGCAGGATGATGCTCGCGCGCAGGTAGTAATGGTGGTAGTTGATGTCGTTCTGATAGAAAAATGCCCGTGTCCAGCAGATGGTGGCGAGGTTAGGCGTTGCCCGCTGGCTCGTACCTCCGTTCAGCAGCATGGTGAACCGCACTTTGATCGAATGCACGCCGGCGGGAACCATCACGTGGAAGGCGTACATGTCGACCTTGTCACGTCGCCAGGGTAACGTCTGCCCGTCGGCACTCACCGTCAGTTGCGAGATATCCGCCAGCACACCGGCCGGCGAGTGGTAGCCGGGAATCCACTTCGGGTATACGAAGGTGAACGGACCCGGCCGCACCGGAATGTGCATCGTCGAAATGGCAATACCACGCGCGGCCATGCGCGCATCCAATACGAGGGTCTCGGGATTGGCCTTGGTTGCATACGGAACGGCATTGGCATTGGGCTGCGGAATGAGGCCTGCGGCACCTGCACTACCCGCGAACCCGAGGGCGACGACGGTCGCGACCGAGCAAAACGACTTCAGCTTCACGTTGATCTCCTTCCCCACGAGTGTTCGTCCGCCGGTGTCCTCCGGGGGGCGACAAAGTCGAACACTATGCGACCGGCGCTGACCGCGGGTGTTCCCTGCCGACGGGAATTGCGATGGACCGTTCGCTGGGCACGACGGTGCGTGCGCCCCCCTTTCGTCGACTCCTCGGCACCGCCTGACTCCTGACACAGGTCCGGCGGTGGGGGGTCTTCAACGGCACTCCGATTGAGAAACACCACTTGGAACCTGCAGTGATTGAACTCCCGACGAGCCGCGGGCGCGAGTGCAAACGGTGAGCGCAGATGGGCACTGGCCGTGCGCGACCGGGACCGAGGCCCCCTCGTGCTCCTGCGGCGACCCGGGAATCCGGCCGAATGCCCTCGGTGTGCGCCGAGTATCGACAGAGGCACCACGACGGCTCGCGCGTGCAGCACAGTCAAGACGAATCCGGACGGAACGGTTGCAGCCGGCCTCCGGCAGGGCCATGATCCGACTCTCGCGCCTCGAGGCCGGTTGCTGGGAAGCGGATGACGGGGCGCGCCGGGGGGATGACACCATCATCGTCGGACCGACGCTTGGCCGGCATGCGCTGCCGGGAACCGGAGATCGGAATGCGGCGGTGGGCCGTGGCCAGACCCCGTG
>JAKBCE010000037.1 GCA_021808195.1 Pseudomonadota bacterium
CCCGCCGTTCGTCTCGGCCATCACCTTCGTCAGCGCCGCCGTCAACGTCGTCTTCCCGTGGTCAACGTGCCCGATCGTCCCCACGTTCACATGCGGCTTGCTGCGCTCAAATTTCTCTTTGGACATGTCTGCTTACCTGATGAAACTTAATTCTTGATGATGCCGTCGGCGATATTCGGCGGCACTTCCAGATACTTGGCGAATTCCATTGTGAAGGTCGCGCGACCTTGGCTCATCGAGCGCACGGTGGTCGCGTACCCAAACATCTCCGACAGTGGCACTTCGGCCGTGATGGCCTTGCCCGCCGGTGAGTCGTCCATGCCGAGGATCTGTCCGCGCCGACGGTTCAGGTCGCCGATGACATCACCCGAGTACTCTTCCGGCGTCACGACCTCGACCTTCATGATCGGCTCGAGCAACACCGGCCGGGCGCGCTTGAAGCCTTCCTTGAAGCCCATGGAGCCGGCAATCTTGAACGCCATTTCGTTCGAATCGACGTCGTGGTACGAGCCGTCGAACAAGGTGATCTTCACATCGACCACCGGATAGCCCGCGATAACGCCGGTCTGGCAGGCCTCCTGGATGCCCTTGTCAACCGCCGGAATATATTCCCGCGGGATCACGCCGCCGACGACGCCGTTGACGAATTCGTAACCCTTGCCGGTCTCGTTCGGCTCGACTTTCAGCCAGACGTGACCGTACTGGCCGCGACCGCCCGACTGACGCACGAACTTGCCTTCCTGCTCGACCGCGGCGCGAATGGTCTCACGGTAGGCCACCTGCGGCTTGCCGACATTGGCCTCGACCTTGAATTCGCGCTTCATGCGATCGACGATGATTTCCAGATGCAGCTCGCCCATGCCCGCAATGATGGTCTGGCCCGACTCCTGGTCGGTGCTGACGCGGAATGAGGGATCTTCCTTGGCGAGACGCTGCAGAGCGAGACCCATCTTTTCCTGATCGGCCTTGGTCTTCGGCTCGACCGCCACCGAGATGACGGGTTCCGGAAACTCCATTTTCTCGAGGGTGATCGGCTTTTCCAGATCACACAGCGTATCGCCGGTGATCACGTCCTTCAGACCGACCGCGGCGGCGATGTCCCCGGCACGCACTTCCTTGATCTCCGTGCGGTCGCTGGCATGCATTTGCAGCAGACGGCCAACCCGCTCCTTGCGATCCTTGGTCGGAACGTACACGGTGTCGCCCGAATTGAGCACGCCGGAGTAGACGCGAAAGAAGGTCAGGTTGCCGACGAACGGGTCGTTGAGAATCTTGAAGGCGAGCGCGGCGAACGGCTGCTCGTCGCCGGCCTTGCGGGTATCCGCCTCGCCATCGGAGTTCAGACCCTTGGTATCGGGCATCTCGATGGGCGAGGGCATGAACTCGATCACCGCATCGAGCAACGCCTGAACGCCCTTGTTCTTGAACGCCGAGCCGCACATGCACAGTACCAGCTCGTTGCGGATCGAGCGCTCGCGCAGCCCAGCGCGCACCTCCTCGTCGGTGAGCGGCCCACCCTCGAGGTATTTGTTCATCAGCGCGTCGTTGGCTTCGGCGGCCGCCTCGATCATCTTGCTGCGATATTCCTGTGCCTGAGCGTGAAGCTCGGCCGGAATGTCGCGGTACTCGAAGCGCATACCCTGGGTCTCCATGTCCCAGTAGATCGCCTTCATGCGGATCAGGTCGATGACGCCTTCGAATTTGTCCTCGGCGCCGATCGGCAGCTGGATGGCGACCGGATTGGCGCGCAGGCGCTGGCGGATCATCTCCACCACGCGCAGGAAGTTGGCACCGGCGCGGTCCATCTTGTTGACGAACGCGATACGCGGCACGCCGTACTTGTTCATCTGACGCCACACCGTCTCGGACTGCGGCTGCACGCCGGCAACCGAGTCGAACAGGGCGACGGCCGAATCGAGCACCCGCAGGCTGCGCTCGACCTCGATCGTGAAATCGACGTGCCCCGGCGTATCGATGATGTTGACGCGGTGTTCTGGGAAGCTGCCGTCCATGCCCTTCCAGAAACAGGTCGTCGCCGCCGAGGTGATCGTGATGCCCCGCTCCTGCTCCTGTTCCATGTAATCCATCACGGCCGCGCCGTCATGGACCTCACCGATCTTGTGCGAGACACCGGTGTAGAACAGGATGCGTTCGGTCGTCGTCGTCTTGCCCGCATCAATGTGGGCTGAGATGCCGATGTTCCGGTAACGCTCGATGGGCGTAGCGCGTGCCACGATTCGATTCCCTCTGGATCAATGCCCGCCAGGCAACCCGCGGCCTACCACCGATAGTGCGCAAAGGCCTTGTTGGCCTCCGCCATGCGGTGAGTATCTTCGCGCTTGCGCACCGCGGCGCCGCGATTCTCCGCGGCATCCAGCAGTTCGTGCGCCAAGCGGTGCGCCATGGACTTCTCACTGCGGGCGCGCGCCGCCTCGATGACCCAGCGCATGGCCAACGTCTGGCGGCGGGTGGCACGGACTTCGACCGGCACCTGATACGTCGCACCGCCGACGCGGCGGGACTTGACCTCGACCACAGGCTTGACGTTATCGAGTGCGGCAGATAGCACTTCGATCGCGTCAGAGCCCTGCTTGCCGGTCTTCTCGGCAATGCGACTGATCGCGCCGTAGATGATGCGTTCGGCAGCGGATTTCTTGCCGTCCTTCATCACGACGTTCATGAACTTGGCCAGCATTTCGCTGTTGAATTTCGGGTCCGGCAGGATGGTGCGGACCGGAGCTTGAGCTCGGCGGGACATACCGGATCCTCCTTACTTCTTCGGGCGCTTGGCGCCGTACTTGGAGCGGCCCTGCTTGCGCTCGCCCACGCCAGCGCAGTCGAGGGTGCCGCGAACGGTGTGATACCGGACACCCGGCAGATCCTTCACGCGGCCGCCGCGAATGAGCACCACCGAGTGCTCCTGCAGGTTATGGCCCTCGCCACCGATGTAGCTGGTGACCTCGTAGCCATTGGTGAGGCGCACGCGACACACCTTCCGCAGGGCGGAATTCGGCTTTTTCGGCGTCGTGGTGTACACACGCGTGCACACGCCGCGCTTTTGGGGCGAAGCCCCAAGCGCGGGCACCTTGGTTTTCTCTGTTCTCGTTCGGCGCGGTTGCCGGATGAGCTGACCCGTGGTCGCCATACTGTCTCCAAGATCCTGCGTTCGAGCGCGGACGGCGCCCCTGGAGTATTCAAAGGGTGCGCCCGTGCGGTGAGCGGCCGGACGAAAACCGGGCCGCCTGCGCACTGCGCACTGCCATAAGCGCGCTCGTGAGGGTCTGGCCCGGTGTCTGGGTGTCGCAATTTCAGGGGTCGGTGTGCAGTCGGGCCGACCCGAGAAAGGCCGGCGATTCTAGGGAGGGGGGGACTGGGTGTCAACCGGCATAGCCGGCGAGGCCACTCTGGCGGTGCAGCGAAGCGCCAGCGGACAGCGCAGCCGGCACCTTTGCCGACGGCTCTTGAGCCGCGGCCCGCGCTGGCCACCCAATCCATCCAAGGCTCGGCGAAGACCACGACCCAGCACATCCGCCGAGCGCGAGACGAGGTCGGAGCGAAATGGGACAAAATCAGGTGATAGGCGTCTTTTTCCCGACAATCGGCACTGATTCTCCGACGTTCGCCTCCCGTTTCGTTGCCTCAGCGCGGCGGGCGCCGGCGGAGCCGATCCCGGCATAAACCACCCGCGCGGCCCCGGCAACCACGACGCGGATGATAAATTACGGGCACCCGCTGAGACAGCCACCACCACCCCTGCAAGCTGGTCACGCCCGATGAGAGATCTAATCTTGCGTATCTACGACCGCGCCATCGACGTCATCGTCATCGGCCTGGTGCTGGTGATGATCGTGGTGATGGGGTTTGCATTCTTCGACGTCCTGGTCAGCGTCTGGCATCTGATCCCGGACGTAAAATCCAACACGGTCAACGCCGATGATTTTCGCGACCTGATCGTCACGGTACTCGATGTGTTCGTGCTGATCGAATTGTTCGGCACGTTCACCAGCTACGTGCGGACACGGCACGTGCGTCTTACCCAGCTGCTCGACGTGACCGTGGTGTTCGCGTTGCGCGAGCTGCTGGTCAAGTTGTATGCCAACTCGTTCGGGACCGAGAAACTGATCGGGCTATGCGTCATCGTGATCTTGCTGGTGCTGGCACGCAGCCTCACCGGGCGAGTCTCGCCATACACCAACACCTAGAGCCGCACAGAACTCGGCTCGCCCTCGGGCGCATGCCAGCGACCCGAAGACTCAGAGCCCGCCGGACCTGCCATCCCCGCCATCAGCGCGAGTAGCGATGCCCGCCGACGGATTGAGTGCCCGCTCGCGACGCTCCAGAAAATCAATCACGAGCTGCGCCAATCCCCAGGCGACGATGATCAGGCCCCACCAGAAGCTCTCCCCACCACTGGTTTTCCAGAGCGCCACGGTGATGGCGGCTCCCACCAGCAGCATTTTGATCCCTCGATAGTTCCCGCTTCCCCACTGGTGAGTGCTGGCGGCCGGCCAGGAGCGCTCGCGAATCATTTCGACCGGCAGTGGCGGCAGCTCGATGCCCTTCTCGATCGCCGCCATGCGCTCGGCGTGATAGAGCTGGAGCAGCTCGCGCTGGCGGTGGGCCCTGTGATACACGCTGAACATCTGCGAAGCAAAAGCGCCGATGACGGCGATGATCGGAATGAGCAGGGCGAGTGCCCCCTGACTCACATGCCCCAGAACTGGAATGTCCATCGATGGGTTCTCCTGCAAAAGGCTTCGCTACCCGTTTGATACCCGGCTTGCGCATCGCCGGTTTCAAAAACATGTCGCACATGAAACCAGTGCCGCCCGGTGAGGGTATCAACGTACAGTCTTGGAATGCCCCGGTGGGCCGCTCCGAGGCACTCAGGGGGGATGCGTGCACGGAACGGTGAGCGAGGACTCCAGCCGGGATCAGGACATCGTGGCGCTCGTAAAGGCAGGCGCGCGGGATCTCGCGTTCGAGACTCTGCTCAAGCGTTACGAAGGCAAGGTGTACCGTTTGTGCTGTGCGCTGCTGCGCGAGCGGACGCAGGCCGAGGATGCCGCCCAGGAGAGCCTGGTCCGGGTATGGAAGGCGCTGCCGCGCTACGATGGGCGGGCGGCACTGTCCAGCTGGATCTATGCGATCACCCGCAACCGCTGCCTCACGGCCCTGGAGCGGCGGCGGGCGCTCGAATCGCTCGCTGCGTGCAACGAGGTTCCCGCGGCAGAGACGCAGGCAGACGCAGCAGAACCCTGGGATGGACGTGCGGCGCAGCTGCGTGCGCTGATAGAGCGGCTGCCCGAACGCTCGCGCCGGGTGCTGCTGCTGTATTACTACGAGGAGCGCTCGGTGAGCGAAGTGGCACGCATGCTCGGCTGTCCGCAAGGCACGGCGAAGACCCAGCTGCATCGCGCCCGCGCCACGCTCGGGGAGATGCTCAAGCGCAGCGGCCTCGATGATCCGGCTTACTGGCAGGAGGATGCCTCATGAGTGACGGCAGACCCGCGGAACTCGCAATCACCCTCGACCAGGCCCTGAGGCATGTGCTGCGCTCGCCTGAGCTCCCACACGATTTCCGCACCCGGTTGCACTCGGCCCTCACCCGCGCAGGCGAGGTCGACCTCGGCGCGGCGCGCAAGCGGATGGAACGCGAGCGACGTGAGCGGCTCGAGAGGCTAGAGGCGGAGTACGTTCGGGTCCGGCGCAGCACGCTGCTCACGCTGCTCGGCGCCGCATTTGCTGCCGGTGCCGCCGTGGTACTCGCCCTGCCCTGGCTGCGGGCGCATCTGGGAGTCTTCGCACCGCTGGCGATCAGCTGGGGCGGCGTCGCGGTCGGATTGGGAATCACCTTTGCCCAGCCGCTGCAGGCACTGCTGCGGCGCTGGTCGGACTCCCTCTAGACCCCCGCGACGGTCCGCTCCGATTGCCCCCTGAGCCGCTCGGGCGCGTTCAATTCTCCCGCTCATGGATGCACGGTAGCCCGCGCGCACGGCGTGCAGCGCCTCTGCGTGCGCGCCAGATGATGGGTTATGATTCGCGCTCATAACGCCTTGACGCCGAAGAACCCGCCGATGTCCGGACTCGACGCTCCCCCGAAACGCCTCCCGGCGCTGCGCTTGCCCGGGGGCTGGCTGACCGCCTTGATTCCTCTGATCTGGCTGGCCGGATTGGGCGCCTGGGTCTCGTTGCGCTGGTCACACCTGCCGCCGATGATCCCGATTCACTGGGACCTCACCGGCATGCCGGACTTCTGGGTACGCCGCTCACCGTCTGTGGTGTGGTCCGTGATCGGCACCATGGGTGGAATCTGCCTTGCGTTCATCGCGCTCGCCTGGCTGATGCTGCAGCAGCCACCGCAAACCTCGCGCGCCTCACTCAACGCTGAGCGCGCATTCCGCCGACAAACCGCGCTGCTGATCGTTGCATCCGCATGGTTCGTCGCCTTCACGCCCGCCTTCAGCTTGCTGCCCTTGCCATTGAGGTCGTTCCGGGCCTGGATGGCGCTGTTCGCCGCGACATTGCTCACGGGAGCCGTCGCGCTCGTGCGCGCGGGCATTCACATGCAACGCGGCGAGCACACTGCCTCGAGCGACAGCACCGGCGCACTCCAAGCCGATGAAGGCCGCTGGTATGGGCCGTTCTACTTCAACCGGCGCAATCGGGCACTGTTCCTGCCCAAGCGCAGCGGATTCGGCTACACGTTCAATTTCGCCAACCCCTGGGCCTGGGTCTTGCTCGCAGTCCTGCTCGGCGCAGCCGTGGCGCTCTCGCGACTCCTCAGGCACTGACCCGCAGGCGCCAAACGGCCAGTCCGGGGCGTAACAGCGCACGCCGGCGATCCCTCGTAGCGAATCGCGCCAACGCACTTTTTGTGTGCAAGCCTCTGCCATGACGATGGCTGTCGTGGCATGATTCGGCGCGCAACAGGACTCCCGGGTATCACGCCGCGCCCATGCCGTACTGCAGCGAGCACTCGGAGTCACGGTGAACTGCGTTTAATATCAACAATACAACCGAGATCAACCGTGATGCGCACACGCGGCTCCGGACTGCTCGCCCTGACCCTGATCAGCGTTCTCAGCGCCGGCTTCGGCTGGGGCACGGCAGTCCAGGCCGCCACCCGGCACTACGTGCCCCATCGCTATGTGCGTCATCACTACGTACGCCACCGGTACATTCGACACCACGCGCAGCGAGTGAGTCATCCTTACGTGCGCTCGCGGGAAGCCTTCGTCTATGACGCCACCCGGGCGAGGGTGCTGTATGCGAAGCGCTCGACCGGTATCACGCCCATCGCCTCGATCAGCAAGCTGATGACGACATTGGTGGTGGCGGAGGCGCACCAGCCGCTCAATCAGCGCTTGCAGGTCACTCGCGCGGACTGGACGCCGTATTCACACCTGCCTATCGGTATCTGGTTGACGCGGGCGCAGCTGTTTCACCTGGCGCTGATGTCCTCGGAGAATCGGGCGGCACGCACACTGTGCAACGATTACCCTGGGGGACTACACGCCTGCGTGCGGGCCATGAACGCCAAAGCCCGCGCGCTCGGCATGATGCACACACATTTCGTCGAGCCGACCGGCCTGTCGCCGAGCAATGTCTCAACACCCGCGGACCTGGCCAAGCTCGTCATGGCCGCTGCGCACAACCCGATCATTCGCCGCTATTCGACCAGTCCGGGCTACACCGTCCATGACGGGCGCTGGCGGCTGCCGTACTACCCGACCGACCCGTTGGTCCGCAACCGCTGGTGGCACATCGTGGTGCAGAAGACCGGCTTCACGAATCCGGCCGGTCAGTGCCTCGTGCTCGATACGTACATCGACCACCACAACATCGTCATGGTGCTGATGCACTCGTGGGGCAAATACACTCGCACGGCCGATGCCATGCGCGTCAAGCAGTGGCTGCAGGTGCATCTGTTGCGCCATCACTGGCCGACGGTCGCGGCCCGAATGTGAGCCGGCGCGGCCGGGCCGGACGCGCGCGGGTGGCGCGCTTCATTCGGCGAGTGGCGCGGAGGCGAAGCGGATGGCGCGGAGGCGCGGCCGCGTCAGACAGAAAGCTGCAATCACGGACAGTGACAGCCCCATGCCCAGCAGCAACGTGGGCAACGCCAGCACCTTGAGCAGTCCACCGGCAAGCGCCGCCGAGAGCGGCGCAAGACCGAGGAACGTGAACATCACCAGGCTCATGGTGCGCCCCATCAATGCCTGGGGCACCCGGCGCTGCAGCCAGGTCAGCATCGCGATCTGAATGGTGCCTTGCAGCAATCCGGTCACCGCCAGCAGACTCACGCCGCTCCCCAGCCCATGCACACTGCTCAACGCGGCCACGGCCAGCCCGCTGAGCGCATCGCCGCCGAGCAGCATCAGGCCGAGCCGCCCGCCGGTCAGGCGGGTCAACCGACCCGAGACGAAGCTGCCCAGGAGCATCCCGGCGCCATTGGCCGTCATTAGGATGCCGAACGCGGCAGCGCCCTGGTGCATCCGGGTTCGGGCGAGCACTGGCAGGGCAACCTGCAGCGGACCACCGACCAGCACCGAGCCGGCGGCGAAGTAGCCGATCAGCGCCCGCAGCGGCGGATCGCGCCACAGGGAGCGAAAGCCCTCGAGAAGGTTGGCGAAAATCCCCCCGCTGAGCACCGGCGGCTGCCGATCGCTCGCGACCCGGATCAGCAGCAGTGAGACGACCGAGATCAGGAAACTCAGCGCATCGACGGCGAACGCGATGCCGGTGCCGCGCACGCCGTGCGGCGCCCCGGCACCCGAGGCGACCCTGATCACGAATCCGGCCAGCGCCGGTCCGATGATCAGGCTCAGCTGGCGCGCGCCCATCATCAGCGAGTTGGCCGCATGCAGTTGATCGGAGCCGAGCTGCTGCGGCAGCAGTGAGCCGCCGGCCGGATAGGCGAAGGCAGTAGACAAGCCGATACCTGCCGCCAACGCATACAGCATCCACATGTGCAGCACACCCTGCAGCACCAGGATGGCCAGCAGACCGACCAGGACGGCGTTGACTGCCCGCGCACTGAGCAGCACGCGACGCGGCGACATCCGATCGACGACCGCTCCGCCGATGAGCATGAACACGGCGCGCGGCAGTGCCATCACGGCGAGCACCAGCCCCAGCTGCGCCGGATCGCCCGTCAGCTGCAGCACCAGCCAGGGCAGCGCCACCAGGGTGAACTGATCGCCGATGGCCGAGATCGAGCTGCCGGTAAAGAGCAGCCGGAAGGAACGGTTCGCAAACGGCGAAGATCCAGGTCGTCCGTCCACGCAGACCTCGGGCTGGAAACCTCTCGGTCCACCATGATGCCTGTGCGGCCCACCGGAGTCATTGCCGGTGGGCGCAAGGTGGCTCAGGGGATCAGCACCGTCGCGCCGATGGTCTTGCGCGCCTCCAGATCGCGGTGCGCGGCGGCAGCCTCGCTCAGCCGGTAGCGCTGGCCGATCCGCACCCGCACGACACCTTTCCTGACGGCGGCAAATAATTCTCGCGCCGCGGCATCCAGCTCCTGCCGCTCTGCAATGTAGTGGAACAGAGTGGGACGGGTCAGAAACAGCGAGCCACGCCGACTGAGCTCGAGCGGATTGAGCGCCGGAGGCGGTCCGGAGGCATTGCCGTAGGAGACCATCAGACCGAGCGGGCGCAGACAATCGAGCGAATCCATGAACGTGTCCCGGCCGACCGAGTCATAAACCACGGCCACCCCCTCGCCCCGCGTCAGGCGGCGCACCTGCGGCGCAAGCGGTCCGCGGCCCGACAGCAATACATGCTTGCAGCCCTGTTTGCGGGCCAGCTCAGCCTTCGCTTCGCTGCCGACGACACCGATGACCCGGGCGCCGAGCGCTTTCGCCCACTGCGTCAGAAGCGTCCCGACGCCGCCGGCCGCGGCGTGCACCAGGATGGTCTCACCACGCTGTACGCGATGCGTGCGGCGCAGCAGGAACTGCGCGGTGAGCCCCTTCAACATGAGCGCCGCGGCCTGTTCGTCTGCGATGCCCTTGGGCACTTTCACCAGGCGCGCAGCGGGGAGGTTGCGCACCTCGCAATACGCCCCCGGGGCGGAATGGACATACGCCACCCGCTCGCCCACGCGAAAGCCGCGGACATTGCGGCCGAGGGCCGTGATCAGCCCGGCGGCCTCGCGCCCCAGCCCGCTCGGCAGCTCGCCTGCGTACAGCCCGGTGCGATCGTACACATCGATGTAATTCAATCCGATCGCCGTGTGCCGGACCTGCACTTCAGTCGGGCCGGGCTTGCCGATCTCGATCTGCTCCTCGCGCAGCACCTGCGGTCCGCCGTGTTCGTAGAATCGGATGCATTTCATGGCCTTTACTCCCGCGGTTCAGCCGCCTCGGTTCAATCTTGAGATGCCCCCGCTGCGCGGGCCGGCTCAGCGGCCGGCCGCGCCGGTCCACTGCCGGCCCCCGTACGCTCGATGAGCCCGGCAATCTCGGACAAATCGCCTTCGCTCAGTCTCAGCGTGGCACCGCCGATCCAGCCCTCGACCTGCGTCGGACTGCGCGCCCCGACGATGGCGCCGGTCACACCGGGCCATGCCAGTGCCCAGGCAACCGCAAGCGACGCCAGAGTGACGCCGTGCCGCGCCGCCAGCGGCTTGAGGGCCTCGGCGAGCGCCAGGTTGCGCTCGAGCGCAAGCCCGCTGAATTGGTCGTCGCGGCTACGCCAGTCGTCGGCCGGCAGCGCCCTGGCACGCTCGGCCGTGAACGCGCCGGTCAACAGCCCGGCCTGCATCGGGCTGTAGACGAGCACTCCGGTGTGATGCGCGCGGCACCACTCGATTTCCGGGGCCGACGCACGCCGGATCGCGGAGAACGGCGGCTGCAGAGACCCGACGTGCCCGAGCCGTTCGGCCCGCTCGAGCTGCGCCACGGAATGATTCGACAGCGCCGCAGCACGGATCTTGCCGGCCCGCTGGAACCCGAGCAGCGTCTCCCAGTAGACCTCGAGCGGCGTGTCGTCCGCTGGGCGGTGCACCTGATACAGATCGATGCGCTCGACGCCGAGCCGCCGCAGCGAATCGTCCAGTTCCCGGGCGAGACTCTCAGCCGCGCCGACGCGGCGCGGCGCGGCCTGGCGGTTACCTTCGTCCCAGATCAGTCCGCATTTGGTAAATATGAACGGCCGCTCGGCCGCCGGTATGTCCCGCAGCGCCTGCCGCACGATCTGCTCGGAGTGGCCGAAGCCGTAGATGGGCGCGGTGTCGATCCAGTTCACACCCCGCTCGAGTGCATGACGAATGGCGCGGATCGACTCCGAGTCATCGACAGCGCCCCACTCCGAGCCACCGCTCGCCCACGCACCGAACCCAACACGGGTGATCTGCATCCCCGTGGTACCCAACGGGCCGGTGGGCAGCGGCCCGCGGTCCACTCCCGCAGTATGGTTCGGCATCGCACTCCTCCTTCGGGTCACGCCCAGGGACACAAGGCTGGCACGCTCCTCGAGCGCGAGCAACCGCCCCCGCCAAGCCGGTGCGCGCCGATCAGGACTGGGGCACGAGCACGGTGAGTTTGAGGCTGGCATCCAACGCCGGTCGCAGCGTGTACTGCTCGTAGCGGCTGTGTCCCCCGCCAGCAGGCGCGAAGATCCGCTCACCGCCTTCGCGGGCGAGAACCTGCTGCGAGCGCCATGCCGCCGCGAATGCTGGGCTGGCCGCCATCAGCGTCTGCAGCAGTTCACGCCGCACCGGATCACTCTCGTTGCCGGCCGTATCGGCGCGGTACTCGGCAACCAGACGCTGCGAGCGTTCGACCCAATCGACGATGAAGCGCGGCGCGCGCGGATCGAGGAAGACGTAGCGCAACAGATTGCGTTCCCGTTGCCCGCCGAGCCAATCGGCGAACAGTTTCGCGGCGGCACGATTCCACACGAGGGCATCCCAATGCCGATCGATCACGTAGGCGGGCGCGCGGATGGCGCGGACCAGTGCGAGCAGCGGCCGAGGGTCGGTCGGCTCATGGGTCGAACTCGGGTCA
This sequence comes from Pseudomonadota bacterium, assembly GCA_021808195.1. The sequence continues at coordinate 12,015 of JAKBCE010000037.1, forward strand.
GCCCGTCCGCTGAGCTCGAACAGATACCGCCGTTCGGCGCGCGAGAGCCGCAATCCATCTGCGATTGCGTGCAGTGTTTCGCGCGAAATGGCTGTGGTGCGTCCTTGCTCGATCCACGTGTACCAGGTCACGCTGATACCGCACAGCTGGGCCGCTTCTTCACGGCGCAGACCTGCGGCACGCCGCCGGCCACGCTGAAACTGAAAGTCCTCCGGCCGCAGCCGCTCACGCCGCGCCCGCAGAAAGGCGCCCAGCGAGGGTCGCAACGCCGAACCGATTTGCTGCTCTGCATGCCGCGCGCCGGCCATGCGGATCACCGTGTATGGGGTAGTCGTTGTAATAGTATCAGTAACAGTCTTGTACCAGGATGAGAGCGGGGCATACTGCCGCCACAGCAACCTGGAGATCGGTCGATGCGCTCCCACGAACAGACGGTTCAGACACAATTCGACCCGCGCGCCGATGCCTATCGCCGCAGCGCGGTGCATGCCGCCGGGCCCGATCTGGAGTACGCCCGCGACCTCCTCGCGCAAGGCGGTGTGCCGCTCGCCAGGGCACTGGATCTGGGCTGCGGGGCCGGACACCTGTGCTTCGCGCTCGCCCCGTACGTCGGGCACCTCATTGCGCTCGACCCCTCCCCGGGCATGCTCGAGGCCGTGACGCACGGGGCAGCCGAGCGCGGCTTGGCGAACCTCGAGACGCGCCCCGCCAGTGCCGAATCGCTTCCGTTTCCGGATCGCAGCTTCGAACTGGTGTGCACTCGCTACAGCGCACATCATTGGACGCACCTCGAAGCGGCGGTGCGAGAAATCAGTCGCGTGCTCGTTCCGGGCGGACACGCGCTCGTGATCGATGCGCTGGCCGCGGAAGACCCGCTCGTCGACACGCACTTCCAAGCCCTGGAGCTGTTGCGCGACGCCTCCCATGTGCGCGACCGGTCGGTGCACGAATGGCGGGCGTTGCTGAGCGCCGTCGGCCTTGCAGAGCTGCAGTACCGCCAATGGCCCGTGCGGATTGAATTCGCGTCGTGGGTTGCCCGTATGGGCACGCCCGAGCTGCACGTGGCGGCCATCCGCTCCCTGCAGGCCGGGGCGCCGCGCGAGGTGCACGCGGCGCTCGAGACCGGCACGGACGGCTCGTTCACGCTGCAGACCGGCCTTTTCTGGCTGATGAAGTCCTAACGGGCTGCGCGAGATCCCCGGTCTGTGCGGCGGATATGACACGCTGGAGCAGATCCCGCGCAGGGGAGGCAACGGCCGCACCCCCGGGGCGCATCGGCTCTGCGCCGGGCACAGTGGCGCTCAGCCGCGGAACGACTGGAGCGGGTCTGAGCGGCACGTCATGAGGAAGTACGGGACCAGCGCGAGTGCAGCCGTGATGAGGGCACAGGTGAGCTGACCCGGTAACGCGGACCAGGACAGCGCGATGCCCATCGAGGCGCTCGCATGATGTCCGGGGATCGGGAGCATCAAGGCCACGTTCATCAGCCGGGCGGTCAGGCAGAGCAGGAACACCCCACCGATAAGCTGGCGCCGAGTCACGGGACGGCACCCGGCGAGCCCGGCAAACGCGGCAGCGATCACCAACGGCAGCACCCACAGCAGGATCATCACCACGGCAGAGTTGACCGCACCGGCCACCAGGGCGGGCACCGTGCTGTGGTGCAGGACTCGCAGCAGTCCGGTCACCGCGAACAACTGCATCAGCATGATGAGCACGCACAGCCCGGCAAAGGACACCAGAGGCGCGATCACGTAAGAGGCCGGCCAGCGGTACAGCCAGCCGCGCAGCTCCGCTCGGCTGGCGTAACGCTCGATCAATATGGCATCAGCGCCCATCGCCGCATGGGCGGCCTGTGCAGCCGCCTCGGGCGCTTCGCCACGCTCGAGCGCTTCGCACCGCAAGTGCTCGTAATGGGCCGCCATTTCAAGCGCCGCGCGATGCGCGTGGCGTGCCGCCACGCCATGACGGATCAGCGTCCGCTCAAGCTGTTTGAAGCGGGTTTCACTCATGAGCACCGGCTCCCAGGATCCGTTCCACACCCTCGCTCATGCGTCGCCAGTTTGCCGCCAGGCGCTCCAGGCGCCGCCGCCCTCGCGAGGTCAACTGGTAATAGATGCGCGTGCGCCCCGCGACCTGTCGCGGCCGCGAGCAGAGCAGACCGCGAGCTTCGAGCGCGTGCAGCGCCGGGTACAGCACCCCCTCGCCCAAGCTCAGCGCATCGGCACTGAGGACCCTCAGCGTGCGGGCGATTTCGTAGCCGTACATCTCGCGCTGCGCGAGCAGGCGCAGCACCACCAGCTCCGGAATGCCGCTCATCAGTGTGGGGTCACGCTCGGTCACCTCGTGACTATACCTCGCGCAACAAGGTATGAGAAGTGCCCCTACCGACCGCCGTCAGCTGCGTTCGCTGTCGAGGTTCGCCATCTGCGCCGGTGCGTAGCGCTCGCCCGCCGCAGCCCCTTTCGGCACCGCCCGCTCGATCGCGGTGAGTTCTGCCGAACTGAAGCGCACCGGCAGCGCCCCGAGGGCCTCGGCCAGCTGCTCGCGCCGGCGCGCGCCGACCAGTGGAACGATGTCCACGCCCTGTGCACACACCCAGGCAATCGCAAGCTGCGCCACGCTCACCCCACGTGCACGTGACAAGGCGCGCAGCGCCTCGACCAGCGCCAGATTGTGCTCAAGATTTGCGCCGCTGAACCGCGGGCCGTGGGCGCGCCAATCGGCCGGATCCACATGTCCGGCGCGCCAGTTTCCGCTGATCAGTCCGCGTGAGAGTACGCCGTAGGCGGTGATGCCAATCCCGAGTTCACGCACCGCCGGCAGGATGGCCGTCTCGATGCCACGGGAGATGAGCGAATATTCGATCTGCAGATCGCAGATCGGGTGAACCGCGACCGCGCGGCGCACCGTCGCGGCGCCCACTTCGGACAGGCCGATGTGGCGCACGTAGCCTGCCTTGACCAGATCGGCGATGGCGCCGACCGTCTCCTCGATCGGCACCTGCGGGTCGAGTCGCGCGGGGCGATAGATATCGAGATACTCCACGCCCAGACGCTGCAGGGAGTAGGCCAACGCGCTCTTCACGGCCGCCGGACGAGCGTCGAAGCCGAGCCATTGGCCGGCCGGGTCACGCAGCGCACCGAATTTCACGCTGAGCTGATAGCGCTCGCGCGGCACCTGCGCCAAGGCTTCGGCCAGCAACAGCTCGTTGTGCCCCATGCCGTAGAAATCGCCGGTGTCGAGCAGCGTGACGCCCGCATCAAGGGCCGCATGGATGGTTGCGATGGATTCGCGGCGGTCGGCCGGACCATACATGCCCGACATGCCCATGCAGCCCAGGGCGAGCCGGGACACTTGGGGACCGTTCTGCCCGAGAGACTGCAGTTCCATGGTTGAACTCCGTGATTCAGTGCCGCGGCGCTGAGTGTGGCGGGTTGTACCGGTATTGGCCAACCTCAGACCTGGCGCGGTGACAGCCCCGCAGCAAGCCGCTCAGAGAAAACCCGCGCCGCTGATCCCGCCGTAGACACCAAGTCCGGCGGTGAGCAGTGCTGTGGCCACCACCAGCCACGCGTACGGGCCCTTCAGGCGGTGTTCGGGCGGTAGCGCGCGAAACGCGAGCGCCACCAGAAAGCCGAGCACCAGCGGCAACATGAGGGCATTCATCACCTCTACGCCGATATTCAGCTCCACCAGGTTCGGCACCACATCAACCAGCACCGCACCGCCGATCACTGCCAGCGAATAAATCCCATAGAACCACGGGGCCTCGAGCGGTCGATGCTCGAGAGAGTGCCGGTAGCCGGTGACCTCGCCGAACCCCCACGCACTGGCGAGCGAGGCAACGATGGCCGCAACCAGTGCGGCGCCGATGGTGCCAAGGCTGAACACGACGCGCCCCACATCCGCTCCGAGCGCTGGCACCAGCATCTTGGTGATGTCACCGATCGAGCCGAGGCTAGAGTGGAGCGCGTGCGTTCCGATGGTGGCTGCGGCCGCAACGAGGATGGCGCCCATCACCGCTTGCGTGAGAACCGAGCCGATGGCCGTATCCCAGCGTGCGTGCCGATAATGGTGTGCCTGGAGCTTCTTGTCCGCGACGGCGGACTGTTGATAGAAAATCATCCAGGGCATGATGACCGCGCCGATGTTCGCGGCAACCAGATACAGGTACGCACTATTGCCGAGCGGCATGTGCATCAGGCCGCCGGCCAGCGCGGCCGCGTGCGGATGCGCGCGCCAGGCGACGAAGAAGAACGCAAACTCGAACAATCCGAGCGCAATCGCCACCCGTTCGACTCGCCGATAACTGCCGGTGAGCACAATGGTGAGCAATGCCGTCACCGTCACCCCGAGACTCACCAAGCGAGGAATGCCGAACAAGTCCCCCACCGCGGCAATGCCGGAGAACTCCGTCACCAGCGCCCCAAGCGTGGCGAAGCCGAGGCCGCCGGCAGACAACCACGCCCAGCCGGTCCCAAAGGTCTTGCGGATGAGTTCACCATGGCCTTGGCCGGTGAAGATCCCGAGCCGCACGGTGAGTTCCTGCACGATGTACAGCACCGGAATCAGCAGAATCTGCAGCAGCAGCAGCCGGTAGCCCCACTGCACGCCGCTCTGGGCAGCGGTGATGATGCTGCCCACGTCGGTGTCCGCGAGCATCACCACCAGCCCGGGCCCCATCACGGCGAGAAACAGCTTCCAGCCGGGCAGCGCAGCAGCGGCGCGGGGGGCCAGGGCGAGTTCGGGAGCAGAGGAATCCATGGCGCTTCACCTGGGGCCGCTGACGCATCGCGGCCCGGCCGACGCCGAACCCGCTGCCTCGGTCTGTACGGCCGCCGCTTAAGGTTGGGTCTCGACGCTACAAATAAGACTGATTCGCATTTGCATACAGAATATCAAGGCGCCTGAACCAAGGCAATAACGGGAATCCGCAATAGCGTCGCGACGGGACCTCCATCTGCACAGCACATGGGTCTGCCCCATTGACGCCTTTCTCCACCCGATCCTGGGGCTTTGTGCGGCGCGTCAATCAGGGTGAGAACCCGCGCGAGAGGCTTTGGGTGTCAACGCCGGACGAAAATTACACAGACCTGGCGGCGGGAAAGCGCACACTTTCTGGACACGCATGCTGCTTGCAGCCCTTGCCGGGTCCGAGCGGGCCATTGAATCGCGATGTCACAGCAACCCTCCCCGCGGGCGCACCGACCGCTCACGGCAACAAGCTCGCGTGCCGCAGCAACTGGACCCCTCTGCTGCGGCATGGCCACCGACCTCGGCGCGCTGGCGGGACATACCCTCACAACTCGGCCCCGATCCGCCCGGCGCGGTGTCGATCAACTTTACAAACCAATCGCTGCGAGTTCGCCTCCACAACAGACGCGCGAACCTTTTCCCTCAAGAAATCCGAGAGTTAGATACCGCCCACATCGCGCGGGCGCGAAAATTGCTTGGTCATGGGGTACACGGGTCTGACTGCAGTGGCCGACCATCGGCCGAACCACTGAAGACTCCGCCCGTACACGGTGTGTTCGTATCCGCCGCATTGCAGCGCGCCACGCCAGTGGCTCAGCGCTACGCGGCCGGGCCGGCGCCTGGCAAGACCGCGCCGGATCCGAGTGCTGACCGAGCGCCGCACGCCCCGGCGAACCCGTGATGTTTCTCACCCCGGACTCACTATCTTTTGGTGTTGCTTTGCGCTCGAGCAGCGCGGTCCGGTCGCTCAGCTTGCAGTATCTGTGCCCTCGTTGTGGGAACGATGTGCCGCCTGTCAGCCGACGCCCCCCGCACCCGACCCGAGCGTGACGCCCCGAAAAGACAATGTATGCTCATCTGGAGGCTGTATGTCGTTCAAACGCGTGAGTGTCCTAGCCACCTTCCTGGCCGCAACCGTCTCATTAGCGAGCACCGCGGCGCACGCAACGGTCGCGACTCAAACCGAAAACATCACTTTGTCCGGAACATTCGGCTCCGGCAACGGCCCGCTTCCTGGCGGTCCACCAAACTCTGGTCCATTCACCCCCGGCCCATTTACGCTGGACTTTGTCGCACCGCTCACCAGCTTTGCGCAAGGCTTTCAGCTCAGCGACGTCTACATGATTAGTAGTCCGATCGGCGGACCAGCCGGAACCTACACCGCGGGGGGGCAGTCGTTGCCCTTCAGCAACGACGGGCTCGTGGTCATTGGGACCGATCCAACCATGTTCCAGATCGGAGGATTCATCGGCAGCTACCCGACTTCCGTGACATTTTCCGGAACTGCGGCCACCGATCTGTTTACCGCAAGCTCGTCAGCTAACGGTGTCACCTATACGCTCACGCCGGGAACCTACCACCTCACACACACCAGCGCCTACGTCAACAACGACCCGCTGTTCTCCGGCGGCGTTCTGACGATCTCGAATCCGTCCAGCTCCGTGCCGGAACCTCCGACGCTCGCCCTCTTTGCACTCCCGCTCGTCCTGCTCGCCCTCACGCGTCGCAGAAAATATGGCTCGCTCACCTGACCGGCCTGCTGCGTTTCGCGGCCGCGTGACGGATCGGCGCTGCTCTGGGTCGTGATGGGAATCGCTCCCCGGGTTCGGGTTCAGCAACGAACTTGAGCCCGGGGGCGCTCAAAGTCCCGATTCCAAACGAGAGCGGGCCAGCGCAGGCTCATCACCCGCGCCGGCCCGCTGTCTTGACAGTCCCTTGTGCGTCTCAGCTCGCCGAACTCTCGGACTCCTCACTGACGCTCGTGTCGTCGGTCTCCGGGATGCCGCCGCCGACCTCCATGAAGCTGCGGCGCTCCGTGCCCTCGCTCTTGCGACGGCGCGAAGCATGGGTGGCAAACCCGGTGCCCGCCGGAATCAACCGGCCGACGATGACGTTCTCCTTCAGGCCGCGCAGATCGTCCTCCAGCCCGCGCACCGCCGCCTCGGTGAGCACGCGAGTGGTCTCCTGGAACGACGCGGCGGAGATGAACGACTCAGTGGCGAGCGAGGCCTTGGTGATACCCAGCAGCACCGGCTGCAAAGCCGCCAACTGCTTGCCGTCCTGCTCAGCCCGGTCATTGATGTCGAGCGCACGAGCCCGATCGAGCTGCTCGCCGCGCAGCAACGACGTATCACCCGCGGACTGCACCTCGGTCTTGCGCAACATCTGGCGGATGATCACCTCGATGTGCTTGTCGTTGATCTTCACACCCTGGAGGCGATAGACGTCCTGAATCTCCCGCACCAGGTAATTCGCCAGCGCCTCTACGCCCTGCAGGCGCAGAATGTCGTGCGGATTCGGCTCGCCATCGGCAATCACCTCGCCGCGCTCGACGGTCTCGCCTTCGAACACGTTGAGCTGGCGCCACTTCGGAATGAGCTCCTCGTACTTGTCGCCATCGTCGCTGGTGATGATCAGACGGCGCTTGCCCTTGGTCTCCTTGCCGAAGCTCACGGTACCGGACTTCTCAGCGAGAATCGCCGGATCCTTCGGCTTGCGCGCCTCGAACAGGTCGGCCACGCGCGGCAGACCGCCCGTGATGTCGCGTGTCTTCGAAGACTCCTGCGGAATGCGGGCGATGACATCACCGACCGACACTCGAGCACCGTCCTCAAGCGCGACGAACGCGCCGGCCGGCAGCGAGTACACCGCCGGAATCTCCGTATTCGCGAACGTGACTTCCTTGCCCTTGGCGTTGACCAGCTTGACCGTCGCGCGCAGATCCTTACCGCCGCGCTGTTTGGTGTCGAGCACCACGGTGCTCGAGAGACCGGTGACCTCATCGACCTGCGTCGTCACGGTCAGGCCATCGACGAAGTCCTGGAACTTCACGAAGCCGGCCACTTCCGTCACGACCGGGTGGGTATGCGGATCCCAGGTGGCCACCACCTGCCCCGCGCCAACCTGATCACCCTCCTTCACGCTGATCATCGCGCCGTACGGAATCTTGTAGCGCTCACGCTCGCGGCCGAAATCATCGACCACGCCGATCTCGCCCGAGCGCGACACGGCCACCAGGTGCCCCTTCTCGTGCTGCACGGTCTTGATGCGATGGAAGCGGATGGTGCCTTTGTTGCGCACCTCCACGCTGCTCGCGGCAGCCGCTCGCGATGCCGCACCACCGATGTGGAACGTACGCATCGTCAGCTGCGTGCCCGGCTCGCCGATCGACTGCGCCGCGATGACACCGACTGCTTCGCCGATGCTGATCAAACGGCCGCGGGCCAGATCGCGCCCGTAGCATTGCGAACACACCCCGTAGCGGGTCCGACAAGTGATCGGCGAGCGGACCTTGATCTGGTCGACGCCTTCCTGCTCGAGGTGGCGAACGAGCTTCTCATCGAGCAGCGTCCCGCGCTCGATGAGCACATCCTCGGTGCCGGGCTTCAACACGTCGTCAGCGAGGACGCGTCCGAGCACGCGCTCCCCGAGGGCCTCGACAACGTCACCGCCTTCAACGAGCGGGGTCATCGTCAGACCATTGGTCGTGCCGCAATCGATCTCGGTGACCACCAGATCCTGCGCCACGTCCACCAGACGGCGAGTCAGATAGCCCGAATTCGCAGTCTTCAGCGCCGTGTCGGCCAGTCCCTTGCGGGCGCCGTGCGTCGAGATGAAGTACTGCAGAACGTTCAGGCCTTCACGGAAGTTCGCCGTGATCGGCGTCTCGATGATCGAGCCGTCAGGCTTGGCCATCAGGCCACGCATGCCGGCGAGCTGACGGATCTGCGCCGCCGAACCGCGCGCGCCCGAGTCGGCCATCATGAAGATCGAGTTGAACGACTTCTGCCGGACCGTCTCGCCCTTGGGGTTGTGAACCTCCTCAGTGCCAAGCTTGTCCATCATGGCCTTGGCCACCTGATCGTTGGCGCGCGACCAGATGTCGACCACCTTGTTGTAGCGCTCACCGTTGGTGACGAGACCCGAGGCATACTGATCCTGGATTTCCTTCACCTCGCGGTCGGCGCCGTTGATGATGCGCGGCTTCTGATCCGGAATAACGATGTCGTCGATGCCGAACGACACGCCGGCTCGGGTCGCGTAATGAAAGCCCGTGTACATCAGCTTGTCGGCGAAGATCACGGTCTCCTTCAACCCCAACGTGCGGTAGCAGGCGTTGATGGTGGCGGAGATCGCTTTCTTGGTCATGTCCTGGTTGACCAGGTCAAACGACAAGCCCCTCGGCAGAATCTCGAGGAGCAACGCACGTCCGACCGTCGTCTCGACCACGCGGATGCGCTCGGGCGGATCCTGGCCGAGCACATGCTCCTTGATTCGCACCCGCACCTTGGCCTGCAGGTCGATCGAACGGCTTTCGTAGGCGCGATGCACCTCGTGCACATCGGAGAACAGCATGCCGTCGCCGCGCGCCCCGACGCGCTCGCGCGTCATGTAGTACAGGCCCAGCACGACGTCCTGGGACGGCACGATGATCGGATCACCGTTGGCCGGCGAGAGGATGTTGTTCGAGGCCATCATCAATGCCCGCGCCTCGAGCTGCGCTTCGAGCGACAGCGGCACGTGCACGGCCATTTGGTCACCATCGAAGTCGGCGTTGAACGCGGTGCAAACCAGCGGATGCAGCTGGATTGCCTTGCCTTCGACCAGTTGCGGTTCGAAGGCCTGAATGCCGAGACGGTGCAGGGTCGGTGCGCGATTGAGCAGCACCGGGTGCTCGCGGATCACCTCTTCGAGGATATCCCACACCTCGGGGCCTTCACGCTCGACCAGACGCTTCGCCGCTTTGATGGTCGAGGCTTCGCCGCGCAGCTGCAGCTTCTGGAAGATGAACGGCTTGAACAGCTCGAGCGCCATCTTCTTCGGCAGGCCGCACTGATGCAGACGCAACTGCGGACCGACGACGATCACCGAACGGCCCGAATAATCAACGCGCTTGCCGAGCAGATTCTGACGGAACCGGCCCTGCTTGCCCTTGATCATGTCAGCGAGCGACTTCAGTGGCCGTTTGTTGGTACCGGTGATCGCCCGGCCACGCCGGCCATTGTCGAGCAGCGCATCCACCGCTTCCTGCAGCATGCGCTTCTCGTTGCGCACGATGATGTCGGGCGCATTGAGTTCGAGCAGACGCCGCAGTCGGTTGTTGCGGTTGATAACGCGGCGATATAGATCATTCAGATCCGAGGTGGCAAACCGGCCGCCGTCGAGCGGAACCAGCGGGCGCAGATCCGGCGGCAGCACCGGCAGCACGGTCATCACCATCCACTCCGGCTTGTTGCCGGACTCGATGAACGACTCGATCAGCTTCAGGCGCTTGGACAGCCGCTTCAGCTTCGTTTCCGAGGAGGTGGCCTGCATCTCCTCGCGCACCTTGGTGAGCTCGGCCGCAAGGTCGATGCTACGCAGCAGCTCGTACACGGCCTCCGCGCCCATGCGCGCGTCGAACTCATCGCCGTGCTCCTCGATCGCCTCGAGGTACATCTCGTCGGTGAGCAGCTGGCCGCGCTGCAGTGGCGTCATGCCCGCATCGATGACCACGAATGCCTCGAAATACAGCACTCGCTCGATCTCGCGCAGCGTCATGTCGAGCATCAACCCGATGCGCGACGGCAGCGACTTCAGGAACCAGATATGCGCGACTGGGCTCGCCAGCTCGATGTGGCCCATGCGCTCGCGGCGCACTTTCGCCTGGGTCACCTCGACGCCGCATTTCTCGCAGACGACGCCCCGGTGCTTGAGTCGCTTGTACTTTCCGCACAGGCACTCGTAATCCTTCACTGGGCCGAAGATCTTGGCGCAGAAAAGGCCGTCACGTTCTGGTTTGAAAGTACGGTAGTTGATGGTCTCGGGTTTCTTGACCTCACCGTACGACCAGGCGCGGATCATCTCCGGCGAGGCAAGTCCGATCTTGATCGAATCGAACTGCTCTACCGGAGCATTCGTCTTGAAAAACTTTAACAGGTCTTTCATCGCATGTTCTCCTCACGGCGCGCCGTGATCAGTCCTGCTCCAGCTCCATGTTGATGCCCAGGGAGCGGATCTCCTTGACCAGCACATTGAAGGATTCGGGCATGCCAGCGTCCATCTGGTGATTGCCGTCCACGATGTTCTTGTACATCTTGGTGCGGCCGTTCACGTCGTCGGACTTCACCGTCAGCATCTCCTGCAGCGTGTAGGAGGCGCCGTAGGCCTCGAGCGCCCAGACCTCCATTTCGCCGAAGCGCTGACCGCCGAACTGCGCCTTGCCGCCGAGCGGCTGCTGGGTAACGAGGCTGTATGGTCCGGTCGAACGGGCGTGCATCTTGTCATCGACCAGGTGATTGAGCTTGAGCATGTACATGTAGCCCACGGTCACCTGACGCTCGAAGCGCTCGCCGGTCCGGCCGTCGTACAAATAAGTCTGGCCGCAGGTCGGCAGGTCCGCCAGTTCGAGCATGCGCTTGATCTCCGCTTCGCTCGCTCCGTCGAACACAGGCGTCGCCATCGGTACGCCCTGCGACAAGTTGCCGGCGAGCTGCCGCACGTCAGCGTTGTTGAGGCTGTCGATTTGCTCGGGCTGCCCGCCGGTCTGGTTGTAGACCTGCTTCAGGAAGTCACGCAGCTCCTGTTCCGCGGCCTGCTTCTCGAGCATGCGCCCGATCTTCAGTCCGATCCCCTTGGCCGCCCAGCCGAGGTGTGTCTCGAGCACCTGGCCGACGTTCATGCGCGAAGGCACGCCGAGGGGGTTGAGCACGATATCGACCGGCGTGCCGTCCTCCAGGTACGGCATGTCCTCCACGGGCACGATCGTTGAGACCACGCCCTTGTTGCCGTGACGACCGGCCATCTTATCGCCGGGCTGAATGCGGCGCTTCACGGCAAGGTACACCTTGACCATCTTCAGCACGCCGGGCGCCAAGTCATCGCCCTGGGTGATCTTGGCTTTCTTGTCCTCGAGTCGCTTCTCGAATGCCTTGCGCTGCACCTGCAGCCGCTCGGCGGCCTGTTCGAGCTGCGTATTGGCCTCTTCGTCCTGCAGGCGGATCTCGAACCAGCTCTCGCGCGGCAACTCATCGAGGTACTCCGCGCTCACCGGGCTGCCGGCTTTGAGCCGCTTCGGGCCACCGGCCGCGTTCTGCCCGATCAGCATGGCGCGTACGCGCTGGAACAGGTCGTCCTCGAGGATGCGCTGCTGGTCGGCGAAATCCTTGCGCACGCGCTCGATTTCCGCCTTTTCAATCGACAACGCGCGCGAGTCCTTCTCCACGCCGTCGCGGGTGAAGACACGCACGTCGATCACCGTGCCGTCCATGCCCGGCGGCACGCGCAGACCGGTGTCCTTCACGTCGGAGGCCTTCTCCCCGAAGATGGCCCGCAGCAGCTTCTCTTCCGGCGTCAGCTGAGTCTCGCCCTTCGGTGTGACCTTGCCGACCAGAATATCGCCCGCCTTGACCTCGGCGCCGATGTAGGCAATGCCGGCCTCATCGAGCTTGGCGAGCGCCGCATCGCCCACGTTCGGGATGTCCGCCGTGATTTCCTCCGGCCCAAGCTTAGTGTCGCGTGCGACGCAGGTGAGTTCCTCGATATGAATGGTGGTGAAGCGATCCTCCTGCACCACGCGCTCGGAGATGAGAATCGAGTCCTCGAAGTTGTAACCATTCCACGGCATGAACGCGACCAGCAGATTCTGCCCGAGCGCGAGCTCACCGAGGTGGGTAGAGGGGCCATCGGCAAGCACATCGCCGCGGGCAATCGCATCGCCGGCATTGACCAGCGGGCGCTGGTTGATGCAGGTGTTCTGGTTCGAGCGGGTGTACTTGGTCAGGTTGTAAATGTCGACGCCCGGCTCTCCGGCCAAAGTCTCCTCGTCGTTCACACGCACGACGATGCGTGAGGCATCGACGGAGTCGACTACTCCGCCGCGCCGCGCGACCACGGTCACGCCGGAGTCGATCGCCACCGAACGCTCCATGCCGGTGCCGACCAACGGCGTCTCGGCACGCAGCGTCGGCACGGCCTGGCGCTGCATGTTCGAACCCATCAGCGCGCGGTTCGCGTCATCGTGCTCGAGGAACGGAATCAGCGAGGCCGCCACCGAGACGATCTGCTTCGGACTCACGTCCATGTAGTTGATCCGCTCGCGCGGCATGAGCGTGAACTCGTTCTGGAAACGGCACGAGACCAGCTCGTCGGTGAGTTCGCCGCTGTTGCCGAGGTTCGCGTTCGCCTGCGCGATCGCGTAATTACCCTCCTCGATCGCGGAGAGGTAATCGATCTGATCGGTGACGCGACCGTTCTCGACCCGCCGGTACGGTGTCTCGAGGAAGCCGTACTGGTTGGTACGGGCATACACGGCGAGCGAGTTGATCAGACCGATGTTCGGACCTTCCGGTGTCTCGATCGGGCAGACTCGGCCATAGTGGGTCGGGTGGACGTCGCGCACCTCGAAGCCCGCGCGCTCGCGGGTCAGGCCGCCCGGGCCGAGCGCCGAAACGCGTCGCTTATGGGTCACTTCGGACAGCGGATTGTTCTGGTCCATGAACTGCGAGAGCTGCGAGGACCCGAAGAACTCCTTCACGGCCGCGGCCACCGGCTTGGCGTTGATCAGCTCCTGCGGCATCAGCGGCTCGGTCTCAGCGACCGTCAAACGCTCTTTGACCGCGCGCTCTACCCGCACCAGCCCCACGCGGAAGGCATTTTCAGCCATCTCACCGACACTGCGGACACGGCGGTTGCCCAGATGATCGATGTCGTCAACCTGGCCGTTGCCGTTGCGGATATCAATCAGGACCTTCAGCACGTCGATAATGTCCGAGGTCTCGCCCTGCAGCTCTGTGAGCCGCTTGGCGACATCGTCGGTGCGGGCGCTGAAATACTTCTGGTCGTAGAGAATGCCGGGACCTGTGATCGCCTCGCGGCCGACCCGGCGGTTGAACTTCATGCGGCCGACCGCAGAGAGATCGTAGCGCTCGGCGTTGAAGAACAGGTTGGTGAACAGGTTCTCGGCGGCATCGCGCGTCGGCGGCTCGCCGGGGCGCATCATACGGTAGATTTCCACCAGCGCCTCGAAGCGAGTCTTGGTGGGGTCGATTCGCAGCGTGTCGGAGATGTACGGCCCACGGTCAAGATCATTCACGTACAGTGTGTTGACCTGGGTGATGCCCGTCTGGATCAGCTTCTCGACGGACGCCGCGGTCAGCACCTCGTTGGCCTTCGCCAGGATCTCGCCGGTCTCAGTATTGACGACGTCATGGGCGAGGATCTTGCCGTACAGGTATTCGCGCGGCACGCGCAGGCGGGTGACCTTGGCCTCCTCGAGCTGGCGGACGTGTCGAGCGGTGATGCGCCGGCCTTCCTCGACGATCACCTTCTCGCCGATACGGATCTCGAAGGTGGCCGTCTCGCCGCGCAGACGCTGTGGCACCAGCTGCAGCGCGACTTCTTCCGCACCGAGATGGAATGTGTTGGTGTCAAAGAACGTGGCGAGGATCTCCTCCTCGCTCATGCCCAGTGCGCGCAGGATGATCGTGACCGGCAGCTTGCGGCGTCGGTCGATACGCGCGAACAGGCAGTCTTTCGGATCGAACTCAAAATCGAGCCACGAGCCGCGGTACGGGATGATGCGAGCCGAGAACAACAGTTTTCCCGAGGAGTGCGTCTTGCCGCGGTCGTGATCGAAGAACACGCCCGGCGAGCGATGCAACTGGGAAACGATGACCCGTTCGGTACCGTTGATGATGAACGTGCCGTTGTCAGTCATCAACGGCAGTTCGCCAAGATACACTTCCTGCTCGCGCACGTCCTTGACGGGCTTCTTCGCGCCCGGTGCTTCCTTGTCGAGCACGATCAGACGCACCTTCACGCGCAGCGGCGCAGCGTAGGTGAGCCCGCGGAGCTGACACTCCTTAACGTCGAACACCGGCTCGCCGAGCCGGTAGCTCACGTACTCGAGTGAAGCGTTTCCAGAATAGCTCGTGATCGGGAAGACGCTCCTGAATGCAGCGTGCAATCCCACGGAATCGCGCGCGTCTTCGGGCCGCTCGGCCTGCAGGAACGTGCGGTAGGAGTCGAGCTGAATGGCCAGCAGGTATGGCGTGTCCAGAATGCCCGGCTGCTTGCCGAAGTTCTTGCGGATGCGCTTCTTCTCGGTGAAGGAATAAGCCATCTCGGGTTCACCTCAGAAAAAAATTGCGTTCGTCCATCAAGCAGCCGTCCCTGGGCTTCCTCGCGGGCCACCCGTCCCGGGCGGTCGTTTGGGCACTCGCGGTGGCCGTACACAGGGGTGTGGCACCGGAGAGTTCGCCCTGCGGGGCTTGCGCCCCGAGGATCGGGATCGGGGCCGCGCGGGCGGCCCCGATCCGTCGCCTTACTTGATCTCCACCTTTGCGCCGGCGTCCTCGAGCTTCTTTTTGAAGCTTTCGGAATCGGCCTTGGACACAGCCTCCTTGACGGTCGAGGGCACGGCCTCGACGAGGTCCTTGGCTTCCTTCAGGCCGAGCCCGGTGATCTCGCGGATCACCTTAATGACGGTGACCTTCTTGTCGGCCGGGTATTCCTTCAGGATGACGGTGAATTCGGTCTTCTCCTCGGCGGGTGCCGCCGCGGCACCGCCACCGGCGGGCGCCGCAGCCATGGCCACCGGGGCCGCGGCGGTGACGCCGAACTTCTTCTCCATGTCGGAGATGAGCTCGACGACCTCCATCAGGGTCATCTTGGAAATCGCATCGAGAATTTCGTCTTTGCTGACAGCCATGGTGATTCTCCGAAAATGTCAGAACAATTAAAGAGGCGTGGCGTTACGCGGCCTGCTTCTGGTCGCGAACCGCGGCCAGTGTGCGGGCGAGCTTCGCCGGCGGCTCGGCCAGCGTCGCGACGAACTTCTGGATCGGCGCCTTGATAACGCCGAGCAGCATCGACAACGCCTGCTCGCGAGTCGGCAGACTGGCGACCTTGTCGAGATCTCCGGCCGGCAGCACCTGCCCGCCCAGAGATACCAACGTCGCCGAGAGCTTGTCGTTCGTCTTCGCGAAATCCTTCACCAGACGCGCGGCGGCGCCCGGATCGTCCTTCGAGAAAGCGAGTACGAGCGGTCCTTTGAGTTTCGGTCCCACCGACTCAAAAGTCGTGCCGGCGAGCGCCCGGCGTGCCAGCGTGTTTTTCACAACACGGATGTACACACCCTGGGCGCGCGCCTTGGCGCGCAGCTCCGTCATCTGTCCGACCGTCAGGCCGCGGTACTCTGCAGCCACGACGGACTGCGCCACGGCGGCCACCTCGGCCACCTCGGCTACCAACGCCTTCTTGTCTTCCAGGTTAAGTGCCATTCCTTCTCTCCTCTCGGGTGAGAAGATCACGGTTTACGAACGAAGCCACCGGTTGCCCGGCAGGCTTCCCCATCGTCTCCGGCGCAGCAGTGCCTTGCGGCACCGCGACGCGCGGCGGTGACCCCTCACGCCTCGAGGACGACCTCGATGCGATCAGCGGTTCACCATCTGCGCAGGCCATCATTAAGAGAGACGGACTCTCGCCTGCGGTCTTCGATGATGACGGCGGCCCCACAAGAAGCCGCCGCCCGCATCAAAAATTATTCCTGCCTTTGAGCGCAGGACCGGCGCGGTACACGGCGAGCCGTGCTCCGCGCCCGCCATGAAACGAATTGCGATTCGGCGCGAGCACTCAGGCGCTCAAGGTCGCCTGATCGACCACGACACCGGGCCCCATGGTCGAGGAGACTGTGATGCGCTTCAGGTACTGACCCTTGGCTGCGGCCGGCTTAGCCTTGTGCAGGTCAGCGATCAACGCCGACAGGTTGTCCTTCAGGGCGCTGACTCCGAAACTCGCCTTGCCGATCGTGCAGTGCACGATGCCCGCCTTGTCAACGCGGTAAGTCACCTGACCGGCTTTCGCGTTCTTCACGGCCGTGGCCACATCCGGAGTCACCGTGCCGACCTTTGGGTTCGGCATCAGGCCGCGCGGACCGAGAATCTGGCCCAGCTGGCCGACGACCCGCATGGCATCCGGGCTCGCGATCACACGGTCGAAGTTGATTTCGCCTGCCTTGACCTGAGCGGCCAGATCCTCAAGACCCACGATGTCCGCTCCTGCGGCCTTCGCGACCTCCTGATTCTTGCCGGAAGTGAACACCGCCACGCGCACCGTCTTGCCGGTACCATGCGGCATCACCGTCGAGCCACGCACCTGCTGATCCGACTTGCTCGCGTCGATGCCGAGATTCACTGCCGCATCGATCGTCTCATCGAACTTGGCCTTGGCCAGGTCCTTGACCAGCTGGAAAGCCTCCTCGACCGGATACTGCTTGCCGGGAGCGAGCTTGCCCTGCCAGGTCTTCACACGCTTGCTGAGTGCCATGATCAGATGCCCTCCACATCAACGCCCATGCTGCGCGCGCTGCCGGCAATGGTGCGCACAGCGGCTTCCAAATCGGCCGCGGTCAGATCGGGCTGTTTGGTCTTGGCAATTTCCTCGAGCTGCTGACGGCTGATTTTGCCGACCTTGGCGGTATTGGGCGTACCGCTGCCCTTCTCGATGCCGATGGCCTTGCGGATCAGCACCGACGCAGGCGGCGTCTTCATCACGAAGGTGAAGCTGCGGTCGGCGTACACGGTGATCACCACCGGGATCGGCAGACCCTTCTCGAGCTTCTGGGTCTGCGCATTGAACTGCTTGCAGAACTCCATGATGTTCACGCCCTGCTGGCCGAGCGCCGGCCCGATGGGCGGTGAGGGATTTGCAGCGCCCGCAGGCACCTGCAATTTCACGTAGCCTTGAACTTTCTTCGCCATCGATCTCTCCCGGGTTCAAACGCCGATCAGGCTCCCCGTTGTGGATTCCGTGGGCTCGCGCCCTGCTGTTACGGCCTTTCGGCCCATGCACCGGGGTCCGCGCAATTTGCGCATTCCCCGTCCGTTCGGCGTCGCGTACCGCCTCTGGCGATGCGCGCGCCGAGCCAATCTCCAGCCCAGCCTAGGCTTTCTCAACTTGCGAGAAGTCGAGCTCCACGGGCGTCGAGCGCCCGAGAATCTGCACTGCGACCTGCAGCCGGCTCTTCTCGTAGTTGACGCTCTCAACGACGCCGTTGAAATCATTGAACGGCCCATCGATCACGCGCACCACCTCACCCGGCTCGAACAGCACTTTCGGTCGCGGCTTCTCCGCGCCTTCCTCGACGCGACGCAGGATTTGCATCGCCTCGCGATCGGTGATCGGCGCTGGCTTCTCCGGCGTGCCGCCGATGAAGCCGAGCACCTTCGGAACCTCGCGCACCAGATGCCAAGTGTCCTCATCCATCTCCATGTGCACGAGCACGTAGCCGGGGTAGAACTTGCGTTCGCTGCGCCGCTTGTGGCCATCGCGCATCTCGACCACTTCCTCGGTCGGCACCAGAATCTCGCCGAACTTGTGCTCGAGGCCGGCGCGCTTGACTCGCTCCTGCAGCGACTCGGCGACCCGATGCTCAAAGTTCGAATAGGCGTGCACCACGTACCATCTCAGCGCCACGAATCAGCCCCCCTGTCCGGTCAAAGCCCGCGTCAGCCACGCGAGCACGAGATCGAGGCCCCAAAAGAACAGGCCCGCGATGGCTACAAACGCGAACACGACCACAGTGGTCATCGTGGTCTCGTTACGGGTCGGCCAGACGATCTTGCGCAACTCGACGCGCGCGCTCAGGGCAAATGCGTGGAACTCCCGGCCGTAGCGCGAGAAGCCCACGAACAGCGCCCCGACGCCGATGCCGGCGACAACGTAGATCCAGCGCAGCCAAGCCGCCTGGGTTCCGAGCAGATAGTAAGCGGAGATGCCCATTGCCACCGCGAGCACGCCCACCCACAGCTTCGCTTTGTCTGCCGGGCCGATTGCGTCAGTTTTGATTTCGTCTGTCATGTCATCGGCTGGCAGGCCAGGAGGGAATCGAACCCCCAACCTGCGGTTTTGGAGACCGCCGCTCTGCCAATTGAGCTACTGGCCTGTGTGACTCGCCTTATTTCAGGATCTTCGAGACGACGCCGGCACCGACGGTGCGGCCGCCCTCGCGGATCGCAAAGCGCAGTCCCTCTTCCATCGCGATCGGCGCAATCAGGTCCACCGTCATCTTGATGTTGTCAC
>JAKBCE010000130.1 GCA_021808195.1 Pseudomonadota bacterium
ACCAGCTGTCGCGCGAGACGGCCGAGGCCAGGGCGGCGACATGGAAGTAGTCCTCCACGTCGACGGTAAAGGCATTCACGGGGCCGCGCGGGCGCGCCGGAGTGGTGGGGCTATCCATGGGGCGTCACTGTAGTGGATTTGCGCAGGGAGAGCAGCGGGCGGGTTGCTGAAACGAGAACGGCCCCTTGCGGGGCCGTTCTACGGGGCACTGCGGGTGTCCGAGCGAAAGGCTCGGATCCCCGATTAGCTCTGGCGCGCGGCGCGCCGCCGGCGGTTGATGAACAGCGCGCAGCCGAGCAGTCCGGCGCCGAAGATCGCGAGCGCGCCGGGTTCCGGTGTCTCGACAGGCGGCGAGCATTCATTGCTCGAGGTGCACGTGCCGTCGATGGTGGCTGGCGCGGTGCCGAAGAGGAATTGGAAGTTCCACAGGGTCGGTACCGTCGAGTCCGCACCGACGTCGAAGGTAAACGTCACGGGCCCTTCCAGGTAGGGATTGTGCTGAGCGTTCGTCAGCCCGCCTGACTGGCCGTTCGACGCGACCCAGGTATTGGCGGAATCGTTAATGATCCCATAGGGATGCAGGCCCTTGCCTGCGCTCATGGACACGGCACTGCCGGTACTGCTGACACCCCATTCGGACAGCGGTTGCATGCCCCCGCCGGTCTCGGTGCAGGCACCGGTCATGGCCGATGAGGACGTGCAGGTGACCAGTCCTTCAGCGCTGTAGATGCTGCTCAAGCTGAAACTGCTCAGGCCCGACTGACTGAAATTGAACCCATCGAGCACCGATGCGATATCGACGACCGACCCGGTGTTGTTCAGGGTGAGGCTGAAGGTGCCCGGCATGGAGAAGTCGAAGGTGGCCGTGGCCGACTGATTCGCGTTCCCGTTCGTTCCGGTGCTCACCGTGTACAGAATGCTCGCCTGTGCCGTTCCGAGCAGGGCAAATGCCGCACCCAGGGCAATGACGCTGCCGACCAGGGCGCTGCGATTGAAGGGCGATCTCATAACGAATTCTCCTCTGGACCTGCATGTCGCCAGTACCCACCGATCGGCACTTCAGCCCAGGTCTTTACACCCTGAATCTAAGCAAAAGTTGTACCAACAGAGGGATGCCAAAAAAAATCAAATGAAATCAATTCGTTATCCATTTAACATAGCGCCTGGCGGGGCGGGGCGGCCTGGAATGTAAGAATTGTCGACATTTGCCGACAAGGTAATCCCGCGTCCAACGAGAACGGCCCCTTGCGGGGCCGTTGTGCGGAACACAGGATAGCTGAGCAGAGGAGTGCGCTCTACCGATCAGCCCTCGCGCGCGCTGCGCCGGCGGCGGTTGATGAACAGCGCGCAGCCGAGCAGGCCGGCGGCGAACATCGCCAGCGCACCCGGTTCCGGAGTGCTCACCGGCACCTCGCCGGTGCTCGAGACGCCTTGCAGCAGGATGTTGTTCGAACCCGAGGTGTTGCACCACCAGCTGCTATACCCATTGCCCTGCTGAGGATCGGTGAGGATCAGCTCGGAGTAGCGGCCGGAGAGTCCGGTCAGGTCGAATGTCACGAGCGGGTTGCTCGTCTGGGTGCCCATTCCCGAGCCGAGCTTCTGCCACCCACCGTCGTTGGTGCCCCAGACCGCCCAGGTTTCCCCGGATTGCACCGAGCCGATGTTGATACTCGTGAACGTGCCGCTGCTCAAGGAGATGCTAATGCCGTACGGGTGAATGATCTCGTGGTCGCCCGAAGGGTCATTGGTGAGTCCCAAGCCCTGCTCGGCGGCCGTTCCGCCGTTCTTGGCGTACAAATCGACGGTCGAGCCGGCCCACCCGCACAGGACGTACATGCAGGTGTAACGAGTGGACGTGGCGGTCAACGTCACGCCATCTTGAGTGTACGTCTCATGGGTCAGCAGGCTCTTGCCGGGCTGCGCGGGCGATCCGTTCAGCGCGTTGAAATTCCAGTTGATCACGCCTGCGCGCGCCGGTTGAGCACCTGCGGCAGCGAGCACGATCGCAACCGCAACACATCCTGCATATTTGAGCTTCATGGCGTCCTTCATTGTCCTATTTGACTGACTCCGGAGAATGAAGCAAATCTCGTGCCGGCTTTTTTATGACATTAAAATCAATTAGATGAGCGCGATTCCTATTATGTTCAGTGGGGTCTGTTAAGAATCTCGACGCGCGTGAACGCGGACCGCGGATGCGGTCGCATCTGTCCCGGATTAAAGATGCGGCCCCAAACAAGAACGGCCCCTTGCGGGGCCGTTCTCAGGACACAGATGATGTCCGAGCGAAGGGCTAAATCAGCCGATCAGCTCTGGCGCGAGGCGCGCCGGCGGCGATTGATGAACACCGCGCAGCCGAGCAGGCCGGCGGCGAACATCACCAGCGCTCCGGGCTCCGGGGTCTGCACGATTCGGCCATCCGTGCTGTAGGAGGTCCCCGTACCGGCCCAGAGCGTGTCCACCAGCGTCAGCGAGTACGGCGACGCGGCATCGGCCATGCCGGCGCTCTCGAAGCTTGCGCCATCACCAGTGACGGTCTGCATGACGCCGAGCATGTTGCTCATGTCGAAGTAGCTGTTGCTGTTCAAGCCGTACGCCTGCTGTGTCACCTTGCCCGTCGAGGAACTGGTGAGCGACAAACCGACCGTACCCGGCAGCGGGGCGGAGGTGAAGCCCGTGTCGCTGATCGAGATCACGAGATTGTCGCTGCCGCAATTGCCGCTGTTGCAGGTCGCAGTCAGGCTGTTGATGTCGATGCCGAACGGCGAGAGCGTCGGCGAGTTGCTCGCTCCGCCGGCGACATCGATCGTCCAGCCATTGAAATCCTGGTTGCTGTACTCCAGACTGTTCGACTGACACACCACGAGTCCGGAAGCACAGCCTGATGCGGAGTACATCAGGATGCCCGTCGACTGGGTGCCGCTCGTGAGCTCGAGCTGCATGGGGCTTGCGAACGCCGTCGCGGTCGCCAGCAGGCCGACTGCGCCAACGATCACTCCAAGTTTAGAAAAGCGCGTGAACATTTGTAGAACTCCTAGCGCAGAAGTGGTCTGCACGGGAATCAAAGCAAGCATCATGCCAGCGTATTTATTCCTTTTAAATCAAGTGATTACGATTTATCTCATCCGGCGGGCCAATGGACTTGTAAAAAAAACCGGCAGCCACCCAGGCCCCGTATCAGTTTAAGTTAAACCCACGGCGCCGCGCATCATCGCTCCCGGGCGGGCCGAGCGAGGTTCACGCCCCCGTGCGCGCCCGCCGAGGCCGGTGTGGTGGGTTGAATCGGCGGTACCGGGGCGGAGCCGGATCTCAAGACGCGACCCGGGCGGATCGGGCCGCCCTGAGCCCTCAGCGATGCAGGGTGACGATGCGCATCGACACGAGGCGTGCCCCGCAGGCGCCTCAGGGGGCCCCTGCGGTTCAGAGGGGCCCGTCCGCAGCCGGTGGCGTACGATTCGCGCTGCACCCTCGCTCCGATGCCCCGCGGGGGGACAGCAGATCGCAGGGGGGAGGTGCGCACGCTGTGAACTCGGTCACCGTCTCCTCACCGAACTGGACGTCGAATTCGTCGTGCGGCCGCGGCATGATTGCGCCGCTAGGCACACTCCGTATACTGACTCAAGCGGTGGCACCGCTGTAAGGAGTCTTCGCGTGCATCGTCCAGACGGATTAGTCAGCTCGATCGGGCGCTGGGGTATCTGTGCGTTGGCCGGCCTCAGTCTTGCCGGCTGCGGTGGCGGCGGCGGCGCGGGAGGCGGCAGCGGCGCTTCCAGTGGCGGCAGCACGGGCGGCGGTGGCAGCGGCGGGACCACGAGCACGTACAGCGTGGGGGGCACCATCACAGGGCTTTCAGGCTCTGGTCTGACGCTGACCGATAATGGCGGCAATGCGCTGACGGTGCCCAGCGGCGCGTCCACCTTCACGTTCACCCAGTCTCTCAGTGCCGGCACGGCCTACGCGGTGGCGGTCGAGCAGCAGCCCAGTGGCGAGTCCTGCTCAGCCTCGGCCGCGACCGGGACGGTTTCGGCCAATGTGACCAGCGTGAAGATCGCTTGCGTGCCGCTCGATTCCATCGGCGGGGCGGTGAGCGGGTTGACGCAGCCGGGTCTGGTGTTGGAGCTTAATGGCCAATACACCCAGTCCGTGGCCGCCAATGCCACCCAGTACACGTTTTCGACGCAACTCGCGACCGGCAGTGCGTACCAGGTGACCGTGAAAACGCAGCCGAGCGGGGAATCGTGCACGGTTTCGGGCTCGAGCGGAACCGTCTCGGCGAATGTCACGAACGCGTCGGTCAGTTGCACCCTGAGCAGCTTTACGGTGTCCGGCACGGTGAGTGGATTAGGGGCCTCGGGACTGAAGCTGCAGGACGACTCCGGCGGGCAGACGTTGGCGGTGGATGCCGGAGCGACGCAGTATGCGTTCTCCCAGTCGGTTCCGTATGGGACCAAGGTGCAGGTGATCGTAACGGCCCAGCCGCAATGGCAGAACTGCGTGCCCGGCGGCTCGAATTTCTCGGGCCCGATCATCTCGAACATCACCCAGGACACCTTTACCTGCTCGACGGTGGCGAACGTCACGACGGTCGGCGCCAGTGCGTCCCCGGCCTTCAATAGTCCTGCAGGGCTTGCCGTGGATGCCGCCGGCAACCTCTACGTCGCCGATAGCGCCAATAATCAAATTCGCAAGATCACCCCGGGCGGCACGGTGACGGTGCTGGCCGGGACGGGCATAGCGGGAAGTGCGGATGGCGCGGCCAATGTGGCGACATTCAATAGTCCGGAGGGCGTGGCAGTTGATTCGTCTGGCGATGTTTTCGTTGCCGACACGGACAACAATGAAATTCGTGAGATCCATGCGTCATCCGGTCAGGTCACGACCGTCGTGAGTGCGGCGGCGGGCTTGTTCAACCCCTACGGTATCGCCGTTGACGCGGCGGGCACGCTGTACGTGGCCGATACGGGCAACAACGAGATCCGCAAGATCAGCACGAACGGGACGGTGACGACCTTGGCCGGTTCGACCACGGCCGGTAGCGCCGATGGCACCGGTGCTGCGGCCTCGTTTACGCATCCCTTTGCGGTCGCGGTGAACTCGGCAGGCGATGTCTACGTCGCTGACTTCGGTAACAACGAGATTCGCGAGATTACGCCCGCCGGGGTGGTGACGACGATTGCCGGTTCGACCACGGCCGGCAGCGCCGATGGGTTCGGCACTCAGGCGTCGTTCTACAGTCCCTCCGGCATCGCAGTCGATGCCGCGGGTAATGTGTACGTGGCCGATACCAATAACAACGAGATTCGCCTGATCTCGCCGAACGGCTACGTGATGACCTTGGCTGGTTCGACGACTGCCGGCGATACGAATGGCAATGCGACGGCCGCATCCTTCAACCTGCCCTTCGGTCTTGCGCTGAGTTCGAGCGGAACACTGTACGTTGGGGACTTCAGGGCCAACGACATTCGAGCGATTACCCCGTGAGCGAGCGGATGAGGCGCGCTTGATGGGGGAGCGCGCTGCGCCGTCGTATCCTTTCCCCGCAGTCCCGCTCGAGCTGCATTAGGATCGCGCCGTGTTCAGTTACCTGATTTGCGCCGCGGCGTATGCGCTGCTGTTCGCAGCGTCGCTGACGCTGTGGCGGCGCCGGCTGACCGGATCCGGGATCTCCACCGCGCTCGTGGCCGAGTTTGGCTGGGCGCTTCTGGTCGGCATCCAGGGGCGCATGGGTGTCTTCGAGCCGGTGCTCGTGATCGCAGCGGAGTATCTGCGCGACATTGCCTGGGCGTTGGTGCTGATCCGCTGCCTGAGCAGCGCCGAGACCACCGGCCTCGGTCGCATCGCCCAACGTGTGCTCTCCGTCCTGGTGGCCGGGGTGGCCCTCTGGGCCATCGGGTCGTTCCTGCCCGGCGAGTCCAGCCAGCTGGTACGCGAGGTGGGACGCTTCTGGCTCTGGGGCGGTTTTCTGCTCGCGATCACCGGACTGGTCCTAGTTGAACAGGTTGCCCGCAATACCCGCACCAGCCAACGTTGGGCCTTGAAGTACCTGTGGCTCGCCATCGGGGCGCTCTACGCCTGGGACCTGTGCCTGTACTCGGTCGCGATGCTGCACGGGAGCCTCACAGCCGTGCTCTGGACCGACCGCGGTTTCTTCAATGCCGTCCTCGCGGTGCTGCTGGCGATCAGTCTCAGTCGCATCCCGGAGTGGGAATCCGCGGCCTTCCTGTCCCCGCGCATCCTCTTCTTCAGCGCCACGATGCTCGGGGCGGCGCTCTATGTCATGGTCATGGCAGTTGGGAGCTTCCTCATCCGGCGCTTCGGTGGATCCTGGGGCACGGCGGGGCAGCTGCTTTTCCTTGCCGCCGGCGCGCTCGTGCTGGCCATCGCTGCGCTCTCGGAGCAGTTCCGCGCCTGGTCGCGGGTCACGATCGCCAAATACCTCTTTCCGTACCGGTACGACTACCGCAGCGAGTGGCAGAAGCTCACCCGCGCGCTGTCCGAAGGCGGCGAGACGCCGCTGCACGACCGTATTGCGCACGTCATGGCGGGATTCCTCAGCGCCACGAGCGGCGGGTTGTGGCTGAAGGACGAGGAGGGGGCGTACATCCCGGCGGGCGGTGAGCTTGCTCCGCCCGGTGCGCCCCGCGAAGGTGGCCATGCCGCCTTCTTCGAATACTTGCGCGAGCGTGAGTGGATCTGCGATCTGGAGGAGGTGCGGACCCTGCGCGCCGGGCAATCGGCCCGCCAGCCCCCGCTCGATCCACCCGAGTGGATGGTGCAGAGTGCTCGTT
>JAKBCE010000131.1 GCA_021808195.1 Pseudomonadota bacterium
CTCGCGGGAATGCAGAGCCGATGGGGAACTTCTGATTTTGAGCAATCCACGGCGCGACAGACCGTTGCAAATCGCAACAGGCTCTGCAACACACTGTTGAAGAACACAACACCGCGCCGGTGCGCTGAACTCGCCGAGCGCGCACCCGTGCACCGGTGTGCACCGTATACTGCGAGCATTGCGGCGAAACGGCGTGCGCCGTCCCCGCGCGAGGCAGTGCCGGCAGGCCGATCCGGTTCAATGCGGGGCGCAGGCTGCCCACGGAAGGATGGCCGGTGAGAGGTCGCGGTCCGAGCCGCGGGGTGACACGCCAACTCCTCGTCACTGGGCTGATCGCTCTGCAGAGGGCTGCCTGCGGGCGCGCCATGGCCCGTCCGCGGCGCTCGGCTGCGGGTGCCGCCCGATGCGCCTCTCGGGCCTCGGCAATCGCCGTCCAGACGGTCGAGTCAGCCCCGAGCTCGCCAGCCGGAGGATCAAACGGCCGCATCAGTGCGCCAGGGCAAAGCGCTGTTCCGTTTCGGCACAGGCGCGCGTTGCATTCTGCAACAGAGTGCCCGGACACAGCGGCCTAAGGCGTTGTTTCTAGAGCAGGCCGGGATGGCATGTGCTTTGCAATGACATTCGCCAGTCCGAATCCACTGCGAGGCTCTGTCCATGTCCATCCAACCCAGCACTCACGGACGCGTCAAGATCCAGCTCAAGTCGCGCTACGACAATTTCATCGGCGGCAAGTGGGTCGCACCTGCAAAGGGGCAGTACTTCACGAACGTCACGCCGGTCACTGGCGCCGGCCTGTGCGACATCGCCCGCTCGAGCGCCGAGGATATCGAGCTGGCGCTGAACGCAGCGCACGCGGCCAAGGCGGCCTGGGGCAAGACCTCACCGGCCGAGCGCGCCCTCGCAATGGAGCGCATTGCCGACCGGATGCAGGAGAAGCTCGAATACCTGGCCACCATCGAGACCTGGGACAACGGCAAGCCGATCCGCGAGACGATGGCGGCCGACCTGCCGCTCGCGATCGACCACTGGCGCTACTTCGCCGGCTGCATCCGCGCGCAGGAAGGGGCCATCAGTCAGATCGACGACGACACGGTCGCCTATCACTACCACGAGCCGCTCGGCGTGGTCGGACAGATCATCCCGTGGAACTTCCCGCTGCTGATGGCGACCTGGAAGCTCGCCCCGGCAGTTGCGGCCGGCAACTGCGTGGTGCTCAAGCCCGCCGAGCAGACGCCGCTGTCAATTCTGCTGCTGATGGAGCTGATCGGCGAGCTGCTGCCCCCGGGCGTGATCAACGTGGTCAACGGCTTCGGGGTCGAAGCGGGCAAGCCGCTCGCCTCGAGCCCGCGCATTGCCAAGATCGCCTTCACCGGTGAGACCACCACCGGGCGGCTCATCATGCAGTATGCGACGCAGAACCTCATCCCCGTGACGCTCGAGCTCGGTGGCAAATCGCCAAACGTGTTTTTCGAGGACGTCTGCCGCCAGGATGATGATTTCTTCGACAAAGCGGTCGAGGGCTTTGTCATGTTCGCCCTGAACCAGGGTGAGGTCTGCACCTGCCCCTCGCGTGCACTGATCCAGGAGTCGATCTACGATCGGTTCATGGAGCGGGCACTGCAGCGGGTCGGCCAGATCAAACAGGGCGACCCGCTCGATCCTGCGACCATGATCGGCGCACAGGCCTCGCAGGAGCAGCTGGAGAAGATCCTCACCTACCTCGAGCTCGGCAAGAAGGAAGGCGCTCAGTGCCTCGCCGGCGGCGAGCGCAACGTGCTCGGTGGGGATTTCAAGGACGGGTATTACATCAAGCCGACGGTGTTCAAGGGCCACAACCGCATGCGCATCTTCCAGGAGGAGATCTTCGGACCGGTGGTCTCGGTCACCACGTTCAAGAACATGGACGAGGCGCTCGCGATCGCCAACGACACGCTGTACGGCCTGGGCGCCGGCGTATGGTCGCGCGAGGCGAACATCTGCTACCGCATGGGCCGGGGCATTCAGGCCGGGCGCGTCTGGACCAATTGTTACCACGCCTATCCGGCGCACGCCGCGTTCGGGGGCTACAAGCAATCGGGCATCGGCCGCGAGACGCACAAGATGATGCTCGATCACTATCAGCAGACCAAGAACCTGCTGGTGAGCTACTCGCCGAAGAAGCTCGGGTTCTTCTAAGGACTCGCCATGACCGTGGGCCGTGTCAGTGCCACCAAGGCGGCGCTCGCGCTCATCGACGAGCTCGTGGCGCTGCACGGCCCGCTCATGTTCCATCAGTCCGGCGGCTGCTGCGACGGCAGCGCGCCGATGTGCCTCGCGCGCGGGGATCTGGTGATCGGCGAGCAGGACGTCTACCTCGGGCAGATCGGCGCTCAACCGTTCTACATGGGCGCCGCGCAGTTCGAGTACTGGCAGCACACGCACCTCATCATCGACGTGGTGCCGGGCCGCGGCGGCATGTTCTCGCTCGAGGGGCCGCTCGGCAGACGCTTCATCACCCGCTCGCGTCTCTATACCCCCGAGGAGGAAGCAGCGCTGCCGCCGGTGCAGCACGGCCCGGCGCCCTGAGCCGGGCCCCGGCCGAGCCTGCGCTCTGCCATACTCTGCGGCCATGGACGGGCCGACTGTGCTGTTCGTAATCATCGTGGCCGCCGGCGCGGCGCTGGAGTGGTGGCTGCTCGGCCGGCAGATCGGCGCGGTGCGCGCGCACCGCGAGCTCGTCCCGCCCGCCTTTGCCGCACAGGTGTCGCTCGCCGAGCACCACAAGGCCGCCGACTACACCGAGGCCAAGGCCCGCCTCGCCCGCTTCGGGACCGCGCTCGATGCGCTCTTGACCCTCGCCCTCACCGTCGGTGGCGGCATTGCGGCACTCGACGCGCTGTGGCGCCCGTGGGGCTGGAGCGAATCGGCGCTCGGCCTCGCCGTGATCGGCTCGGCCGCCGTCGCCGTCTGGCTCGTGCAGCTGCCGCTCGCGCTCTGGCGCACGTTCGTGCTCGAGGCCCGCTTCGGGTTCAACCGCACCAGCGCGCGTACCTACCTGCTCGATCTGCTCAAGGGCCTCGTGCTGAGTGTGCTGCTCGGCGTACCGGTGGTCCTCGGGGCCTTGTGGTTGATGCGGCGCGCCGGTCCACTGTGGTGGCTGTGGGGCTTCCTCGGCTGGAGTGCACTCACGCTCGCGATCAGCTGGGCATGGCCGGTGCTGATCGCACCACTGTTCAACCGCTTCACGCCCCTCGAGGCCGGCGAACTCAAGACGCGCATCGAGGCGCTGCTCGCGCGCTGCGGCTTCCGATCGAGCGGGGTATTCGTGGTCGACGGCTCGCGCCGCTCGGCGCACGGCAATGCCTACTTCACCGGCTTCGGCCGCCACAAGCGCATCGTGTTCTTCGACACCCTGATCGCGGAGCTGAGCCCGCCCGAGATCGAAGCCGTGCTCGCGCACGAGCTCGGGCATTTCCGGCTGCATCACATCCGCTGGCGGCTCGCGGCGTCGATTGGGACGACGTTCCTCGCCTTTGGCGTGCTCGGCTGGCTCTCCCGACAGCATGCCTTCTATCTCGCGCTCGGCGTGCCGCATCCGTCTGCGCATGCGGCGCTGCTGCTGTTCGCCTTTGCCGCCCCACCGGTGCTGTACTTCACCAGTCCGCTGGCGGCGCTGTGGTCGCGGCGGCACGAATTTGCGGCCGACCGCTTCGCCGCCGGCCACGCCGAGGCGCACGAGCTGATCGGCGCATTGGTCAAGCTCTACCGCAGCAACGCCACCACGCTCACGCCCGACCGGCTCTACAGCGCATTCCACTACTCGCACCCGCCGGCGAGTGAGCGCATCGAGCAGCTCCAGCACCGCTGAGCGCCGCCGAGCCACTCAGGCCGCCGCCGCGCTCGCCCCCTCGAGCTGGCCCAGCAGATCGAACGGTCGCGTCTCACCCGTTTCGAGCGCAGTGAAGGCGCTCGCCGACACACCCTGAGCACGTCGCGCAGCCGCCAGCTCCCGCAGCGGCTCGTCGAATCCCTCCTCGCTCAGCCGGAAGCAACCGAAATGCGTCGCCACCGAGAAGCGCGCCCCGAGCTCGCGGTGCGCGCGCACCGCCTCCTCGGGATTCATGTGGTTCGGCGATTCGTACCACCGCGGCGCATAGGCACCGATCGGCAACAACGCCAAATCGACCGGTCCGAGCCGCCGGTGCAAATCGCGAAAGTGCCGGCAATAGCCCGTATCCCCGGCGAAGTACACCGTGCGGCCGGCACTGTGCACGTGAAAGCCGCCCCACAGCGAGCGATTACACCGGAACAACCCTCGTCCGGACCAATGCTGCGCCGGCGTGAAGGTGATGCGCGCCTGGGGCAGATCGACGTGTTGCCACCAGTCACTCTCCGACACGCGTCCCAGGCCGATGCGCCGCAGCAGCGCACCGTTGCCGAGCCCGGTGAGAAAATGCGGTCGATGCACCGCCTCGAGCCGACGCAGCGTGGCCACATCGAGGTGATCGTAGTGATCGTGAGAGACCAGCACCGCATCGATGCGCGGCAGCGCGGCGAACGGCAACCCCGGGGCGCGCACGCGTCGCGGACCGAGATGGCGCAGCGGACCGACTCGCTCGGAGTAGACCGGATCGGTGAGGATGTTCAGGCCCGGCAGCTGGATCAGGAAGGTGATGTGATTGATGAAGGTGAGCGCCACGGTGCCGCACGGCACGAGCGCCAGCGGTGCGGCCTCGGCCGTGTTCTCGACGTGCCGCGGCCAGGAGCGCGGCCGCGCAGTGAGCGCCACACGCAGCAGATCGAGCCAGCCGCGACCAGCGCGCACGTCGGGATTGAAGAACCGTCGCCCGTCGCAGTGATCCGAGAGACCTTGCGGGAGCTCGGCAGGCGGCGCGCCCGACCAGATGAGTTCACTCGTCTCGCCCCGTGACAACATGGCGTGTCTGCGCTGCGGCACTCAGGCCAAGTGTCACTAACGTAGCAGCGCCGCATGACCGATTTGTTTCAAACTCATGTTATTTTCAAGACCGTACTCACATAACACGCGCTCAAATCGGAAATATCTGCAACGGCCTGATTTCCATCGCCGATGCCCGCCCGGCCGATTTCGGCGCCGCAGAGTCACCCGCGCGGTCCGGCGCCCGCTGTCATATGGCCGCACCGACGTGTGCGTCATGCGCCTGCAACATGCCCTCTCTACTCTGCCGAACGCCGACCGGCAGCCGCCACGGTGAGATCCACGTCGCACGCACCCCGAGGCCAGGATGTCCGTATCACCAGCGCTTGATTGCACCCCGGCGCCTCACCCGGGACGCAGAGCCCTGTTCGCCGTCAGTTCCCTCGGGCTTGGTCACGCGACCCGCTCACTCGTGTTGATTCGTGAATTTCTGCGCCGCGGCTACGCGATCACCGTCGTCTCGGCGGGCAACGCGCTGGCGTTCCTCAGCCTGGAACTTGCCGGCGAGAGCGCGGTGACGCTGCAGGAGATGCCGGACTATCCACCGCTCGAGCGGGGCAGCGGCTGGCGCATGTACGGTTATCTCGCGGTCGATCTGCTCAGGACTTGGCGCATCATCCGAGGCGAGCGCCGGGCCGTTCGCGCGTTCGCCGCCGAGTATGACTTCATCTTCAGTGACGGGCGCTACGGATTTCACAGTCGCTGCACGCCCTCCTTCATTCTCTCGCACCAGATCGCCTTTCTGCCCCCGAAGGGCTTGCGCGAAGCCTCCTGGCTCACTGAACACATCAACGTCGCGGCACTGCGCCGGTTCGACTGCCTGTTCATACCGGACTATCCGTTTCCGAGTGCGAATCTCGCCGGCAATCTGGCGCATTCGCACAATTTGTACCGCTGTCGGCATAGCTTCGTCGGCATCCTGTGCTCATACCCGCACCTCGCGCTGGCGCAGGACATCGACTACCTGTTCGTCATCAGCGGCTATCTGCTCGAGCACAAGGATTCGTTCATTCGTGCGCTGCTCGCGCAGGCGAGCGCCTTGTCCGGACGCAAGGTGTTCATCCTCGGCGACGCCCGGGCCGACTCATCGGCATACGATGAGTTTCGGCGCGAGGATCTCGAGATTCACGCCGTCGCGAGCGGCGCGCTGCGTCAGGAGCTGTTCGCCCGGGCGCGCTGCGTGGTGACGCGGGCCGGTTACACGACGATCATGGATCTCATCGAGCACGGCAAGCGCGCAGTTCTGATTCCGACACCGAATCAGACGGAACAGGAATATCTCGCCGAGCATCTCGCTATGCGCGGGCACTTCGTGCGCCGCACCCAATCGGATCGCGACCTGCCGCAGGCCCTGGCGCAGTGCGAGCACTCCCGCCCATTCGATCCGCCGTGGCGAACGGCACAGTCGCTGCAGCGCCTGTGCGAGGGCATCGCGCCATTCCTGCACAAGGCTTTCATCTCAGTGATCGTGCCGGCGCACAACGAGGAGAAGGAGATCGCTGCCACGCTGCGCGCCCTGCTCGCCCAGCACTATCCGACCGACCGGATGGAAATCATCGTGGTGGAGAATGGTTCGAGCGATGCAACCGCGCCGATCGCCCTCGACATCGCGCGCGAGCCGGCCACTGCCGGCAGGCTGCGCGTCCTGCACAGCCCACGCGGCGTCTCGTGCGCGAAGAATGCCGGTCTAGGTGCCGTCGCGGCGCACTCCGAATGGGTGGTCTTCTGCGATGCCGACACCCGGCTCGGTCGTCACTTTCTGCATCACCTGAACACCTGGCTCATCCGGCACGGCCAGGCGGGCCTCAGCGTCGGCACCACGGCCGTGCGCCCACACACCGAGCGGC
>JAKBCE010000038.1 GCA_021808195.1 Pseudomonadota bacterium
AATCCCGAGCGCGACGCAGTGATCACGGCGGCGACCGGAAACCTTCATGACTCGAAGTCCGCCGCGTGAATCGGGCGACAACTACGTTGACACGCACCGGAGGCTCTGAGGGCGAAGTGGCGCAGGCCACAGGACATCAAAGACCAGTTCGCGAGTGCGAGCATCTGCGGTAACAACCGCGTCGTGTTCAACGTGGGTGGCAACAAGTACCGGCTCGTCGTCGAAGTGCAGTATCAGGCGGGAATCGTCTGGGTAAAGTTCGTCGGAACACATGTGCAATACGACCGCGTCGATGTGGAGACCGTGAATGACTATTAAGCCGATCCGAAACGACGACGACCTGAAGCGGGTATTCCGCCGCCTGGAGAAGATCTTTCAGGCCGGGGAGGGCACTACACAGGCTGACGAGCGCGATGTCCTGGTGACGCTCGTCGAGGCCTACGAGAGCAAGCACTACGACTTCGGGCCCGCGGATCCGGTGGAAGCCATCAAGTTCCGCATGGAGCAAGACGGACTGACGCCTCGTGACCTCGAGCCTTTCATCGGTCCGAGTGGGAGGGTGTCCGAGGTGCTGAACCGCAAGCGGCCGCTCAGCCTGCGCATGGTCAAGCGTCTGCACGACGGGCTGAAGATTCCCTATGAGAGTCTGCTGACTGAGGTGACCTGAGTCTCCGTGAGCTCTCGATGTCCGCCTTTTCCCGTTACATCGGCATTGACTATTCTGGCGCCGAGACGCCGGAAGCGAGTCTCAAGGGCCTGCGTGTCTACTGCGCCGTCGGTGAGGCCGCGGCGAACGAGGTGCCTCCGCCGCCAAGTCCTCGCAAATACTGGACGCGACGCGGTATCGCGCACTGGTTGGCCGCGCGGCTCGCCGAAGACGTCCCGACGATTGTCGGCATCGATCACGGATTCTCGTTTCCGCTGCGCTGCTTTGAAGCGCACGAGTTGGCGCCGGACTGGCCTACCTTCCTCGAGGATTTTCAGCGCCACTGGCGGACAGGTGCGGAACATACCTACGTCGATTTCGTCCGCGACGGTGCAGCCGGCAACGGTGCCGCACGTACCGGTAACGCCCACCGGCGCCGGGTGACCGAACAACGCGCTGGCTCGACCAAGTCAGTGTTCCATTTCGATGTCCAAGGCTCGGTGGCCAAGTCAACCCATGCCGGGATACCCTGGCTGCTGTATCTGCGCAGGCAGTTCGGTCCCCGCCTTCACTTCTGGCCATTCGACGGTTGGTCGATCCCCGCGGGAATGTCTGCGGTCGTCGAGGTCTACCCATCGCTTTGGAAACACACATTTCCGGCGCATAGCCGGACACCCGACCAGCATGAAGCCTTCACGGTGGCGTCGTGGCTCAGAGAGGCCGACCGCTCCGGGCAGCTTGCGAGGTTCCTGCAGCCGAGCCTGACGCCCTCCGAGCGCGCGGTAGCCGGCGTCGAGGGCTGGATACTTGGCGTCGCATGAGCGAAGCAGGCAGCTCTCTTCCAGGTGGAGTGGCAGCGCGAACCTTTCTGCATCTATCGCCGTCTATCGCCCCTAAGCGGAATTATTTGGCGGTAGGCCTGACGGTATGTCTGTTGTGCGCTTCGGAAAAGCCTCTCAGTTTCAATCCCTTAGAAGTGCCGGAGACAATTGAGTGGGAGTGAGGCTCGCCCGCCGAACAATCGCACCGGCCCGGCTGCGAGTGTTCGGGCGCACCGAGAGCTCAGGGCTTGCGGGAATTCGCCGCGATCTGGATCGCAACCTCGGGCGGAATGCGTTCACTGTCCAGAATGGCAATAAAGCCATCCGCAGCTGCCACCACGAGTGCTCGTCCGTACCGATGTGCGACGGCGCCTGGGGAAAATTGATGCCCCTCCTGCCAGCCAACCACACGCTTGACGATGTACCAGGCATCCCCGATGTTTGCGATCGTTCCAGTGCGGCCATAGGCACGGAAGTGGCGCAGTAAATCGTCGACCGGCGTTTTAAAATCCACCAGCTTGTCGGCGAGGGTGATCTTTGGCCAGACCTCGCCCGGCCCCTGCGGGGTGCTCGCGCGCCACAGAGCGTCGAAATCGCGCGCCACGTGCCCGGCCAAGCGCCGAGCGGCCATCTGCGTGCGCAAGTCCAGACTCTCGTGGCACTCCTCGGCAGACATCTCAAAGCGCTCAACGGCCAGGATATCGCCGCCATCGATGTCACCGCTCAGCCGGTGGCAGCTCACCCCCCAGTGCGAGTGCTTCTCGAGAATCGCGCGCGGCAGCGGGTATGCGCCGCGCCCCATCGGCAGCGGCGATGGGTGGAAGTTGATCGCATGGTTCACATGCCCGCTCCACTGCGGAACCTTCCAATCGTATCCGGCAACAATCAGGATATCGCAGCCGAGCGCGGCGAGATCGGCAACGTCACGCTGCGACATGCGTGACAGCTGAATCGCTGCGCGCTGCTGTTCCGCCAGAGCGATTGTGGCGGCTTGGTTACCGAATTCGGCGTCTCGCAGGGGGACGGTAAAGAGCTTCACGGGAACCCAGCCGGCCTGACAGAACGCCTCGAAGACCCCGAGATACCGGTCGTAGCTCGCAATGGCAAAGCGCATATCTTGTCTCGCGCAGCCGGTGCTCGATGTTGGTGTGAGGATCGGTCAGATCAACACCACTTCGCGCGCCCGGCGATGGCCCCCAAATCAGTTCAATCGTGGGCGATCTTCGGCTCGGTTAGCGGTTGCCCACGATTCACAGCATAACGAAATCGAGTGCCCAGCGGACGCACTGTCTCACAAATTCCAGGCCGCCGGGGCACCCCGCTTCTCCGCTTGCCGCTACCACGTCCGGCGTCATTGCAGCGGCGCGGAGCGCCAAGACCAGAACGACGGCCGGCGCCTGCGCGCCCATCCGGCTGGCATCCAGTGCCATGTCGGCGCGAGCGCAGGCCGAGCGCCAGGAGCGTACTGAGCCTCCCCGGGGACGCACAGCATTCTGGCGCCCCTGAGGTTTCCCGCGTAGGCTATGCGGCAAGCGGCGGCCCGTTCCCGAAGCGAGCAGATGTGAGGGGTTGCCCGTCGCGGCACGGAGTCGATTCTGGCATGCACGCGAAACTCATTGTCCCGATCCTGCTCGGCGCGCTCCTTCTGTGGCGCGTGTATGTGCGGATGCGCCGCACATTCGGCCGACAACGGGTGCAGCCGCGGCGGATCACCGCCCGTATCACGATGCTCGCACTGGTTGGTGCGCTGCTGCTGCCCGCTGCCAGTCACACGGCCTGGACGCTGGGCGGAGCGCTCGCTGGCGGCGCCGGCGGCGTCCTGCTCGCCCTCCTCGGTCTGCGCCACACCCAGTTCGAGGTAAACGCCGAGGGGCGCTTCTACACGCCGCATACCTATATTGGCCTTGTCGTGACCGTCGCGTTTTTGGGCCGGCTGATCTACGACCTGTTGCTCTTCTCGCGCGACATGCACGCCATTTCCGCTGGCGCAAGCGCCTTCAGCGCCACCGCACAGTACAACCCGATAACTCTCGCGCTCTCCGGTGCGTTCATTGGGTATTACCTTGCCTATTATCTCGGCATATTGCGCAAGAGTCGGCAGCCCCTTGCCATGACCTCCGCCATGCAGTCACCGCAGTGAGCGCACACTAGATGCCGAGTTCCTCCGGCGAGAAATCCGCGCCATGCGCCTCCTCGGCGCGTCGCGCACGCAGATTGCTACGCACCAGTGTCCAGGCGGCGGCCGTGAACACCAGGACATTTGCGACGATAACCGGCGCAGCCCCGATCCACACGCCGTAGAGGATCCACAGCGCCGCGCCGATCATCTGCAGGCCGCGCAACACGGTCGATCTGGAGAAAAAGTAGGACGCAACGAACACTGCGGTCGCGGTCCACCCCAACCACTGACTCAACGGGGCCGCCCCGGCAACCATCAGGCAGCCGCCGGGGAACCCGGTGCCTCACGCAGCTGTATGCGGTCCGTGCGAGCCTTCTCCCAGTCTTCGAGTCTGAGACCGTTGGCTTCGAGCACCCGGCGAATCTCGCCAGTACGCATGCCGAGCACCTGTTCGAGCATCGGCACCAACACGCTACAGGCATTGTCGCTAAGCACGGTACATCTGGCGATGCGCGCGAGCTGGCGATTTTCCGAGACGGCAATGGTGAAGCCCTCACCATTGTTGACATGCAGCATGACATGCACATCGGAACTGCCGTCACCGACGTAGATGACCCGATCAGCGGGAATGCCGTGCGAACGACCGAGTTCATCGATCACCGCAACCTTGCCGTAGCCGGCGACGACGCGCCGAATGCTACTGACCTCGCCGGATGCCGGATCATATTCGAATTCCGTGCCGTAGATGTGCTCGGGCGGCACGATGCCATCGAGTGCCGAAACCACCACTTCGCGTGGAGCGGCAGATACGACGAAGAACGAGAAACGTTCGGTGCCGATGCCGTGATGCAACACGTTGACCAATGCCGGCAGCGCGCTCTTCAGACGCACCCTGCGCCCAGCCTCGACCAAGTGTTCGCGACGTACGCCGCGAAAGTCCGGATCGTGCCGGATCAGGTAGGCAAGCTCGCCACCCTGCTGGACGAGATTGCTGCGCGCCAGACCTGAGACCTTCTGTTCGAAATCACCCACTCCGAGCAATTCCGCCAGCACGTAGCCAGAATCATTGAAACTCAGCGTCTGATCGAAGTCAGAGGCCACCATGAAATGTCTGTCGAGCGTCGGCTGCATGTTAGATCGACTCCTCGGCACGTCTGGAGCTGCCGTGCCGACCAATAGGCGACTCGCCTAAGTGCGGTCACGTTAGCAAAAAGTGTGGCGCATTCAAGCGAATTGGCTTGCCAGCGCCGTGAGCAAATTTCACGTCACGGTCACGAAATGGTAACCGCGTCGTCATGAGTGAGGGACTCACACGACTGATGCCGACTCATGCTTCACCGCGGCTCGCGATAAGATCCATCTTAGCGAATTCTGACGTTGCGTCATCTCTCAATGGAGAGAACACGGGAGCATCCAGAATGACCTCGCTTGGATTCACCCCAGAAGCCCGGTACGGTCCAATCAGCCCTCTGGTGTGCCCGAACGGGCCGCATCCCGCAGCTCACGCACCTTGCCGCCGAGCTTGAGCAGACATTCGCTCCAACCTTGCTCCATGCCTTGCAGCATGGCCGCGACATCCTCACCCGTGCCGGTCGCGCGCGTACGCACAGTCATCTTCGTCGCGTCACCCAGTTCTTCGAGCACCACTGTGGTGAGTCCCGCGACCCGAATGTTGCCAGCGGCATCGAGCGCATTGTTGGTGAAGACCAGGCGTGCGGGCACCTCTATTTCGAGATACTCGCCGCCGACGGGGTGATCGCGGTCAACTCGATCGGCCAGTTCGTCATCGGCGTGCATGGTAAGGCACCACCGGCCGCCGACGCGCACGTCGAGCTCGCACTGCGACACGGTGAATCCCACCGGGCAGAACCAGCGCGCCAAGTGCTGCGGATCGGTCCACGCCCGAAAGACGAGTGCCCGTGGCGCGAACAGCAGACGCGTGAAGGTGATTTCGCGGCTGAATACGCGCTCGTCGGTCGCCGGGAGCGACGCCACCAACTGGTCGAGCAGTCCATTCGTGCCTGCCTCACGAGCACTTTCATCGCGATAGCCATTGAGGAATGCGCCCTGCTCCGTGATGACGAGCCGGGTGCCGTTGGCATGCGGTCGGAATTCCACCGTCGCGAGCGACACCGAGATCTTGCGCTCATCGAGGTACATCTCATAAACGTAGACGATCCGGCGGTCCGGCTCGATGTCGAGGTACCGTGCGCGAAAGTCGGTGGTGCGCACGCTCGGCTGGTGACGGTGGGCTGCGGGCGGCCAGCGGCAATACAACCGTTCGGCCCCGCCGACGCGGAAATCGAACTCGCGCACCAGCACTTCAGCCTGCGGGGCACTGAACCAGCGCGCTTTGGCCGGCGCGCTCGCGAAGGCCGCATAGACCTGCGTCGGGGCTGCCTCGATCAGCCGTTCGATGACGAACGTACCGTGCTGCGCATGCTGCTCAGTCATGGCAATCTCCCGAGTCAGAGCCGAGGTCAGGATTCGTTGGCATCACCGCTGTCGCTCTGCATCTGCTGCAGATAATCCTCGAGACGGTCGATTCGCTCACTCCATAAGCGGCGATACGAATCGATCCACGCGTCGATGCTCTGCAGTGCGTGCGGCTCGAGCCGCGCCGGACGAAACTGCGCCGCGCGCCCGCGCGAGATCAATCCGGCACGCTCGAGCACCTTCAAATGCTTTGAGACGGCCGGCAGACTCATCCGGAAGGGCTCGGCGAGTTCATTGACCGACGCCTCTCCGCTGCGCAGGCGGGTCAGGATCGCCCGGCGCGTGGGATCAGCGAGCGCGTGGAACGTCTGGCTGAGTGCGTCCACTTCATTAAACCGATGAGTTATTTAACTAATTCGTAAAATATAGGATGAAAGGCCGGCCGTCAAACTCCACGCCCGGCTCACGTTGCGACGCTTACGGTCGCGCTCTGGCGGCTCGGACGCGCGCAGTGCCTGTGGCTCCGGGTCGTCTGAATTTTGCGCGGGCGCGCTCGGCCTGTGCGCGGATCACGCACGCCTCGGCATGGTCGTTGATCAGGCCCATGGCCTGCATGAACGCGTACATCGTCGTCGGGCCGACGAAGCGCCAGCCGAGCCGCTTCAAATCCTTCGAGAGCGCGATGGATTCGGCCGAGACCGACACGGCGGACCCGAGGACACGCGGCTGCGCTTCGGGCTCGTAGCGCCAGAGGAACGCCCCGAGCGAGCCTTCGCGCTGAATAAGCTCACGGGCGCGGCGAGCGTTGTTCACCGCCGCTTCAATCTTGCCCCGGTGTCGCACGATGCCTGGGTCGGTGAGCAGCCGATCGACGTCGCGCCCGGTGAAGCGGGCCACCCGTTCGATGTCGAACTGCCGAAAGACCGTGCGAAAGCGCTCGCGCTTGGCCAGGATGGTCCGCCAGCTCAGGCCGGCCTGAAATCCCTCGAGGCAGAGCTTCTCGAACAACCGCTGGTCATCACCGACCGGAAAGCCCCACTCCGCATCGTGATAGGCCGTGTACTCGGCGCTCGCGAGGCACCAGCGGCAGCGCTGCCGACCGTCAGACCCGGGGGCGGTCGCCGCACTCATCTCGGTCTGCTCGGGTGGCGCAGCCGCGGACAAGATGGCGGCCCCCAAGACTCCACGGGCGGACTCCACGGCATCGGACGCATGCGTTTCTTAAGAAAAATCAATCCAAAGCGCTCACGCGACAGGTCGATGGCCGCGACGCCACCATGCCCAACGGCAGGCTAGGGTATCATCCGGCCGCGCCGGGACCTTACCGACGCCCTCGCATGGCCGCTGTTTTACGGGAGTGGATTGCAGTGTCGAACCCCAGCCTCGACCCCATGGATCTGTTCGGTGTGCATGCCGCACTGACCGACGAAGAACGCATGGTACAGGACTCCGTCCGCCGCTTGGTGGACGAGCGTGTGCTGCCGATCATTCGCGAATGCTTCGAGGAGCACCGGTTTCCGCGTGAACTCGTGCCCGAGCTCGCCGCGCTCGGCCTGCTCGGCTCCTCGCTCAATGGTTACGGCTGCGCCGGGCTGAACGGGATCTGCTACGGTCTGATCTGCCAGGAACTCGAGCGGGGCGACTCAGGCATCCGCAGCTTCGTGTCCGTGCAGTCCTCGCTGTGCATGTACCCAATTTACACTTACGGCTCATCCGAACAGAAAAACAAGTACCTCCCGGGCATGGCCCGCGGCGAGCTGATCGGCTGCTTCGGCCTGACCGAGCCACACGGCGGCTCTGATCCGGCCAACATGAAGACCCACGCGCGCCAGCGAGGCCGCGACTGGGTCCTGAACGGCTCAAAGATGTGGATCACCAACGGCTCGATCGCCGATGTGGCAGTGGTGTGGGCCCAGACCGATGACGGCATCCGCGGATTCCTGATCGACAAAGGCATGCGGGGCTTCACCGCGCAATTGATCGAGCGCAAGTTTTCCCTGCGCGCCTCGGTAACCTCGGGACTGTTTTTCGATGACGTGCTGGTACCGGCGGAGAATGTCCTGCCGGGCGTGGTGGGGCTGAAAGGGCCGCTGTCGTGCCTCACGCAGGCGCGCTACGGCATTGCCTGGGGCGTGATCGGCGCCGCGCAGGCCTGTCTGGCGCAACTGCTCGAGTACACCGGCGAACGCGAGCTGTTCGGGCGAGCGCTCGCGCAAAATCAGGCGGTGCAGATCCGGCTGGCCGACATGGCCCGTAAGATTACCGCTGCGCAGCTGATCGCGCTGCAGCTCGGGCGATTGAAGGACAGCGGCACGCTCGACCCGGTTCAAGTCTCCCTCGCCAAGTGGAACAACTGCCGCACGGCGATCGAAGTAGCACGCGAATGTCGCGACCTGCTCGGCGGCGCCGGTATCAGCGCCGAATACGCGCCCATTCGCCACATGCTCAACCTCGAGAGCGTGATCACCTATGAGGGCACCGAGACTATCCACCAGCTCTCGGTCGGACGGGCGCTGACGGGTCGCAACGCGTTTTAGGCGGGTCGGCCGGGAGGCTCAGCGGCGCGAGCGGCTGCGCCGCGGCGGGCCCGATGGGCGCTTGCCCTTGCCGGGCTTGTCGTACGGGTTCTGATCGGTACGGTATTCGACCACCACCGGCGTGGCGAACAGATCGAACTGCCTGCGGAACACGTTGGTGAGATATCGCGTGTAGGCTCCGGGTACCGAGGCGGTCTGGTTGCCGTGGATCACCACGCGCGGCGGGTTGCGTCCGCCTTGATGGGCATAGCGCAGCTTGATGCGACGCCCGCGCACCAGTGGCGGCTGATGGGCAGTGATCGCGCGCTCCAGCGTTCGCGTCAGCTCTCGAGTCGGCATCTCGCGCATGGCCGCATCGTAGGCACGCAGCGTCGCATGCACGAGCTCGCCCACCCCAGTGCCGTGGCGCGCCGAGATGAAGTGCAGGGGCGCAAACGGCACGAAATCGAGCTTCAGCGCGAGTTGACGGTGAATCTCCTCGCGCTGCTCCGGTGCGATGCCGTCCCATTTGTTGACTGCGATGAGCAACGCCCGACCGCGCTCGAGCGCAATGCCCAGCACGCTCGCGTCCTGCTCCGCCACGCCTTCATGGGCATCGAGCACCTGAATGACCACATGAGCCTCGTCTATGGCCTGCAGGGTCTTGGCGACACTTGCGCGCTCGATCGCATCCTCGACGCGAGCGCGGCGACGCACTCCGGCCGTATCGATCAGCATGAACTGTCGGCCATCGCGCTCGAATGGCACGAGAATACTGTCCCGAGTGGTTCCCGGCTGGTCACTCGCAATCACCCGCTCCTCACCGAGCAGGCGATTGACCAGCGTCGACTTACCGACATTGGGCCGGCCGATTACCGCGATGCGCACCGCGTCGGCGTCCTCTCCCCCGGGTGCCTGTGGCTGCAGGCCTTGCAGCACCTGCTCCATCAACTCATCGCAGCCCTGACCGTGGCTCGCCGAGATGCCGATCGGCTCGCCGAATCCGAGCGCGTGAAAGTCCGCGGCCGCAATTTCGGTGTCGAGTCCCTCGGCCTTGTTCAGCGCCACGGTCACCGGCTTGCCACAGCGGCGCAGTTCGCGGGCGACGAACTGATCCTGCGGAGTGAGCCCGGCACGGGCGTCGACCACGAACACCAGGTGGTCGGCTTCAGCGACCGCCCGTTCGGTCTGCTCGCGCATCTGCGTCTCGATACCGCGCGGGTTCTCCACCAGCCCGCCAGTATCGACCACCACACAAGGAACGGGCCCGAGGCGCCCGAAGCCATACTGACGGTCGCGCGTCAGGCCAGGCACATCGGCGACGATGGCGTCGCGCGTGCCGGTGAGCACATTGAACAGCGTGGACTTGCCCACATTGGGCCGTCCGACGAGCGCAATAACAGGCAGCATGGGTGCTGCGTCCGCTCAGGATCAGTGGCGCGGCGAAACGCGATAGGCGGTGATCCGGCCGATGTCGTTGATCACCACGACCTCGTTGCCGATCACGAGCGGCGGGTTCGATACGCGGATCCCACCACTTTCAGCCCGGGCTTCGAAGGCCCCGGTCCGCTTGTTCAGCCAGTGCACGTAGCCCTGATAATCCGCGACGATCACTGCATCGGCGCTGACCGCCGGCTCGGTGAGCGAGCGGTACCGCAGCGCAGCCTGTTTCCAGATCAGCGCGCCGTTCTTGCGATTGAGCGCCTCCACCGCTCCGTCTGCCGTCGACAGGTAAACCGCATGCGCCCCGAGCGCCACACCGCGGAAACTCGAAGCCTTGTGCGTCCACCAGGGCTGACCGCTCTTCAGCGCCAGCATGTCGACGGTACCGTGATAACCGACCGTATAGACGTCCTGGCCGGCGACGATTGCTGCGCCGTGCACGTCCGCGAGGCGCTCGATCGCGGTGCGCCCGGTGGGCTGGGATACCGTGGCGAGCCAGACTTGCGAGCCATCTGACTCATTCACTGCCAGCACCTTGCCATTGGCGAAACCACTGATGACCATGTGATCGGCAATAACCGGAATAGCCGCGCCCCGTAGCGACAGCGAAGGCATGTGCTGCTGCGTCTCCCATAGTTCGTGGCCGTCCTTGGGTGAAAGCGCGTGCAGCACCCCATCGATGGTCCGCACCGCGATCAGCCGGGAGGATACGGCAGGAGAAGACACCACCTCGTCCGCCAGACGCGTCCGCCACAGCAGTTTGCCGGTGAGTGCATCGAGTGCGAGCACCTGACCATCGGTGCCGCCGACCACGAGCAGGTTACCGTGCACGGCCGGCCCACCGCCAAGCGGAGTATGCGTATCGGTACGCCACAGTTGCCGACCGGTGCGTGCATTGAATGCGGCCACCACGCCGTCATGCCCGGAGGCAAACAGCTGCTCACCGTGCGCCACGAGGCGCAGGCCGAGCAGCAAGGCACGAGTCTTGGAGTTACCGAAACCCCAGAAGTTGATCAGGTGAAAACTGCCGACGGATGCCGTCCAGATCGTGCGGACGCGCAACGTCGCCTTGATGGGCGCGAGCTTGGCCGGTTTGTCGACCTCCTTGTTTGAGCAGGCCGCCAGCAGGCAGGTTGCTGCGAGCGCTGCCGCCCAGAATCGCATCGATTGCTTGGTGTTCGTGTGCAAGAGTCTCATCCCGCTCGGGTTCGGTTCGGCTGGCTCTACTTGCTGCCCGCCGGTGAGGCGGTCGCAGCAGCGGCCGTCGGCTGCGCGCCGGGCAGATTGGCAGCGAGTTCGGAAATCTTCAGATCCAGTAGATGCTGGTCAGTCTCTCCGCCCGGATCACTGGCACGGGCGAGACGATAGGCGGCGAGCGCCTCACGCTTCTTGCCAAGGGCGTAGTAGGCATCACCGCGCACTTCGGCATAGCGCGGGGCGAAGGCGCCCGGGCTGACGCCGCCGAGCGTGGCGAGCGCCAGCTGCGGCTGATGCAGCGCGATCTGCACTCGCGCCAGACGCAGCCGCGCAATCAGGCCCAGGATCGGGTCGTGCGGATGCTGCATCACTGCCGTCAGTTCGGCTGCGGCACGGCTGAGATGGCTGCTCTCGACGAACGCGGCCGCCGAGGCCAGTCGGGCCTGATCGGCGTACGGCGTCGAACCGTAGCGCCGTTCGAGCGTTCCGGCGAGGCGGAACGCCTGGGTCGGATCGCCGTGGCTGAACTCGTTCTCCATCTGCACATACAGCGCGCTCGCGTCGAGGTCGCGCCCGTTGATATGGCTCTGCCACCAGCGGTATCCGGCCAACCCCAGCGCCGCAATCGCCACACCGGCGAGCATCGCCGGCCCGTTGACGCGCAGCCAGGCGAGTAGCGCGTCCCATTGCTCGCGTTCATCAAGATAGCTGTCCACGACCCCTCCTCGAATTTCAGGTATGCACGGCGGTGGCCAGAGCCGTCTGGATCGCCGCGGCCAGGTCGGGCAGCGGACTCTCGCTCTGACCGGCATCGTGCCGCAAAGGTTTCAACGCCGCCACGCCACGCGCCAGCTCATCGTCGCCCAGGATCACCGCCAGCACGGCGCCACTGCGATCTGCGCGGCGGAACTGCGCTTTGAAATTGCCCCCACCGAGATTGAGTTCAACGCGCCGTCCGGGCAAGGCGTCGCGCAGCCGCTCGGCGAGTTCCAGACCGTACGCCGAGGCGCGCTCGCCGCTGACGACCAGATAGACGTCCGCGGTCGGCTCGGCCGCAGGCGCGCCGGCCTGCGTCAGCAAGGCGACCAGCCGCTCGATGCCCATCGCAAAGCCGATCCCGGGCGTGCTCTCCCCGCCGAGCTGGCCAAT
Organism: Pseudomonadota bacterium; assembly: GCA_021808195.1. Next base: position 12,328 of record JAKBCE010000038.1, read on the forward strand.
CAGACCATCGTAGCGCCCGCCAGAGCATACGGCATCCTGGGCACCGAGCGCGTCCGTAATCCACTCGAACACGGTACGGCTGTAGTAATCAAGGCCACGCACCAGGCGTGGATTGACGCGAAACGGGATGCCGAGCGACTCGAGGGCCGCGCACAGCGTCTGAAAATGCTGCTGGGATTGCGGATCAAGATGGTCGGTCAGCACCGGGGCCGCTTCGATCAGGGCGCGCATTTCCGGATTCTTGCTGTCGAGCACGCGCAACGGGTTGCCCTCGAGGCGCCGGCGGCTGTCGGCATCGAGCTCGCCGTGATGCGCGCGCAGGTACTCGACCAGCTTCTCGCGGTAGGCACGCCGCGCTTGCGGTGTGCCGAGGGAATTGAGCTCCAGGCGCACGCGCGTGATGCCAAGCCGCTTCCACAACCGTGCCGTGAGTGCGATCAGTTCGATATCGATATCCGGACCAGGAAATCCGACGGCCTCGACGCTCACTTGATGGAACTGCCGATAGCGGCCTTTCTGCGGCCGCTCGTGGCGGAACATCGGTCCGGTGCACCACAGCTTGTGGCGCTGGCCGCGCAGCATCCCATTGGAGATGAGCGCACGCATGACTCCGGCGGTGCCTTCCGGGCGCAGCGTAAGGCTCTCCCCGCCCTGGTCGATGAAGGTGTACATCTCCTTTTCGACCACATCGGTGTACTCGCCGATCGCCCGCTGGAACAGCTCCGTGCGCTCCACCAGCGGCACACGCATCTCCTGATAGCCGTACGTGCCCAGCACCTCGCGGGCGGCCGTCTCGATGATGTGCCACGCGGCAATCTCCGCAGGCAGCACATCGTTCATGCCGCGCACTGGCTGGATCTGTTCAGTCAACTCACCCTCCCGAATGCCGCGGCGCAGACGATACCTGCCCGGCGGCGCTGACAGCGATCGAGACGGCATGATCCCGTCCCCGGTACGAACTGATCGGCACCTCGCGCCCATTGACCCTGAGCTTCACGCCGTCGGCGTATCCGAGCACCACATGCAGGGGCGCAGACCCGCTCATCGTCTCGGTGGTGCCGGCGCCAGCGAGGCCGCGGTACAACGGCTTGCCCGCCGCATCGCTCACCGACACCCAGCTGGCAGCCGGAAACTGCAGCGTGATGCGCACACTGCCCGGCTGGCCCACCGTCACGGCCGCGGATGCGGCCCTGGCGGCCGGAGCACTCCTCGCAGCGTCCGACCCTGCGGCCGAAGGCATCGTCTGCTGTGCGGCAGCAGGCGCAGCGCGCCTCGTCGGCTGCGGCGAGAGCGTACTCGGTACAGAGGCCGGCACGAGCCGCCCCATGCGCCAGCGCGACCAGCCCCACCAGGACAGCGCGCCAACGGCCAATACGCCGAGCGCCACGACTGCAATGCTGAGCACCGCGCCCATGGGCACACGCGCCCCCTTGCCCTCGGCGCGCGGAATGCGCGTCAGGTCGGGCGCCGGGATCGCCGCCGCAGCTGCGAGCTCATCAAGCAGAGGCTGCACGGGCTCACCGAGTAATTCGGCGTAGCGGCTCAGGTAGCTCTTCACGTAGATCGGTGCGCCGATCGCCTCAAAATGCTCGGCCTCGAGCGCCGCAAGCACATCGAGCGAAACGTGCAGGCGCTGGGCGGCCTGGGCCAAGCTCAACTCGGCTCGCTCGCGCGCGCCGCGCAGCCGCGCGCCAATGCCGCAGCCGCCCTCGCGGCGCGGCTCGCCGCCTGGTTCTTCCGCCATCACGCTCAACCCGGGTCGTGTCCGAGAGAGGCCAGTGCGTGCGCCTGGGCCGAATCGGGAAAATCGAGTTGCAGCCGGCGCGCGTAGAGCTGCGCATCGAGCGCATCGCCCTCGGCGCGTGCCACCTTAACTGCGAGCAGCAGCAGGTCGGGCGTCTCGCTGTTGGTGGCCAGAAACTTCTTGATCAGCTTTCGGGCCTGCTTGAAGTGGCCCTGCTTGTACTGCAGATCGGCAAGCTGCCAGGCGGCCTGCTCGAAACCCGGGCTCACCGCGAGCGCCGCCTCGAACATCTGCTGCGCGCGCACATACTGATGCGCCACGCGCAGGCAGACTCCGGCGTTGTCATAGGCGGCGGCCGGAGTGAGATAAAGCGGATTGCGGGCGGCCTCGAGAAAGTAGCGCACGCCCTCGGCGGTGCGGCCCACGTTGCACAGATATACCGCGTAGTCGTTCTGGTAGTCCGGATCGTGCGGCGAGAGGCGCAGCGCCGCCCGGTACTCCCGGTCGGCCCGGGCCGACTCGCCCATGCGCTCGTACAACAGTGCGCGTGCACTGTGTACGTTCGCATCGTTGGGATTTTCCTTCAGTGCGCGATCGAGCTTGCGCTTGGCCACGGCCAACTCGCCGCGCTGCAGATACGCGATGCCCAGCTCCGTATTGTAAATGGCCGCCTGATGCCGATCCCGCACGAGTTGCGGATTGCTGCATGCGGCGAGTAGCACTGCGCACAGCAGGCCGAACAGCGGCGGCACGCCTGACCCGCGCCTCATGCCTGCACCGCCAGGCCGAACACACGGCTGCCCAGACGCACCGTGGTGCGATCGACCACCCGGCCAGCGAGCTGGCCGCAAGCCGCGTCGATGTCATCGCCGCGCGTGCGGCGCACGGTGGCGAGCACCCCGCGCCGCAGCAGCTCATCGCGGAATGCGTGGACCACCTCGGGCGCGGAGCGTCGGAATCGCGAGCCGGGGAACGGATTGAAGGGAATGAGATTCACCTTGGCCGGATGTCCCGCAAGTAGCGTAGCCAGCGCCCGCGCCTGAGCTCGGGAGTCGTTCACGCCCGCAAGCAGCACATACTCGAAGGTCACGCTGCGGCCATTGCGCTCATCGATGTAATGCCAACAGGCGCTCAGCAGCTCCGCAATCGGGTGCTTGCGGTTTATCGGTACCAACTCGTTGCGCAGCGCATCATCGGGCGCATGCAGCGAAACGGCGAGCGCCACGTTACTGTGCTCGGCCAGCTTATAGATCTGCGGCACCAGACCCGAGGTCGAGAGCGTCACCCGCCGTCGCGACAGGTCGAAGCCGAAATCATCGAGCAGGATGTCGAGCGCCGGCACCACGTTGCGGAAGTTCGCGAGCGGCTCGCCCATGCCCATGAGCACGACGTTTGTGACGGCGCGCTCGCGCGCCAGATCGGCCACCGTTCCGGCCAACTCACGGTTGGCGAGCCAGACCTGACCGACGATCTCGGCGGTCGTCAGGTTGCGATTGAAGCCCTGTTGTGCCGTCGAACAGAAGGCACAATCAAGCGCGCAGCCGACTTGCGAGGAGATGCACAGCGTCGCCCGATCCGGCTCCGGGATGTAGACCATCTCGAAGGCCTGGCTGCCATCGGCTCGCAGCAGCCACTTGCGCGTGCCGTCTGCCGAGCGCTGCTCGGTGATGATCTCCGGTGCCCGCACGCAGGCCCGTGCCGCGAGCTCGGCGCGAAAGCCCTTGGCGAGGTCGGTCATGTGCTCGAACGAAGGCTCGGCACGCTTATAGACCCAGTGCATCAGCTGCCGGGCGCGGAACGGCTTGCTGCCGAGCTCCGCCACGAACCGCTCGAGCTCGCTCCGGGGTAACCCCAGCAGATTCGTGATCGTGGCGGGCTCGCTCATGGGCTTGCAGGCGGCCTCAGCCGCGCGGATGCAGCTCCGTCGCGCTGAAGAAATAGGCAATCTCGCGCGCAGCGGTCTCGGCAGCATCCGAACCGTGCACCACGTTGCGCTCGATGCTCTCGGCGAGATCGGCACGAATGGTGCCCGGTGCGGCCTTCTTCGGGTCGGTGGCGCCCATGATGTCACGGTGGCGCGCAATCGCGTTCTCACCCTCGAGCACCTGCACCATGACGGGCCCGGATATCATGTAGTGCACCAGATCCTTGAAAAAGGGCCGTTCGCGGTGCACGGCATAAAAGCCCTCTGCCTCGCGCTGTGACAGCTGCTGCATGCGGGCGGCGATGATGACAAGGCCTGCGGATTCGAAGCGGCGGTAAACCTCGCCGATCAGATTGCGGGCGACGCCGTCGGGTTTGACGATGGACAGGGTGCGCTCGAGCGCCATTCGGGTTGACCTTTCGGGGGCAGAATGCGAAACGGAATGCGTCGGCCAGGGGCTACCCCGCGGGACAGGGCGGCCCGGCGTCAAGCGTTACAGTTTACCCGGTGACACCGGGAGGAGGCAATTTGCCCGTCCGACCGAAGTGGCGGATTGGAAACGAATTTTGCCAAATGGTGCCCGGCGTGCGTCCGGCACCGGGGCACATTCAAACCGAAAAGCTCTCGCCGCAGCCACATTCACCCCGGACATTGGGGTTGCGGAAGCGAAACGCCTCATTCAGCCCCTGCTTGACGAAATCCACCGTGGTTCCGTCAATCAGCGCCAGACTTTGCGAGTCGACGTAGATCTTCACGCCTCGATCTTCGAAGACCACATCGCCGGCTTGCTGCTCATCCGCGTAATTGACCACGTAGGCGAATCCGGAACAGCCCGTCTTGCGCACCCCGATCCGCAGGCCGATACCGTGTCCGCGGGTGGCAAGAAAGGTCTGGATCCGGTGCGCTGCTGATTCAGTCAGTGAGATGGCCATAGCGTGGGTCGGAAGCTGTTCCGGACTCATTCTACACCCCTGGCCAGCGCTGCTGGCACTGGTGAAGCGCATCCTCGAGCGTGAGCAGGCGTCCCAGCTTCTCCACGGGCACGGCAAGCGCCTCGGCCCACTCGGCGGGTGTGCCCGGCACCAGCTCCGTGCGGGTCCGGCCGGGCAGACGCTCGGCGAGCCAGGCGGCGGCCGCCAGGGTATGTGGGCACCCATAGACGCGATGCGCAACGCGAGTCACCCGACCGTCCCTCACCTGCAGCCGGAAGCGGATCCAGACCTCCTGCCCCGGGCCGCCGGCCTCCCCGACGAGTTCACCTCCGGTCTCGGCCAGTTCGCTCGCCGGTGACAGTGCCCGCAGGCGCGTCACTTCGCGCAGCACGGCGCGCCCAGCCGCATCGATCTCGGTCTCGGTGGTGAAACGCCCGAAACTGAAGCGCAGCGAACTCTGCGCCAGCTCCGAGTCACGGCCGAGCGCGCGCAGCACATAAGAAGGCTCGCCCGAGGCCGAATTGCACGCTGACCCGGTCGAAACCGCCAGCTCCGTCAATCCCGTGAACAGACTCTCCCCCTCGACTCCTTCGAATGACACATTGAGCACGCCCGGAACGCGCGGCGCATCGGCGCCGTTCAGATGGACCCCACCGAGCGGGCGCAGGTGCTCCCACAGCCGCTCGCCGAGCCCCCGCAGCCGTGCCGCCTCGCTCCCGAGGGCCGCCTGGGCCAGGGCGCAGGCGACCCCGAAGCCGACGATCTGATGGGTCGGCAGCGTTCCGGGACGCAAGCCCCGCTCCTGACCGCCGCCGAACAGCAGCGGCTGCACCTGCGCGCGGATGTTGCTGCGAACATAGAGCGCACCGATGCCTTTGGGGCCGTAAAGCTTATGCGCCGTGAATGAGGCCAAGTCGATCGGCAGCGCGTGCATGTCGATCGCGATCCGCCCGGCGGCCTGCGCCGCGTCGGTGTGAAACAGAATACCGCGCTCGCGGCAGAGCGCGCCGATCGCGGCTACGTCCTGGATGACGCCGGTTTCGTTGTTGACCCACATGATCGACGCCAAGACCGTGTCGGGTCGTAGCGCCGTGGCGAGTGCGCGCGGATCGATCCGCCCGCTTCGATCCGGCGCCACCAGCGTCACGGCAAATCCCTCTTTCTCCAGACGCCGGCACGGATCGAGTCCGGCCTTGTGCTCGATGCGAGAGCTGACCACGTGCCGGCCGCGATGGCCGGCGCCGCGCGCCGCGCCGAGCACGGCGAGGTTGTCAGACTCGGTTGCGCCGGAGGTAAAGACGATCTCCGCGCTTGCCGCGCCGATCAGCGCTGCGACCTGCGCACGCGCACGCTCGATGTGCTCGGCGGCTCGCCGTCCCCAACGATGCAGCGAGGCGGGGTTGCCGCGCCCCCCCTCCACCGCAAGCGAGCGCGCGATCGCCTCGATCACGGTCGGATCGACCGGCGTGCTGGCCGCGTAATCGAGGTATATGGGGTCGTTCGCGCTCATGATTTCCAGCTCGGCCCGCCCCACGAGGCGTGGGATGTACCTATCAGCAGCGTCTGCAGAGTGACTATATTACATGCACGCGCGCGATCGGTTGGTATCGGCCAACAGGCGCGTCGCGCGCGCGCCGTGCATCGCGACAGCAGCAGTATCACCATGACGTTTCGTACCGTATTGCTTGCGACCCTTGCGCTCGGACTGACTGCGGCACGCGCCGTTGCCGCCATCCCGAGCACCCCGTTCTGGCAGTATCCGGCGATCAAGGGCTACGGTGCGGAGCACTCCTGGCCCGGCGTCGTCGCGCGCCCGCAAGCGCACGCAACCTACAAGGCGGTATTCGATCTGACGCGCGGGGATGCTCGGGCCACTACCGTGAACACGGGCCTGAACCTCATCGCGCGCACGGTCAATGTGTTTGCCTCTGCCGCAGTGCCGCTGGGGCATCTGAAATTCGCCCTGATCATCCACGGACCGGCCACGGCGCTCGCGCTGAGCGCGGCGGCCTTTCAGCGCAAGTTCGGACACCCCAACCCGAATCTCGCGCTGCTCGCCGCGCTGCGCAAAGCGGGAGTCGAGCTCATGGTGTGTGGCGATGCGCTCGCGGTCCAGCACGCGACGCCAGCCGAGGTCAATCCCGACGTCCACGTTGCACTCGCGGCGCTGTCCACGCTGATCATGCTGCAGAATCGCGGCTACGCCCTGGTGCGCTTATAGCTCGGCGCCACTGCCGCCCGGCCGGCGCGCTAGGACTCTCCAGCGCGCCGCCGCCGGCGCTGCACCGCGGTGAGGAAACCCCGCAGGATGTTGACCTCGTTGTGATCGAGCTCGGCCCGCTGCAGGAAGCGGCGAATGCGCGCCATCAGGTGGGTGCCGCTCTGCGTACGATCACGGAAATCGACCTCCTCGAGCACTTGTGCAAAGTGCTCGTAGAGTCGCTCAAGCTCCGCCGGATCGGCGAGCGGACCGGCCGCCGGTGTCGCCGAGATCGAAACACCCTCGACGCGAAACAGCTCGTACGTGAGGATCTGCACCGCCATGGCCAGGTTGAGTGAAGGATAGGTCTCACTCGCCGGCACGCGCACCAGCAGGTGTGCCGCTTCCAGCTGCTCGTTGGTGAGTCCCGCACGCTCGGAGCCAAACAGCACGGCGACCGCGCCACGGGTCGATTCGATTGCCAGTCGCTCGGCCGCAGCGCGCACGTCCGCCACGCGGAAATACTGGTCGCGCTCGCGCGAGGTGGTGGCGGCGATGAAACCACAGCCCTCCAGGGCCTGGGACACCGAATCGACGACGCGCGCGCGCTCGAGCAGATCATCGGCGCCGGAGGCGCGGGCCGTAGCCTCCGGATGTGGAAACTGGCGCGGGGCGACCAGCACGAGCTGCTCAAGCCCCATGTTTTTCATCGCCCGCGCCACCGCCCCGATGTTCCCCGGATGCGACGGCTCGACCAGCACGATGCGGATTTGCGCTCTGTCCATCACGATCTGCCCAGCTGCGGAGGTCGCGCCGAGACGCGCCCCCCCGCCCGTGCCGACTCAGCGCAGGGGCTCGGCAACTCGGCTGCGCAGCCGGCTATGCCGGTAGCCGTAGAACGCATACACCAACACCCCGATCGCGGTCCACACTACTAGGCGCACCCAGGTACTGCCCGGCAGCTTGTAGATCATAAAGCCGCACACCAGAGCGCCGAGAGAACACGTGACCCAAGGCAGCGGCACCCGGAACGGCCGCTGCAGGTCAGGTCGCGTATAGCGCAGCACCAATACCCCGATGCAGACCGTCACGAATGCCATCAGGGTGCCGATCGAGACCAGTTCGCCGAGTAGATCCACCGGGAAAAGTCCGCCGATCACCGCGGCGCTGATACCGGTCACGACGGTTCCGACCGAGGGTGTACGAAACTTCGGATGGATCCGACCGAAGATCGGCGGCAGCAGACCATCCTGCGCCATGGAGTAGAAGATACGCGCCTGGGCGATCGTCATGACCAGCATGACCGAAGTCATGCCGAGGATCGCCCCCAGATCCACCGGCACGCTGAACCAGTGCAATTGCGGATACGTATCGAGCGCAAGCGCGATCGGGGCGGCAACATTGAGCTTCTTGTAGCTCACCATGCCGGTGAGCACAGCCGAAACCGCCACGTAGAGCAGCGTGCAGATCACCAGACTCGAGAGGATGCCGATCGGCATGTCCCGCTGCGGGTTCTTCGCCTCTTGCGCCGTGGTCGAGATCGCATCGAAGCCGATGTAGGCGAAGAATATGACCCCGGATGCGGTAAACACTCCGCCCCACCCGTACTGATCCGGCTCACCGGTCGGTGCGGGAATGAACGGATGCCAGTTGCTGTGCTGGATGAAGCCCATGCCGAGCACGATGAACAGCACCACCACGGCGACCTTCAGAGTCACAATCACGGTGTTGAACTCGGCGGACTGCTTGATCCCGATATAACAGACCGTCGCCAGTGCGAGCACGATCAGTACCGCCGGAACATTGAGAATGGCGCCCGAGGTGATTACCGAGAAGCTATTGGGCGCAGCCTGCATAAAGGGCGCGTGTGAAAGCGCGTTCGGAATATGCACGCCAAAATCGCTGAGCAGCCGGATGACGTACCCGGACCAGCCCACCGACACCGTTGCCACCGCGAACAGGTACTCGAGCACCAGATTCCAGCCGATGAACCAGGCAATTCCTTCCCCGAGGGTCGCGTAGGTGTACGAGTACGCGCTGCCCGACACCGGGATCATCGCCGCGAATTCCGCGTAGCACAGTCCTGCGAAGGCGCAGCCGAGACCGGCGATGATGAACGACAGCACCAGCGCCGGACCGGCATATTGCGCGGCGGCCACCCCGGTGAGCACGAAGATCCCGGTACCGATGATCCCGCCGATACCAAGCATGGTGAGGGCCGTGGCCGAGAGCGTGCGTTTGAGCTGGTGCCCTTCGGCGTCCGATGCGTCCGCTGCCTCGATTTCGGCGACCGTTTTTGTTGCAAAAATCTGGCTTATCATTGCCGGACTGTACCTAAGCTCACCCCGGAATGCGAGTCCGCCCGCCGAGCCAGATTGGCGTTTCAGCGCGCGCTCAACTCCTGCGGAACAAACGGAGCAAACAGCTCGAGCATTGCCGCGTACACCCGGGGCGACCCCGCCACCACATGCCCGCCCTGACGGTACTCCTCGCCGCTCAGCGTGCCGATGCGGCCGCCGGCCTCCTGCACCAGGAGCGTCCCGGCTGCGGTGTCCCAGGGCGCGAGCCCGAGCTCCCAGAACCCATCGATGCGCCCGGCGGCCACGTAGGCCAGATCGAGCGCGGCGGCACCCGGCCGACGAATACCAGCGGTGCTTTGAGTGGCCGCCTTCAGCATGGCGAAGTACGCGTCAAGATAACGATCGTTGGCGCGAAACGGGAAGCCTGTGCCGATGAGCGCCCCCTCCAGCGTGCGTTGCTTGCTCACCCGGATACGCCGGTTGTCGAGGTGCGCTCCGCCACCGCGCGACGCCGTAAACAGCTCCTGACGCATCGGATCGTAGACCACGGCGTGTTCGAGACGCCCCTTGTGCTCACAGGCAATTGACACCGCAAATACCGGAAAGCCATGCAGGAAGTTGGTCGTTCCATCCAGCGGATCGATGATCCAGCGGAACTCGTGCTCACCCTGCGCACCGCCTTCCTCGGCGAGGATGGCGTGATCCGGATAATGGCGGTGAATGACCTCGACGATCTGCGCTTCGGCGGCCCGATCAACCTCGGAGACAAAGTCGTTGCGGCCCTTCGCCGTCACGGTCAGCGACTCGAGGTTGTTCAGGTTGCGCACGATGAGCTCGCCGGCACGGCGGGCGGCGCGAACCGCGATATTCAGCAGCGCATGCGCGGCCACCGCACCCCCTCAGGGAAGCTCATCCACTGCCGCCTTGCGCGCGGAGGGGAAGAGATGTTCGGCCGTCAGTCCGCACTCGAGCGCGATCGCGCTGGAGATGTAGATCGAGGAGTAGGTGCCGGCCAGAATGCCGATCAGCAAGGCTGCGGAAAACCCACGCAGCACCGGGCCGCCCAGCACCAGCAGCGCCACCACCACAATCGAAGTAACCACCTTGGTCATGATGGTTCGAGAGAGCGTCTGATTGATCGCTTGGTCGAGCACCACATTGGCGGCCAGACGCCGGTTGCCCTCGAACCGCTCGCGGATTCGATCGAACACCACGACCGTGTCGTTCAGCGAATACCCGATGACAGCCAGCACTGCCGCCACGACATTCAGGTCGAACGAGATCTGCGTGAGCGCGAAGAAGCCGAGCACCAGAATCGGATCGTGCAGCACCGCCAGGATCGCCCCGAGCGAGAGCCGCCAGGTATGAAACCGCCAGGCGATGTACAGGAAGATGAACAGCAGCGTGAAGGTGAGCGCCCACATTGCGCTTTTCTTCAGCTCCGAGCCGACCTGCGGGCCGACCACCGACAGCGATTGTACCGTCGCGCCGGCATTGACCTTCTGCAGCGCCTGCTGCAACCGGTCGCGCAGCTCGGCGGAAGTCTGCTTCGGCTCCGGAGGCAGGCGGATGGCAATGGTCCGCGAGGAGCCGAAATTCTCCACCACCGCGTCACGGAAACCTGCCGCAGCGATCTGGGTACGCACGGCCGACAGATCCGCAGTGACCGGGAAGCTCGCCTGCGCGGTCACCCCGCCGGTGAAATCGATGGCCAGGTTCAGGCCGCGGGTAATGATCAGCGCGAACGATGCCAGCATCAGCACGATGGACAGTCCAAACCACACCTTGCGTGTGGCCATGAACTGGAAGTTGGTTTGATGACTGAAAAATTCCACGTGCAATCCCCTAGATGTGCAGCCGGGCAAGCTTGCGCCGCCCGCCGTACATGAGCGTCACCAGCGCCCTGCTGCCCATCAGCGAGGTGAACATCGAGGTGGCGATGCCGAGCACCAGGACCACCGCAAAGCCGCGGATTGCGCCGGTGCCGAAGATCCACAGCACCAGCCCGGCGATGCCCGTGGTGACGTTGGAATCCGCGATCGCCGAGAATGCCTTCTCGAAGCCGGCCCGGATTGCCGCCTGTGGCGAGACGCCCTTGCGCAGCTCTTCGCGGATGCGCTCGTAGATCAGTACGTTGGCGTCGACCGCAATACCCACCGTGAGGATGATGCCCGCGATGCCAGGCAGCGACAGCGAAGCGTGCATCATAGACAGCAGTGCCGTGAGCAACACCACGTTCGCGACCAGCACCGCGTCCGCTACCAGTCCGAAGACTTTGTAGTAGACCGCCATGAACAGCAGCACGCCCGCCATGCCGATCACCAGCGCGGCGATTCCCATCTTGATGTTCTCGCGGCCGAGACTTGGACCGATGACTCGCTCCTCGACCAAATTGATGGGCGTGACGAACGAGCCGGAGCGCAGCAGGATCGCCAGATCCTGTGCGTCAGCGAGCGTGAGCCCCGTGATCTGGAAGCGGTCGGCGAACACCCCGTCGATGGTCGCATCGTTGATCACCTTTTCCGTGGTGACTTCCTTGGTGACCTTCTGTCCGTTGACCTCTTTGGTGACGCTGTGCTTGGTGATCAGCACCACGCCCATCGGCTTGCCGACGTTCGCCTTGGTGGTGCGCAGCATGTTCTCGCCCGCTTGACTGTCGAGCGTGACGTTCACCGCCGGCCCCTGCGTGCTCTCACCGACCGTGGCATCGGTGAGCTGGTCGCCAGTCGCAATCACCTCGCGCTTCAGCAGTATCGGCATCCCGTTCCAGGTGTCGGTGTACAGCTTGTCGCCCAGTGGCACGTTGCCGGTCTGCTGGGCTTCCAGGGCGTCGTTCACCACATCGTTCAGATGGAACTCCAGGCTCGCGGTCTGGCCGAGCAGGTGCTTCACCTCCGCCATGTTCTGGATGCCCGGCAACTGCACGTCGATGCGGTTGTTGCCCTGGCGCTGGACGATCGGCTCAGAGACCCCAAGCTGATTGACGCGATTGCGCAGAATGGAGATGTTCTGCTCGATGGCGTAGTTCTCCCGCGCCCGGATCTTCTCCGCCGGCAGAGTCGCCTGGAGGACCGCCCCGCCGGGCTGGGCGCTCGTGGTGAGCGTCAGCCCGCGCAGCGGGTCGGCAATGGCTTGTTCGGCAGCCGACAGGTTCGCCTGCGGTGCGAGCGTGATCTGAATGGTGTTCGGCAGCGTGCTGCCGCCGGTGGCGAGGTCCGTGATGCTCGCCACCGGGACCTTCGCTTGCGCAAGGGCGCGCGAGGCATCCTGCGTGTAGGTCTGCAGGATCTGGCGCACGGCGCTCTTGATGTCGACCTCGTAGAGCAGATCGAGCCCGCCACTCAGATCGAGGCCGAGCGGCATCGGTTTCAGACCGAGGTCGCGCAGCCACGCCGGCGTGCGCGGCACGAGCGTCAGCGCAGAGATGTATTTTTTTGCAAATTTGCCGTTGATGGCATCATGACCGCGTAACTGATCCGGCACGTCGGCGAAGCGCACGATCAGACGACCGTTCTGCACATACGCGCCTCTGAAGGGCACCTTTTCCTGTTGCAGAAACGCACTCACGCTATGGGCCTCAGCGGGTGTGACCGCTGAATGGTCCGCGTGCGCGAGTTGCAGCGCCGGCGCCTCCCCAAACACGTTCGGCAGCGCGAACAGCAATCCCACGGCCAGCACGGCCGCGATCAGGATGTACTTCCAGCGAGCGTATTCGAGCATGGGTCAGGCGCTTTTCAGAGTGCCCTTGGGCATCAGGGCGCTCACTTGGACCTTTTGCACCTTTACGCGCACGCCCTCGGCCACCTCCAAGGTAACGAAGTGCTCGCTGACCTCGCTGATGCGCCCCAGCAGTCCGCCGCTGGTAACCACCTCATCGCCGGCCGCCAGCTTCGAGACCAGCGTCTGGTGCTCCTTGGCTTTCTTCTGCTGCGGGCGGATCAGCAGGAAATAGAAGACGACGATAAATGCACCCATCACCAGGAGGGGCGCAAGCTGGCTACCGCCGCCGGCCGGAGCCGCGCCAGCGGCCCAGGCCGTGGGAATCAGTGCATTCATATTCATGATCCTCGAGACCACCCCCGGGGGCGGACGAGGCCGGACCCGGGGGCGAAGGGGCGGCATTATGCCACAGCGTCAGCGGCCGTCCGTCGAGCAAGAAAATCCGCGCAGAAGGCTGCCAGCCCGCCCGCCTCGATGGCTGCACGCAGCCGGCGCATCAGCCCAAGGTAGAACGCCAGGTTGTGGATCGTGTTCAACCGGCTGCCGAGGATCTCGTTGCAGCGATCCAGATGGCGCAGGTAGGCGCGGGAATAGTTCCGACAGGTATAGCAGTCGCACTGCGGATCGACCGGTCCGAGGTCGCGCTGGTGGATGGCATTGCGGATATTGATGACCCCGGAGGCGGTGAACAGGTGGCCGTTGCGGGCGTGGCGGGTCGGCATGACGCAATCGAACATATCCACCCCGCGCTGCACCGCGGCGACGATATCCTCCGGCCGTCCGACCCCCATCAGGTACCGCGGCCGCTCGCGCGGCATGTGCGGCAACAGTCCCTCGAGGATGGTGAGCCGCTCGGCTTCAGGCTCTCCGACCGCGAGTCCACCGATCGCCAGCCCCGGCCACTCAAGTCGCATCAGGGCCTCGAGTGAGGCCAGGCGCAGAGCCGGATACATCCCTCCCTGGACGATGCCGAACAGCCCCCCCGGGGGCTCCTCGCGATAATAGTGCCGATGGCCGCGTTCGGCCCAGCGCATGGAGCGCTCCATGGACTGGCGGGCCGCGGCCTCACTCGCCGGATAAGGCGTGCACTCATCGAACGCCATGGCAATGTCCGAGCGCAACCCGATCTGCACGGCCATCGCGTCCTCCGGGCTCAGGCGCACCTCGCGACCATCGATGGGCGAGCGGAACCTGACCCCCTCCTCGGTGATCTTGCGCAGGCTCTTCAGGCTGAAGACCTGGAATCCGCCCGAGTCGGTCAGGATCGGCCGCCGCCAGTGCATGAATCCGTGCAGCCCGCCGTGCGCGCCGATCAGCTCGACCCCGGGACGCAGCATCAGATGGAAGGTGTTGCCGAGCACGATTTCGGCACCCAGACCCTCGAGCTCCTCCGGGGTCATCGCCTTGACGGTGCCGTAGGTTCCGACCGGCATGAACGCCGGCGTCTCAACCGTACCGTGGGCCAGTGTGAGTCGCCCGCGTCGCGCGGCGCCATCGGTGGCCAGTAATTCGAACGTCGGTCTCAAGAATTCACCATAATTATGCGTCGCAGAAATGTCGGCGGCAGGTCTCACGGCGGCCCGGGCCGCGCGCCATCGAGTCCGCGTGCCAGGAACATCGCGTCGCCGTAACTGAAAAAGCGATAGCCGGCATCGACCGCGTGCCGATAGGCGCGCAGCACCGACTCGCGCCCCGCAAAGGCGCACACCAGCATCAGCAATGTCGATTCGGGCAGATGAAAGTTCGTCAGCAGCGCATCGACCGCCTGGAACTGAAAGCCCGGCCGTATGAAAAGTCGAGTTTCTCCAGACCATGGCCCGATGCTGTCTGCCCCGCGCTGTGCCGCGAACTCTGCGGCGGATTCGAGTGCACGGACCACGGTCGTACCGACGGCGACAATGCGCCCGCCCCTAGCGCGGGCACGTACCATGGCGTCGCATGTGTCCGCGGGGACAGTCACGCGTTCAGCGTGCATCACGTGTTCGTCGATCTGTTCGACACGCACTGGCTGGAAGGTCCCTGCCCCCACATGCAGCGTCACAAACGCCATCTCGACGCCGCGCGCCGCGATCGCGTCAAGCAGCGCTTGGTCGAAATGCAAGCTCGCAGTAGGCGCCGCCACCGCGCCGGGCTCGCGGGCAAAAAGCGTCTGATAGCGCTCAACGTCCGAGACATCAGGCGGGCGATCAATGTAGGGCGGCAGCGGCACTGCTCCCCAGCGGTCGAAGAACTCGATCACGGGCCCCGGCACGCGCACCCGCCAGAGGTCTGCCTCGCGCCCCAGCACTTCCAGCCCACCACCTGCGGTGGCGATGATCAGACCCGGGCGGATCGGCTTGCTTGCGCGCAATTGCACCAGCGCCTCGCACTCACCGCAGGCACGTTCGAGCAGCACCTCGACCTGCCCTCCCGAGGGTTTCACGCCGTGCAGGCGCGCGGCCACGACCCGGGTGTCATTGAGGACGAGCAGGTCTCTCGGCGCGAGTAAGTGCGGCAGCTCCCGGATCCAGCGGTCGGCCCAGACGCCGCTCACGCGGTCAAGCGTCAGCATCCGGCTCGCGGACCGCTCGGCGAGCGGACTTTGCGCAATGCGTTCAGCGGGAAGCTCATAGGAAAAGTCGGTGCGATTCACCCGCCCATGGTACACGGTGGCGCCCCCACCGCAGACACGGGACGGTATGCTTTGTGCCCGCTCACCCGTATACTCTCGGCCTCGTGCCCGAGTGGCGGAATTGGTAGACGCAGCGGACTCAGACGAAAAAAATTGAGCCCTCGCGGAGAAATTCGCGAGGTGAAGCCCGTCAAACTCGGTAGAGGCCCTGAGAATCTCGAGCTAATGCCGAGCCAAGCCCCGTGCAGCGCGGGGAAGGTGTAGAGAGCAGACGGCGGGCACCTACGGCCGCAAGGCTATGGTGAAGGCGTGCTCCAGCCCACAAACCCGGACGGCTTCAGCCACCGGGGCGACGAAAGTCGCAGCGGGATGAAAATCCGCCGCCCTTAAAAGCGTGTCGGTTCGACTCCGACCTCGGGCAGACCCAGTGCAGCGGGCAGAGCTGCAGATTGAGTGCTCAGCATTTGCTGCTCACTCGCATCGCGCCAAACACCATCGGTAGTTCGTGCCGCCAGCGAGTTCCCGCTACTTCAGGCGAGACGCCGAACTGCGGCAAGCGGCGCATCTGCCGCTCGCGCCATCCCTTGCAGTTCCTTTGCGCCGAAGCGCAAACACCAGCCACGCGCTAATTCATCCATGGGCGCACTTCCGCTTTCGACCGAGGCTGTGTGAAAACGTCACTGAACGGGCTCAGCTTAGCCGGGCGCCAGCGACAGAGACCGGCGTGATCTCACGCGTGGATCGCGGAGATCAGCGGTTGAACTCCAAACATTTTGATCATCCGCTTCAGGTTGTATGCCAATACCTGCAAACTCATTTCCGTTCGGACCTTCGGGAGCGTTTTTGTCAAAAAGTGGGTTGCACCCATCCAGGATTTCAGTGTCCCGAATGTGTGCTCGACAGTCTGGCGCCGGAGTCTGCCAGCTTGGGGCATGCGGTCGAGGCGCGCCTGCATCCGCTCGAGCACAGCTTCGTGCTCCCAACGTTTGATCCGGCGGTAATCTCCCGTTGTGCAGGCGCCTTTCATCGGGCATCTCGGGCAGGCCGATGACCAATACGTGTGCAATGTCATCCCTTTCTCAACTGTACTCATGCGCCAGATCGCGCGTTGCCCGGCTGGGCACCGGTACTCGTCCCGGCCTTTGTTGAAAATAAAGTCACGCTTGTCGAAGCGGCCCTCTGCTTTGGCATTGGAGGTCAAAGGCTTGGGAACAAGCGGTGTGATGTCGGCCTCTTCACATTTGAGGATCTGTTCCCCGCTGAAGTAACCCCGGTCGGCGAGCACCTTCAGCTTCTTCTCCCCCGTGGCCTCCTTGGCCTGTTCCGCCATCGGGGCAAGCTGCTCGCGATCGTGCCCCTGGTTCACCACATCGTGCGCAACGATCAGATGATTCTCACAGTCAACCACCGTCTGCACGTTGTAGCCGACAATGCCCGTGCCACGACCGCTCGTTGCCATTGAGCGCGCGTCGGGATCGGTCAGCGATATCTGCTGGTCCAGGGCCTTCGCCAGATCCGCGCCGATTCCCCCGAGTTTCCTCATCTGTTTGCGAACAGTGGCGATCTTCTCCTTGAGCTGCTCGACGCGCTCCTCCGGTACAAGAGAGGGATCGCGGTCGGCACGATCGAGCTCGGCGAGATATCGCGCGACGCTCTGCTCGAGTTGCTGTTGTCGCGCTTTGAGCTTATGGGGCGTGAAGTTCTTGTCCCGGTTGTTCACCGCCTTGAACTTGCTGCCATCCATGGTCACCAGAGCTAGGCTGAACAACCCAATCTGGCGGCAAAGTTGTACAAACTCCGTGCAGACCTTCCGGATCGCCGGACCATTGTCGCGGCGGAAGTCGGCTATTGTCTTGAAGTCCGGTGCCAGGCGCCCCGTGAGCCAAATCAGCTCCACGTTGCGCTGAGACTCTCGCTCGAGCCGGCGGCTCGACTGAATTCGATTGAGGTACCCGTAGATGTAAATCTTCAGGAGCGTCCCGGGATGGTACGCGGGGCGTCCGGTCGAAGCCGGCTCAGCACTGCCAAATCCAAGCTTATGCAGGTTGAGCTCTTCGATGAACGCCTCGACAGCACGGACCGGATTATCTTCGGCGATCCACTCATCCAGGCGCTCAGGAAACAGCACCGACTGGTTTCGAGACTCACCTTCGATGAATCGCTTCATCGCAGACTCCTCGTCCCATCGCGGAATGACGCAATTATCTCACATCCAACATGCTGTTTTCACACAGCCTCGACCCGTTGCAGCCGTTCGCGACTGGCAGCTTTCGGGAAGTTAAACTGTGATACAACTCCAGAAGTGCCTGCGCTTCACCAGACCAGCCGCATCGAGGGATCTATCGCGTTGCTCGCGCTTAGAGACTGTCATGTGATTAACGCCATGGTAGTAACCACAAATGACAAAGACGATTATGTACCGAGCCAGCTGTCACTGCGGCGCAGTACGCTTCAGATTCAGGAGCGAAATAATTACGAAAGGCCGCCGGTGCAACTGTTCAATCTGCTCCCGCAAAGGCATCGTAAATTCCGTGTCCTATATTTCCCCAGAGGATATCGAACGAGTCGAAGGGATGTCTTCATTGGCGCTGTACCAGTTCGGTGATAAAGACGTGAACCACTATTTCTGCCGGACGTGTGGTGTCTGTCCCTTCACCACCGTAGCTTCGGTTCCGCCAAACTACGTCGGCCCAGCTAGGCCAGGGTACTACCGAATAAACCTAGGATGCGTCGAGAACATCGATGTCTATGCTTTGGAAATCGAGGTCATCGACGGTCGTTCGCTCTGATCGTTAGGCCTTATCGAGGGCCGCCCAAGACCCTTCCGGTCAGGTGGAACGGCGGCTTTTGGCCGCTCGCGTCCTTCCGAGACTTGCTGAGCACGCTGACAGCGCAAGGGTTAATCAATCAGCCAATCCCACGACAAACGCCAGCGCGACATTCAGGCGAGCGATATCCTTTTCGTCAAGCGACCCGATCCTACGCCCCACACGTTCGCGACGGATTGTCACGGGCCTGTCCGCCATGATTTGCGAGCGCGTCCGCAACCCGTTCTTCTGGGTGGGCTCGATCGTCACGCGGAAATCCGGCGCCTCCACAATGTCCGATGTCATTTGGCAGACAATCACCGACGCGTGCTCAGCGGGTAGAGCGTCGGTCTGAACGACTAC
>JAKBCE010000132.1 GCA_021808195.1 Pseudomonadota bacterium
TGCTGCTCGAGTACTCGGCCCGCCACCTCGCGCTGATGGAATGGGCCGCGCAGCTGAAGCTGTTCAACTACGTGTGCATCGGCTTCGCGCTGTTCCTGCCCTGGGGCGTCGAGGTCGGGCCCATCGGGCCGATGGGGCTGCTCGTGGCCGTCCCGGCGTTGGCGCTGAAACTCGCCGCTGCCGGCGCGGGCATTGCTTTGATCGAAACGGTCTCGGCGAAGATGCGTGTCATGCGCATCCCGGAGTTTCTCTCCACCGCCTTCCTGTTCGCAGTCCTCGGACTGCTCGTGCACGTGCTGCTCGGAGCGTGAGTGCGATGACCCATCTGCCCCTGGATCAACAGCTGCTCGATACCTGCGCGGCGCTGCTGCTGCTGCTGTCTTTCGCGATGCTTTCGCAACGTCGCATCGTCACGCTCGTGAATCTCTACGCCGTGCAGGGCGCGGTGCTCGCCGCCGCGACGTTGCTGCTCGCCTGGCGCACCGGTGAGGACCACCTGTATCTGTCGGCCGCGCTCACCCTGGCGCTGAAGGTGGCCTTCCTGCCCTGGCTGCTGCACCGGCTGATCCGGCGGCTGGAGGTCTACTGGGACACCGAACCGCTGCTGAACGTCTCCGGCACCATGCTGGCGGGACTGGTGATCGTGGTGTTCGCGTTCGCACTGGCGCAGCCGATCACGCGTCTGGCGAGCACCGCCACGCGCAGTGCGGTCGGCATTGCCGTGAGCGTCGTGCTGCTGGCGTTCCTGATGATGATCACCCGGCGCAAAGCCATGTCGCAAGTGGTCGGCTTTCTCTCGATGGAAAATGGCGTGTTCTTCGGCGCCATGAGCGCCAGCTACGGCATGCCGATGGTGGTCGAGCTCGGCGTCGCGCTCGATGTGTTGGTGGCAGTGCTCGTGCTCGGGGTGTTCTTCTTCCAGATTCGCGAGCGCTTCGAGAGCCTCGACCTGCATCACCTCGAATCGCTCAAGGAGCACGAATAACATGGCACTGCTGCTGCTGTTGCTGCTGCCGGTCGCGGGCGCCGCCGTGCTCGGGGTGATCGGGGCGCGCCGGCGGGCGCCGGAGGTCAACGCGCTGTTCAGCCTCGGGACGTTCCTTGCCGCCTGTGCGCTCACTGCGCAGGTGATTCGCCACGGGACGGTCCTGCTCGGCGATGAGCAGTTCTTCATCGATCCGTTCAATGTCTTCCTGGTTGCGCTGACGGCATTCGTCGGCATGACCACCGCGCTCTTTTCCCGACCGTACATGCGTGTCGAGCTCGATCACGGCCGACTCAGTCCCGGGCGGCTGCGGCTCTACCACAGTATGTATCAGCTGTTCATGTTCACCATGCTGCTGGCGCTGACGACCAATAACATGGGTCTGATGTGGGTGGCGATGGAGGGCGCGACGCTCTCGACGGTGCTGCTGGTCACGCTGTACCGCACGCCGGGAAGTCTCGAGGCGGGCTGGAAGTATTTCATTCTGTGCGGGGTGGGCATCGCCCAGGCGCTGTTCGGCACTATCCTGCTGTATGTCGCGGCGGGCAAAGTCCTCGGCGCACAGGGCATGACCGCGCTGCTGTGGACGCATCTGGATGCCGTCAAATCGCAGCTCGAGCCGACCGTGCTCGCCCTCGCGTTCGTGTTTCTATTGATTGGCTACGGGACGAAAGTGGGCCTGGTGCCGCTGCACAGCTGGCTGCCGGATGCGCATGCCGAGGGTCCGACGCCCATCTCGGCCGTGCTCTCGGGGTTGCTGCTGAATGTCGCGCTGTACGCAGTGGTACGCAGCAAGGTGTTGGTGCAGGGTGCGCTGCACTCGCAGCTGCCGGCGCAGATGCTCATGGGTTTCGGGCTGCTCTCGGTGACGCTCGCTTCGCTCCTGCTGTGGCGGCAGCGCGATATCAAACGGCTGTTCGCCTACTCGTCGATCGAGCACATGGGCATCGCGACATTCGCGTTCGGCATGGGCGGTGCGATTGCGACCTTCGCAGCGCTGCTGCACATGACGGTGCATTCGCTGACCAAGTCGTCGATCTTCTTCACCGCCGGTCATGCCGCGCAGAAGGCCGGCAGCCAGGCGATCGAGCAGATCCGCGGCCTGATCACGCTCTCCCCGACGGTCGGCTGGGGGCTGATGCTCGGCTCGCTCGCCATTCTCGGCGTTCCGCCCTTCGGGGTGTTCACCAGCGAGTTTCTGATCCTGACCACGGCGATGCGTGAGCAGCCCTGGGCGACGCCCATTCTGCTGGCGGCACTCGCCGTGGCGTTTGCCGCGATCCTCTCGAAGGTGCAGCCCATGGTGTTCGGCGAGACCACGGTGCGCCGCTTGCCGCATCCGCCGGCGCTGCTGCCGGTGTTTGCGCACCTCGCAATCGTGCTGCTGCTCGGGGTGTACATCCCGCCGTTCCTCGCCGAGTGGTACCGTGCGGCGGCCCACCTGATCGGGGGGCCGTAGCGATGCCCGGTAGCCGCCGCAGTGGAGGGCGGGTTCAGTGCCCCTGATGCGCTGGTGGCAGCGTGCGCAGTCCGTCGCGGGCGCACCCGGGGTGCGCCAGCTGTCCGTGGGGCGGGAGGAGTGGACGCAAGTCGCCCGCGACGTGGCGGCCACGGGCGGTGTCCTGCAGGCACTGTGGGTCACCGGGGCGCCGGCCGATGGGGCCCACGTGTACGGGGTGTATCTGACCGACCCGGGCGGACTCGCCGTCGAACTGGCGTTGACGGCCGGGGACGCAGGCCCCTACCCGGGACTGCAGGAGCTCTTCCCAGCGGCGTCCCGCCTGCAGCGGGCCGCGTTCGATCTCTCCGGGGTGCGTTCGAGCGATCCGGACGAGAGACCCTGGCTCGATCACACCGAACCGTATCCGTTCACACGGGTCGACGGCGAGGGTGTGCACGAGATCGCAGTCGGACCGGTGCACGCCGGCACCATCGAGCCGGGGCACTTCCGCTTCTCGGTGGTCGGGGAGAAGGTGCTGCGGCTGGAGGCGCATCTGGGTTACGTGCATCGGGGCCTCGAGCAGCGCTTCAGGGAATTGCCGATTCTCGCCGGCCACCGGCTGGCCGCCCGCGTCTCGGGCGATTCGGCGGTGGCGTTCAGCTGGGCCTACTGCCAGGCTCTCGAAGGTCTCGCCGGCGGCACGATCCCGGCGCGGGCTGCGTGGTTGCGCGCCGTGTGTCTGGAACTGGAGCGCCTGGCGAACCACCTCGGGGACCTCGGCGCGCTTGGTAATGATGCGGGGTTCGCCTTCGGGCTGGCGCAGTTCTCCCGTCTCAAGGAGGACCTGTTGCGGGCGACCGCCACGGCCTTCGGTCAGCGCTACCTGTTTGACGTGGTCGTGCCCGGTGGCGTGGCCGTCGACGTGTCGAGCGACTCGGCGCGCGCGTTGGCGGATGTGATTTGCTCGGTGTGTGCCGAGAGCGCCGAGTTGCGCACCATCTACGACGAGCACGAGGGGGTGCGAGAGCGCTTCACGGGCGCCGGCCGTCTCGAGCCGCAGCTTGCCGCGCAACTCGGCGTGCTCGGACTCGTGGGCCGCGCCAGCGGCCAGGGGCGCGATGCACGCCTCGACCTGCCGTGTCTGCCGTACACGAAGCTGACGGTGTCCCCGATCGTGCTGCGCGGCGGGGACGTCGCGGCGCGCGTGGCGGTCCGTTTTGATGAGGTGCAGCAGTGCGGCCGGCTGCTGGCCCAGCTGCTGGCGCAGCTGCCGCACGGGGCGTGCACAGCGGCGCTCGAGGTGCCGGCGGACGGCGCCTTCGGCATCGGACTGATCGAAGGATGGCGCGGCCCGGTGCTGGTGGCGCTGCAGGCCGGACCGGCCGGCACGGTGCGCTTCTGTCACCCGCATGATCCGTCGTGGCAGAACTGGCCGGCGCTCGAATACGCGATTCTCGGCAACATCGTGCCGGATTTCCCCCTGATCAACAAATCGTTCAACCTGTCCTACAGCGGTGTCGATCTGTAATCATGCTGAAGAGTCTGCGCAAAATTCTCTCCGTCGGACTGATCTCGCAGGCCCCGCCTGCGCCGGATGAGTCGCTGCGCACCGCTCAGGCGCTCGATGAGCGAATCGCCGCGGTGTTGGGCCGGGCCCTGTGCATCCGTCACGTCGATGCGGGCTCGTGCAATGGGTGCGAGCTCGAGATCCAGGCGCTCGGCAACCCGTATTACAACCTGGAGGGCTGCAACATCCGCTTCGTCGCGAGTCCCCGGCACGCGGATCTGCTGTTGGTCAGCGGTCCGGTCGCGAAGAACATGGTCGAGCCGCTGCGGCGCGTCTATGCCGCGACGCCGGATCCGAAGCGGGTGGTGGCGCTCGGGGATTGCGGGTGCACCGGCGGGGTGCTCGGGCAGTGCCCGTCTGCCCTCGGCAGCGTCGCGAACGTCATCCCGGTGCACGTGGCGGTGCCGGGCTGTCCGCCGAGCCCGATGCGCATTCTGCAGGGCATCCTGACCGCCATCGAGCGCTGAGCGCCGCTCGCCGGACGCGTCAGCGGCGTGGCTGATCTCTCCAGGGCGCACTGCGGATCAGCGCATCGACGCACTCGGCATCGACCGCCGCGTCGCGTTCGCGGCGCAGGATCGCCAGTGCCTCCTCCAGCGGCAGGGCGCCTCGGTAGGGTCGATCGGCCGTGAGCGCATCGAAGATGTCGGCCACGGTGATGATCCGGGTCTCGAGCGGGATTGCGTCGGCGCGCAGCTGCTTCGGATAGCCCTTGCCGTCGATGCGCTCGTGATGCGCCCCCGCGATGGGGGCGAGCTCGCCGAATATCCGCACGCGCTTGAGGATGTTCTCGGTGAGTTGCGCGTGCTGTTTGACGGACTCCCACTCCGACCCATCGAGACGGCCGGGCTTCTCCAGGATGCTGTTGCTGACCCCGAGCTTGCCGATGTCGTGCAGCAGAGCGCCGCGGTGCAGCCAACGGCGCTGCGGCGCAGTCAAGCCGAGCTCGCGGCCAATCGTCTCGGCGTAGTGGGCGACGCGCTGACTGTGGCCGTACGTGAAGCTGCTCTTCGCATCGATGATGTCGGCAAACGCTTCGGCGATCGCATCGAGCCGCGGCTCGTCGATGAGCACGGTGGCTGCCGCGGGCTCGAGCGCCCAGATGCGCTCCTCGAGCGCCGCGGTGCCCAATCCGGACCAGAACCGCGCGCCGCGCGCGACGGCAAAGAATGCCTGGCAGACTTGCGGATCGAACCAGGTGCCGACCCTGCGGCGTACTTCCGTGCATGCGGCGCGCTCGCCGCCGACGCTGTTGAACACGTCGACGACCTGGGCGAGCAGGGCGATGCGCGCGTTCAGTGGGATCTCGGTGCCGCGCAGTCCTTGCGGCCGGCCGTGGCCGTTCCAGTGCTCATCGAGACTGAAAATTCCCGCCGCGACCGTTGCGCCGAAGCCCAGCCGCCGCACGATGTCGGCGCCTCGCTCGCAGCGCGTGTGCACCAGCTCGGTCGCGAGCGCCTCGCCGTTGCGATACAGGTGCAACAGACGCTTGGCCCGCTCGCGCAGCGCTTCGCCGGGGCCGGCGTGACGCAGTACGAAGCGCCCCAACTGCATGAGACTCTGCGAGTCGACCAGTTTGAAATCGCGTTTGGTGAGCAGCTCATCGCCGCCGTAGAGCTCCCACAGTCGCGCGGCGTTGCTGCTGCAGCCGGCATCCTTCAAGAGCAGCGTGTAGTACAGATCCGAGAGCGCTTCGGGGTCCAGGCCGAGCATCTGGCCGACGTGCATCCCGATCCAGCAACTGCGCAGGCAATGACCCGGTGGCTGACCCTCAGTGAGGTCGAGCGCATAGCTCAGGGCGCCAACGATCTCCGCGAGGCGCAAGCGACCGGTGGTTCCGGCCTGCACGGCGGCGGGCAGAAGCCACTCGGGAATGTGCTCGTGTGCGATGGCATTCATAACGATTCTCCTGGCGGACCGACCCGCGTGAGCGCAGACGGGGCCCTGCGGCCGCATCTGTCCGTCAGAGGAGATACGGGTCCTGGGACCTTGCGGATGCATCCGGTGACGCTGGGGACCGGCGCTGGCGCCCAGGGCATCCGGTTCCGGGAGGATTTTTAGCAAATTCCCCCGCCGACGCTCGTGCGCCCGGTCACGCTTCCGGCGGCCGTGCGGCGCGCTTTACAGCAGATCGGGCTTCGGGTAGTTTCGAGCACATCATGACCCCGATGAAAACGCGCACGATTACCCTGAAAAAGCCCTGCGGTGGGGCTCTGGGGGAGTTCGCGCGCTAAAGGCGCCGGGACGTCCCGAAGACACCAGAGGCCCCGCCGGAATGACCGACGGGGCCTTTTTTTTCACAGCCTGAAAATCGGAGCTTGCACATGCCATCTGGTCGTTCGGCCGGCACCTTGCCGGTGGTTGCAATCGTCGGGGCCACCGGGGCCGTCGGGGTCGAGTTGCTGCGCTGCCTCGAGCAGCGCAATTTTCCGCTGGCGCGGCTGCGCCTGCTCGCCTCGGCCCGTTCGGCCGGAAAGACGCTGCCGTTTCGCGGCGAGGCGCTGCCTGTCGAGGAGCTGACGCCGGAGAGCTTCCGCGGCGTCGACATTGCGCTGTTTTCCGCCGGCGGCAGCATTTCCAAGCGCTTCGCGCCGCTCGCGGTGGCTGAGGGAACCGTGGTCGTGGACAACTCCTCGGCGTTCCGGCGCGACCCGGCGGTCCCGCTGGTCGTGCCGGAGATCAATCCGCAGGCGCTGAAGTCGCACCGCGGCCTGATCGCCAATCCGAACTGCTCGA
>JAKBCE010000133.1 GCA_021808195.1 Pseudomonadota bacterium
GCCTTCCACGTAATGGTTCCCGGCGGCGTGCATTCGATTAGAGTGCGGTTCACCATGCTGCTGAACGGAGGTACGAGCCAGCGGGCGACGCCTAACCTTGCCACCATCTGCTGGACACGGGCATTCTTCTATCAGAACGACATCAACTACCACCATTACTACCTGCGCGCGAGCATCATCCTGCCCAAGGGCTGGGGTTACGGAACGGCACTCACCACGGTGAGCCGGGTGGGGCAGCGCGTGAATTTCGCCGAAGAACCGCTGACCTATGTCGGCGACTCTCCGTTGTTCATGGGCCGCTATTACCGCAAGGTGCAGCTGTGGCATCAGGGCGATGCTCATATGTGGCTCGACATGTTTGCCGATACGCCTCAGGAACTCGACGTCCCGGCCAAGCTGCTGGCCGCCTACAAACGTCTCCCGGACGAGGCGTTCGCGCTGTACGGCTCGCGTCATTGGTACAACTATCACGCGCTGCTGGCGATGTCGAATCACATCAGTTACGACGGCATCGAACACCATCAGTCGAGCGACGATCGCGCGTCGGCCGACTTCATGACGAACCCCGACCAGCAGTTGCTCGGCGGGGATTTGATACCGCACGAGTTTTCACACTCCTGGAATGGAAAATATCGCCGGCCGTGGGATCTGAAGACCGACAACTACCAGATTCCGCAGCGCACGGATCTGCTCTGGGTGTACGAGGGCATGAATCAGTACCTCGGCGATCTGCTCTCGTTCCGCAGCGGCATCCGCAAGCCGAGCGAATACCCGCAGTACCTCGCCATGATCTACAACCAGATGGCGACCGAGCCGGGCCGTGACACGGAGCCGTTGATCGATCTGACCACTGGCGCACCGTACTTCTACATGACGGCGAACGGTGAATATCCGTCGCTGCGGCGCTCGGCGGGGGATTTCTATACGGAGGGCGAGCTGCTCTGGCTCGATGTCGATACCATCATCCGCACACGGACGGATGGCAAGAAGTCGCTCGATGACTTCTGGCATCTGTATTCGGAGCCGAAGCTCACCGGTCCGATCACCAAGCCGTATACCCGGGCGGACATCGAACACATGCTCAATGAGGTGTGCCCGTACGACTGGCACGCGTTCTTCCAGCGGCATGTGTACGAGGTGTCGAAGCTGCCGCCGACCGGAGAGCTCGAGCGCTCGGGGTGGCGCCTCGTGTACACCGCCAAACCGAATCCGTTCATCACGGCGGCACAGAACACCTATCACACGGATTACCAGTGGCTGACCTATGGGTTCAATGTGGGTGGCTCTGGGGCGCTGACTGACGTGCGCGAGGGTTCGCCCGCCTGGAATGCGGGTATGGCCCCAGGGATGAAGCTCATCGCAGTCAATGGCCAGAGTTTCTCTGCAGGCGTACTGAAAGACGCGCTACGGCAGGCGCAGCACGACCACGTTCCGACGCGATTCACGGTGGCGCAGGACGGTTGGGTCCGGACCCTCGCGGTCGGCTACTTTGGCGGTCCGCGCTATCCGCACCTGGTGCGGATCCCCGGCACGGTGAATATGCTGGCTCGGATCATGGCGCCGCACGCCGGCCACTGAGGGCGACGAGCAGAAAGTAAGCCCCGGACCGAGAGGTCCGGGGCTTAAGTGAGGCTGCACCGCACGAGCGTCAGCTGGGTGCGTCCCTCTTGGCATTGAAGCGAGTATGGACGCTCGCGACCCCCGTCGTTTCAAGCCATTTGCTCAGCGTCCTGGCATGACGTCAGTGATGACGTTGTGGTTGGACGCGTAGCAGGGCGTCCGATGGCTGTTGGAAGGGCTGCGCCGCCCGTAGACTTTTAGTGCTGAACAGCAGTCAATGCCCGCACGGCCGAGCCGACGACCTGCGAGCGAGCCTGCCGCCTGCGCTGCCACCCGAGCGCACGGCAGCAGCGTGTGCTGGGTCGACTTTTCGGCGCTTCGCGCGTCGTGTGGAACTGGGCCGTGGCGCCGTATCGGCTTTTTCAGCCTGTTGCATTGGGTTGCGTGCGGCGCAACGCACGAAAGAGTGTCATCAGCGCCCCCAGCAAGGCAAGCCACGCGAACCAGTTGCCGAACCGGAGGTAGGGCGTCGCTGCGTGAGCCACTGGAACTTCGGCCACGAGAGTCGCGAAGGGCGCGGAATCGCTCATCACTTCGGCGAGAATGCGTCCGCGGTCGTCGCTGATATAGAGGCTGCCATACTTGGCGGCGCGCGCGACACTGAACCCATCCTCAACGCCGCGCATCAGGGCGGCGTGTCCGTGTTCGATCCAGTCGACGCGAAAATCCCAGGCCGGAACCAACATCAAGCCGACTCCGGCCTCGCCGTAGCGACGTGAGAGACCGGTGAAATCCATGTCTTTGCAGATTTCGATCCCCCACAGACCCGACGGGCGCTTCAGGGTGACGAGTCGTCGTCCGGGGGTAAATCGCGACTCGAACGGAACCAGAAGATGTTCCTTGTGGTACTCGCGCACGGGGCCGCCGGGGGAGTAAATTCGTGCCTCGTTGTACGAGCCGTGCGGCGTATCATCAACCACACCGGCAATGAGGGTCGCATTCATGTGGTTGGCCACTGCCTGCATCCGGGAATCAACGGCCCGGGATGCGGGTTCCACAATGGTGCCGATCTTTTCCGGAAGAATGACCACCTGCACGCCGCGGGCAGCCAGGGACGCAGTCTGATCGGCGTATGCACCGATCAAGTGCGTCGTCTGCTGTCCCGCGCGAACTCGCCGCGCGTCATGGACGACCATGCCGACCTTCACCTGCGGCCCGCTGACGGGAATCGCCAGCCGAATGACGCCGAAGATGAGCGCGGCTGCGATGACTGCGAAGCTCGCACCGGCGAGGCGCAGCGCATGGCGGGGGCGGGAGCGATACGTCCGCACGAACAGAGCAATCGCGGCTGGAAAGAGAAGTACCAGGAAGGTCATTCCCCACGGACCAGTGACGGCTGCAACCTGCAGGAGCGGCAGGAATTTCAGCTGTGAGTACGCTAGGCTGATCAGGGTGCCGGCGGACGTGGCTCGATTGAAGATGTATTCGAAAGACACCCACAGCGAGGGGAATGCGATCAGCGCGTTCCACGAGTCTCCGCGTCGTGCAAGAGTCCGAAACATGAGGACCGCAATGGTAAAGGCCAACGCCACCATCGTGAGTTCGGTAACCACGGTCGCGGTGGGCAGGTGGAGCACGTCGTGCAGGTAGTTCCAGAGGTTCAAGTAACCCGTGAACCAAGCGGAAAGTGCGACGAGCGCGGTTTCCCAGACTGTCGCGCGGTTTGCCACGAGCAGCAGGGGCAGCGGAGCAAACCACATCAGTGGCCACCATGGATGCAGCCCTGAGCCAAACCAGAGCAAGGTCGCAGAAGTGGCGACCGCCGCAAACCCGAGGCCGATGCGCTGTGCGTCACGAACGAATGCCATCGAGGTACCTCTTGAATGCACGGTGATAGAGCGCACGAAATTCGCTGCGGGACAAATCAACGCGCCCGGCAAGGTACAGCGTGAGTAATCCTTGTCCCATTGCGCCCGTCTCGAAGACGATCTCCCATACATCGTCCTGTCGAAGCTCGCCCTGGGCCATGCCGTCAGCAATCAAGTCGGCCGATACGGTGGCCGTAGGTGATAGGCGAGCCCTGAAATCGCTCGGAAATCGCCGCGCACCGTCCCGGGGTCGCAGAAACATCAGCTCGAAGACCTTCGGGTTCTCCAACGCATGGTCCAGAAAGACATCGGCAACCTGTAACAGGCGGGACTCGAGGTTGCCGCGCAGACGCAATTTGTGTAGTCGGGTCGACAATTCGGTAAAGCCCTGATCTGCCACCGCGTTCAGTAACGCGGTCCGATCGGCGTAGTGCCGATAAATTGCCATCGCCGTGATTCCTACTGCGGCGGCCACCCGACGCATGCTTAGGCCGTCGGAGCCGTCTTGCTCAACGAGCTGCCTTGCCGCCGAGACGATCCTCTGTGCCGTTGGGCGACTGGAGACCATGTATACAGCGTAGACTTCGTTCTATGAGTCTGTCAAATTTGTGTAACAGAACCCTGTGAACCATCGAGGCGGAGTGGAAGGGCCATCAATGAACGGGGTCGAACGTCCCGGCAACGACGATGACCTAAAATTGGCGCTTGCGGGTGGGTGCCAGACAGAGCAGATTTCCGGTGACGCTCGACGGCGCGGTTTGAAGTGATGCTCGAGGCACGTGGCGTCGATCATTTCAAGGATTTTGGAGACCACCGTCCCGTGATGTAAGTGGCGCCGGGCGGATCCGGGCCGTTGAGGCGAGGACAGTTGCGCTGGGCGCCACGATTGCCGCGGTGCATGAGTGGATTGCAATGCCGGAAGTGCACACAAACCGGCCCACTTCGTGGCCTGCAAAGGCATGTGCAGACGTGCCTCGACGGGGCTGCTATTCGACATCGCATCTCGTGTCGAGGCGCACGAGATGCGGCGTTTGCGGCATGCCGCCTGCCAGGGTGATAAGGCAGTGATGCGTGCGCAGCCGTTGGCAGTGACGTCGACTCCGGCACTGACGCCGATCCCGCAGAACGGGCTCGCGCCGTGCTGGCTCGCTCATTTCAATTGATTTCGAAGACGGTGCCGGCGTCATTGGCGCCGCCGGACTCCGTCGTTCCATAGAGATTTCCAGCGCTGTCCAGGACCACACCCCCAATTGGGGTTGCCCCATCAGTGGTGCCGCCGGTAAATGAATGCAGAAGGGTCTCGGTGCCGCTGCTGGTGATTTCGAACACGGTGCCACCGCCGCTCGGACTCGAGCCACCAGTGTCGGTGGTTCCATAGAAGTTCCCGGCACCGTCTATGCTCAGGCCGCCCATTGGCTCCTCTCCGTCGGTCGGGCCGCCTGCGAAAGAATGCACTGTGAATTCCAAGCTGCCGCCGCCGGACGGGAGGCCAAACACGGTTCCGCAGCCATTATTGTTTGCGCAAGGCGCGCTGGCATTCGAGGTACCGAAACTACCGTCTTCGGTCGTTCCATAGATGGTGTTTCCTTCGACGAGCAGATCTCCCGAAGGATTTGCCCCGTCGGTGGTGCCGCCGGCAAATGAATGCAGAATGAAGTCCGTGCCATTACCGTTGAGCGTGAACAAGGTGCCCTGACCGAATGCCCCACCACGGGAAGTCGTACCATAGAGGTAGCCGTTCAAGTCCATGGCGAGGGCGGATTGTGGGTTCGCTCCGTCGGACGTGCCCCCCGCGAAGGAATGCAGAAGGCTTTCCGAGCCGTTGGCGCTGATCTCGAACACCGTGCCGCGGTTCTTCGCTCCACCGTTAGCAGTCGTTCCGTAGAGGTTGCCGTTATTGTCGATGATCAGGCTGGCAACAGGGTTCGCGCCGTCGCTCGGGCTGCCGGCGAACGAATGCAGAATGGTCTCGGTACCGTCCTGATGGAGCTCGAACACCGTGCCGAGTCCATGCGCGCCGCCCGCTTCGGTGCTCCCGTAGAGATTTCCAGCGTTGTCGATGACCAGGCCGGCTACGGGGTTGGCTCCGTCCGCCGTGCCACCGGCGAACGAGTGCAAAATGGTTTCCGTCCCGGTGGCGGTGATCTCGAATATCGTACCGAGGTCGCTCGCACCGCCGCGATTGGTCGTTCCATAGAGGTTGCCCGAACGGGTCACGATCAAGCCCGCATTCGGGTCTGCGCCGTCGGTCACGCCGCCCGCAAAAGAATAGAGAATGCGTTCGGACCCGGTTGCGCAGGACACGGCGACATCCGTCACATTCGAGGAAAGCGTGCCGCTGCCATCGGCAACCGAACAAACGATTCCGGGAGGATGGGTGGCTACGGTGACGTCGTAGGTGCTGCCTGCAGACTGGGTGGAGCTGAAGGTGAAGTAGTCGTTCGCGTTATAGGCGACAGTCAGCGGTCCACCGCCGTTGTTCTCGAGCTTGACGCTCTGGTTGTTGGCGAGCCCGGATACCGTGCCACTCACATAACAGGCCGTCGCACAGCCGGAGCGCGACGCTTGCGACGCGACGGTGGATCCGCCGCAGGCGGATAGGGACAGCGGCGCTGAAAAGATCAGTAGCGCCAGAATCCTTCCTCCGAGATGCTTCTCCATGGCCCGTCCCCTCCCTGCCTTTTTAACTCAGCAAATCAATCGCCGGAGCCAACAGCGCTCGGACTATGCGCGCGATCAACGTCACGCGTCAAGATCGCAGCGCCAGAGGCGATGAGTCTGCGGCCGCGTTACGAGGAGTAAGGTCGCAGGGTCTGATGCTCGGATCTGGTGCGATTTTTTGCGCACAATGAGCCGATGGATTACAGCGGCATCGCTGTGGTTGCTGCCGTGATCGGCGTCTCTGAGGTGCGGATTGCTTGCGGACAGGTGTCGGCAAACGGCTCTCGGCTCAATGGCCAACGTAGAGCCCACGGTCGTGGGCGCTGAGTGCGCCGGAATGGTGCGCCGCGGAGCCCTCAGAGGGTTGTTCGGCGACCGATCGGGGAGTCGCTGTGCGTGAAGCGTTGCGTTCGCGCAGGGCGGATTGGGGTGCGTATGGTGCCGGAGTGACTCAAAATGTTACTGCGGGCCGCGTCCTAGGCGGGATGCTGCTGTACTCGTGGACGCGGGGGTGCGTCTGGGCGGGGACGGCTCCAAAAAAAGAATGCGCCCGGCGGGAGGGGGTCCCGCCGGGCGCCAACGAGCGTCCGATGACTACTGATTCTCGGTCGAGGCGATGAAGGCCGAGATGTTGTCG
>JAKBCE010000134.1 GCA_021808195.1 Pseudomonadota bacterium
TCGAGACCGCGCAGATCGCGGTGCAGGCGAGCCTCACCGGCCACCTGGTGCTCTCCACGCTGCACACGAACACCGCCGCCGGCGCGATCACCCGCTTGCGCGACATGGGCATCGAACCGTTTCTGCTGTCCTCGAGCCTGATCGGCGTGCTGGCCCAGCGCCTGGTGCGGGTGCTGAACCCCGAGACCAAGCAGGCCTTCACCGCCGGGGAGGCCGAGCGTCGGCTGCTGAACCTCACCCCCGGCGGCCCGCCGCCGACCCTCTACCGACCCGGTGCCGATGCCATGGGCGGCTACCGTGGCCGCTCGGGAATCTACGAGCTCATCATGGTGGACGAGACGCTGCGCACCATGATCCACGACGGGGCGAGCGAGCAGCAGATCGAGCGGCACGCCCGGCACGCCACCCCCTCGATCCGCGATCACGGCCGTACGCGCGTGCTGCGCGGAGAGACGACCCTCGAGGAAGTGCTGCGGGTGACGCGGGAGGACTGAAGTGGGGGCCTTCGAATACACCGCGCTCGATGCCAGCGGCAAGGAGCTCAAGGGCATCCTCGAGGGCGATACCCCGCGGCACATCCGCCAGCAGCTGCGCGAGCGCCAGCTGCTGCCGGTGACCGTGAGCGAAGTCGCCGAGCGCGAAGCGGGCCGGCAGCGCGGCTTCGGCACGCTGCGACGGGTCGCCGCGGCGGACGTGACGCTGCTCACCCGCCAGCTCGCCACCCTGGTACGGGCCGGACTGCCGCTCGAGGAATCGCTGCTCGCGGTCTCGCAGCAGACCGACAAGCCCCGCGTGCAGAGTATCGTGCTCGGGGTGCGCTCGCGGGTGATGGAGGGGCACACGCTGGCCGACGGACTCGCCGAATTCCCGCGCGTCTTTCCGGAGATCTACCGCGCCACCGTGGCCGCCGGCGAACAGGCCGGACACCTCGACACCGTGCTCGAGCGGCTGGCCGATTACACCGAGAGCCGCGAGGAGATCCGCCAGAAGATCCTCGCCGCGATGCTCTACCCGATCGTGCTCACGGTGATGTGTTTCCTCATCGTCACCGCGCTCATGGTCTACGTGGTGCCGAAGGTGGTCGCCGTGTTCCAGGCGAGCAAGGCCGAGCTGCCGCTGATCACCCGCATCCTGATCGGCACCAGCCACTTCCTGCGCGTGCATGGCATCTGGCTCGTGCTCGGCGCGGTGCTCGCCGTCGTACTGGCGCGCCGCGCGCTGCGCAATCCGGCCACCCGCCGGCGCTTCGATCTGATGGTGCTCGGCCTGCCGCTCGCCGGCAAACTGGTGCGCGGGTTCAACACGGCGCGCTTCACGCGCACCTTCAGCATCCTCTCGGTGAGCGCCGTGCCGGTGCTCGATGCGCTGCGCATCGCCGGGGAGGTGGTCACCAGCGTGCCGATGCGCGATGCGGTTCTGCAGGCTGCCGAGCGGGTGCGCGAGGGCGCGCCGATCGGCCGTTCGCTCGCGGTGAGCAAACTGTTTCCGCCCATGACCATCCACCTGATCTCGAGCGGGGAGTCGAGCGGGGAGCTCGATGCGATGCTCATTCAGGCCGCGGCCAGCCAGGAGCGCGAGCTCGACGCGATCATGGCGGCCATGGTGGGTCTGCTCGGTCCGCTGCTGATCGTGGTGATGGGGCTGTTCGTCATGGGCATCGTTTTTGCAATGCTCCTGCCCATCTTCCGTCTGGACGATCTGATTCACTGACCTGCCCATTGCGTCCAGCGCGGCTTGTGATTAAATCTGCGCACCCTCCCGCAGGCGGGAGTCCGGCGTGTCACATGAGCGAGAAATCCGAATCGGAAGAGTTCGAGGACGAAGAGGAAGCCGAGGTCGAGGAAGGTGACGTCGATCTCGATCAGGTGATCAAGGATCTCGATCTCGCCAAACACCGCGGTCCGAAGAGCGGCGAGCCGGCATGGCGTCGCCTCGAGCGGATGTTCGAGGAGAAGCACACCGCCGAGCTCACCAGCGATTTCGACGACTACGAGATCGACGGCGACGGTAGCGGCGCCCGGGCGCGACCGCGAGGCAAATAATCCCACGGCGCAGCCGGTGCGAGCGCCGGCGATCGTTGCGGGTACGTCACGCGAACGGCCCCCGCGTCGATCGACGCCCAGCTCCGCCCCGTGGGCGGTTCGCGCTCACGATCAGGTCTCGCGACACCCGAACGCCGGGACGTTCCGGCCATTGTCCCTGACTGTCAGGTCCACGCTCACGGCATGCGCATGCCGTCCCGATCCGCGCTCAGCAGCGCACGGCACCGTGTGCGCTGACCCGTCTGCACACCAACACGGCACCGGCCAACACGCCCGACGGCTGCGGCGCGTGCAGTCGCTTCGGAACATCGCTACGCAGATCCCCTGATACACCGCGTCGCTCGATTTCCTTAGCGTGACCGAGGGTGGAGCGTATGGGCGATCGATTTTAGGACCCTCTGATTCTGACGACAGCAAGACGGTCCATCGCATCGGTTTCCAAAAGGAACACGCGTTGTCCGTGGTCATCGTGCAAACACGCGTCCTCGCCCCGCAGCGCGCAGATGCGCACCGAGCGAGTACCGCCCGGCATACGGCGGATCAGCCCTCTTTCCGTCTGGCGTACAAGTTCAGCCACCGCTGCGGCCCCCTCCGCTCACGTCCTCTGAAGCACCCTTCGTCGCAGGATGGTCCCGACGCCGGCGGACCCAACGCGCAGCCCAACCTGCTGCGAGTCGGCCGATCTCGTTCCGGCAAGCCTGTGACGGGAGGCACATGCGCATGACGCCGGATCAACTGCCGGCCAGCGTACTTCTGAACTCGCTGCTCGCCGCCCTGCACTATGTGCCCGCGGGAGCACTCAGAGTGCGCAACGAGAACGAGCTGCCCTTGACGCTGCGTGCCCGAATCCGCTCATCCGCCGATGACGCCTGGCAGGCGTGGGCTTACGGCCCGCGCTGGTGGTTCGCCTCCGCGCATCGATTACGCAGCGGCGTCGAGCCCTCCGTGGTAGCTGAATTCTTCGACATGGACGGACGGTGCGTCGCAGCGGGCCTCTGGCGCCGACATCATGACCGATGGGTCCTCGAGACCCCGACATGACGCCGCGCGGCAGCGATCCGCCATTGCGCGCAATTCGCACACCGATCCGTGCTGCGAATCACCCGCTGCGCAGCCGGGAAGCCGAGCCTGGATGAGACGCCCATGAGCCCCGCGAGTCACGGTGATCTCCTCCGACGGCTCATCCACCGGCTCGAATCCCAGACCAACAGACAGGCACAGACGCAGCGCACGTTCCTGCAGACGGTCCTGTCAATCAACGCGATTGCGTCTCGATTCGATGATTACACCGCCCGACACCAGGAGCGCGCAGCCATCTTGGCACTCGCCACGGGACGTCGCCTCGGGCTTTCTGCCGGCAGCCTCACCGGCGTGTTCCTCGGCGCCCTGGTGCACGACCTCGGCAAGATCACGATACCGCGCGAATGATTGAACAAGCCCGGGCGCCTCAGCGGCGAAGAATTCGCCCCGATCAGCACGTATGTCCCGATCGGCTGCGAGATCATGCAGCTTATCGCGCCGCCATGGCCCCTGCAGTCGATCATGGCCCAACGCCACGAACGGCTCGATGGGTCCGGGTATCCGCACCGCTTGACGCGAGAGCCGATTGAGATCGAACCGCGTGTCATCGCGGTGTGCGACGCGTTTGAGACGCTTTGCGATGAGCGACTCTACCGCAAGGCGCTCGGCGTGGCTGGCGCGCTGGATAAGTTCAGGCACGGCTCGGGCAAGACATTGGACGCGGACCTCGATGCCGCGCTCGATTCGCTCGCGCCGCCACTGCGCCCCGACAGAGTTATTCTGGGCACGGCTGGCGTTGGATGCCTTCGAGGCGCTGAGCTGTCCCGCTCCCGCGCGGACTGATCGGCGTGCACGTGCGGCGCGCCACGCGATTCCCGTGGGGTGATCCGCGCCGCTGCGCTTCGGATCACCGTCGATGTCGAGTCTGTGCCGGCAGGCGGGCCTTTCGTGCGCGGACGTCTCGTTAGTGAAAATCCCGCGAGCGCGTCACCAGCGCCCCGAGCAACCCGGTGCGATCGAGGAGCCGCCGGGCGATCAGGTGCGTGACGCCCTCGGCGTGCTGCAGCCGCCCGTGCACTTCGAGCAGTCGCGCCCCGAGCAGCGCCTCACGATGCGCCTGCGCGGTGCGCTCCCAAACGATGACGTTGACCTGTCCGCTTTCATCCTCCAGCGTAATGAACGTGACGCCGCCGGCGGCCGCGGGCCGTTGACGCATCAACACGATGCCGGCGGCGCGCACGGCGCTCCCATCCGGCCGTGCACAGACCTCCTCGGCGCTGTGCACCCCGCTGCGGCGCAGTGTCTCGCGCAGCAGCGCCAGCGGATGGCGGCCTAGCGTCAGGCCCACAGATGCGTAGTCGGCCACGATGTTCTCTCCTTCACTCGGCGCTGCGATGAGCGGTCGAGCCGCATCGGCTGAGGGAACGGGTGCCTCATCGACAGCAAGCGACGCATTCGCCGTCTCGAGCGGCAGCGGACGCTCCACGCCCGCGACGTCCCAGAAGGCCAGATGACGATTGCCGCTCAAGCCGGCGAGCGCACCGGCGGCCGCCAGCGCCTCGAGGTCGGTGCGCTCCAGTTCAGCTCGCCGGGCGAGGTCCTGCAGCCCGGCGAACGGGCTTGCAGCGCGTGCCTCGATGAGCCGTGCCGCGCCGGCGCGCGTCAGTCCCTTGACCAGGCGCAGACCGAGCCGCAGCGCCGGCTGCGCCGCTCCGCCGGGCTCCAGGGTGCAGTCCCACTCGCTCGCCCCGGCGTCCACCGCACGCACCTCCACGCCATGCGCGCGGGCATCGCGCACCAGTTGCGCCGGAGCGTAGAAGCCCATCGGCTGGCTGTTCAGCAGCGCGGCGGTGAACGCCGCCGGCTCGTGACACTTCAGCCAAGCCGAGTCGTACACCAGCAGCGCGAAGCTCGCCGCGTGCGACTCCGGAAAGCCGTAATCGCCGAACCCCATCATCTGCCGGTAGACCCGCTCGGCGAACTCGCTCGAGTAACCGCGCGCGGCCATGCCGTCGAGCAGCATGTCGCGGAAATGCCCGATACCGCCGCTGCGCTTCCAGGCCCCCATGGCGCGACGCAGCTGATCGGCCTGTCCCGGCGTGAAGCCCGCGGCCACCATGGCCAGCTGCATCACCTGTTCCTGGAAGATCGGCACCCCGAGGGTGCGCCGCAACACCGACTCGACGTCGCGGCTCGGATACTCGATCGGCTCGTGTCCCTGGCGGCGCCTGAGGTAGGGATGGACCATGTCGCCCTGGATGGGCCCGGGGCGCACGATCGCCACCTCGATGACCAGGTCGTAGTACGAGCGCGGTTTCAGCCGCGGCAGCATCGCCATCTGGGCGCGCGACTCGATCTGAAACACCCCGACCGTGTCGGCTCGCGAGATCATCTCGTACACGAGCGGATCCTCCGCCGGCAGTGACCCGAGTGCGTGGTGCGTGCCCCGCAGAGTGTTGACCAGGTCGATCGCCTTGCGCAGCGCGGTGAGCATCCCGAGGGCGAGCACATCGACTTTCAGCAGACCGAGCGCATCGAGATCGTCCTTGTCCCACTGCACCACAGTGCGCTCGGGCATGGCCGCATTCTCGATCGGCACCAGCTCATCGAGCCGCCCGGCGCTGATCACCAGCCCGCCGACGTGCTGCGAGAGGTGGCGCGGAAAACCGGGAAAGCCGAGCAGCTCGCGCGCCAGCGGCACCAGCTGCGTCAGCGGCGGGCTCGCCGGATCGAACCCCGCGGCGCGCAACCGCTCGGCGAGCGCCTCGTTCCCGTCCCACCACTGCATCACCCGGGCGAGCCGGTCACAGGCCTCCGGTTCGAATCCAAACACCCGGCCCAGATCGCGCAACGCACTGCGCGAGCGGTACTGGATCACGGTGGCGGCGAGCGCAGCGCGCTCACGGCCGTACTTGGCATAGACGTACTGGATCACCTCCTCGCGCCGCTCGTGCTCGAAGTCGATATCGATGTCCGGCGGCTCGTTGCGCTCCCGGGAGATGAACCGCTCGAACAGCAGTCCCGCCCCGCGCTGCGGATCGACTGCAGTCACCCCGAGGCAGTAGCACACCCGCGAGTTGGCCGCCGAACCGCGCCCCTGACAGAAAATGCCGCGGCCGCGCGCGAAATCGACGAGATCGTGCACGGTGAGAAAGTACGGCTCGTAGCCGAGCTCCCCGATCAGCGCCAGTTCGTGCTCGAGGGCAGCGCGCTCGGCCGGGGGAATGCCCTCAGGCCAGCGGCGCTGCGCCCCGGCCTCGGTGAGCCGGCGCAGATAACTCGCGGGGGTCTCGCCGGCGGGCACCAGCTCGCGCGGATACTCGTAGCGCAGCTCATCGAGCGAGAACGTGCAGCGCGCCGCAATGCGCACCGTCTCGGCGGTGAGCGCCGGCGGGTAGAGCTTGGCGAGCCGCTGAGGTTCGCGCAGATAGCGTTCACCGTTGGGATAGAGGTTCCAGCCGGCCTCCGCGACGGTCACGTTCAGGCGCACGGCCGTCAGCGCATCCTGCAGCCTTCGGCGCGCGCGCACGTGCATGTGCACATCGCCGCTGGCGACCAGCGGCA
>JAKBCE010000039.1 GCA_021808195.1 Pseudomonadota bacterium
GTCGTGGCCGCGCGCATCGCCCGAGAAGTCGGCGCGCCCGTGAAAGCGATCTGGTCGCGCGAGGAGGACAGCCTGCAGGATCGATTCCGCCCCATGGTGCGCCGCGCGGCTCCAGGCGAGCCTCGATTCCAGTGGCGCGCCGCAGCGGCTGCATGTGGACATTGCCGCTCTGGGCGATCACCCGCGCACTTCCGGACTCGACGCCATGCCCTACCGCTTGGGCGATGTTCGTGTGCGCTACTCGGGGATCACACCGGCAATCCGAGTCGGCTACTGGCGCTCGGTCGACGCATCGCAGAATGTCTTCTTCCGGGAATCCTTCATCGACGAGTGCGCGCATGCCGCCGGGGCGGATCCTCTCGCTTACCGATTGCGCCTCCTCGGCGGCCATCGCTCCAGGGGCCGGTGGGTGCTCGAGACGCTCGCCGCAGCCTCGGGTTGGCACTGGCCGCAGTCCCGAGGCCGGTTTCTCGGGCTCGCCTACCACGAGGGCTTTCGGTCGGTCACGGCGCAGGCCATCGAGGTCTCTCGCTCCGGCTCCGGTGCCATCCGGATCGAGCGGATCGTGGTGGTGGTGGATTGCGGCACTGCCGTGAACCCCGACGGCATCCGCGCGCAACTCGAGGGAGGGGCGCTCTTTGCGCTGAGCGCCGCGCTGGGGGAAGAAGCGACCTTCGTCGGTGGCCGCCTGATGCAGCGCAACTTCGATCGCTACCCGGTCCTCAGGATCGGGGACGCTCCGAAAGTCGAGGTCCGGATCCTGGAGACTCCCGATGCGCCCATCGGAGGCATGGGCGAAGTGGGCGTACCGCCGCTAGCGCCCGCCTTGGCCAACGCCCTGTTCGCGGCGACCGGCGTCAGGATCAGGCGCCTTCCGCTGCAGGACCAGGGTGGGCTGCAGCTCGGCCGCAGCGGCAGCTAACTGCTCGCGCGCCGCACCGCAATCCGAGCTGCAGATCGCCCG
Source organism: Pseudomonadota bacterium (assembly GCA_021808195.1). The sequence goes on from JAKBCE010000039.1 coordinate 965, forward strand.
CAGCGCCACCAGCGACGAGACAGGCGGGCTGCCCGTCAGCGACGCCAATCCATACCAGAGCTGTGACAGCCGCGGCTGGGTGAAGAGCCGGTCTCCAACCCGGTAACGCCACCAGATGAGCGAGCGCACACCCGTGGGATCGACCGCAGCAGTCTCCCGCCAGGGGCCGGCCGGCGAGCCTACGATCCGCTGCGATCGCCCCTGCAGTCGCGCCGCGCCGCCGAACAGGGTGTTGCCATACGCCAGAAGCTTGGCCTTCTGGGTCTGGCTCCGATAAGCTACGGCGAAGGCCTCGATCGGCCGTGCGCGGGGATCGATGTAGAGACGAAGGGACTGCGCGCTCGCATTCAGGAACCGCGGCGACCACTCGCTCACCGTATCGGGCACCGGCCCGCGCCACCCCTGCGGCGCTTCGGGCCAGCGAATGCCGACGCGTTCCTGGGTATTCGATCGCCAGAGATCGGTCCCGTAAGAGATCGCCGGCAGGAGTCCCATGCAGGCGAGGACGACCACCAGGCGTGTGACGCCCGGCCCTTGAGCGTTCAGCTCGGGAGGCGACGCCGAGGGCCGCTGCTCCTTCGGTTCCTCGCGCGGGCGCTGCCGATCCCAGGCGTCGCCGAGCCGTCTGGCAACCCGCAGAAACACGACGACCGCGACGGCGAACAAGCACCAGCCCAGCCAGATATGGTGCTTCACGAGCGGGCTGCGCATGTCCGTCTCGTAAGCCGCCGCCGTCACGATGAATATTCGCACGGAGTTGGCGACCAGCGCGAAGGACGCCAGCATGGCGAGCCAGATCAGCCGGCGCCGTAGCGGATCGCGCTCAATCTCACCATAGAGGGCTGCCACGGTCAGCCCGATCACGAATCCGTTGAGGCCGGCGCACGTTTGCGCGATCTGGATCGTCCCGCCGGGAAGCCGGATCAGGTCTCCCTGCATGTAAGCAGGCATTCCCGAGAGCCATATCAGGACGCCGTTGACCTTGGAGCTCAAGATCTGCAGGCCATCGTTGAGGGCGCCCCAGACGGGCATGGCGAACAGCAGCAGGCCAACGGGAAACAGCGACACGCGCGCGAGACGCCATCCCAGCGCCGCCACGAGGGCGACGACCAATATGACGGGCAGCAGCAACACGTGGGCCGCCTGGACGGCGGCCCGCCACGAGAAGAGCCAGGCGACGCTCAGCATGAGCAGGGGCAGCAGGGCCCAGCCCGCGGCACGGACCGGCGTCGCTTCGATGCGCCCGCGGTCTCGCACGAGGAGCCACAGGGATGCGATCAGGACGAGATAGCCGTGGGTGTAGGTATCCCCGTCGGAGCCCGTCCAGATCGAATTCAGCGCCGCGGCGCTCGGCCAATAGATCGCCGCCACCGCGATCCAAAGGCCGAGGATGATGCTCAGGCGGCCGGTGGCTAGCGCGCGCCACCCTGGGCGGACACCGCGCCGGGATCCGTCCCGCCCCTGCGCCGGCGAGCCGCTCCACCCCGTGCTGGTCGTGAGATCGGCCATGCGGAGCCGGCAGAAGCCTACTTGCTCTCCGACCCGGCGGGCCGCGCGGAGCGATCCTCGCCATAGCCGTAGTAGTAATAGGCCGAGGTCGCGGAGCGCATGCTCTGGTTGAGGATCAGCGACACCGCCGGATGCTCCTGCAGGGCTTCGAGCGCATCGAGCAGCACCGGCTGGGGAGTCGACTCCGCACGCACCACGACGAGGACCTGCCCGGCCATCTGCACCAACGCCGGGGACTCGGTGGTCTGCATCAGAGGCGGGGTGTCAAAGAGGACGATCCGGTCGTGGTCGCGCTCGCCGAGAAGCGCCGCGACTTCCTCCATCCGCCGGCTCGCGAGCAGCTCGGTCGCATCGCCCGAATTCTTGCCCGCGGGCAGAAAGGACAGCGTCGGAATGTCCGTCGGTCGGATGACCGACTCGACGTCGAGCTGCGGATCGCGCAGGACATCGAGCAGACCCGGCTCCCCCTCGAGCCCGAGGACCCGGCTCAATTGAGGCTTGGCCACATCGGCGTCGACGAGAACCACGCGCAGGTCCTTCTCCTGGGCGAAGCTCAGCGCCAGATTGACTCCCGTGAAGGTCTTGCCCTCGCCCGGCATCGCGCTGGCGAGCATGATCAGGTAACCCTTGGGCAATCGCTCGACGCCGCGGCCGAGCGCATTCGCGATGAGCGGCCGCTTGATCTTCCGATACTCCGACGCCAGGCGTCGCTCGTCTGCGGCCGGCGGCATCAAACCCACCGCGTGCAGCGCCGCGCGGTCGAGGACGATCGGCGGGCCCTGCTCCCTGCCCGCGGCGCGGGGGGCGGACGCGCGCGCGCCTGCATCCCCTCTGGCCAGGGAAGCCGTGTCCGCCGCATCGACACTCCGCTGCTGAGCTTCCTGAACCTTTCGTAGCATCTTCTCCACCAGACTCATGCGTGCAGCCCTCCAAAGAGACCATAGATGCGTGACTGCAGCACCAGGATTCCGAAGCCCAGCACGATGAGGCCCAGCACCGACCAGGCGTAGCGCAGCCGCTCCGCCCGCAGCCCGGTACGATATTGCTCGAGCCCGGCCATACTGACCAAGCCCAGCACCGGAAGCCCCGTTACGGCGCCGAGCTGGCGCGGGCTGACGAACACCGGCTGCAGCATGTGCAGCAGGTATGCCACACCGCCTCCGAGACCGAGGGCGCCGAGGAGCGCCGCGATGACGAGCATCGACCTATGAGGCGCCACCGGCTCGAACAGGGACACCGGCGGCTGCACGACGCTGAATTTCACGTCACCCGTGGTGGCGGCCTCCTGCCCCAGCCGCGCCCGGTCGAGCCGGGCAAGCAGCGCATTGTACTGCGTGCGGGTGACGGTGTAGTCGCGCGTGAGCTGTGCGTATTGGGCCTGCACCTCCGGGGCCGTCGAGATCATGGAGCGCAGGTAAACGATCTCCTTCCCGCGGTCCGCGATCTCCTGCCGGATGGAGGCAATATCGACTCCCTCGTTGTTGTACTGCTCCTGCAGCTTCTGGTAGACCGGATTGGCCGTGAGGCTCAGCTGGGTGGCGGCCCCCAGGTCGCCGTGCTTCGCGGCGGCGATCTGCGCCTGCTCGCGTGCCTTGAGCTCCTTCAGCGTCTGGCGAAGCGCGATGACGTCGGGATATTTGTCGGTGAACTTGAGTAGCAGCTGATTGAGCCTCTCCTGTGTCTGCGCGATCTGTCCCTCGGTGTCGAGCGCCGCCGGGTTCTGTGCGCCCGACTGCGGGGGGCCGGCCGTGAACTGCTGTCCCGCATGCAGCTCCTGCTCCAGCGCCGCGCGCTTGCGCAGCTCGAGGCCGAGGTGCTCCTTATCCTTGGTCAGCTTGCTCATGTCGGCCTGCAGGCGGCTGAAGTAATCGCCCTGCTCGCCAGGCAGCAGCCCGACGTTTTGCTTCTTGAACGCCGCCAGGCGCTGCTCGGAGGCCGAGAGACGCTGTCCGTACTTGCGGATCTGCCGCACCAGGAATTGCTCGGCCTCCATCGAGCCCCGCTGCTTGCCGCCCAGGGTCCCCTCGACGAAGCTGTTCTTCAACTGCGTCACGACTTGCAGGCTTCGCTGCCGGTTGCGGTCGCGGTACTTGATCGTGAAGAGGGCCATGGTGCTGTCCGGCTCGAGGTTGCCGGTGATGTCGATGTTCTCGCGGAGCTTGGCCAGCACCTTCTGCTGCTGCGCGCCGGTGAGCGCACCCGCCATCAGGTTGGTGTTGTCGGCCACGGTCCGCAGCTCCGGATCGCTGAGCAGAGCGTCCCGCACCCCCTGGATCTGGCTGCGGATGTCGCTGCCGATGCTCAGCCCCTTGGTCGCCTCGCTCAAGGTGGTTCGCGTATCAACGAACACCTTCGTATAGGACTCGTAGGTATTGGGGATCAGGAAAACGACGAACCAGAGGACCAGGGCCGCGCACCATGCGACGATCAACGCGATCCATCTGAATCGCCAGATGCCCCGGAGCTGATCCAGCAGGTCTTCGACGGTGGCGTGGAGATTCGCGGTGCTCATGGGGCTCTCAAGAAATCGGCGATGGGCATTGTGTCTCCAGGGACCGCAGCGCGGCCGACATGATAGCGCGGAGCTGCTCCGGTTCCCGCAGATAGGCATCGTGGCCGTGGATTGACGATATCTCGCGCACCTGCGCGGCCCCCATCCGCGCGGCCAGCGCACGCACGTCCGCCAGCGGCACGAGCTGATCCTCCCGGGCTCCTACCGCGGTCGTGGGAACGAAGATGCGGGTGGCATCGACCTGGTGCAGATCGAGCGACTCCGCGAGGCACAGGAACCCCTCGGCCCGCAGCGCGGACATTGAATCATCGCGGTCCGCGAAGAGATAGCGCTCGACCGGGAACTGGAAGTCGCCGCCTTCGAGCCGCGGAATGCCCGGGAATCGGGCGGCGAATTCCTCGGCGCTGCGATAGAGCGAGCGACCCACGGCGCGCGCAAGTCTCAGTCCCTCCTCGGGGCGGCCGGAATCGATCGCGAATTTCACGATGCGCCGTTGGATGCAGTGCCAGGCGATCGCCATCGGGTGCGGGCGGTCCGCCGCTGAGACGATGCACAACGCGCCGACGCGCTCGGGAAACCGCTCCGCGAATGCGAGGGCGACCATCCCGCCGTAGGAGCCACCCACTATCGCGCGCATCGAGCGGACTTGCAGATGATCAAGGAGGCGCGCCAGGACCTCCGCCTGATCGTAAGTCGAGATGCTGGGGATCCCGCCGCCCTGCGCAGGCCCCGTCGAATCGCCGCTGCCGCCGAGATAATCGAAGCTGAGAATCCGGTGACGGCTCGAGTCCAACGGGCGACCGGGACCCACGACTTCACGCCAACAGCCGCGCCGGGCGTCCGCAGGATCGAACAGCCACCGGTCGCACCAGATGCCTCCCATGGCGCACACGAGCGGCGCAACCGTCGGTCCCGTGAGCCGCCACGCGATGCGCACGCCGGGTAGCTGCCCGCCGTGATGGAGCGTCAGCCCGCCGGGGATCTCGAGAACGCCCTCTCTGCAGGTCGTATCGCCAGGGGCGACACCGCCCGCGATGCTCGCTTGCGCCATCACCAAGGTGGGCTCGCTCGAATCGTCCACCCGCGATGCTCCTCAGGCGTGCCCGTGACCGGGGAGGCTCGCCAGCAGCCGCTGCGCGGCAGCGCGCGAGTCGAAGGACCGGGACGTGGAGAGAATCCCGGTCAGGACCTCCCGGGCCTTGTAGGGCTTGCCGGACTTGGAGAGCGCGTAGGCGTAGTGATAGGCGACGTCCGGATCGGACGGGATCAGCTTGGCTGCCCGCGCAAGCAGCGGCACTGCGCGCGCCGCCTCATTCCTGCGGGCCAGGATCCAGCCGACGGTGTCATCGACCTGCGGGACCTGCGGCGCGAGCTTGTAGACTCTTTCGGCCATCGCCACGGCCCGCGGGTCTTCGAGCTTGCCGTAGATCCAGGCGAGATTGTTGAGAGCGATCACATCGTCCGGCGACTGCTGCACCGTGGTTTCGAACTGCTGTGCGGCCGGGCGCAAGGCGTGGATCGCCAGATCGTACTCACCCAGGATTTCGCGCACGCGCCAATCGCCGGGCTCGCGCGCGAGCCAGTCCTCGAGTGGCTTCTCGGCATCGGCACGGTGGCTTGCAAGCTGCAGGCGGTAGAGCTGGACCGCGATCTGCGCGGTCGGATCCAGGGCCTGGGCCTGCGTGTAGGCCGCGATTGCCGCGCCGGTATCCCCAAGAGCCGCCTCGACGGAGCCCTTGAGCGCGAGTGCCGGGGCATCGTTGCGGTGGCCGGCGACCAGGGCGTTGACGCGTGCGAGCGCCGCCTGGCGGTTGCCCGCATGCACGTCGAGGAATGCGAGAATGCCGACGACCGGCAGCCAGTTGGGTCGAATCCGCGCCGCCTTCAGCAGCGACTCGCGGGCGGCGGCGGTTTGATGGAGCGCGAGCTGTGCTCGCGCGCTGTTGAGCCAGTAGAGCGCGTTGCCGGGCTCGAGCGCGGTGGCCTGCGCGAAGCGCTGGAGCGCGGCTCCATACTGGTTGGCCTCGAAGAGCAGCGCACCGGCGCTCTCGATGAGCGGCGCGCGGTTGGGCTGGGCGGCGATCGCCTGATCGAGAGTGCCCTGCGCCGCCTCGAGGTTGCCCTGGGCCAGCTGGACACGGGCGACGGCCAGCTTGATGCCCGGTCCGGCGCCGGGCTTGTCGGCCGCTTGCAGCACGGCGAGCGCCTGTGGGAAGGCCTTCGAGCGCAGCAGCACCCCCGCAAGGGTGAGGCGTACCGGCAGCGCATCGGGATGGGCGGCGAGCGCCGCACTCAGGGTGTCCCTGGCACCCGTCAGGTTGCCTGTCGCGGCCTGGAGCCGGGCGAGATTGAGAACCGCGGCCTGGCTCTTCGAGTCCGCCCGCAGCTTGCGCTCGAGCTTCTGCACCGCGGGCTCGCTGCCGGGCGCGCCGCCTGCCGCCGCGAGGAGATAGAGGAGCTGCGGATCAACCGTCGACTGCGAAGGCGACTCGAGGGCCGGAGTCAGCACCGACAATGCCCCCGCGGGCTCGCCGAGCCGCAGCCGCACGGTCGCGAGGAGCTTGCGAGCCGGGAGGTTGTCCGGCTGCGCCTGCACGACTTGCTCGAGTTGCTGCTGGGCCTGTTGGAGATTGCCTTGATCGAGCTCCGCCGCCCCGAGATACAACCGCGCCTCGATGAAGCCCGGCGCCTTGGCGACCACGTCCTCCAGCCGATTGACTCCTGCGCTCAGGTGGCCGCGCGCCAGTTCGATGCGCCCCGCGAGCATCTCGACAACGGGCGCACCCGGCACCTGCGCGGCGAGGACCGCCTGGGTCTTTGCGGCCGCGTCAGTCTTCCCCTGCGCGAGCTGCGCTTCGGCGAGCACGATCAAGGCCCCCGCCCGCTCGAGCACCGGTTGCGCGGGGGGCATCCGCTTCAGGGCGACATCGAGAGCCTGCTCGGCCGCGGCGTACTGCCCGCGAGAGGCCAGGATCCGGCCTTCGAGAAGCGGCGGGTAAGGGGACTTCGTGTCGCCCCGCATGGCGGCATCGAGCTGCTGCAAGGCCTGCTGGAGCTTGCCCTGGGCCGCCAGCGCCTCGGCCATGACGACCCGTCCGCGCGTCAGATCCGCCCGCTGGGCGAGCAGCGGCTGCAGAACCGCGAGCGCCCGATCTGCCTGGCCCGTCGCGAGGTAGGCACGGGCGAGATCGAGCGATCGAGCCGGCTCGCCGGGATGGACGGTGTGGCCGGCGACCGCCGCGATCACCTTTTTCGGCTGGCCCGCTGCGAGCCAGAATCGCAGCCGCAGCGCATCGACCTCGGGGCCCTTCGCACCGGCGGCCAGCGCGTGCTGCAATGAGGATTGCGCCCCGCTGATGTCGCCGGCGCCAAAGGACACCTCGGCGAGCAGTTTCCAGGCCTCGGCATTGCCGGGATGTCCCTGGACGACCGTCCGGAGCTCACCCGCCGCCGCCTGCCAACGGCCGGCCTTCATCTCGGTTCGCGCGACCGCGATGCGGTGCTGAGGCGTGATGAGCAGGCCGCAACCGGAGAAGACAATGGAAACAGCAGCCAGCGCGCCTAGCCGTCCGGCCCGCTTCAAGGTCGAGTGCGGCCACTCTGAACTGGTCTTGACATTCGGCATGTGAATGGACGTCGGCTCCGCCGAAAACGCACTCCGGCGCTCGCTGCGTCCGGCCTTGTTCGTCGAGCAATTGTACCAGTCAAAGGAGGAGAGCGCTCGGGGGGTGGGCCCGGGTCGATGAGATCCAGTACTCACTTTCGGGGACGCCGCGCTTGAGTCGCCGCAACAGCCATTGCGCCGGCCTTCCCTCGATCAAGACCCGTCGGCTCGAGGAGCGGCAGGGCCCGCGCCGACCGCCCCTCCCCTACGGCCGCAAGTGGGGTCACCGGACAGCCGCCCGGAAAGACGGCCACTGCCGATGAGCGTTCCTCACTCGGATCATTGCCGGAGTCCGTCGGCTTGCGGCTCGTCAGCTCTCCATCGGCCGCTTGGGAGACGGAGTGGCTGTGCGCTCCATCAGGTCGTAGAGGGTCGGCCGTGTCACACCGAGCAGCTCCGCGGCCTTGGCGATGTTGCCGCCAGCCAGCGCCATTGCGCGCTGCACGGCGGCGGTCTCGGCCCGCTGCCGGACCTCGCGCAGCGGCAGAATCTCTGCCTCGCCGGCATCCACGGCACCCAGTGACAGATCCGCCGCGGAAATGAGCTCGCCCTCACACATGATGGCCGCGACGTTGACCCGGTTCTCGAGGTCGCGCACGTTGCCGGGCCAAGGGTAGTGCTCGATCGCGGCAATGGCGTCGGGGGCGAGCCTCAGCAGCGGCCTGCCGTGGCGCTTGCAGGACTCCTGCAGGAACATAGTGCGCGAGCAGCACCCCATCCGAGCCGCGCTCGCGCAGCGGCGGGATGACGACCGACACCTCGCCGCTGCGGTAATAGAGATCCTCGCGGAAGCGGCCCTGCTCGATCTCGGTCTTCAGGTCCCGGTGCGTGGCCGCGATGATGCACACGTCCACCTGAATCAGCTCGCGACCGCCCAGCCTCTCGATGACACGCTCCTGCAGGAAGCGCAGCAGCTTCGCCTGCAGCGCCAGCGGCATGTCGCCAATCTCATCGAGAAACAGCATACCGCCGTTGGCGGTCTCGATCTTGCCGAGCGCCTGTTTCACCGCGCCCGTGAAGGCGCCACGCTCATACCCGAACAGCTCGCTCTCCAGGAGCGTCTCGGGAATGGCGGCGCAGTTGATGGCCACCCTGGGCTGCGCCGCACGCTCGCTCAGGGCGTGCAGCGCCTCGGCGAGACGATCCTTGCCGCGCGAGTTGGAATCCGAGCGAACCAGCACACCTCGGATCAGGCAGGACTCAAACACCTGCGGGTGACAATGCGCGCGCAGAACCACCTCATTTCGCGGGCAAAAAGTTATGTAAATTTATTACTATAATTTATTGATTTATTTATTATTTTTATAATATAAATCAGCGCGCCGCATCCAACGCGGCAACCAGCGTATCCACATCTGCGTCACTCACTTCTCCATGTGTCGCGCAGATCCGCACAACATCCCGTCCCTCAAATTGTGCAACGGCGGCCCATGCCTTTCGCGTCGCCAACAGACGACATACAATCTCGCGAACGGGAACTGAGCCTGTCGGCGGAAGCGCACAGAGCACTGCTAACCGCGAATCGTTCGCGATTGACCAACCGCACTTGATGAGTCCGCTCTTGACCCGTTCGATCACCTGCACTGCTCGCTCGACATGGCGTGCATAGCCGGACCAGCCCGCCGTTGCCAGAGACACAAAGAGCCGCAGACCGAGGAAGCGCCGCGACCACTGGACCGTATTGAGGTATGGATCGATGCCCGAGGCGGTCGAGGGCATGAAGTCCGCGCCAACGTGAAAGGCATCGTTCAGAACCTTCGGGTAACGCGTGATGAACATGCCGCAACCCATCGTCGTGGCGAACCATTTGTGGGCATCGATGGTGATCGAATCGGCCCGTTCGATTCCCGCCAGCTCACTCCGCAGCCGCTCGGAGCACAGCGCCGCCCCACCCCAGGCCGCATCCACGTGATACCAGACGCCGTCCTCGCGCGCGACCTCCGAGCACGCCTCGAGCGGATCCACCATGCCGGCACCGGTGGTCCCGGCGGTCGGTGAAATCAACACCGGAACGATGCCCCGGAGTCGATCCTGGCGGACCGTTTCGGCCAGGGCCGCCGCGTCCATCCGTCCACGGCCATCGGTCGCGACGAGCCGGACCGCCTGCCGGCCGATCCCCGCCTGATGGGCGATCTTGTGCCAGGCCGGCTGGCACTCCCGCGACGTGTACAGGGCCACCGGCCCCGCGAACGCGCGTACGCCCTCCGTGGCGAACCGCGGATCCGCACGGGTCAGCGCGCAGACGAGGGCCGTATAGTTCGCTTCCGAGCCGCTGGTGGTGAAGTGCCCCGCCGAGTCCGGCGGCAGCCCCGCGCGCTGCGCCAGGGCGGCGATTACGTGCGCCTCGATGGCCACCGGCACCGGCGAAGAGCCCGAGCTGGCCAGCTGAGGATTGAAGCAGCCGGCAATCCGGTCGGCGAGCTGCGCCGGGAAGGTCGGCGCGGGATTGAACAGCCCGAAATAGCGCGGGTGCGTCATGTGCACCGTGCCATGCTCGAGCTGCGCGATCGTCCAGTCGATCAGCGCACCGGCCGGCTGCGGGGTCGTGAAATCGTAGCCGGTGAGTTCCCGGCGGAAGCGCTCCATGTCCAGATCGGGCATGACCGGGCCGCGCTTGACGCGCGCGTCCGCTGCAGCGAGTGCGCGCGTGAGGTAGTCCTCCAGCTGCTCGCGGACTTCGCGGTCCGGAAACAGCTCGGCCACGGGCGCGGGAATCTCATGCTGCGTCATCGACACGCCTTTGCCTCACGGACCGACCGCGGCCGCGAGCGCCTGATCGAGGTCGGCCAGGATATCGTCGATGTGCTCGATCCCGACGCTGAGCCGCATCGTTTCCGGACCGATACCTGCCAGACGCTGCTCCTCGGGAGACATCTGCCGGTGCGTCGTGGACGCCGGATGGCAGGCCAGCGACTTGGCATCCCCGAGGTTCACCAGGCGCTTGAACAGCTTCAGCGCATCGTAGAAGCGCGTGCCGGCATCGTAGCCGCCGCGCAGCGCAAAGGTCAGCAGCGAGCAGGTCCGGCCTTTGAGGTACTTCCGCACCAGCGGGTAATGAGGGCTGTCGGGAAAGCCCGCATAGCTCACCGAGGCGACGCGGGGATCGTCGCGCAGGAATTCCGCCACGCGCCGGGCATTGTCCACGTGCCGCTCCATTCTCAGCGCGACCGTCTCGATGCCCTGCAGCAGCAGGAACGCGCTGAGCGGTGAGAGCACCGAGCCCATGGTCCGCTGGAAGACGCTCCGGCAGCGGCCGACATAGGCAGCCCGCCCGTAATGCGCCGTGTAGACCAGTCCGTGGTAGGACTCATCGGGACGAGTCAGCATCGGAAAGCGTTCCGCATGCGTCTGCCAAGGGAAGTTCCCGCTGTCGACAATCACCCCGCCCAGGGTCGTGCCGTGACCGCCGAGGAACTTGGTCAGGGAATGCACGACGATGTCCGCCCCGTACTCGAACGGTCGCACCAGCAGCGGGGTCGGCACGGTATTGTCGACGATCAGGGGAACCCCGGCGCGGTGCGCCACCGCGGCCAGCGCCTCGAGATCACACACGTTGCCCGCCGGGTTGCCGACCATTTCGCAGTACACGGCCCGGGTGTTCTCGTCGATCAGCGCGGCCAGCGATTCGGGGCGGTCGTCCTGGGCAAAGCGCGCGCCGATCCCCAGCTGCGGCAGGATATGCGCAAAGAGCGTGTGCGTGGTGCCGTAGAGCTGGGGCACGGACACGATATTGCGGCCCGCCTGCGTGACGGCGAGGATGGCGTAATGCAACGCCGCCTGTCCCGAGCTCACGCACAGCGCATCGATCCCGCCCTCGAGCTGCGCCATGCGCTTCTCGAGCACCTGAGTGGTGGGATTGGAGATGCGCGTATACCGGAACCCGTCCACCTCGAGATTGAACAGCGCGGCGCCGTGCTCGGCGCTGTCGAACGAATACGCCACGGTCTGGTAGATGGGGACCGCCACCGCTTTGGTGGTCGGATCGGCGTCGAAGCCGCCGTGCAGGGCTATGGTCTCGGGTCGCACTCTGGCCTCACGCGGTGTTGCCGGCATCCACGGTCAGTGTGGTGCCAGTGATGTTGTGGGCGGCGTCGCTCAACAGATATTCAACCGCGCCGGCGATGTCCGCCGGTTCGGCCATGCGCCGCAGCGCGCTGCGGCGCACGATCTGTTCCCGGGCTTGCGCGCCGAGCTCGTGGGTCATCGCGGTATCCACGAACCCCGGGGCAACGGAATTCACCGTGATCCCGAGCGGCCCGACCTCCCGCGCCAGCGAGCGCGTAAAGCCTTCCAGCGACGCCTTAGTCGCCGAATACGCGGCCAGGGCCTTGTAGCCGCTCTGGGCAACGATGCTGGAGATGCTGACGATGCGCCCGCAGCCCGCGCTCATCATGGAACGCAGCACGTACTTGGTCAGCAGGATGGGCGCGAGCGTATTGAGGCGCACCAGCGCCTCGATGTCCGCATCGCGCATCATGGACAGCAGTCCGCCGGTGCCGAGACCGGCATTGTTGACGAGCCCGTAGAACGGCCCAAACTCGCGGCGCAGACGGCCAACCTGTTCACCGATGCCGGCCGTGTCGGCGAGATCGCACGCGCGGAAATGCAGCTCGGGCTGCCCGGCTCGCGCGGTGCGCAGCTCAGCGCTCTCGGAGCGCGCCAGGGCGATCACCCGATAGCCGCCGAGTGCCAGCCGCGCCGCAATGGCGAGCCCGAGTCCACGGCTGCCGCCGCTCACGAGCACGCTACGCATTGGGACGCACCAGCTTGCCCGACGGCGAAACCTCGAGCACCGGCACGAAGTGGATCAAGGCCGGCACCTTGTGCGCCGCGAGGCTGGCGCGACAGAGACCCAGAATCTCCTGACGAATACCCGCCTCCTCAGCGGCGCCTTGCGACGCGTCGCGCTCGAGGACCACGTCGGCGGTCACCACGGCACCGGTAATGGGGCTACGGCGCGGCTTGACCAGGGACATGCGCACCGCGGGATGCGCATTGATCACCGCCTCCACCTCCTCAGGATGCACCTTCAGGCCCCCGACGTTGATGATGCCGCCGCTGCGGCCCATGAAATGGTACCGGCCATCGCGCAGCTCGAGCCGGTCGCCGGTGTTCACGAATCCGTCGGCATCCTTCAGCGGCGGCACGTCACCGAGGTAGCCCAGCGCATTGCCGGGCGATCTGAGCCTGAGCGACCCGCGACTGACATCGAGCTGCACGCCGTGCTGGGATTCATCGACGAGTGACGCCGGAAAGCCGCTGAGTCCGTCCTCCACCTCAAATCCCACACCCGCTTCGGTGGACGCAAATGCATGTGCCACGCGCGCATGCGGGAATGCCGTGCGCAGGCTCTCCAGAATCCCCTGATCGGCGATCTCGCCGGACAGCCGCACGTAGGCGGGCGTGAAGCCTCCCGCGGCTCCGCTCATGAGCGCCTTTCTCCAGTGGGACGGGGTTCCCGAAATGTGCGTGACCCCCGCGGCACCGGCGCGCGCCAGAAACGATTCGGTGGACTCGTTCGGACTCGACAATACCAGCGATCCACCGCACAGCGCCCGCAGGAAGATCTGCAGGCCCCCGTACCGGCGGATGTCATAGAAGGTGCTCCAGGTCGTCGGCGCGCCGGCAGCGTCGATGAAGTTCAGCAGGCTGGCCAGGGTGTGGCGCACCAGCTTGGGTGCACCGCTCGTGCCGGAGGTCAGCAGAATCCACTCCGTGTCGTACTCCGGATGCCGCGTGACTCCGCAGGGCTGCGGGTCCGCAAGCGCCTCGACCCACAGATGCGCCGCGACATCCTGCGGCGGCGGGCCGCTGCCGGCGTCCCCGACCCAGGCGTCGCACTCGGCCGTGCGGGCAATGTACGGCATGTGCTCGGGCGCAATACCGCCCGGGCAGAGCACCATCCGCCGGGCAACGCCGTCGAGCTCGACTAGGGCCACAGCGGCGGTCAATTGATCCTGGACCGCCACCACGACACTCCGCCCGCGGAAAGCGTCAATTTTCCCCGCCAGACAGGATGCGTGTTCCAGAGCCTGTAGTTCTACGGTCCGCTGCGCGTCACGGAGCGTACCCACCGGCCGTCCGCGCTCACGCAACAGCGATGCCCACAGGGTCATGAGACCTTCGCGTGGGACTCGTAGAGCTGCACAAAATCGCCGAACGTCACGGGAAAATGCTCGGCGGTATCGAACGGATTGAAGCCCAGGGTCTCCTCGAGTCGGGCAGCAATGAGCGCGAAGCTCAGCGAATCGAGTCCGCTGTCGAGCAATTTCAGATCATCGTTCAGCGGCACCAGCTCTCGCTGCTGCTCCTGGGCAATTTCCGCGAACAGGGCGGTTATCGTCGAGCGTACGGTCATGCCTGCTCTCCTGCTGCGATCGCTCGTGTCACTGGGTACATCAGCGGGCTCCTATTGCGCAATCTTGGTCTGTTGTTCACTTACTGCTTGCCTTGCCGGCAAGCTCGCACCGGCACGCAGCCCCGCGCCTCATACGGGCGCGAAAAACTCCACGTAGGACGCGATCCGATCACCGCGCACCTCGATGACGTCCACCAGTTCAGTGGCAATGCGTGCGCCGGTGACCCGCGAATGGATCACGGCGCGCCAATGAACCGCCGCGCGGTTGCCTTCGATGACCCGAGCCAGCACCGCATACTCGGAGAGACTGAAGGACTTCAGCAGCACCGCGAGCCAGCCACGGATCTGCGCCGCATTGCACACAGCGATGGCGATCGGCTTGCCGTCACTAGAGCCGGATATCCGAAACTGCGCCTGCTCGGCAAAAAGCCCGGCCAGCGGATCGAGCTCACCGTCAAGCCGTGCCGCGTACAGCACCTCCAGCACCTGCTCGATGCGCGCACGATCGCTATCCACAACGTCTGTCATAGGTTCGATCAGGCTAGGAGGGCGCGGATATCCGCGCCGATGGTTTGGTACGCCTCTGCCGCATGGGGGATCACCATGCCGAGTCCATAGAATAAATGAATCATCCCGGCGTGACAGCGATAGCGGGTCGGCACGCCAGCCTCCTGCAACTGTCCGGCGTACGCGCTGCCGTCGTCGCGCACCGGGTCACACTCGGCGGTGTGGATGCAGGCCGGCGGAAGATCCGCAGTGGCTTGCGCGCGTAGCGGCGAGACCCGGGGGTCGGCCGGATCCGTCCGCGGAGGCAGATAGTGAGCCACATCGTGCTCGAGTGTGCCCCGGTCGAGCAGATCGCCCTGATCATACGGCCGCCGGTCAATCGTCCCCGGCCGGTAATCGAGGATGGGACAGAGCAGGACCTGCACCGCGAAGCGAGGTCCCCGGCCGGCGAGACGGTGCCGGCAGGCCGCAACGGCGAGCGCCGCGCCCGCCGAGTCCCCGGACACGCCCAATCGCTCGCGCTCGACCCCCAGGTCCGCAGCGTGATCGAACACCCAGTCGCACGCCGCGCAAGCGTCCTCGATGGCGGCGGGAAACCGTGCCTCCGGTGCCAAACGATAATCGACGGAAATCACCCGGCAACCGCTGGCGTTCGCCAGCGCGCGCGCGACGCCATCGTGCGTCTCGAGGCTGCCGGCCACGAATCCGCCGCCGTGGAAGTACAGCAGTGCCGCAGGCGTCTCTGCGGCCGCGTTGAGCGGCGTGTACGTGCGCAGGCGCAGCGCGCCGTCGGGCCCGGGCACGCTGCACTCGGCGACGCGCCCAACCGGCTGGGGCTCCCCTCCCAGACTCAACAGGCGCTGCAGCGCCTCTCGCCGTCCAGGCACCGTGAGCGCTCCTGCGCTGCGCGCCTCGCCCAGCGACAGTCGGGCAAGAAATCGCCGCACATGGGGATCCAACGTCATGAGCCAACGTGCTTCAGATCTGCAACGCCCGGCGGACCGTGGCGGGCCAGCCGGCCGGATCGAGTCCGTGGACGCAGAACATCGCCACCGCCAGCCGATCCATCCCGAACGCGACGCAACCGCTGTGCGCGGCCTCGCCATCCACACTGCTCAAGCCCCATACCGAACCGAAGTGGTCCTGGTGATAATTGAAACTCATGCAGGCGGTAGGCTTCATGTCCGGTGCATAGGGAACGAGGAACTCGAATTTCAGCGACTGCTGCCGCTGGCTCACCGCCATGACCTGCCCCACGCGCCCGAAGAACGGGTCGCTGGCGACATCCATTTGACCGGGCAAGCCGAGTTCGGCCGCTATCGACTGCGCGCGCGCCATCCATTGCTCCCGGAACCCCTGCACGTCCCCGGCAGAGCCGATGCGTACGTATTCGCGCATCCGGAACGACTGCAGTCGATCGAGTGCCGCCGACGGCTCGTGGCGGAAGCAATCGGCCGCGACATCGAAGATCAAACCACCCGGCGGCACGGCACCCCGGCCTGCGACCATCGGATAGACCGGATAGCACGCCGCCGGCGACAGCACGAGATCCGATGCCGCCAGAGAATCCGTCCAGCTCCCGCCGTGCTCATGGGTGTTGGCCGCCGCCAGGATCTGCGCTTCCGTACCGTGCAGCGCACAGACGCACCCGAGCAGATTGGGGAAACTGCCCAGGTAGCCGGACTTCTCGACCTGTGCCCGACTCATCACCGGTGGAAAGCGCAGCACTTCCGCACGCGGATCCCGATGCCGCGTGATGAGCGTAGCGAGCCGCTGCAGCACATTTTCATATCGCTCCGTGCGCGCATAGACGCCCTCGACCCCCATCGGCCGGAAGAGTGCCTGCCGCAGCGCCTCGAAGGCATCGACGCGGGAGGTCTCAGCGCAGTTCACGTTGACGGCGCTCATGCCGCAAACCAGATCATGATTCACCGCTGAGGACACCCGGGATCGGGGTCATCATGGCCGTCAGGGTGAAATTTGCCAGAATACGATCGTTATTGATCATCAGCGGCGAGGAAAGCACGTCGCGCAGATGCCGCTCGACACTGAACGGACTGTCGCAGCGGTATCCCGACAGGCCGCACACCCGCAGCGCGGCCAGCACGGTGGAAACCGCCAATTCCGATGCCTGTACCTTCGTCAAGGTGATCTGAGACTGGAAGTCGACCGCTTCGAGTGCTTTCGGATCATCCATGATGCTCTCGTATCGCCGCAGCGAGTCGCTCAGCATGCCGCGCAGGGTCTTGAGCGTGGAGACGACTTCCGCGAGGCGGGGTGCGCCCGGAGGCAACGTTCCGCCACTCTTGCGGACCGCCGTCCGCACGAAGGACTGGGCTCGCGCGGCCGCACCGGAAGCAATTCCCGCCCAGACCGAACCCCACAGCAGGTGCGCGAAGGGCACCATGGTGCGGGCATGAATCGACGCATAGGGCTCTGAGACGATCTGTTCGGGTGAGCCGTTGGCCCGCAACAGGTATCCTTCGCTGCACGTGCCTCGCATGCCCAGCGTCTGCCAGCCTTGTATGCGGCTCAGGGTGTAATCGTCCTTCAGAAACACGATGAGCACCTGATCCGATGCAGTTGCATCCGCTGCACGGCGCGCCGTCGTCACGATGCCATCGGCATTTTCACCATAGGAAATCACCGTTGCCTGCCGCTCCAGTTCGATCCGGCCGTCCCGGTGGGTCACAGCCGCCTCGCTCGAGCGGACATTGCCGCCAGCCTGTCCTTCCGTGGTGGAAGACGCCAGGAGCAGTTGCTCTGCGCAGAGTCGGCGCAGCACCGCATCAATCGCCGCATTGCCGTGCCGATGGCGCGCCAGACACGCCACCTTGACCTGATGCATGGCATAGATCATGCCGGTCGCGGAGCAGTTCTGCGCCAGGTGGAAACACACGTCCGCGACCTGAGAGACGCTCGCCTCCTCTCCGCCCAGTTCAGCGGGCACGAGAATACCGAGAAGCCGTTGGTCCCGTACGGCATCGAATGCTTCGCTCGGAAATCGCGGCTGCGCGTCAACCTGTGCGGCATGAGCCGCGGCCACGGCGCCCGCCGCCCTGGCCCGCTCCACCAGCGCCAACCCAGGGCACGCCGCGGAATGTTCGGCTGCCGGATTCAAGGATGACGAGTTCACGATTTCAGCCTCTACGGGAATTATTCCCATTTGGAAAGGTTATCATACGGCCAAAAGCGGGGCAGAGAGTCGGGCAAGCTTCACAATCTCCCGACCCCACTGCCGCGCAACAATATTGAGCATTAAGGCATGCCGCTCGAGTTTGAAGTACCAACTGCAGCGAGTCCGCCCGCCGACGGCCTGGTCGTTGCCCTGGTCAACAACATGCCGGACGCGGCGCTCGAAGCGACCGAGAACCAGTTCGCAGCCCTGCTCGCAGCTGCCGCAGGCCGGTTCCGAATCCGGCTGCGTCCGACTTGCCTGCCCGAGGTGCCGCGAGAGCCCGAAGCGCTCCAGTCCATCGCAGCGCGCTACTGGCCGCTCGAGAGCGTCCTGGACGCCCTCCCGGACGCGATCATCGTCACCGGCGCCGAGCCGCGTGCGGCCACACTGGAGGAAGAGCCGTATTGGCGGAGCCTCGTCCGGCTACTCGATTGGACGCAGCGCTACGCGCGATCGAGCGTCTGGTCGTGCCTCGCAGCGCACGCGGCCGTGCAGGCGCTCGACGGTATCCGCCGGCGCCGGCTGCCCCGGAAGCGCTTCGGCGTGTTTGAACATGACCGCACCGCAGACGTGCCGCTGCTGGCCAAGGTGGATGCGCCGCTGGCCACCCCGCATTCACGCTGGAACGAGCTCTCCGTGGCGGAATTGCGCGCAGCCGGTTACACCATTGCAAGCGCTTCGCCCGAGAACGGTGTCGACGTCTTTGTCCGCCAGGACCGCGGGCTGCTGGTGGGTTTCCAGGGGCATCCGGAATACGAGCCCGCGACGCTTCTCAAGGAGTATCGGCGGGACGTGGCGCGCTACCTGCGCGGGGACTGTGCCGACTGGCCTTCGATGCCGAGCGGATACTTCTCGGGCGAGGCACTCGAAATGCTGCGGGCGTTCCGCCAGCGTGCCGAGCCCGCACGAGATCCTGATCTGCTCGAGCATTTTCCGATGCGGACACTGGCGGCCGGGCTTCAGGCGCGCTGGCGGCCCGCCGCAACGCAGATCTACCGCAACTGGATCGAGTACCTGGCCGGGACGAGAACCGGTGCGCACTCGCGCCGTCGAGTCCAGGTATGATTCCACCATGAACGCCAGTGAGACGCAGCTGTCCTCGTTGACCCCACGCGAGCGCCTGCTCGGTCTGGTCCGCAAGGTCCTCGGGTCGTCCGCCGCGAACCGGCCCCTGCCCATCGATGCGCGGCTCTCGGAACTCGGCGTCAGCTCCATCAAGATGGTCAGTCTGATGCTCGCCATCGAAACCGAGTTCGATCTGACCATTCCGCAGAGCGAAATCACCCCTGAGAACTTCGCATCCCTGGCGACGGTCGAAGCGCTGATCAACAAGATGGGCGGCATCGCCGGGGAACCGATGGCATCGGGCGGGACGTCCATCTGATTCTGCGCGGCATCGCTCACGAGGTCCGTACCGAATCGTGTCAGCCGAGGACCCGTCCGAGCCGCACACCGCCCAGAGCGCCGGAACCTCGGCGCTGAAGTCGTGGGTTCGCGCCCTGGAGCGCACGGCATCGATCGGCCACGATCCGTACGCGACCTTTCCGGTCCTGATCGGCGAACTGGCAGCGCGAATGCAGTCCGCCCCTGCACTCGCCTCGCAGGAGCAGGTGCTCACCTATCGCTCACTGGCCGAGCGCGCGAATCGATACGCGCGCTGGGCGATCGGTCAAGGAATCGCGCGCGGGGCGACGGTCTGTCTGCTGCTCAGGAACTGCCCCGACTATCTTGCGATCTGGCTGGGATTGACCCGTGCAGGGGTCACCGTCGCCCTGCTCAATACCCACCTGACCGGCGAGTCCCTGGCGCACTCCATCCGCGTGGCCAACGCCAGTGCGGTCATCTCCGGTGTCGGCTTGCTCGAGGCCGTGCGTTCGACACGCGCTCTGCTCAATGCGCCGATCCCCTGCTGGGCGCATGGCGGCGACGATGGGGACCTGCCGCGTATCGACCGGGCCATCGCCGCGCTCTCCTGCGGCACTTTGGAGCCGACGGAATGCGCATTGCCCGTGCTCTCGGACCATGCACTCTATATCTATACGTCGGGCACGACGGGACTCCCGAAGGCGGCAGTCGTCACGCACCTGCGGCTGATGCGCTGGATCCAATGGTTCAGCGGCATGATGAACATGACCTCCGCGGACCGGATGTACGACTGCCTGCCCCTCTATCACAGCGTCGGCGGTGTCGTCGCCACCGGCGCCACCCTGGCCGCGGGCGGCACAGTCGTGCTGCGCGAGAAATTCTCCGCCAGCCGCTTCTGGCAGGACGTCACCGAACAGGGCTGCACGGTGTTCCAATACATCGGTGAGCTGTGCCGGTACCTGCTGGCCCAGCCTCAGCAAGACGCCGAGCGCACCCATCGGCTGCGCCTGGCATGCGGAAACGGCATGCAGGGCGAAGTCTGGTCGGCATTCCAGCGGCGGTTCCGCATTCCGCAGATTCTCGAGTATTACGCCTCCACCGAAGGCAACGTCTCACTCTATAACTGCGAGGGACGGCCCGGATCCGTCGGCCGTATCCCGCCGTTTCTCTCTCACCGTTATCCAGTGGCCGTGGTGCGCTCTGATCCCGACACCGGCGAGCCGCTTCGCGACGCCGCCGGACGATGCATGGCGTGCGGGCCGGATGAACCCGGTGAGGTACTCGGCAAGATCATGGACGGCCCCGGACACGCGGGCACGCGCTTCGAGGGCTACTCCGACCCTGACGCCACGCGCAGCAAAGTACTGTCCGATGTGTTCACGCCGGGCGACGCCTGGTACCGGACCGGGGACTTGATGCGGCGCGATCCGCAGGGCTTCTTCTATTTCGTGGACCGGATCGGCGACACGTTCCGCTGGCAGGGCGAGAACGTCTCGACCACCGAGGTCACGGCGGCCCTGCTGCAATGTAGCGGCGTGGCCGATGCAGCCGTGTACGGAGTGCGTATTCCCGGCACCGAAGGCCGCGCAGGCATGGCCGCCCTCGTCGTCGATGACACGTTCGATCTGGACGCGTTCCGACGCGAATGCGTCGCGCGCCTGCCCAAATACGCCCGCCCCGTCTTTGTCAGAATCGTACCCGGCCTCGACAGAACCGGAACGTTCAAGCTGCAAAAGAGCACCCTCATCGCAGACGGCTACGATCCGGGCCGTGTTGCCGATGCGCTCTACGTCGACCAGATTCATCGAGGGCGGTACGTCGCGCTGGACAGGCCGCTCTTCGAGAAGCTGCAAGCTGGACTGGAGTAACGCCAGAACTCAAGTCTGCGAATAATGGCCGCCGGCGCCGGTCACAGGGCTACTTCTGTTCCGCCGTTCCCGTCCGCTCCATCAAGTCGTAGAGCGTCGGACGGGTGATGCCGAGCAGCTCGGCGGCTTTGGAGATGTTCCCGCCGGTCATTGCCAGGGCGCGTTGAATGGCTTCCGTCTCGGCGCGCTGACGGACTTCGCGCAGCGGCAGGATCGCCGCGCCGTCTCCGGGCTCCTCGAGGGAGAGGTCTTCGGCGGTGACCCGCTTGTCCTCGGCCATGATGGCCGCGGCGTTCACCCGGTTCTCGAGTTCGCGCACGTTGCCGGGCCACGGATAGTGCTCGATGGCGGCGATGGCATCGGGCGCGAGTTTCATCTGTGCCTTGCCGTGGCGCTTGCACGCTTCCTGCAGCAGGTAATTGGCGATCAGCACCGCATCGGAGCCGCGCTCGCGCAGCGGCGGGATGTTCACCGTGACCTCGCTGATGCGGTAGAAGAGGTCCTCGCGGAAGCGCTTCTCGGCCATCGCCGCCTTCAGGTCCTGGTGGGTGGCGACGATGATGCGCACGTCCACCGGAATCAGATCGCGACCGCCCACCCGCTCGATGACCCGCTCCTGTAGGAAGCGCAGCAGCTTCGCCTGCAGGGCGAGCGGCATGTCGCCGATCTCATCGAGAAACAGGGTGCCGCCGTCGGCGGTCTCGATCTTGCCGCGGGTCCGCTTCACCGCACCGGTGAACGCGCCCCGCTCGTAGCCGAACAGCTCGCTCTCGAGCAGGTTCTCCGGAATGGCCGCGCAGTTGATCGCCACCATGGATCGGGCGGCACGGTCACTCAGCCCGTGCAGCGCCTGTGCGAGGCGCTCCTTGCCGGTACCGCTCTCCCCGAGCAGCAGCACGGTGGCCTGGGTCGGCGCCAGCTTCCGCACCAGACGGCAGACGTTCACCATCGGATCGCTGGCCGCGATGACCCCCTCGAGCGTGCTCGCCGGGCGGCTCTCGGCGAGCCGGCGATTCTCCGCTTCGAGTTCCTGGATACGCCGCGCCCGGTCGATGATCAGGGAGAGCACTTGCAGGTCGACCGGCTTCTGGCAGAAATCGTAGGCGCCGAGCCGGATGGCGCGCAGCGCATGCTCGCGCCCCTCGCGCCCCGTGACCACGATGATCTTGGTCGCCGGCGCCAGGCGCAGCAGCTCGGTGATGGTCGCAAAGCCCTCTTCCACCCCGTCCGGATCGGGCGGCAGGCCGAGATCCTGCAGCACGATGGGCGGCTCGAACCGTCGGGCCGCGGCGAGCGCCTCCTCGCGCATGGCTGCGCATTCGACCTCGAACTCATCCAGCGCCCACTTCAGCTGGCGCTGCAATCCCGGATCGTCCTCGACGATCAGCAGTCTAGTCTTCGGATTGGAACTCATGGAGCTTCAGTGCCCGGACCTCTTGTGTCGACAGCAGCGGCGCGAGTGGCAGACGCACGGTGAAGCGTGTTCCGCGTCCCGGCGCACTCTCGACCTCGATCGCACCACCGCACTTGCGCACGAACTCGCGCGCCTGATACGCGCCGATCCCGAAGCCGCGCTCACCCTTGGTGGTCTCGAACGGCCGGAACAGCCGCTCGCGGATGAACGCCGCATCCATTCCGCACCCCGTATCGCGCACTTCGATGACGCCGTGCAGGTCTGCCGTGTGGACCGATACGGTAACCGATCCGGCCGCCGGTGTCGCATCCTGAGCATTACGGACGAGATGCTCGAGCACCTGCAGCAGGCGGTCGCGGTTGAGCACGACTTCGGCCCGCTCGCGCACCTCGAGGACGGGCACGGGCTTCTGCGCCGCGCAGCGCCGCACCGCCTCGGCGCACAGGTCGGCGAGCTCCACGCGGTGGTTCTGCTCGGTGAGCGCACCGCTGCGCAGCTCATCCATCAGGCGCGTCATGCGCTTGACCGAATTGTCGATGGTGAGGATGGCATCGTCGAAGAACGCCGGATTACCCCGGTGGCGTGCAGCGTTCTGCACGACCAGTGCCTGCTGCGCGATGAGATGGCGCAGGTCATGCATCAGCACCGCCGAGAGCCGGTTCAGGGCCTCGAACTGATGCGCCTCGGCGAGACGCTTGGCCGCCTGTTCGAAGGCGAGAAAGCTCGCCACTTGGCGCCCCGCGGCACGCAGCAGATCGAGTTCCTCCCACGAGAGGCGTATTGCAGCCAGCGGCTGGCCGATCACCACGAACCCGACCAGTGCACCGTCGCAGATGAGGGGCACGACGGCCCACATCCGTGGATTGTCCACCATCCACTGCGGTGGATCGGGCATCGTTTCGCCGTGCGGTGTGTGGCCGAGGTTCCGCGCGCTGGGAAGCCGATCGCGCGCATCCTCGAGGCTGCAGATCCACTCGTGGCGACGCAGATAATCGAAGAATTCAGCGTGACCGCTCTCCCGCGGGGCGTCCGCGGGCGCAAAGATTCCGCCGGACGGGACGAAGACACCCTCACCGTCGCGCAGCCACAACCCGCTGTGAGGCGCGCCCATGAACCCCGCCATGACACGCGCCACACGCTCATGCAGCGGCGTCTCACTGGCCTCGGAGAGCGCCCGGGTGAGCTTCTGCCATTCGGTGCGATAGTCGTAGCGGTACGGGAAGAGATAGCGCGCCACGGTCACCCGCGACCAGGCCCGGAACTGTTCCGACAGCGCCGCGACCGCCAGCATCAGCCCGCCGGCGGCCAGGAACATCAGCTGGCCGGCCTCGCCCCACGAGCCGCCGAGCCGGCGGACCAGGTAGCTTCCGCCGGCCATGACGAGCGCATAGAGGGCGGTGCCAAGCAGCGTCGCGCTGAAGAAGACGATCCGCGGCGACAGGAATGCCGCCGATTCCCACTCGGAAATCCGGCTGAACCCCACCGCGAGCAGCACCGCCAGCGCGGCGTTGAAGAAGCCGCGGTCCGTCCAGAACAGCGTTGCCAGACTGCCGTGCAGCATCGCCACCGAGTACAGGCACAAGTCCCAGGCGTACAGGCCCCCGATCGCGAGCCAGATGTATTTCAGATCCCAGCGCCGGCTGGCACGGGTATTGCGGGCCACCTGCTCGACCAGCACCAACCCGCCGATGGCGAACAGGAATCCCCCCCAGAGCCATTGGCTCTCGATCCCTCGGCCGATCAGATCGCCGCCCGGAAAGAGTGTGCCCGCTGCGGCCAGGATCGCCAGCACCACCAGCGCCGCGACGATGCGCTGCGCACTGCGGACACCCGGGGAGAGCGTCTGTGCACTGAGGCAGCGGATGAGCACCAGGGCCCAGGCCAGATTGCGCAAAGACTCGAGCCCGATAAGGAGCGCAGGCGGGAACGGTCCCCACCCCCGTTGAGTGCCGAGCGCGAGCGCCCAGCCGAATTGGGCGGCCATTGCCGCGGTGAGTCCAGACCCGGTGAGCCGCCGCCGCCACAGCGTCAAACCCGCCCCGAGCAACAGAGCATAGGTCCCGGCGCAGACCAGATAGCCGATCACGGCCCGCCCGGTACGAGCAGCAGACGGGCTCGCCGGTCGCTCGGCTGGGCCGAACCCCAGGCACGACCCGAACAAGTCATTACGGCGTCAACTTGCACACCGCGCTGGCTGTGTAATCGGTGACGTAGACGTCACCGGTCGCGCTGTCGACGGCCACACCGTAGGGATTCTGGAACAACGGTGGATTAGCGGTGCAACTGCCTTGTGCGCTAGTACTACCGGCCAAAGTCGTTACGCCTCCCGCCGGCGTGATCATGCGCACCTCAAAATCATCGTTGTCCGCCACATAGACGTTTGCGGCCGAATCCACCCCCACACCAAAGGGCAGATTGTATGTCCCGGCGAGCTTGGTGACCGTGGTGCCGGAGATCTCCACCACGGCGTTGTTACCCGTATCAGCGACGAACACGTTCCCCGAAGAATCCACTGCCACCCCGGACGGTTGATTAAACGCATAGGAACTTCCGAGCGCACTGACTGTTCCGCCGGAGATCTCCTCGATCTTGCTGTTGCCCGTATCGGCCACGAACACGTTGCCGTTGCCATCGACTGCGACACCCTGCGGCTGGTTGAATCCCGAGCCCAGCGTCGTCAGAACGCCGCCATTGTCCTCGAGAACATCATTCGCGTTGGTGTTTGCGACGTAGATGATCGTCCCGGTGGAATTGACAGCCACTCCCATCGGACCGCTCAACCCATTGGCCACAGTCAGCGGATAACTCACAGTGCCGGCGTGGGAGATCTCCACGATGCGGTTATTGCCGCTGTCGGCAACGAACAGGTCGCCCGCGGAATCAAGCGCGATCCCATCCGGAAGGCTGAAAGACGTACCCGAGGGCAGCGTGATTGCCGAGCCCGTCGCAGCATTGCTCGTGCAGACGAAGCTGTCGTTCGTAACGTTGGCGGTAATCGGGCCATTGAGATTGGATGCGCCCGCCACACAGGTCTGCCATGACGGCTGCGAGGTTGGCGTGACATCCACGTTCGTGCCGGCCGCCACGGGGGTCGTGAACGCGAAACTGGTCGCACCAGAGGCAATGGACAACGTGGGACCGCCCGAGTACTCCTGCAGCTTCAGCCCGGAACTCAGACCCACGGATGCAGGAGCACTGAGGGTCCCCGATACCGTGTAGGTCAACAGCGCGCAGGTCACTTTGACCGTGGACACATTGCCACTGACCGTGCCGGTTCCCGAGGAGACCGTGCAGGACTCGTAGGTCGGCTGCGTCTTGACGGACACGGTATAGGCCGAGCCCACCGCAAGAGAATTGGAGAATGTGAACGTGCCCGCATTGGCTGGGACCGACTGGTCGTACTGGCCATTGAGCTGCAGGATCAGTCCCGAGTTCGTCAGCCCGCTGATCGACCCGCCGATGGTATACATGTTCACTGCGCAGGCCACACTCACAGTGGTTACATTCGCGGTCGACGTGCCGGAACCGGCGCTCACCGTGCAGGTCTCGCCGGTCGGCTGCGTCGCCACGGTCACGTCATATTTACTTCCCGACTGCAGGACCTGGCTGAACTGAAAGGACTTTGCGCCAAGGGCCACCGGCAGGTTGTCGCCGCCGTTGTCCGCGAGGACCAGGCCCGAGGCGCTCAGGCCGCTGATGTTGCCCCCGATCGTGTAGGTGTTGACGGTGCAGGCGACACCGATGGAAGTGACATCACTGCTCGCCGTGCCAGAACCGGAGCTCACCGTGCAGGTTTCACCGGTCGGCTGGGTTGCCACTGCCACGCTATAGCTAGACCCGGAAGACACTGCCTGGCTGAAGGTGAACGTGCTGGCGCTGGCGGAAACCGACAGGTTGTCCGCTCCATTGTCCGTCAGCACGAGACCCGATGCGTTCAGGCCGCTGATGCTGCCTCCGACGGTATAGCTCACGGTCGTGGTGGCGCCGCTGGTACCCGATCCACCACCCCCTCCCCCACAGGCACCCAGCGGGAGCGCGGCCAGAACGACAACCGCCCATCGAGCGGACCAGAAGCCGGCATGAGCGGTACGGCGCACGAGTCTCTCCGGAAGTGGGACACGAATGGCGCGGCAGTATAAGGGTCCCAAGTCCTTACGCCAGGACACAGACACTCCCTTCTGGTGCCTGCCGAGACCGTGTGTCGATTTTTTTGACATGCGTCGCCAACCCCCGCATCGACTGTGGCCGAAAAGGGATGAATTTGAATACATAATTGCTTGATTTATTGAGACCCATGTCTCAGTTGTGGAAATCTGGTATTGATTTTGCATAATTCTTTTCGGCTCTCACGGCGCGACCACCGCCCGACACTGAGGGCCCGATGCACGGCAGCAGACGAACCCGCCGAATGGCCGGCTCGTTCGACTGCGGTGAGGCAGGGACGACCACAATCCGACTGGCGTCATGCGGCAGCAGCCTTTAACATAACGCGCTGCCGTAGGGGCATGTGTGTGTGTCGGACATTCTTACAAAGGCGCCAACCACCGTCGCCACGAAGAATTCATCGCCTTGTTCCTCAAGCGATTTTTCCCAGTGGCACGCCCTTTGCTTCATACCGAGCAGAGATCATTCCCTGTGGTGAGGAGCGTAATCATGATGAGGCGATTTTTTCAGCTCGGACTCGCGGCCACCGCCGTCGCGGCGATGGCAACGGGAACGGCTTTCGCCACCCCAGTGTTGATGAGCGTGTCGACGACCGACTCCTCAAACACCGTTCACAGCCTGGTTATTACCGGGACCGGCGCGAATCCTTCGACGGTCGCGTATTCGAACTCGAATTTCTATGGCTGGAACCTCGAGAGCTTCCTGTACAACATTAATCAGACGCAGATTACCGTTCCGCAAACCGTAGGGACCAGCTATTCGCCGTCCGTGACGCCGTTCGCGCTCGATCTGCAGACCCTCTCGGCGGCCTGCATGATGAGCAGCTGCAACCCCCTCACCATCTCGATCAGCGACGTCGGCTTCACCAGCCCGCTGATTGCAAACGGCCTGCTCAGCAACGTGGGCGGCACGTTGACGGGCAACGGCTCTGTCACTCAGACAGCCTATTTCGATCCATTCAACCAGTACTTCGGGCAGACTGTCGCCATTCCCGCCGTCACCGTTTCCGGGCCCGGCGCAGTGAGCGGCTCAGCAGTAGGCGGCGATCCATGGCCGATGGGCGATTCGACCGCCTACTCGCTCACGCTGACTGATACGTTGACCGCAAGCTGTTCGCAGAGCAACTGCGCAACCTACAGCCTGGACAACAACATCGCGTCTGCGCCGGAGCCCGGCACCCTGGCCCTGTTCGGGGCCGGCCTGCTCGGCCTCGGGCTGCTCCTGCGTCGCCGCCGCGCGACGGATCGGGCGTAATCCACGCCAGGCAGGGCATCGTTACGGATGCGAGCGCAAACGGCCCCACTCGGGGCCGTTTGTGTTTGCACCGCCGGTCAACTCCCGATCGACTGGCCAGCACTTTCTTCTCCATCCGCTCGATCGCGTGCTCGAACGAGCACCCGGCGGCTCACGTCTGTTGCGCTGACGCTCAATGGCCTGCGGGAGCGGCCCAACCGTTACGCCAGGCGCCTGCAGTCCTCATGTCCCCCGGCGGGCACGACTCGCTAGCATCGAGACCCGCTGCGGATCTTCTCTACTGCTTCACCTCGCAGCCGATGCGCCGGGTGGCCACCACCATGTCATCGAGCAGCAATAACGATGACGCGCTGGCGGTAGGGAAACTCTGCACAGGTCACGTTGACTGGCCGATACTGCGTCCAGTGGGCAGTAGCGCTCCGGATCTGGGAAAATCGATGGAACAGAGGACCTTTGCATCGGCGGCGTGGAAGAAGAAGGGCAAGGTCACCCGCTGGGAGCGGTTTCTGGCGGAGATGGATCAGGTGATCCCCTGGGCATCGATCCTGGCGCTGACAGAGCCGCACTACCCGAAGGCGGGCAATGGCACCCAGCCGATGCCAATGGGGCGGATGCTGCGTATCTGCTTCATGCAGCAGTGGTTCAACCTCTCGGACCCTGCGATGGAGGACGCGCTGTACGACTCGGAGTCGATGCGGCGATTTGCCGAGGTCGAGCTCGTTGAGGATGTGGGAGGGAGGTAAGCGCGAGCTCACCCCCTACCCGATCGCGGCCGCACTGTCAGGCGCCGTCGCCCAATTCAGACAGCTGCGCCGCCCGTGACGCCGTCCAACCTGATCGGTGCCTGCGACAGTGACACGCGCGCGCCTGTCGGCGTTTTTCCACTCTGGACGCACCCCCGTTTACACGGCAGGATAGGAACGATTACATGCCGGGACGGTCGACCCCGGTCGACGCACGGGAAGCGCGGACGTTGTGTCGAGTCCCGCGCATCGACCGATTGATTGGGAGCGCACGGCCCGTCTCGATGTGAAGAAGCAACCGCGTTTTCGCCATCTGATTTGGGAGGATCTACGATGCGTTCTTCGCGCACTCCAGTCGGCCGAAACCGGCGCGGCAAGGGCCTGCTCGCGGGACTGGCGCTGCTGGCCGCCCTCGCGCTCGCCGGCTGCGGCGGATCGGGCAGCAGCCCGGCCTCGAGCAGCGGACCTGCGGTCTCGGTAAACTCCGCCGTCTGCAACGGCTGCGGCACGGCGATGGTCTCCTTAAGCGATGCGCCGGGGGACTTCGTCAGCTATCTGGTCACGGTGGACTCCCTCAGCCTCACCCGCTCGGACGGCACCACGGTGCAGATCGTGCCGAAGGCGACCCAGGTGGACTTCGCGCAGCTGGTGAACCTCTCCGAGGTGATCGGTGCGCACGAGGTGC
>JAKBCE010000135.1 GCA_021808195.1 Pseudomonadota bacterium
AAACGTTGCCGATTGCGTACGGGGCGCCTATTCGTCTGAGATTGGGGCTTCAGCTCGGCTACAAGATGCCGAAATACGTCATGCACATCCAGCTGGTGTCCAGTTATCGCCGATTCGGGGGTGGAAATGGTGGCTATTGGGAGGACCAGGGCTATACCTGGTACGCGGGCATTTAGCAGCGCCGCGCACGTGCATCGGTTGATCTTGCGAAGTGCCGAGCAATCTTCGATTGGTGCTTGACGTTCTGGTTGAGAACGTCAACTCTGCCGCGCCATAACACTAAATTCGGGGTGCTCCCAGGTCATTTCGTGATTTGAACGGTCGCCTTCTTTCGCCGCGAGAACGGACGGACCGCTAGATCCGCGTGCCGATGCCAACTGCCTCCGCTCTTTCTCAAATTCAGCGGCCCTGAGTCTTAGGGGTCGTCTTCCATGAAGGCATTGTGACCTCTGTTGCGTCGTCTCGGGAGGTAAGGCCTGATGATGGCGAAACGCTTCGGCGTTTGAAAATGGGACTTCGTGGGCAATTCCCGGGCGGCTTGAAAATTGACCATCTATCTGTAACGCATTCCGGGTGGCAAACGAATATACGTATGAGATCGGCGCCTTGGTTCGTGCTGCTTGGCGGACCGGATGCCGTTGTCGCCTCAATGCGTCAGTCGGCCATCGCGCAAGGCTGACGTTTAATTACTGCATAGGATGAAGGACGATGTCACTACGCACCTTGCTTGGTCGCAATGCGGCCCGTACCGCAGGAGCGCTCGCCGCTTCGCTGATCATGATTCCACTCGCGATGGCGGGAACGTGGCGAGACCACGACGGATACTCCGCGTCGAATCGCAGCACGTTGGTCCTGACCAGCACCAATGACCCGAACGGCAACCAAGTCATTGTATTTCGCCTGCAGACGGGTTCTTCACCGTCCCTTTCTTATCTGCAGAGTCTTTCCACTGACGGTGATGGTGGTGCAGGTGGCAATGCGGGTGCGCTGCAGTTTCGGAATCGTCTCGGAGCGGTCGCTAATTTCGGTTCAAATACCGTTACTCAGTTGATTCGCGCGGGTGGCCGCGTTTACCTTGGCAAGGTCATACATTTGGCCCCCAATTGCGTGAAACCTGATTCCGTCGCGCTTACCCGGAAGCAGCTCTTCATAGTAGGATCGAAGTGCGCAGAGAGTCACGCTTGGCCCTCCGGCACGCTTGACGGATCGATCGTGCCGCTGAGTAATTCGACCGCGGCACAGATCGCGGTCGGCTCTACTTGGGGAGCGATCACTTTCACCTCTGGCGCAGTTACACAAGTAGGTCTCACGCGTCACGGAGCATTAAGCGGAGCAACGGCGGCCATTGCACTCCCGGCATCTGCAGACGCAGTTCCTCTCGGTGAGGCGTTTTGGCACAACGTGCTCGGATTCTCACCTGCGCACAGCCCGGATAGCTTGGCAATCGTCGATGCCGCCCGCCACGTTGCGCCGATTGTTGGGCCGACACCGCCGTTCCCGGCGAACGCGCCGTGTTGGGTCGCCAAAGGCCCGGGAAACGTCTGGTATACCGGAAACACCCCGGATCAATCCATCTCCATATTTTTCAGTGACGACGACGGAGGTGCATTCTACAAGTCCGTTCCGTTGCCCGGGGCCCCGACCGACTTGGCCGTCTCGCCTGATCGAAAATGGCTGGCGGTCATCTACACCGCCAATGACAATGCCTACATTGCCATTTTTGCAATCAACGCATACGGCGGCCTGAAATTGACGGCTACATCTGAGCCGATTGGCGCAGCCCACTTCAACGGTGTGGCGTTTAGTCAATAAGCATCCCCCCGACCGAGAACCCGGATGCCGCTGCCTGAGCAGCGTCACCCGGGCTCCTCGGTGTACCTGGGCCGGTTTTCCGACCCATAGGACGATGATCGGAACGCCTGACAGTCATTGCATCGAGAGCCAAATCTCTGGTGGGATGGCGCTTTTGAATGAGAGCGGACAGCTCCTGGATGCGGATAGGGTGTCGCCGGCATGTTGCCGTCCGAGTCTAGTGGAGCGATGCGAGTTGGCCCTGTGGAGTTCGGGCGGGAGATATCCGCAGCGGTCTCGAGGACGATTCATGAGTTGGGGACGGGTGGCGTTGTGGCGCTGCGCTACGCGTCTTCGAGGAGCGTGGGCGGGTCATAGGAGAGTCCCTCGGGTTGAGTGCACGGCAGCGAAGCGAGAGAGTGACGTCTGGTGCAATCTGCGAAGATTGCAATTTTCAGGCCGGTGTGGGGACTGGGTGACGATCCGATAGACACTTTGACCCCTTCGAGTTCTTTGCAGAAGTCACGTACTTTGGGAGCCAAGCGCGCCGCTCGATGCTCCGCAAGTATTTGCTTCGCCGTCGACCCGCGCGCCGATCTTCATCGTTGTTACGAGCAAGCCAGAGGAGCAGGGTGCTGCCGCTCTACCTACAGTAGTGCCTGATGTTCCGGGCGTTGACTGCGGAGGCGTCCGTGGGGCTGGTGCATCGGAAGGTCAAGAAGAAGTGATTGAGTCTGTCCGGGTCGGCATGGCGCCGCACGGCAGACGCAACCGATGCTCTGAGCTTCGTTGAACCGGTTCGGCGCTGTCCGTTACGGGTCAGCGCGGGAGTGTTCTGCTGAGGCGCGATGCGGGCGAGCCCGGTGGACTCTCCCGGAGAACGAGCGAGTCAGTCCGCGGTCTTGCCGGCATCGATGGTGAGAATCTGTCCGGTCACGGGCGCAGGGCGAGGCCCGCATCAGTCAGTCGTCCAGCAG
Organism: Pseudomonadota bacterium; assembly: GCA_021808195.1. Next base: position 2,769 of record JAKBCE010000135.1, read on the forward strand.
ATCGAGGTCGCGCACGGCTCCCCGGTCGGCACTGGTGACGAGTTTGGCATAGGCCTTCAATGCCGCGCTGACCTTACGCGGCCGCGGCCGTTGCGGTTTCCAGCCCCGGGTGGATTGTGCGGTGCGCCGCCGGGCGAGCTCCTCATCGCTCACTTCGATGTGTATCGTGCGCGCCGGGATGTCGATCACGATGATGTCCCCGCTCTGCACCAGAGCGATGGTGCCGCCCTCGGCGGCTTCGGGGGACACGTGGCCAATCGAGAGTCCCGAGGTGCCGCCGGAGAAGCGTCCGTCGGTGATCAGCGCGCAGGCCTTTCCCAGGCCCTTGGACTTCAGGTAACTCGTCGGATACAGCATCTCCTGCATCCCGGGTCCGCCCCGGGGTCCCTCGTAGCGGATCAGGACGACGTCCCCGGCCTTCACCCGGCCTTTGAGGATGCTCTCGACGGCCTCTTCCTGGCTTTCGACCACGACCGCAGGGCCGCGAAAGGTCAGAATGCTCGCATCGACACCCGCGGTCTTCACGATGCAGCCGCGCTCGGCGAGATTGCCGTGGAGCACGGCAAGCCCCCCCTCCTTGCTGTAGGCCGTGTCGCGGCTGCGGATGCACCCGGTGATGCGGTCGGTGTCGAGCTCGTCATACCGGCGGTTCTGTGAGAAGGCCACCTGAGTGCGCACCCCGCCGGGTGCGGCGCGGAAGAATTCATGGACGCTCGGCTCTTTGGAACGGGTGATATCCCAGCGCTCGAGCGCCGCGGAGAGTGACTCGGAGTGAACCGTGGGGACTGAGGTGTCGAGCAGCTCGGCGCGCTCGAGTTGCCCGAGGATGGCCATGACGCCCCCGGCCCGGTGCACGTCCTCGAGGTGAAAGTGACTCGACGGCGCGACTTTGCACAGGTTGGGCACCCGGCGCGAGAGCCGGTCGATGTCGCTGATGCGAAAGCCGACGCCCGCCTCCTCCGCGGCCGCGAGCAGATGCAGCACGGTATTGGTCGAGCCGCCCATGGCGATGTCGAGCGACATCGCGTTCTCGAACGCGGCCTTGCAGGCGACGTTGCGCGGCAGGACGCGGCTGTCGTCCTGCTCGTAGTAGCGCCGGGTGAGCTCGACGATCAGACGGCCGGCGCTACGGAACAGCTGCTCGCGGTCTGCATGTGTGGCGACCAGCGTGCCGTTGCCGGGCAGGGACAGCCCGAGCGCCTCGGTGAGGCAGTTCATCGAGTTGGCGGTGAACATGCCCGAGCACGAGCCGCAGGTCGGACACGCGGAGCGCTCGATGGTGCGCACGTCGGCCTCGGAGACACGCTCATCGGCGGCCGCAACGATGGCATCGATGAGATCGAGTGAGGCGCTCTTGCCGGCGAGCTGCACCTTGCCGGCCTCCATCGGGCCGCCGGAGACGAACACCGTCGGGATGTTCAGCCGCAGCGCCGCCATGAGCATGCCCGGGGTGATCTTGTCGCAGTTCGAGATGCACACCAGCGCATCGGCGGTGTGCGCGTTGCACATGTACTCGACGCTGTCGGCGATGATGTCGCGCGAGGGCAGGCTGTAGAGCATGCCGTCGTGGCCCATGGCGATGCCGTCGTCCACCGCGATGGTGTTGAACTCCTTGCCGACGCCGCCGGCCCGCTCGATTTCCCCGATGACCAGCTGTCCGAGATCTTTCAGGTGCACGTGCCCGGGCACGAACTGCGTGAAGGAATTCGCCACCGCGATGATGGGCTTCTCGAAGTCGCCGTCCTTCATGCCGGTGGCGCGCCAGAGGGAGCGGGCCCCGGCCATGTTGCGTCCGGCGGTGCTGGTGCGGGAACGATAAACGGGCATGTTCGAGGCTCCCTGAGGCGGCGGTGAGCCGCACTGGATGGTCGGGGACGATAGTGTGAATCCGGCCGGGCTATAGGGGATAATACGATATCGATGTATCTGCTATAGGGTTTACGAATAGTGGAACTGCGCCAGCTGCGCTATTTCATCGCGATTGCCGAGGAGGGCAGCTTCTCGCGGGCGGCGCACCGGCTGCATGTCTCGCAGCCACCGCTCTCGACGCAGATCAAGAGCCTCGAGGCCGAGCTCGGCGTGCGCTTGCTCGAGCGTACCCCGCGGGGCGTTTCCCTCAGCGCTGCGGGCGCGGCCTTCCTCGAGGAAGCGCGGGCCGTGCTCGCACGGCTGGACGTCGCGCGTCAGCAGGCGCTGCGCGCCGCGCGGGGCGAACTCGGTGTGCTCTCGGTCGGGTTCGTCTCGATTGCCGACTACGGTGTCCTGCCGCCCGCCCTGCAGAGCTTCCGGGCACGCTTTCCGGCGGTCGAGGTGCAGTTGCATGAGCTCACGAGCGATGCCCAGGTTCCTCTTCTGCGCGCCGGGCGTCTGGATCTGGGTATCGCGCTGGCACCGGTGGATGCGCCCGATTTGGAGTTCGAGCGGCTGCTGCGCGAGGAACTCGTGCTCGCCGCGCCGGCGGCGCACCCGGCGGCGCGGGACGCCGGGGCCATCGATCTGCGCGCACTCTCGAAGGAGAGCTTCATCGTCCCGCCGCGCGACATCGCCCCCGGCCTGTACGATCTGACCATCAGTTACTGCCGCTCGTTCGGCTTCGCCCCGCGCATCACGCAACAGGCGCGGCAGATGCAGACGGTGATCGGACTGGTCTCGAGCGGGATGGGCTTCGCGCTGGTTCCGGCCTCGGTGCGCAATCTGCGCCGTGCCGGCGTGCGCTACCGGCGGTTGCGGCGTAAAGCCGTGAGCATCGAGTTGGGCATTCTCACGCGGGCGGACGCGGACACTGCGGCACGCGTGCACTTTGTGGCCGCGCTGAAGGCAGCGGCTCGCGCCGCGCCGGTCCCAGAGTGACTCATCGGTGCGGCGCGGCCGGCCTGTTCGCAGTATGGGCGGCGGCTGATTCGGCTCGGTTCGTCGGCAGGCTCGAGCGCAGCTGGATGCCGTCGTGCTCGCTCAGCAGCCGGGCCAGCCAGTCGACGAACACACGCACCTTGCGCTGCAGGTGCCGGTTGTGCGGATAGACGATATGTAGCGGCGCGGGTTCGGCGAGCCACTGAGGCAGGAGCAGCTCGAGCGTGCGGCGCTCCATGGCCTCCTTGAGCACGAACGCCGGCAGTTGAGCGATGCCGAGACCGGCTTCGGCGGCCGTGACGTAGCTGTTCTCGTCCTCCAGCGCGAGGTGACTCGGGAATACCGCCGCGATGCGCTCGGTGCCCTTGGAAAAGACCCATTGGACGGTATCGCCGGTGCGGGGCGAGAAGCGGTTGAGGCAGCGATGCGTCGCGAGTTCGCGCGGATGCTGCGGTACGCCGTGGACGGCGAGATAGGCCGGTGCGGCGCAGGTGGCGAAGTACAGATCGCCCACGCGACGTGCCACGAGGGAGGTGTCGGTCACCTCCCCGATCCGCAATGCGCAATCGATCCCGTCAATGATCAGATCGAAATGGCGGTCGTTGCAGGAGAGCGCCAGCTCGATGTCGGGGTAGCGCGCAAAGAACGCCGGCAATGCCGGAAGGATGACGCTGCGGGCGATGAGGGTCGGTGCGTCGATGCGGATCCGGCCGTGCGGCTCGGTGGTGCGTTGCGCGAGAGCGTCTTCCACGTCACGCAGTTCTGCGAGCAGTGCGCGAGCGCGTTCGTAGTACGCAGCACCGTCGTCCGTCACGGTCACGCGTCGAGTCGTTCGATGCAGCAATTTCACGCCGAGCGATGTTTCGAGGCCTTGCACGAGATTCGTGGCTGTGGCCTTCGGGATGTGCAGTCCTTC
>JAKBCE010000136.1 GCA_021808195.1 Pseudomonadota bacterium
CCGGCAGGTTCAAAGCCGCTGGCAGCAACTGGTGGCCGCGGTGGTCTCGTCCGTCGAGGGTGGTTCCTCGGCTCGCCCTGCCACGCCCGTGAGCACGGCGGTGAATGCGCTCACCGCGCCGGTGCGGGAGCAACCGGCAGGGTCCCCGGTCGGGTCCGATGCCCCGCCTCGCGATTTCCGCAGGCGCCTCGATGCGCTCGCGGCCCGCGGTGCGGCGCAGTGGGGTGCGGCGGATTTTTCGGCCGCGAAACGTGAGGCGGCGGCGGCACAGCGTGCAGCGAAGGCCGGCGATGCGTCGCTCGCCCGCGCGCACTGGCGCGAAGCATCACTACGGCTCGCGGCGTTGGAGCAACGCATGCCCGTGATGCTGGCTGCGCAGCTGAAACGCGGCCGCGATGCACTGGCCACCGGACGACTGGCCGCGGCTGCGAGCGCATTTGCACTCGCACGGCGGATCGATGCGGCCAGCACGGTCGCGATCGAAGGCGAGCGGCGCGTGCATGCGTTGCGGGCGATGCTCCCGCTGATGAGCGACGGACGGCGCGCCGAGCGCGCCGGGCAGTATTCGCAGGCGATGTCTGACTTCCGCCAGGTGGTGGCGCGCGAACCGGATTACGCACCAGCGAAGGCGGATCTGCTGCGCGTGCGTGCGGCGTTCGGCACCGAGGGATATCAGAAGTCGGTGCGGGCAGGACTCGCGGCGCTCGCCGGGGGCCGCCTCTACCAGGCGCAGGCGAGCTTCCAGCAGGCGCTGGTGTATCGGCCCCAGGGCATCCAGGCGGCGACGGAGCTGAGCGAAGTCAATGCGGTACTGCGCGCGCGCGCCAACCGGATGCGCAGCGGCGGCTTTCACCCGATGGGATCGGACCGCTGAGCGTGCAGAGTCTCTGGCGCCCCGATCTTCCATTGCAGGTCCCATGACGGACACAGGAGTGCAGGGTCCGGCCTGAATGAGGCAGATTCGCGTGTCGTGCAGCGTTCGCCATCCGACTCCGGCGCTGCTTGCGGCCGCGGATCGTCTCCGCGGAGGGGCCTCGTGCCGCATGGTCCCAGCGGCACGAGGTCCCGGCGCTGTCGCAGAGGCTTACTTCAGGTTGTCGGTACTGCGGATGAAGGCCACGATGTTGTGGTGCAGCTGCTTCAGCGCAGGCACGTGCACGTAGATCATGTGCCCTGTCCGGTAGTAGTGATACTGGATGTTGCTCTGCAGACTCGGCGGGATCTGCAGGTGGTGCATCTCGAACCAGCCTTCGTAGAAGGGCGTCGAGATGTCGAAGTAGCCGCCGTTGACCATCACCTTCAGATCCGTATTGCGCTTCATCGCGATGGCCAGATCCGGCAGCACGTTCGGCAGCTGGATCAGCGGGTGGCTCGCGCCCGGCGGCTGATGGCGGTAGTCCCAGCTGCTGTAGACCGGAATTTCCGGCTTGTAGTTCTGGTTCTGGCCGTAGTGCAGCGTCTGGCGCACGTAGGTGTTGAAGGCCGAAACGTAGGCTGAGCTGATCGCCGCGCTCTGCGGATCATATTCGGCATCCTCGCTCAGCGGGTTCAGCGTCGGACCGGTGAAGCGGGTGTCGAGCGTCCCGGTGGTCAGTTCTTCGTTGGCGAGCAGTTCCTTCTGGAACGCGCCGTATTCGATGCGCAGGTTCGACTTCAGCAGATAGCTCACCGGCAGCCCGGTGTACTCGTGCAGTTTCTCGGCAATCACCTGGCGCTTGGCCTGCGGCAGGCTGTTGCCCTGCATGAGCGCGAGCGTGTAGCTGTGCGTGGTAAAGTGTTCGACCTGCTTCAGGAACGGCTTAAGGTGTTGCGGCTGGTTCGGGATGCGGTGGTGATACCAGGCCGTGGCCGCATAGCTCGGCAGTGCGACAATGTAGGGCAGATCGACCGAGGGGTTGAGCTTCGGATTGTCCGGCATCAGGTCCCAGTCGAGGATGTCCGAGAGCAGCACGACGCCGTTCAGATCGATGCTCTCGTGCTCCAGCGCGAGCGGCAGAGCCGCCGCGCGCATCGTGCCGTAGCTCTCGCCGATCAGGTACTTCGGAGAATTCCAGCGGTTGTATTGCGAGAGGAACTTGCGGATGAAGACCGCGAAGGCATGCACGTCCTGATCGACGCCGTAGAACGAATGCGCGGCGTTGGGGCCGGCGATGCGGCCGAAGCCGGTGCCCGGTGCGTCGACGAACACCAGGTCGCTGGCATCGAGCAGGCTGAAGTGGTTGTTGACGATCTGGTAGGGCGCCGGGAGGGTGTGCGTGTGATCGGCGGTCACGACCCGTACCGGGCCGAATGCGCCCATGTGCAGCCAGACCGTGGAGGAGCCCGGGCCGCCGTTGAAGAGGAAGGTGATCGGGCGATTGGCCGCCGGCACGCCGCGCTTGAAGTACGCGACGTAGAACATGTCCGCCTCGGCGGTCGGGTTCTTCTTGTCGCCCGGGGGCGCGTAGCGGTTCCAGCCCTTGGCGTGAACCACCAGCGTGCCGGTCACGGCGCGGTAGCCGATGCGCTCGCCATTCACCGTGACCGAGCCTGCAGTCGTGACTTCGGTCGGTTTGAGCTGCGGCACCGGCGGTGCCCCTTTGGCATAGACGCTGCCGCCGCAGCCGCAGCTGAAGGCAAGCACGGCGAGGATGAGTTTCTTCATCGTGTGACGTTCCTGTGTTCTGTGTGCGATCGGCGCGGTCCGCCCGCGGCCGCCCCGGATCGGGGCTTTATACCCCATTCGTGTCGGCCTGCCTCGTGGGGCGCGGCGTGCCGACGCCGCATGCACCCGGCGGGAGGATTTCCCGATGTCAGTCGGCCAGATGCGGGTGCATCGTCGTGGCGATCCAGTCCATGAACGCCTCGACGCGTCGCGGCAGGTTGCGCCGGTGCGCGTAGACGATCGAGACCGGCATCGGTTCGGGTCGGTACTGCGGCAGGATTTCCACCAGCGCGCCGCTCTGGAGGTACTCGCGCACGCCGGGCGCGGGGGCCTGGATGATGCCGAGGCCCGCGAGGCACGCATGTTCGTACGCATCGGCACTGTTGACTGTGAGCACCCCGGGCATGGGCTGAGTTCGGTACTCATGCCCGTGCGGATATTCGAAGCCCGGACTACGCGCCCCGAGCGTACTGACGTAGTGGATGAGTTGATGGTGTGCCAGATCTTCCAGCAAACGGGGCACGCCGTGCCGCTCGAGGTACTCGGGACTGGCGCAATTGACGACCCGATACACGCCGAGCCGTCGGGCTACCAGCCGGCTGTCGTCGAGCGTGCCGGCGCGCACCACGCAGTCGAATCCTTCGCGGACCACGTCCACGTAGCGGTCCGTGCTGCTGAGCTCCAATTCTAGGTGCGGATGCGCGGCGAGGAACGCCGGCAGGTGGGGCAGAACGTGCTTGCGGGCCATGGCGCTCGGCATGTCGACGCGCAGCCGGCCGCGCAGCGCCTGGGCGCTGCGCTGAAACAGCGTCTCGAGCTCGTCGAATTCCGCGAGCAGTTCGCGCGCGCGCTCGTAGTACGCCTGGCCGTCCTGGGTCAGCTGGACACGGCGAGTGGTCCGGTGCAGCAGCCGCGCACCGAGGGCATTCTCGAGGGTCTGCACGGCGTGGGACACGCTCGTCTTGCGCAGGCCCAGGCTGTCGGCCGCCCGGGTGAAGCTCGCCTGCTCGGCGACCCGCACGAAAATCCGCATGGCCTCGAGCTGGTTCATCCGGCGGCCCCTTATTGTTCAAAAATATTGGACAAAGATAGCAAGAGAATGGGTCTTTATCCATAAATGAGAGGCCAATACAGTCCACTCCCACGTTCTTTCCGCACACGAGTAGGGCTAGACCATGACGACACAGACTCCCATTGCATTGATTACGGGCGGCAGCCGCGGCCTCGGGCGCAGCACCGCGCTGAAACTCGCCGAGCACGGCACGGACGTCCTCATCACCTATCACCGCAACCGGACTGAGGCGGATGCCGTCGTCGCGCAGATCCGCGCCGGCGGGCGTCGCGCTCAAGCGCTGCGGCTCGATACGACGGACATCGCCCGTTTCGAGGCATTCGCTGTGCAGCTGCGTGAGGCGTTGCAGCAGCACTTCGGCGCCGAGCGCTTCGATTACCTCGTCAACAACGCCGGCTTCGGTGACGATGCGAGCCTCACCGAAGTCACCGAATCCCAGTTCGACCGGCTGATGAACGTCCATCTGAAGGGCGTGTTGTTTCTGACGCAGCGGCTGCTGCCGCTCATCGCCGATGGCGGACGCATCATCAACATCTCCTCAGGGCTCACCCGGTTCACCTATCCGGGCAAGGCCGTCTATGCGGCGATGAAGGGGGCCGTCGAGGTGTTGACCCGTTATCTGGCGAAGGAACTCGGTCCGCGGCGGATTGCCGTCAACACGGTCGCGCCGGGGGCCATCGCCACAGACTTCGGCGGCGGGGTGGTGCGCGACAATCCGCACGTCCACCAGGCCATCGCGTCCGTCACGGCCCTGGGTCGAGTCGGTCTGCCGGAGGACATCGGTGGGGCGATTGCTCACCTGCTCGCACCGGAGAGCGGCTGGATCAACGGGGAGTGCATCTTGATTTCCGGCGGCATGAATCTCTGATCCGCACGGCGTGGCGGACGCACGGGTCGGCTGCACGGGTCGGCTACACCCCATTCGACCCCGTGTGCACCCGTCAGGCCGGTAGGCACGGCGGCCATCGCGGTCGTCCGGCAGATGACAGACCTCAGGGAGGGGCGGGGCGCGCTCGGGACTTGCCCGCGCGCGCCCCGGCACCGCGCCGGATTCAGGCGCGGCGGACGCGCCGAAATGCGCCCAGAAGCAGCAGTCCGGAAACGAACATCACGAGCGCCGCGGGCTCCGGAACACCCTTCGGTGCCGAGCCGCCCGGCGTATAGATCCGCGTGGTCACATCGCTGAGGTTCGAGTTGCCGATGCTGATGTACCCGCTCGCCGCGAGCGTCCCGAACGCGCACGGACCCTGATAAACGGAGATGGATCCACCTTGGACGCTCAGGTCGTACTCCTGGCCGGAAACGTTGAAGTTGGTGTTGAATACGAGGCCATTGAACTGACCATTGTTGAACTGAACGGCAGGGGCGCCGCTGTTGTCCGAGGCGAGCGGAAGGGAAAGGCTGCCGAAGCTGAAAGCCAGCGCGGCTTCCGGTGTTCCTGACAGGCTGGCGTTGTAGTATCCGGTGCCCGGCACGCCCGTGACATCGACCGAGAACGTTCCGGTGAAATTGCCATTGTTCGAGTTCACCCCGAGGAACGAATGTGGCACGTGCGGATACAGCACGCCGCCTGAGAACTGAGCGGATTCAATGACATCGGCACAGGCCGGATGGCAGGCAAGGATCGCGAGCGCGGCGGCAATGAGTGCGGATTTCACGGTGACTTCAACCTCGGGCAGTGAGAACACTGGATGATGTTCAGTCCTTAGCAAGAGCAGTGCCACCTCTGAATATCAAGAGCTCGGAAGTCTTTTGGAGCGCAAATGCAAAATTAGTCGACATCTCGCGGCGCTTTGAATCGGCGGATAACGCATAGATCAGGAAAGAGCGGACCCGCGGATCAGCTCTCTCGGTGGGCGGCATGCGCAGGTGCCCGGGACGATTCGACGGCGCCGCGCGCGGCCCGTCCGGGCGCCAGGACGTCTGAGGGAGATAGAAGAGTCAGCGGGACCGCGTGTCAACGCCGCAGGAGTGCTGCACATCGGTGGCGTGCAAAATGTGCACACCTGGGCGCCTTGGCGCGTCCGCCCAGTCTGGGCGGGGGATCTTTTCCATGCGTAGGCGGGGTCCCCTTGATTTGGGTGCCAAAAGTGCCGGTAGCGAGAGAGCGTTTTTCTTGGGAATTTTGGGGTTCTCAATTGTAAGGGTTTGATCGGATTAGGTGTTCTGTTCGTTGCGGAAGGCGTATTTCGCGGCGCGCTTTTGGCCCCTACGAGGCGGTCGCAGGCCCTGATTTCGCTGCTGAGAGTGACGGGAGCAGCTGCTCGGCGTACTGCTCGATGGGGAAGCTGAAGGCCCCGCGCAGATTGATCCGTTCCGTTCGGGTGGGCGCGATGCGCCCGATCAGCTCCGGCGGCACGGCGGTCGCGCGCCGCACGTTCCAGCGATCCAGGATCGACTGCATTTGCATTGTATTCCAGGTCATCACGAGGTTGGCCAGCAGGCTCAGGGCGTCCGCCACGGCCTGCATCTCCTCGGGTTGCTTGGCTTGGTAGCGGGCCCCCCGGCCGGCGTAGATCGCGCGTCCGGGCGCGCTCCTCGCGCAGTACGCGCATCAAGGCACGGCGCTGTGCCTCTGAGAGCCAGTGAAAACCCAGTGTCTCGCAGGCGACTGCCTGATGCTCAAACAGTGTCCGGCGGCGCCGATACATCGCCCGGAGCGAGGCCAGATCCGGGGCGGCGACGTCAAATTGCTTGCCCGGGTGCTGCCACAATGCGGGCGGAACCATGCGCACCGCTTCCAGCAGTCGCCCCGTCAGGCGCAGGAAACCGATCTGCAGCGACAGTGCGATCTTGAGGGCGGGGCCACGGC
>JAKBCE010000137.1 GCA_021808195.1 Pseudomonadota bacterium
GCAAACAGCGCCTGGTCGAGCTGCTCACCCGCTTCGCCCAGGCCACCGGCAGCCGCGTGGTACTCGAGGGCATCGAGACGGAGGCTGAAGCCACGACCGCCCGCCGGCTCGGCGTCGATCTACTGCAGGGCTATCTTTTCGGGCGGCCGGCCCTGAGCGTCTAGCCGCTCAGGCCGTCGGCGCATCGCCAGGCGGCACCAATGCCGCGCGCAGCTCGTGCAGCCGCGGCGGCTTGGTCAACACCCGATCCACGTGCGGCGGGATCTCTCCCTCCTCCACCAGCCGCCGCCCCCAACCAGTCAGAAGCAGGACGAGCGTCTGCGCACGGGCGCTCTTGACGGCCGCAGCCACCTGACGGCCATCGACCTGCGGCATGCCGAGGTCCGTGATGACGACGTCGTAGGGCTGCCCCGCACTCAACGCGCGGCGGAACGCGTCTATCCCGGCCTGCCCCCCGTCGGCGATCGTGACGACATGGCCGTCAGCACTCAGCGTCTCTCGTGTCGACTGCATCACGATCGGATCGTCATCGACGAGCAGAATGTGCCGGGGCGGAACCACCTCGACGGGACGGATCCCGGTCACGCTGCCAGCCTCGTCGCGCATCACCGGGAAACTGAGCGTCACGCAGGTTCCTTCGCCCGGGACGCTCGCGACCTCTATTTCACCACCGTGGCGCTGCATGGCGCCGTAGACCATCGGCAGTCCGAGGCCGGTGCCGCGCTCACCCTTGGTCGTATAGAACGGCTCGAGACAGCGGCTGCGGGTCTCTTCGTCCATGCCCACTCCGGAGTCGGTCACCGCCAGCTGCACGTAGCCTCGCGCACCGCTGCTCGCTGCGGCCGGCGTCAGCAGGCGCGTCTGCAGTCGCAAGCGTCCGCCCTGCGGCATCGCATCGACGGCATTGAACACCAGGTTGGTGAGCGCATCGCGCAGCTCGCTGGCGACGCCTGGCACGCGCGGCAGCTCCGTCTGCAGTTCGGTCTGCAGCTCGATCACGACGCCGCGCTGCTGCGGCATGTCGCTCCAGCGCGCACGGGTCAGGTCGAGCACGTCTCCCACGAGCTGATTCAGGTCGACGGGCGTGAGCCGCTGTTGCGGCTCACGCACGCGGTAGAACTCGCGCATGCGCGCCACCGTATGCGCCACCTGCTCGACCGCACGCTGAATCACCTGCAGCGATTTGTGGGCCCGGGACGGCACCTCGCGGTCCTCGAGCAGCATGTCCGTATACAGCATGATGGGCGATATTGCATTGTTGATGTCGTGCGCGATGCCGCTCGCCATCGTGCCGAGCGCGAGCAGCCGCTCCTGCTGCAGCACCGCCTGCTGCGTCTGACGCAGATCGTCATAGGCGCGCTGCAGCGCCTCGTGCAGTTGCGTCTGCTGTGCTGCGAGCGCGACGTGCTCGGCGAGCTGCCGCAGAAACTCACATTCCCCGCTCGAGAAGCTGCGCGGTTCGCGTCGCGCGGCGAGCAGCACGCCGAACACCTGGCTCTCGAAGCGCAGCGGCGCCGCCACCAACGATCCGAGACCACCGGCGGCCAGGCGGCGCGGGAAGAGCGCATCGAGCGCCGCCAGATCCGGCTCATACACCAGCTCGCCCTGCACGCAGCGTGACAGGCCGTTCTGACCGATATCGATGCTGGCATTCTCCCCGAGCGCCAACTCCAGCGCGAGTGCTCCACTTTGCATCCCGACACGCGCGACGATCAGGTGGTGTGCGGCGCCGTCGTAGCGGCAGATCGAGCAGAAATCGAGCGCCAGATGCGCCTCGAGGGTCCGGATGACGACCTGGAAGATGCTGTGCACGTCCTGGCGCTCGCCCATGGCCCGCGTGATGCTGCCGAGCAGGCTGAGCCGCGCGAGCTGCGCTTCGAGCTTCAGGCGTGCCTCCTTGCGTTCGGTCACGTCGTTGGCGGCGCCGAACCACTCGATCACGCGGTCCGCGCCGTCCTTAAGCGGCACGGCCCGCGACACCACCCACCCGACACTGCCATCGCTTCGCCGGACGCGATGCTCGAGCTCCAGCACCCCACCCGTGCGCAGTGCCTCGGCGACGGCGGCACGCACCCGCTCGCGGTCCTCGGGATGGATGAAACGTTCGAGCCAGTCCGTGGTCGCCACCGGCTGCGCACCGCCGTCGCGGTCCGGTCGCTGTGCGCGCAGCTCGCTCCAGTCCGGTGCGATCTGGTACACGACATCCGAGGTCGTACTGACGAACGCGCGCAGCCGCCGCTCGCTGGCCTGCACGGATGCATTGGCGCGCGCCAGCTCGTCGGTGCGCTGGATGACACGATTCTCGAGCTCGGCGTTCAGCTGGCGCACCGCGGTCTCGGCGCGGCGGCGCCCGGCGAAGTCCCGCCGCAGCGCCCAGAGCGCCAGAGCGGTGATGATGAAGGCCAGTGCACCGCCCCCGGCGACGGTCTGCTCGGTCAGGTGCGCACGCTGCGCGGCGGTCGCCTCGCGGCCGGCCAGCAACGTGCGCTCGGTGGTGCGCATCCGGCCGATGATCCGGTCGATCTGCTCGGCGGCCGAGCGATGCTCTCGCGCCAGCACCTGCTGGCGCTGCGCGGCGCGGAACCCCTGCTCGCGCCGCAGCGCGAGCAGGTCGCTCAGACCGGCAATGCGGGCGGCGAGCAGTGGCGCGAGCCGTATCAGGCGGCGCTGTTCGAGCCGGTTATCGGCGGTCTGGCGCTTCAGCTGTCCGTAGCCGCTCTCGATGGAATTTGCGGCGTCCCGGTAGTCGTGCAGATCGGCCGGACTCTGGGTGATGAGGAAGTCGCGTTCGTCGGACTCGGCCGTCTCGATGCCATCCTGCAGCTCGCGCAGATCAGCGAGCACCGTGACGGTGTGCGTGACCCAGGCGGCATCGCTCCGCAGGCGCTGCAGGCTGAGCAGGGAGACGACCCCGATCAGCACCACGCAGGCCAAAGCACAGGCGAAGGCCAGCTGCGTCTTGCGTTCCGTCGTCCAACGCATCGGCACCTGCACTCCGTTCAATCGTGAAGATCACACGGGCGTCCCCGCAAGGTACGCCGTTGATGGTCGCGGCCGGGTGTCGCGATGCGAATCCTTCGCTCAGCGGGGACGGCGCAGCGACGCGGTGCATCACGCCCCGGCACCATGCGAACCCGCGCACAGGTTGTCCCAGACCCCTCCCTCATGTGGGCTTACCTTACGCCCCCGTCCGGCAGCGCGCCAGCCGTGGCCGTGCGGCCGGTATTCAGGCGATACACGCCGCCGGCGCCCGGGCGCCGGCGCGCTCAGGCGAGGTGCAGACGATCGGTCACGGTCGCGTTCGCCTCGTGCTCGATCTCGGCAAACGCCGAGTGGTTGTGGATGGACTCGAAGTTCTCCGCCGTCACGCGGTAGCGCGTGATCCGCTCCTCGGCGTTCAAACGGACCGCGATGTCGCGCACGAGGTCCTCGGCGAACTTCGGATTCTCATAGGCGCGCTCGGTGACGAATTTTTCATCCGGTCGCTTCAGTAACCCGAACACTTCGCAGGAAGCCTCTTCCTCGGCGATGCGCACCAGTTCCTCGATCGTCATCGGCGCGTTCAGCTGCGCCTCGATGGTGACGTGCGAGCGCTGGTTGTGCGCGCCGTATTCGGAGATCTCCTTCGAACAGGGGCACAGACTCGTCACCGGAACGCACACCTGCAGCGTCGCTCGCGTTCCACCGTGCGGGTCGTGCACGGCGCGCATCAGAATTTCATGATCGAGCAGGCTTTCCACGCCCGAGACCGGTGCGGCTTTGCGGATGAAGTACGTGCAGGCCACGGCGATCTCGCCACGGTCGGCGCCGAGCCGCGCGAGCATCCGCTGCAGCAGCGCCAGCAGCGCCGGCAGATCGAGCGCGGTCGGATTGGCCTCGATGATCTCGACGAAGCGGGACATGTGGGTCCCCTTCACCTCGCCCGGGAGACCGACGGACATGTCCAGCCGGGCCACCGTGGATTGCTCGCCGCCGTCCGCCTGGCGTATCCGCAGCAGGGTCCGCAAGCCTTTCACGCCCACCCGGTTGATGCGGATGTTGCGGGTGTCGGGGCTGGCTTGAACATCGGCGAGAACAGAACGGGCAGCAGCATTCATGGAGCGTCCTCGTAAACCTATTTGTCCTGGACAAAACGAGTTTTCACTGGAACAATAGGCTTGAAAGTGAGATCTGTCAATTTTTGTCCAGGACAATTGTGCCCCTCCATCAGCTACCCGATGCGTCGATCAGCGCCGTGGAACGCGAGACGGGGCTGTCCAAGGACACCTTGCGGGTCTGGGAGCGCCGCTATGGGTTTCCACTGCCGCGGCGCGATGCGCACGGCGAGCGCCTCTACCCGCAAGACCAAGTGCAGAAGCTGCGGCTGATCAGTCGCCTGCTCGACCGCGGGCTGCGTCCGGGCCAGTTGGTCGGCGCGCCGCTCGAGGCGCTGCTCGCGCGGGCATCGTACGAGGGCGGGATGCCCCCCCAGGGCGCCCGCTCCGAGGACGGCGAGCGGCTCGACACGACGCTTCGGCTCCTCGCCGCCTACGATGAGGCTGCTCTGCGCTCGCACTTATCGCTGGCCTTGCAGCGGCTCGGGCTCCAGCGCTTCGTCATCGATTTCGCGGCGCCGATGAATCTCAAGGTCGGCGAGGCGTGGTCGCTCGGCCAGCTCTCGATCAGTCAGGAGCACCTCTACACCGAGCAGATGCAGCACCAGCTGCGCCAGGGCATCGGGGCCATCTACCCCGGGGTGCGCGGCCCCAGCGTGATGCTGACGACGCTGCCGGGCGAGGAGCACCAGCTGGGGCTGCTGATGGCCCAGGCGTGCCTGGCGGTCGAAGGCATACGCTGCGTCTCCTTAGGCGTACAGACGCCCGCCTGGGACATCAGCGAGGCAGCGCGGCAGAAGGGGGTAGACGTCGTCGGTCTGTCCTTCAGCGAGGCACTGCGGCAGAAGGCCGCACTCGAGATGCTCACAGACTTGCGGGACCGGCTGCCGGAACGGATCGAAATCTGGGCCGGCGGTGCACTCTGGGCCCGGCTGCGCCGCCGCCTCCCGGGCGTGCGCTTCATCACCCGCCTCGAGCAGCTGCCGCGAACGATCGCCGAGTACCGGGCCGAACACGAAAGTCCGATTGCCAACGCGGGGTGAACCGGATGTTCCAGGACTTCGCCCAGGTGTGGACGCCCGTCGCGTTCAGCTCGCGGCTGCCGCGCGCCCGCCCCCTGCGTATCGAGGTCGCCGGCACTGCGCTCGTGCTGTTTCGGGACGTGCACGGGGCGCCCGCGGCCCTGCTCGACCGCTGTCCCCACCGGGGCGTGGCGCTCTCACTGGGCACCGTGGTGGACGGCTGCCTGCAGTGCCCGTTTCACGGCTGGCGTTTCGCGCGCTCCGGACAGTGCGTCGAGGTTCCCTGGAATCCCGACGTGCGCCGCGAGCGCCTCGCCACCCTCGCCGTGCCTGCTCTCGAGCTCGCAGGTCAGATCTGGATCCACACCTCGACGGGCGATCCGCCACCGCAGCCCCCGTCCGTGCATGAGGCACTGCTCGGCACCCGCACCCGGATCAGCGGCATCGAGATGACCTGGAACACGCACTGGACCCGTGCGATGGAGAATATGCTCGATTGGCCGCACCTGCCTTACGTTCACCGGCGCAGCATCGGCAAGGACCTCGTGGCGCTGCTCGGGGAGCGTCTCGAGACGCTGATCGAGCCGCAGGAGTGGGGATGGCGTGTTCGCACGGCGCTGCACGGGCAGGTGCGCCCCGGCATGCTCGACTTTCGCCGGCCCAACCAGATGAATTTGCACATTCCCGTGCCCGGCCGTGAGCTGACGCTGGCGGTGGCCTGCATTCCGGTGGCTGAGCGGCGCACCAAGCTCCTGCTCAGCACCGCACGCAATTTCGCGCGCTCGCCACTGCTCGATGGGCTGTTCAACCGGGCCAACCGGCGCATCGCCGCGGAGGACCGCGCCATCGTCGAATCGTCCGAGCCGCCGGAGATTCCGCCGGCGCGAGCCGAGCGTTCGGTACCCACCGACCGCGCGACGCTGCGCTTTCGTCACTACTACTTCAGCGCACTGAAGGGCAGTGCGTGCGCCGCACCGCCCGCGTGAGCCGGCGCAGCGCGGTGAGTCGCTAGCGCTTCAGCGCACGGGCCAACGCCTCGGCCATCACTCCATTGCCGCCGGGCTCGGCGGCGCGAGCCGCGGGTGCACGCGGTGCGGATCTCGAGCTGCCGCGGTTCCGATCCGCTCCCCCGCTCGGCCGCGGCGCACCTCCGGTGCGCTCGCGCGACGGGGCCTCATCGAGCCGCATGGTGAGCGCGACGCGCCGGCGCTGCAGGTCGACCTCGAGCACTTTAACCTTGACCACGTCGCCCGCCTTGACGAGCTCGCGCGGGTCCTTCACGAACCGGTGCGACATCATCGAGATGTGTACCAGACCATCCTGGTGCACACCGATGTCGACGAATGCGCCGAAGTTGGTGA
>JAKBCE010000012.1 GCA_021808195.1 Pseudomonadota bacterium
CTGGTTTCCGAGGGCCAGGCCATTCCGTACTGCAGCGTGCGGATCGCCGACGAGCAGGATCAGCCGCTCAGCGAGGGACGGGTGGGGCACCTGCACATCCGGGGTGAGAACGTCACGCGCGGCTACTATCGGAATCCCGCGGCCAACGCGGCGGCGTTTACAGCGGACGGTTGGTTGCGTACCGGGGATCTGGCAGTGATGCAGGACGGGGAGCTGTACGTTTCGGGGCGGGCCAAGGACATCATCTTCATCAACGGCCAAAATTACTACCCGCATGACCTCGAGGCGATCCTCGGGACGCTCGATGGGCTAGAGCTCGGCAAGGTGGCTGCGGCCGGCGTGCGGCGCGACGATGAGCCACTCGAGCAGCTGGTGCTGTTCGTACTGCATCGCGGCACGCTGGCGGATTTCCTGCCGACTGCGAGCGCCGCGGCCGGCCGTATCACTGAGCAGACCGGACTCGAGGTGGCGGAAGTGGTGCCGGTCATGCGCATGCCGAAGACCACCAGCGGCAAACTGCAGCGCTATGCGCTGGTAGCGAGCTACCTCGAGGGGCAGTTCGACGAGGCGTGCCAGGCGCTGGTCGCGCTGCGCGCCGCGCAGCGCACGCCCGAGACGGCCGCCCTAAGCCATATCGAGGCGATGCTCACCAGTATCTGTGAGACGGCCCTCGGTGGCAGGCGAGTTGAACTCACGGACAACCTGTTTGATCTCGGCGCCAGTTCACTGAAGCTCATCGAGATTCACGAGCATATCGATCGGGAGTATCCCGGCAAGATCGATCTGCCGGAGCTGTTCGATTTTCCGACCATCGTCGAGCTGGCGCGCCAGCTGCAGGAGCGACTGGCGGCTGCGGCCTGAGGGCGGCGCGCCTCACAAGAGAGCCGCGGCGGCCGGCGGCTCTGCAGGGAAACCCGCTCTGCGGGGCCGCTCGGGGCAGCCGAGGGGCGTCACTCGTCTGCCCATGGGACCTTGGCAGGCGAGAGGGTGGCCGTTGCCATGCCCGGAGTCGATCGCGCCGCAACAAATATCGCGTGGGGTCGGGCAGTGGTGGCGGAGGACTCGACGCTCGGTGCACCCTGGCGCCAGGCGCAGCCGAGGCGGCTGAGCGAGGTATTCGGAGAGCTGGCCCGGCGGCTAGCGGCAGAGCAGTTCGGCGAACCGCCGCAGATGCTGCGGATCGAGAGGCGCCTCGGCACTGATCGAAACCCCCAGCCCGTGCAGGCAGAGCCGATAGTGCAAACGGATCTCGGTCAGATAGCGGTGCGGCGGCTCGCCATGGCCCCTGTCATTTTCGGCATGCACCTCGAGGAAGCCGACCTCGAGCCGCGATGTCGCGGTGCGAGACGGAGGCAGGCCGCGGGTGCGCCGGTTGCATGGGTGGGAGCTCCTTTGCCCGGGGCGAGCTCAGCGGCTGCCTTCGGTGATCCGGCCGAGGCTGCCGTGGCCGTGCACGATGGTCACATAGGGCGTGCGGATGGCCGTGCAGGTTCCGGTCGGCACGAGCTTGAAGGCGTTGCCTTGATAGTTATGCGTGGCAGTGCCGGCGCAGGTGGTGCCGGGGCCGGCGTAGCAGTCGTTGTGGCCGGCGAGGGCGACGCCGAAGCAGCGCACGAAGCGGCCGGTCTGCAGTTCGGCCATGGTGTGTGCGCGCGGATTCATCGCCATGCCGCCGGCGCTGGCGAGCGGGCTGCTCAGGGCAGCGACGGCGGTGGCGAGGGCGCCGGCAACGGCGAGGGATACGGTGCGAGTGGACATGGCGAGTTCTCCGCGTCAGTTTTGCGATGGGACCGGTGGATCGAGCTGATCCTGTGCATGGCCGGTACTGCCGATACATTCGTGCAGAGCGGGCAAATGGTTACATCGAGCGCGGATCACTCTAGACTGCACCGGGGCCATGATCGGGCGGCGTCCGGGGGGCGGCCTGGCCATCCGGGCCGCTGCGCAGTGCCGGGGAGCGGGTGCAATATCTGCAGTCCAGGGCCGGTCTGTGGTCGGTGGAGTCGGATCGGCCGTGAACCTCGGCAGCGAAAGTCGTTACAAGCCAGTGGAATCCATTTACTACGTGTTGTCCTGGGCGTGTCACCGCAAGTGCCGCCATTGCTACGAGGGGCGGTTCAGACCGTACGTACGCGGCGCGCTCGAGGCGGTGGTGAGCGAAGCCGCCGCGAACATGCCGCGCATCATTGAGCATCTGCCGCCGCGGATGAGCTATCTCGATCGCGAGCATCCACAGGCGGACGGCAGCCTGCCGCAGCGGCGCGGACGGATCATTCTCGCAGGCGGCGAGGTGCTGCTCGAACCGGTGCGCCTGCGTGTGCTGTATCCGGCGCTGGAGCGGCTGCGCTCGCGCTATGCCGATCGGGGCGGCGTCGATCTGCTGGTGCAGACGACCGGTGATCTGCTGACCGATACGATCGTCGAGGAACTGCTCGCCCGCGGGGTGGGAACGATCTCCGTGTCCGGGGTTGATGATTTTCACTCCGGCATGCAGGGCATCACCCGCCAGAACGCCTTCCGGGAGCGGCTGACGCGTCTGTTCGAGTCCCACGGCCTGCGCAGTGCCGAGACTGCCGTGCCGGCGGCGCCCTCGGCACACGCCTCGGCCGGTCCGTACTACAATTTCTTCGGCGCCACACCCGAGACGTGGATTGGCCGGCTGTGGCCGCGAGGCCGTGCTTGGGAGAACGGCTTGTCGAGCGCAACGATCACCGATAACTTCTGTAACCGCTGGTCCGGCGGACTGCAATTCCTGCAGCACCAGTACAACGGTTCGGAAGTGTCGATCGATCCGAACGGCAACGTGTATCCGTGTTGCATCAAGACCCGTCTGCCGCTCGGCACTTTGCTCGAGGACGAATTGATCAGCATTCTCGACTCCCTTGCGCAGGAGCCGGCGTACATGGCGATCTCGCAGGGTCATCCCGAACGGATGGGGCTCGCCTACGGATGGAGCGAGGAGCAGTTCATCGCAGCATCCCACACCGTCACGCCGAAAGGGACTCCATACGGCAACCTGTGCATCGGCTGTGACCGCTTTCACGAGGCGGTGTTGGCGCCGGTGCTCGAGGCGGCGCGAGCCCGGCGAGCCGCGCAGCGGGCGGCGCTGCCGTGAGCAGGCGAGGGGTGGCGGCGGCCGGCGCACTCGTTCTCGCCCTCTGTCTGCTCGTCCCCGTGCGCGCACGCGCCGCACCGTGGCAGCAAGTGCTGCACCAAGCGCGGGGTGAGACCGTGTATTTCGACGCGTGGGCCGGCGACCAGCGGGTTAACTCGTTCATCGCTTGGGTCGCCCGACAGGTTGCAGCCTGCTGCGACGTTACGCTGCGCCAAGTGCCCCTGGAGGATACCTCGGCCGCGGTGACGCAGGTGATCGCCGAGAAGGCCGCGGGAGACAACGCCGAGGGAACGGTCGATCTGATCTGGATCAATGGCCCGAATTTTTATGCGCTGAAGCGGCGCGGCCTACTGTATGGACCGTTCACCCAGCAGCTACCCAATGCCGCGCTGCTCGATGTGCGCGACCGAGCGAACCGCTTCGACTTCACGGTGCCTGTGGACGGCTACGAGTCGCCCTGGCGCAAGGCACAGCTTGTCTTTATTTACGATTCGGCCTACCTCAAGCACGTACCGCACGGGATCCGCGCGTTTCCGGCCTGGGCGAAGCGTCATCCGGGCCGCTTCACCTTTCCGCAGGTGCAGAATTTCCTCGGGGTCGCCTTCCTCGAGCAGGCGCTCTATGCGCTGACTCCGGACCCTGCAGTGCTGCAGCGTCCGGCGACCCCGGCAATTTTCGACAAGGCGACCGCGCCGCTGTGGGCGTGGCTCGATCAGTTGCGGCCGTACCTGTGGCGGGGCGGGAGGGAGTTTCCGGTGAGTGGACCGGCCGAGCGCCAGTTGCTCGAGGACGGGGAGATCGATCTGATGCCCTCGTTCAATCCCACCGAGGCGGCCGCAGATGTCGCTGCAGGGCGTCTGCCGCGAACGGTGCGAAGCTATGTACTCACACACGGTACGCTTGGCAACACGAGTTTTGTCGCGATTCCGTACAACTCACCGCACAAGGCCGGTGCGATGGTGGTGGCGAACTTTCTGCTCTCGCCGCGGGCGCAGGCGCGTGCCGGTAACATCCACTATTTGGGCGGCCCGACGGTGTTAGACCTGAAGCGGTTGACAGGGAGCGAGCGAGCGCGTTTCGCGGCGCTGCCGCACAGCCCCTGGATGCCCTCGGAGCGGGCACTGCGCCGAGTGCTGCCGGAGCCGCATCCGTCCTGGGCGAGCCGGCTGGCGGCGGCCTTCGAACAACGTTACACGCCTTGATGCGCATCCCCGCCACGACTGCGCCGTCCGTGTCGCCCCAGATGCGCCCGACGTTCTGGCTACGCCAGGCACCGCGCGTCACGGTGTTGCTGTTTCTCGTGCCGGTTGCCGCGGGCCTCGCTGGCACGGTGTTGCCCGCCTTTGGCTGGCTGCCTGCGCTCGGCGGACGGCACCTGACGCTCGCCCCGTGGCTGCGGCTCGCCGCCGAGCCGGGGCTGGGGCGGGCGATAGCGCTGACGTTCGCAACGGGACTCACGGCGACGGTCGTGTCGGTACTGCTCGTGCTGGGCTTGTGTGCGCACTGGCACGGACGCAAACCAGGGCGCATCGGGCGGGCCGTGTTCGCACCGATTCTCGCTGCACCGCACGCCGCCATGGCCATTGGTGTGGGCTTTCTGATTGCACCGAGCGGCTGGATCGTGCGGCTGTTGTCCCCCTGGCTCACCGGTTGGCATCAGCCGCCGGATCTGGCCACGGTGCAGGACCCCTACGGATTCGCCCTCACGCTGGGCCTGCTGGTGAAAGAAGTGCCCTACCTGTTGCTGATGACGTTGACGGCACTCAGTCAGTTGCCCGTGGCGCGGGAACTGGAGGCGGCCGCGGCGCTCGGTTATGGGCGCAGCGTGGCGTGGTTGAAGATCGTTCTGCCGCGACTGTATCCGCAGATCCGACTGCCCCTCTACGCGGTGCTCGCCTACGCGCTGTCGGTGGTCGATATGGCGTTGATTCTCGGTCCGAGTAATCCTCCTACCCTCAGTGTGCTTGCCCTGCGCTGGTTTACCGCGCCCGATGTGAGCATGTACTTCCCGGCGGCCGCAGCGGCGCTGCTGCAGCTGCTGATCGTCCTTGGCAGCATCGCCTTGTGGCGTGCCGGGGAGCGGATCGTCTGCGCTCTTGGCCGTCGGTGGATCGCGAGCGGCCGGCGCCGTTCGCGCCTTGAGCCGCTGAGTTCGCTCGCCGCGGTGCTGGTGGCAGGGTTGGGTCTGCTCGGTGCCGCAGCGCTGCTGGATCTGGCGGTCTGGTCGCTGACCTCGCGCTGGCGCTTTCCGCGCATCCTGCCGAGCCACTGGAGTGCAGCGGCGTGGCGCGAGCAGGTGGCGGTGATTCTCTGGCCGCTTGAGACGACCGTCACCGTGGCGCTCGTGGCGAGCGCACTCGCCGTGGTGCTGGTTCTGGGTTGTCTCGAGTACGAGCAGCAACGCGGCTCGGCACCCCAGGCTCGCTCGCTGTGGCTGCTTTATGTGCCGTTACTCGTGCCGCAGATCGCCTTTCTATTCGGCATGCAGGTGTTGCTCACCTTCTCGCGTCTCGATGGTACGCTGCTCGCGGTGATCTGGTCGCATCTGCTGTTCGTAGTGCCGTACGTGTTTCTCTCCCTCGCCGATCCGTGGCGCTCACTCGACACTCGCTATGCGCGCACCGCACTGTGTCTCGGTGCTTCCCCCCGCCGGGTCTTCCTGCGGATCAAGTTGCCGCTGCTGCTCAGACCCGTGCTGGTCGCGGCGGCGGTGGGTCTGGCGGTCAGCATTGATCAGTATCTGCCGACACTGTTCGCCGGCGCCGGCCGAGTCGTGACGCTCACCACCGAGGCGGTGACGCTTGCCAGTGGCGGCGGGCGGCGCGTCACCGGAGTCTTCGCGCTGCTGCAGGCCCTGGTGCCGCTGGCAGCCTACGGGTGCGCGCTCGGGGTGTCGCGACGCCACGGGCCGCGGCGAGTCCTGCCAGGTGCGCGCGCATGAGCGAGCCGCTGCACCTCGATGAGGTCTCGATCAGCCTGCCCGAGCGCCTGCTCATTCCGCCGCTGAGTGTGCGGGTCATGCCGGGGGAGGTCGTGACGCTCATGGGTCCGAGCGGCGCGGGCAAGTCCACGTTGCTCAGCTTTCTCTGCGGAACGCTGAGCGACGGCTTTCGGGCCACTGGCCGGGTGTGGATCGGCGGCAGCGAGGTCAGTGCGCTGCCGGCCGAGCGTCGTCGCATCGGCGTGCTGTTCCAGGACGATCTGCTCTTTCCGCACTTGACGGTGGGCGAGAACCTCGCGTTCGGTCTGAGCTCGGCGGTACGCGGCCGTGCGGCACGCGCTGCGCGCATCGCCGCTGCGCTCGAGGAGGCCGGGCTTGCCGGGTTTGCGCCGCGCGATCCGGCAACGCTCTCCGGTGGACAGCGGGCGCGGGTGGCCGTCTTGCGGCTGCTGCTCGCCGAGCCGCGAGCGCTCTTGCTCGATGAACCGTTCAACAAGCTCGACGCGGCGATGCGCGCAGATTTTCGCCGTTTCGTGTTTGAGCATGCGGCGGGAGCCGGATTGCCGGTATTGATGGTGACGCATGATGCCGCCGATGCCGTGGCGGCTCGCGGGCGGGTGCTGACGCTCAGCCAGGCTCCGGACGGCTCGGCCCGGATCGAGTCGGCGGACGGCGCGCTGAGCGTCGCGCACGGCACCGAACGCAAGCCCGAACATGAGGGCGGCGCTTTGGTGGCGAACCGGAGGTCATGATGGCGAGTCGTCTCGAGTGCGACCTGTGTGTCGTCGGTGCAGGGGCTGCCGGTTTATCGGTGGCGGTCGGTGGCGCCCAGCTCGGCGCTCGCACCGTCCTGTTTGAACGGGGTGCGATGGGAGGGGATTGTCTGAACTATGGCTGTGTGCCGTCCAAGGCGCTGCTCGCGGCAGCGCACGCCGCACACACCATCAGGGCTGCACAGCATTTCGGCGTGCGTGCAACGTCCGTCGAGGTGGATTTCCCGGCAGTGATGGCGCACGTGCACGAGGTGATCGGGCAAATTGCACCTCATGATTCGGTTGAGCGGCTCGAGAGCCTGGGCGTGCGAGTCATCCGCGCCACGGCTGAATTCGCCAGCCCGCGCGAGCTCAGTGGTGGCGGCGTCTGTGTCCGAGCACGACGGTTCGTGATTGCCGCTGGCTCCTCCGCCGTGATACCGGCGGTGCAGGGCATCGAGTCGGTTCCCGTGCTCACCAACGAGAATCTGTTCACCCTGCAGGAGCGCCCGCGGCATCTGCTGATCATCGGTGGCGGACCGATCGGCGTGGAAATGGCGCAAGCGTTTGCGCGTCTCGGTAGCGCCGTGACTGTCTTGCAACGCGGGCGGTTGCTGCCACACGATGAGCCCGAGCACGTCGATGTGGTGCGCAGGCAGCTGAGCGCTGAGGGCATCACGGTGTACGAGGGAGTGACGATCGAGCAGATCGCGCGCAGCAGCAACGGGGTGGTGGTGCGCGAGGCCAGCGGACGGGACACGGCCGGTTCGCATTTGCTCGTGGCGGCCGGGCGACGGCCGCGCCTTGCGGGGCTCGGCCTCGAGCGCGCGGGCATTGCATTCGCAACCGAAGGCATCAAGGTCGATGCGCGATTGCGAACGAGTAATCCTCGGGTGTACGCGCTCGGTGATATCACGGGGCGTCCGCAATTCACACACGCGGCCGCTCACCAGGCCGGCATCGTGATTCGCAATGCGCTGTTCAGGCTGCCGGCGAAGGTCGATTACCGCGCTTTGCCGTGGGTCACGTACTGTGATCCGGAGCTGGCGCAGGTCGGTCTCACCGAAGCACAGGCCCGAGCGCGCTTCGGTGCCACGGTCCAGGTGGTGCGCGCGCACTTCGCGGACAATGACCGGGCCCGCGCCGAACGGCGCACGGACGGCGGCATCAAGGTGGTGCTGGATCGGCGTGGCACCGTCCTCGGGGCCGGTATTGTCGGGGCGCAGGCCGGGGAACTCATCGGGCTGTGGGCGCTCGCCATCGCGCGCCAGTCGCGCTTGAGTGCGCTCACCGGGGTGATTTTCCCCTATCCGACGCTCGGTGAGATCGCCAAGGCAGCCGCGAGCACGTTTTATGCTCCGAAGCTCTTCAGCCGCTGGCCGAAGCGGGTGGTGCGCCTGCTGCTCGCCCTGCGCTGAGGGGGAGGCGGATGCCCGACTCGCAGCCAGACGCTGGGGTGCTCGAGGTGTCGGTGATCATTCCGACCCTCAATGCCGCGCGCCATCTGCCCGCGACGATCGGTGTCTTGCGCGGCGTGCGCGAGGTGATCATCGTCGACGGGGGTTCGCACGATGACACGGTCGCGATCGCGCACCGCCTGGGCGCGCGGGTGCTGGTGTCAGAGCCGGGCCGCGGTGTGCAGTTGCAGGTCGGGGCGAGCGCCGCGCTGTCGCAGTGGCTGCTGTTCGTACATGCCGATACCGTTCTCTGTCATGACTGGCGTGGGGCGGTGCGGGCATTCACTGCGCCTCCTGCCCATCGCCGACGTGCGGCGACATTCGCGCTCGGACTCGACGATCCGAGTGCTGCGGCCCGGCGGCTGGAGCGTCGAGTTGCCTGGCGCGTACGTCATCTTGGCCTCGCGTACGGCGATCAGGGTCTGCTGATTCATCGCGAGCTGTACGCCTCACTTGGCGGGTTTCGGGCCTGGCCGTTGATGGAGGACGTCGATCTGGTGCGCCGCATCGGCAAGCGTCGGCTATCGCTGCTTGCGGCCGTTGCGCGCACCTCCGCCGAGCGATGGCGCGCGCAGGGTTGGCGTCGGCGCAGCGCCCGCAACCTGCTCTGCCTCGCACTGTACTTCCTCGGCATACCGCCACAGCTGATCGTGAGGATTTACCAGCGATGAACGCTGCGCATCTGGTGATTTTCACACGAGTGCCCCGGGCGGGTCAGGGCAAGCGGCGTCTGGCCCGCGATATCGGCGACATCGGCGCATTTAGATTTCAGTATGTGATGGTAGCGCGGCTGCTGCGCACGCTCGCTCGGGATCGGCGTTGGCGGACGTGGCTCGCTGTGACCCCGGAGCGCTGCGGACCTTGGCCGGCGTCCTTGAGCGTGCTGGCGCAGGGACGCGGCTCCCTCGGGCAGCGGATGGCTGCGGTCCTTGCGCAGCTGCCGCCCGGACCGGCGGTGATTGTCGGCAGTGACATTCCGGGTATCCGCGCCGCAGACGTGCGCGCTGCATTTCGTGCCCTGGGGTCGCACGATGTGGTCGTGGGACCTGCGCGCGACGGTGGCTACTGGCTTATCGGGTTGCGACGGCCGCTGCCGCGAATCGATCCCTTTGCGCACGTACGCTGGTCGAGTGAGCATGCGCTCGAGGACACGCTGCGCAATTTCAACGGCCGACGCATCGCGCGATTGCGCACGCTGGCCGATGTGGATAATGGCGAGGACTGGCAACGCTTTCAGCGCGGCGAACTCGCTTGAGACGCGAGCCGTGCGCCGCCCCGTCTGCAGCCGTCGCCATCAAAGAACGTGACGGTGTTGCAACAGGACCTTCGACGGCTGGCGCGTTGCGACCCGTGCCGTGACGATACCGTTGGCATCGTCTTGTGTACAGCAGATGTCGCCGAGATTCGCGCGCGCATTGATGGCAGTCGAATATCGATGAACACTTCTGGCGCACCTTGGCGGATCCCGATGCGAAAAGCCAATACATAGGAGCGACGGGTCGTGCTCGTGCCGTTACCGCCATTGAACAGGGCGCGCCTGTCAGTCCTGTCGTAGCCGAGGCCGCCGCGCCCGCGCGAACGTCTCTGGAGGCGAAGCCATAAATCACCGTGCGGCGGTCGAATTGATAGGACCGGGGCACCTTCGGCCCGATGCCTGATTGTCGGCTCGATTGCGGATCGCCCGGTGCTGGCCCGCCGCGCATAGACTCAGAGCCAGCGGCAGCGCAACCGTCTTGCCTCACGAGGCGCGAGCGGCGGGGGTGGCGGGTACGCCAGGGCTGATGGGGCGGCGTGCCAGCCGGCTTCGCACGGTCTCGTGCAGGACAGCCAGGAGACGCGTTGGCAGTCTTATTCTAGTTTGTGCGGCAGAAAGAGTACGGCAGCGGATCGTGCCGGTACGTGTGCGGCGAAGCGGTCACGGATGCAGCTCCCGGGCAAGCTCGCGCCGCACGAAATGAGTGAGCAGGACGACCAGCAGGATCGTGGCCGCGAGACCGGTCCAGAGCAACAGCTCGCCCGGTCGGCCGGCCTCGGTGCGGCCGCGAAGCACGGCGGACAGATTGGCTGCGGCGGTACCGACGTACACATAGAGCAGACCACCCGGTAGCATGCCGATCCACGAGGCGAGCAGGTAGTCACGCGGGCGCACCGCCGTGATGCTGTATGCGTAGTTGAGCAGGCCGAAGGGGATGAGCGGCGAGAGACGGGTGAGCAATACGATCCAGAAGCCGTGACGTGCGGTCGCACGCTCGAGGGCGTGGAATTTCGGCCAGCCTGCGCTGCGCCGCTCGATCCAGCCGCGTGCCAGAGTTCGACCGATGAAGAAGGCGACCGTCGCTCCGAGCGTACTACCGATCGACACCAGCACGAACCCACGTACGAGCCCGAAGATCGCACCGGCGGCGAGCGTGAGCAGCGAATCGGGCAGCAGCGCTATGGCGGTGAGGATATACACGAGGATGAATGGAACCGACGCGCGGTCCCGATGGGCCGCGAGCCAGCCGAGTGCGGGTGCCAGAGCGAATTTCACCACGACGAAAAGGATCGCGGCCCCGGCAAGCAGGGCCAAGCCATAAGTGGCGTGTACGCGGAACCTCACCGCAGGGGTCGCAGCAGCAGATGGGGCTGGGGGCGTTCTGCAGCGCTCATGGGGGTGTCCTTCGACCCTGCGCGCCAGACACCGACCCCGAATGTACGCGCGGGACACTGGCCATCGAGATGATGCGCGCAAGATCCCGCTGGGCGGGTAATCCTCCGATCACGTAAACCTTACCCTGAGCGTCGGCGAAGACCAAACCTGGGGTGCCGTTGATGCCAAATGCCCGCATGAGCTCGAGATTGCCCTCGAGCGTGCGCAGGTCCGCGGCACTGGGGTGCGCGATGGGGCGAATGCCCCCGCGCCGATCCGGGCCTCCTCCCCAGTGCAGCTCGTTCGCGCGCAGCGCCTGGGCCGGATGGGGGGCATTGAAGATGGCCGCTGCTTTGCCGGGGCTGCTTGCCGAGATCACACCGATCAGTATGTTGCGCACCTGCAGGCCCGCACGGTAGTAGGGTTGCAGCTCAACCCACAGGGTATGACAGTAGGGGCAATTGGCGTCCATGAACACGTAAATGACGTGATGCGGATGGGAACTGCCCTGGCGGATCCAGCGGGACTGCTGCAGAGCTCGCATCGAACCGGCTGCGATCGGAACCTGCGCGCGAGCAGCGCCCGCGAGCAGCGCCCCGAACAGGGCCGCAGTCAGCCAAACCCATCGCGCCATTGCACCACGCATCCTCAGAATCCTCCGCCAAGATGCCATTGACTCCGCTCTTGTAGCGTAGATATTGCGCCGACTGTACCGCGACGCCCGCGCCGCGCGCATCCCCAGCGGCGTGCCTCTGGGACGCGGTGCGCTCAGCCGCGATGGGGCGAGGACAGATCGATGGGCAGCGGCTTCGGCGTGAGCGGATTTCGCGGTCAAAACTTGCAATTGCGGGGGGCTGGCCATAACCTTCACCGCGCACAAATAATGTTGTGTCGCAGCAGGAGCGGGTGGCGGCCCGGGGAGTGCCCGGCGAGGCGATCGCGCGGGTCGAGACGCCTTCTTTTCCGGTTCGCTCTCGAGCCAGCGAGCGGAGCCCGGCGGGGAGTCACGCCCAGGTCCTGACCAGGCCGGCTGTGGCCATCTGTTCGCCCAGTGGTCCTGCGTATCGAGGTGATGCGTGTTGCCGCTACCAGAGCTGGCGCCAGTGGCGTCTTCTGGCGCCGCGCGGGTCGGTCTGTGTTCGTTCTGGCTGTTCAGTTGCAGGGTCGTGCCGCGGCCAGGTGTGGTGGCGACGGTCCGGCGAGGTGAGGATCTTGGATACGCTGCATGCGCTTCTGTTCGCCGTTCTACAGGGCGCGACCGAATTGTTTCCCGTCAGTTCGCTCGGTCATGCGGTCATCGTACCGGCACTGCTGCATTGGCCGATCGACCAGGCTGCGCCGGGCTTCTTGCCTTTTCTCGTCATGCTGCATCTGGGCACTGCGACCGCGTTGCTGCTCTATTTTCGTGCCGACTGGCTCGCCATGCTCGCCGGTGTGCTCGGTCGGGGTGAGGCGGCGCAGAATGCGGCGCAGCGTGGCATGCTTGTGCGGCTGATCGTGGCAACCATTCCGGCGGTGATCATAGGCTTCACGTTGAAAAAGCCGCTCGCTCACCTGTTTGCGAACCCGTTTGCCTCGGCGCTGTTTCTGATCGGCAATGCAGGGCTGCTGTGGGTCGGCGAGGCGCTGCGCCGCGCGGGCGCACGGCGGACCGAGCAGCTTTCGTATCTCGATGCACTCATCATCGGTGCCTACCAGTGCCTGGCGTTTCTGCCGGGAATCTCGCGCTCGGGTGCGACCATCGTGGGGGGGCTGTCGCGCGGCATCGACCACGAGGCCGCAGCGCGCTTCACGTTTCTCATGGGCACCCCGGTGATCTTCGCCGCGGCTGCGCTCGAAGTGCCCAAACTGGTCCACGGCCACTTGCTGCATGCGCTGTTCGGACCGGCTCTGCTGGCGGCCGTGGCTGCCGGAGTCGTCGCTTACGCCAGCAGCGCTTTCCTGATGCGCTATTTCCGCAAGCACGACGTCTGGGCGCTCTCGCCGTTCGCCTGGTACTGTCTGGTGGCAGGGGCGTTGTCGGCTGCGGCCTTCGGCTTCGGCTGGTAACGGGACGCAGCCCGTTCCGAGTCCCGTTGCATGCGGGCGGCTCGGCTAGCCACTGCGGCGTAGCCTGCGAATCCGGCACTGTGCACAGCACGACGGTCGAGTTAGGGCGCTGCGCGGAATACGCGTATTGTCCGCCGCAGCCGATGCACCCAATCTGACCGACGGCGGCTTCGGCGAGAGCCCTCGAACGAGGCGCGCAGGCCGCCTTGGCGCGCGTTGTGGTGCACAACGCCCGACTGATGCGATACACCAAGGTGGCCTTCAGATTGATGCGGCGAACTGCACTGCGATCGAGCGCTCGCCGACCGGCACAGCCCGAAGGCGACCCGGGGCAGGCCACTGTGCGCGGAGCAGGGGCGCGCCTGCACCCGGATGTCTTTCGACTCGGCGTGGTCAGCCTGCTGACGGACGTCAGTTCGGAGATGATTTTCGCCGTATTTGCGATCTTCTTCACGACCATCGCCGCTGGGTCAGCTGCGCTGCTCGGTGTCATCGAGGGTCTCGCCGATTTTGCCTCGTGCGCCTTGGACTATTTGGCCGGTTGGCTCTCCGATCGCAGTGGGCGGCGTAAAGCGCTCGCGGTGTTCGGCTACGGATTCTCGACACTGGCCAAACTCATCCTGCTCGTCGCGAACTCCGTCCCGGCGCTTGGTGCGTTTCGGATCGTGGAGCGGCTGGGCAAGAGTTTCCGGGGTCCGCCGCGGGATGCTTGGCTGGCCTCGGTTGCGGCACCGAGCGCGCGCGGCTATGCGTTCGGCGTGCACAAGGCGCTCGACAAGTCCGGTGCGGTGCTCGGGCCGCTGCTCGCGTGGTTCTTGCTGCATCGACTGGGAGCGACGGTCGAGGCCTATCGGACTGTGTTTCGTGTGGCCTTCGTGCCTGCGCTGCTCGCGGTGGTCCTGCTGCTGTTCCTCACCGAACGGAGCGCCGGGCGGTATGAACGTGAACCGTTGCTGTCGGCATGGCGAACGCTCCCCAGCGGCTTCAAGCGCTATCTTGGGGTCGCGGCGATCTTCTCACTCGGCTATTTCAGCTTCGGCTTTCTGCTCTTGCGTGCGTATCAGATTGGCTTCTCGCTGCCGGACACGGTGCTTCTTTATACGCTGTTCAATGCGACATTCGTCGTTGCGGCACCGTGGGTCGGCCGACTGGGTGATCGCATCGGCCGCGGCAGTATCGTGCTGATTGGCTATCTGATCTATCTGCTCATGAACGTCGGCTTTGCGGTGGTCGCGGCCAAATGGGAACTCGCGGCGCTCTTTGCGGTGTACGGGGTTTTCTACGCCATTGACGAGGCACAAAGTCGCGCGTTCATCGCCGACCTCGAGTCGCAGCGGCGCGCCACGGCGGTCGGTGCGTATAACTTCCTGACCGGCTCGATCTACCTGCTGGCATCGATCGGCGCAGGTTTACTCTGGGCCGTCGCTCCGAGCCTGATCTTCATGCTTGCCGCCCTCACCTCGGCGGGCGCGCTGATCGCGCTGGTTCGGCTGCAGCCCTGGGCACGATGAGCGCCGCACCCGCTGCGCCCGCGAAGGAGGGGGTGGACGAGGTTGCTCGGCTGCGTGCTCGAAGCGACTTCCCGCTCGCATCGGGGTCGTTGAGAGGGATCTGCGCGCCGATTCAGGCAGTGTGGGAACGGAGGTTTTCTCGAAGACGATGCCGTGCTGGTTCACCACGAACGTCATGATGCCGGAGTCACCGTATCGGGCCGGATAGGCGAGAAGCGCAAGTCCGCCGCTCAGGCGGCCACGGTTGAAATAAGTCTTCTCACCACCGAGGGCGAGGGAACCCGGCCCAGCGATTATCCGGAAGCACGTGGCTGCTGGCCCCGGGTACGTGTGAACCGCGGGCCGAGCGGACTTTGCGGCTGAGCCGGTCGGGTCGGCCAGTACAAACGATCATGCCCACCGGCACGGCTCGTGAAGCGTTGCGCGTAGTGCGGTGCCGAGGTTGATCTCGCCACCAGAGTCACATACTGCATCGGCGGCTCGAAGTAGGCTTGGCAGACCTGGAGTACGGCGAGTTCATCGCCTGCGATGCGTTGGTCGAGGCTCTGCTGCCGAGCGGCGTAATCGAATGTCCAGCCCGCACGGGAGCGAGTCAATGGAAGGGACAGCGGTCAGATCGGCAGAGCGCGCGGCACTCACCAGAGCCTCGATCGCCCGATCGGCCTTGGCAGTAGGACTGTGCTTCATTTCGGTGGCGTGCGCGACGTCTCTGCCCCAAAAGTCAGGAACGCCAGCGTTACAGTAAAGCCTGTCTGCGCGATCTGTGACTCGGCTGTGAAGGCGACCGTGTTCCTCTGGGGCGGCTGCGGCGCTCCCGCGGGCGCCACGATCGCGCTCACTGGCGGGGAGGCCGGGTGCTGCGGCCTCTGGCTGGACGCGCTGAGCCAGAGTGGCTGGGAGCAGCGCCGCTGCCGGTGCCTCGCGAGGTCTCCTCCCGCACCCGTGGGCTGGACCTGAATGACTGGAATGTCGGTGAGCCCCGGCGCAGCGTGCCGGAGGGAGGCGAGGTGTGACGAGGGGCATGTCGGAGCGGTCCGGGAGCGCCTTGCCAGGCTCCGCGATCCGGTTTGCCTGGGGCCGGGCTGCGCGGGCGCGGGGGGCGCGCTGGTCGCGTCGGAAATCCCGGATGAGCGCGCCAGGAGCGCGCATCGGGGCCCGGGTAGCGGTGCGTTGTCGCTGCATCGCGATACGGCACGCCGTGTCGATGCGCCGGGTTGTGTCTCCAGGGGCGCACCGGATGACCGCCGGACCACGGCACCACATAAAACTGATGTCTGCGCCAATTCCAACGCCCCCACCCCCAGTAGGGTCCGACGATGCCAAAGCCGATCCCAAAGGTTAGCAGCGGCCCCGGCGGACAGAAGCCGGTCGATGGCGGAAAATAAAAGGGCGGATAGGCGGGCCAAGGCCATGCGCCATATATGACGGGCGTGTAGCAGGGCACGTACAGCACGTCGACCGAGACCGGTTCTATAACGATCTCATCGTCGCTTGTCGAGACCGTCTCCTCGGGCGAGGAGTGCAGTGCGCCGGAGTCAGCCGCGCGTCGGCGCAAAAATTGAATAGAATCCATCACGCCCGCCTGTTGGGTCAGAAACGCGTTGCCGAGTCGCTCCGTCCACTCGATGTTCTCGTTCATCATGCGCAGCACTTCGGGTACCGCGACCAGTCCTTTGACGCTTCGGTCCCAGCTTTGCGCGGCGAGCTGCGTATTCAGATCATCGCCTTGCAGCGCGGCATGGTCATCGGCATCGAGCCAGCGTGCCGCTTCAACGATTTCGAGGGGATACGTGGCCGCGCTCAGAATCATGCCGAGCAGAGGATCGGAGTACAGAGCGATAGGCGCGGTGAGTTGATCGAGTTCGCCCTCGCTCAGTGGGGCGGAACTCTGCGGTGCTGACTCAACTCCGGACGGCTCGACCGTCAGGTCGACGGTGTTGTTCTGTACCATGGCCGCACCATGCGAAGCGGCCGCGATGCACATGCCGGCGAGCAGAGCGGCCGTCCATCTGGCGATGCGATTGTTCATGAGCATGGACTCCCCGGCATGACCGGATCCGATAATGGGGTGCGAGGCGTTATGGCCGGTATATGTATTATTGCGTACACAAAGGCGATGTCGAACCCTGCTGCGCGCAGTTGTGTCTGCAGGGGACAGACCTGGCGAGTTGCTCCTTAAGCGATCAATGTCGACGTGGCGGATCAGAGCAACGGTCGGCAGCCATCCCAATGCGACCCGCCGGATCAGCGCAAGTTCAAGCAAGACAGAGTGCGGCTGCAACAGACGGGCTTGTACTTATCGACAGCGCCGCGCACGCCCGTAATCTCGCTGGCGCCCGGCGAGTTAGTACGCCACGACTGGAGGATCTGTAATGAACATTCGCCCCCTTATTCGCACGCTTGGCTCAGCGCTGCTCGTGACAGGACTGTGCTTCGGCACGGCAGCCTTGGCCAATGAGCTGGCCACGATCAAGATCGAGGCTTCCGTGATCAACAAAAAGGTGATCGAAACGTCTGACATCGGAATACCCACTGAGGAGGTGACCGTCTCGCGGCGTGTGGGCTACTCAGACCTGAATCTTACGACGCACCTCGGCACCATGGCGCTGCGCGAGCGGGTGAAGAAGGCCGCCGAGCTGGCCTGCAAGCAGATTGACGAACTGTACCCGCTGGAACGTTCGGAAGCGCCGCAGTGCATCAAGGACGCCATCGCGGCGGCTGACCGCCAGGTCGACGAGGCGATTGCTGCAGCACACCAGAGCGCCGAATAGCAATCCCGAGGGGTGAGTGCAACCCGCCGTGGCCCGCTTCGCGAGCGGGCACGGCGGCTGGTGAGGAGCAACCGGGCGAGTGGGCACCGGGCACACGGACGCAGGGTGCGGCTGCAGCATCACAGGTGCAGGTCCGTTCGGGAAGATTGGCGTTATACTGAGGGTGCACGCCGGCGTCCGGCAACGCATTGGGAGCGGACGGACTGTGCGTGCAGCAGGCGCGTGGAGGCGGCTCGCCACTTGTCCGGATGGTTCCATTCGTGCTCGATTGGTCGGTGCGCATGTCTTGCGTTCGTGGCGGGCCTTTCGCTCTGTCTCGCCGGCTGCTGGGTGGCGCCCTCAGCGAACGTACGGCCTGCCGGCGTGGGAGGAATCATTGCCCGCGACCTAGCGACACAATGGTCGGTACGGTCCGCGGCGGTGGAATCAGCGGATGCGGCCACCGGTACTGTGGCGCTGCGGGTGCACGGGATCCGGTTGCCAGCCTGTCCGGCACGCAGAGCCGAGATCAATCGGGCGGACTTTCGGCGCGGTGACAGGCTGCGAGCAACGATGCAAGTGCGCCTCCTCATCTACCTCCCGCCGGTCGGGCAGAGCAGTACGCAGGCGGCGGGATTACCGGTCGCGCGCGTGCTTGAAGTCGATCCGAGTTACCGGGTACTCACCCTGCAGTTTCCGGATGGTGAGCGAGCAGCCCTCAAGATGGGCCTACATGCGCATCTGACGCAGGTCGAACCGGGCGATTCCGTCGCAATTCACTGCATCCGGCTGCACCAGGTGCATGCCCTGCGCCGTCGCATGAGCCGTCAGGAGAGCGCTCATTCGCGCCCGAGCGCAGCGTGAGGCCGAGCAGCGCGTGCGGCGCAATGTGTGCGCCAGCCGAGCATCGGCCCTGGCGTTTGCTCTTGTTGTGCTGCCGGTACTCCTCGCCAGCGGTGCCGATGCACAGATTTCGCCGGCGCGTGCTGCGGTCATTGAGAATGCGATCGGGGCGCGTGTTGAGGCGCTGACGATTCTCGGCGGTGATTTCGGTCTCTCCGATGGAAATTTCCACTCGACGGGCAGTCAGGGCTTGGGTTCCGGGGCGCCAGTGGACACGCGGATCACGAAGTTCGGGGGCGATGGAGACGTGGGTAGCCCTAAGGCACTCGACGGACTGCACATCGGGTGGCAGCCGACGCTGCAGGGCAACATGGGCTATCTCGAGTCCGCAACACATCTGCGTGGAACGCTGAGTGCCGGCGATACCAGCACCCTCAGGATCGTGGCCGTGGAGTTCGGCGGAGGTGTGCGATTTTGGACCACGCGAAAATTCAGCATCGCTCCGAGCGTGATGGTTCTGTACGGTCATGCAAACAATAGCGTGTCGTTCGCCGGCGCCTCGGGCCGGCAGGCGATTGCGACGCTTGAATCTCTCGGGCTTGTCGATTGGAGCGTCAGCACTTGGTCGTTGCGACCGGCGGTGGACCTGCAGTATGTCCAGCCGATCGGCAGGATCCTAGTCACGTTCTCTTCTGATGCAACGGGCTTTTACACCCATGGATTCGGACGCTCCAACGTGCATCTCACGGTTGGCGGCGCCTCTGGATTCGTGACGAACAAGGTCGATCTTGATGTTCCTCTTGGTATCGCCATCGCCGGGCATGAGCTTCGAACCGGCGGCTACATCAGCCGAACCGATCTACTCGGCGATCTCGAGAGCGGTCTTGGCGTTGAACATCTGAACGAGTTGCACGGTCGCCTGGTGCTCGACTTCCTCAACCAGTGGACGGGAATTCAGTGGCTCGGAGTCGGGGCGTCGTACCTTTGGGGACCGCATATCCATGGCTGGACGGCAGGAGCTGACGTCGCCTTCCACTTCTGAGCGCTCGGGCGTCGCCCGGCTAGTGTTCGCATGCGGAGCGCCTGCCTCAGCATTTACAGCCGTTCACGCATTGTGACAATGGTGTTCGTCTGCGTCCCGACATTGATGTTCGAGCTGCACGGTGACGTGTGTAATTGCGTGACGGGTGCGCAAGCGGGCGAGGATCGCATCCAGCATCGATTGCGGATCCGTGCCGGCATTGATCTGCGCGTGCAGGGTCACGACGGGTGCCTCGCCAGTCAGCGACCATACATGCAGGTGATGCACATTTTGCACGCCGGCGATCTGCTCCAGATCGCGTGCAATCGCCTCGGGCTGCAGTTCCTCCGGGACGCCCTGCAGCAAGACGTGTCCGGCTTCGTGGGTCAGCTGCCAGCCGGAGCGCAGTATGAGCATGGCGACCAGGATGGAGAGTATCGGATCGGCGAGCGACCAATGCCGATACAGGATGAGCGCCGCCGCGCCAGCGGCCGCAGCCGAGCCCAGCAGGTCGCTGAACACATGGGCGCGTGCGCCGCGCTCATTCAAAGAGCGCGCACCCGAGAGAGTGATAAACGCAGCCAGATTGGCTAGACCACCGAGCAGAGCAATGAGCAACATCAACCGTCCATCGACTGGCGGTGGATTGATCAGTCGACTCACGGCTTCGCAAAAGACCCAAATCGTCAGCGCAATGAGGATGAGGCCGTTGGTATAGGCGGCCAGAGTCTGGTAGCGGCTCGCGCCGTAGGTGTGTCGGGCATCCGCCGGGCGGCGGCTGGCTCGGATCGCAAGTACGGCAAGCACGAGCGAGCCGGAGTCGGCGAGCATGTGGCCAGCCTCGGCAAGCAGCGCGATGGAGTTGGCTAGCCATCCTCCGAATGCCTCGATCAGGGTAAAGGTCAGTAGGATGGCCAGTGTCATCAGTAGTCGCCGCTCACTGGCGCCGTCACCCGCGGGGTGATGGTGCTCGCCGGCGTGAGTGTGAGAATGAGCGTGCGCGTGGGAGTGCGGATGTGTCATGCGATCGGCGGCCCCCGGGGGGCAGGGGTCACTTGAACAGCTTTGGGTGGACGCTTATCCTAAAACCTATAGTTACTGGAGCTTCAAGCATGCGCGAGCTGACGATGCCGATTGGTGAGCTGGCACGCACCGTCGGCTGCAAGGTGCAGACGATCCGCTATTACGAGCAGATCGGGCTGCTGCCTGTTCCGGGGAGGACCGCCGGGGCACAGCGTCGCTACGGTGCGGCGCACCGCGAGAAGCTGAGCTTCATCCGCCATGCGCGCGAACTCGGATTTCCGCTGCCAGCAATACGCGAACTGCTGGCGCTCGCAGATCAGCGCGAGTCCGACTGCGCGCAAGCGGATCAGATTGCGCGCCGGCAGCTAGACGCGGTGATTCGGCGTATCACCATGCTGAATAGCCTGCGCGCAGAGCTCGAGCGGATGCTGCAG
This sequence comes from Pseudomonadota bacterium, assembly GCA_021808195.1. Next base: position 20,526 of record JAKBCE010000012.1, read on the forward strand.
CATCGCCGCGGACATCGAATTCGTGACTGCCGTGTCATCGCTACGCTGGCGGATCACGGGCTGTGTCAAGAGGCTCATCACGGGCACGCGCCGCAAGCCTGATCGGGCAGCTCGAACCGGCTCCTCAGGGTTCCTCCTGGCTCGCCGCAAGTCGCTGCATGCATCGGGTGCGGCGAACATTGCCCAGCGGACGAACCCGTCCGACGCGGCAGCGTAGATCTATCGGATAGTGCATCGGTCACTCGGCCCCCTCTCCGATTGAGTGGTCCGGCCGGAGGGTTCCGTAGAGAGGTCGTTGCTTTTGACATTATTCGCGTCAGCCTGGTTGATTCCACCAGGCATACGGGTTGACGTGCCTGTGTTGCGTCAAGACATTGCAGACCGATCGTCAGCGCACCTTCGCTACGCGAGGATGTGGACATCCGCTATGTTCGCGCGCCACGTGCTGTCCGATGATCGGCGGGCAGTTGCAAAGGTCACAGTAAGTAGAAAATGGGGAGCGGATGCAATGGAATGCCGGAGGCCGGTTCGAATCTCAGCGGATCGAGTTCGGTCTGAGGATGGCGGTGCCGCTGAATCTGGCTTGGATAAGCCTGAGGTGAGTGCTCGGTTCATCTGGAAAACGTGACGGGAGAGCGACATGAACGTCGCAGTTGTCTGCACGAATACAGCTGAATTGTCAGCAGAGAGTCCTGCCCGCAAGCGCAGGCGCGGCTCGTGGTCATTGACTGACGGTCGTCCAACCTGCAGGACATTCCGATGAGCGCGCGCGGCCTGCTGGCGGAGCGGACAGTGTCCGCTGAGAAGAGGCAGAGTGCTGCGGTGACTGGGCAGGCCGGGGCGTATGCGTCGGCTGTGCGTGAGATCTGGCGAGCTGCGCGTGTTCCGCTGGAGTCCGAGGAGGCCGCAGTGCGGGAAGTGGCTCGTTATGCGACGTTGGCGCCAAGTCATCGAAACTCCCAGCCCTGGTTATTGCGCAGCAGTGCGCGCGAACTGCTTGTCCATCCGGATTTTGCTCGCCGCATGCCGATGGCATTTCCGGACGACGAGCAACTGTTCGTCGCACTTGGGTGTGCTGCGGAGAATGCCAGTATCGCAGCCCGCGCGTTTGGACTGAGCGGCGATGTCGCCTACCATCCCGTGGGGCGCGGCGGATTGCGGGTCGGGTTGCAGCCGCTTACTCATATCGCGCCATCGGAGCTGTTTTACGCTATTCCAAGACGCCAGAATACGCGAGGTGTATACGATGGACGGGTGCCGTCTGTCACAGAACTACGGTTGCTGGGGCGGTGTGCCGAGGATCTGAATGTGCACGTCGAGCTTGTTACGGAGCCGTTCCGGAGGGACAGGCTCATCGAGCTACTGCGCGCCGCTCAGGCGATTCGGGCGACGAATACGGAATTTCTGCAGGAGCTGAAGGGTTGGATGCGATTCAACGAGCGCGAGGCGCTGCGTCAGCGTGATGGTTTGTTCGCGCGGTGTTCCGGAAAGCCATGTTTGCCACGCTGGCTCGGCGAGCAGCTTCTCGACATGGGCATCAGTCGCGTAACGGATTGCGGGGAAGACATCTGCACGGTCCGCAGCTCCGGAGGCTTTGCGATATTCGTCGGCGCGGGGCATGAGCCGAGGTATTGGACGGCCGTTGGCCGAGCATGCGAGCGCTTCCTCCTGCTGGCGACGGCGCTGAATATGCGCGCGTCAATCGTCAATGAACCGATCGAAATTCGCGCGACACGGGTTGAGCTGGCAATGGCGATCGGCGCAGACCGCTGCCTTCCGAGTGTGCTCATCCGGTTCGGCTATGCGCCGCCCAGCGCTCGTGCGCTGCGCCGGCCTGTGGAACAGGTGATGGTGTGAGCACCTCGGTCTGCGCATGCCATGGTTGGCCTCGGGAGGACACAGAGACATGAAGCTGCATGCAAGGCACTTGTTGATCGTGCTGCTGGTCGCAGTGATTTTGCTCGTGATCACAGTGGTTGCGGCGCGGATCCGATCCTGAGTATTCGATCGATGCGCTGCACGTGTGCGCGGAATCAGCAAACCGTGGCGGGGTATCCGACGGTTTGGGCAAACGTCACGAATTGATTCCGGTGCAACTGCAGGGCGCGCTCGAGTCGGTCATAGTCGATGCCGCCGCGAAAGACGGTGCCGAGCCCTTCGCAAGCGGCACACAGGTAGATGTTCTCGCCGATGAACGCTGCGTCGACTGAGGCGTACAGGCGCCGCTCGGCAGCGGAGAGTTCGGCCATACGTTCACCCTGCGCCACGTAGATCAGATCAAGGGGAGCGGTCCCAATGAAGTCCTGTCGGCCTGTCTGTGCGCGGATGTCGTGCGGTAGGTGCAGTATCAGAGCATGCTTTTCGGCATCATAGCGCCAGACACCGTCGCTCAGTGCGGCATAGACGTCGATTACCATCACGTGTCGCCAATAAGGCGCGGTGCGCTCACCGCCGGGACGGTTGATGCCATAGGCTGCCCACAGCAGATTGGACAGGACCTGAGCGGGGAGGGGACAGTTCGAGTAGGCGCGCGTCGAGTGGCGTTGGGCGAGGGCTTCATAGAGTGGCAGACCGCCGGCATGCGCTGGCCGGGGCAGGGACACGGCCGCCCCGATGCTCGGAGAGCCTGTGGTGCGCGACTGCGGTCGACCCCGGAATGTAGGCTCATCGCTCATGAGCGCTCGAACGTCTCAGTGGTCTGTGACTCGCGGGCCCGGTCACTCATGGCGAGGGCAGTTCTAGGCTCGCGTGGACCAGATGGGCCGATTCACGACGCACCGTGGTTTTAAAGTCCGGTGGCTTGACGATCAGAATGTCGCTCGGGAGCGTATCGAGCACTTGCTCGGCGGTATGACCGATGATCATCCGGCGCAGCCGTGAACGTGAGACCGCGCCCATGACGACGATATCCGCATTGATCGCCCCCGCATAGTGAGGCAATCGTTCTGCAGCGTGGCCATCTTCGACGTGCACTTGTTCCGGCTCAAGGCCGTGGCGCTCGGCGAGGTAGACGACGCTCGCATCCACTCGGTCGAGATAGTCGCGATGGAACTGCTCGTCCTGATACTCCGGCAGGTCCCATAGATCCGGGTCCGCGCGCAGCGCCTCCTCCCAGGGGGTGCGTGCGTGGAACAGCACGAGTTTACCCGCCAACGCCTCAGTCAGTCGGAGCGCGGCATCGATTATGTGCTCATCCAGCACGGCCGGTTTGTCATGCGCGTGGCCGGGATCGACGGCAGCGACAATAAGGGGTGGTGCGCAATAAGGGCGATGTGTCTTCAGCAACAGCAAAGGCGACGGACAGGTCTCAATCAGCTTGCGGTCCGTCTGCGACAGAAGCGCACGCGTCAGTGGATCACGGGGACTGCTCTGCGCGATCAGCAGTCGCGGCGAACGTCTCAGGACCTGTCGGACGATTCCCTCGTGGACCGGGTGATCCCAGCGGATACTCACTTTCGCCGGCACACCGAGCGAGTGAAACTGGTCGGCGAGCAACTGCAGGGCGTGGTGTGCGTTGGAGACCAGTCGCTGGATCTGCTCTTCAGTTCTTTCGGGCGCGAATTCGCTCTGCTGCGTCGAGTGAGAATCGAACACGCAATGAAAGAGCTCAAGCCGTGCATCGAACGCGGTTGTAATCCGCGCAACCTTGGCCGCTTCGATGGGTCCGACCTCCTGCGGCGTAGAGACGGCGAACAGGATTGTGCTGCGGCTCATGAGTTCGGCTCCTGGTCCCCGGCGAGCATCCGAGGAACGTCACTTCCGGTTGGCGAACCGGATTTGGGGAGTTTGCGCTGCGGGGCGAAACGTACCATTCGTAATGATGCGTAGCGATTAACCGGTCCGTGCAGACCGGATTGAGGCGACCAGCAGCGGGGGGATTTCCCGGTAGGGGCTATCTGCTAGCGGATGCGCACAGTGGGAGGCAGTTGGGGCACAATGTCGGACCAGTAATGCGGTGGCGAAGGGCGAAATCGATGGCAGCGAGACACAGCCGAATGGCATTGGATTTGCAATTCGTGCGGGGGCAGTTCCCGGCCTTTGGCGAGCCTACGCTCGCGAATCAGGCGTTCTTCGAGAACGCCGGCGGCTCATATGCCTGCGGGGCGGTGGTCAGTCGGCTGCACGAGTACTACCGCCGCCTCAAAGTTCAGCCCTATTACCTGTTCGCCGCTTCCGCCGAGGCGGGGGAGTGGATGGATGCCTCGCGCATCCGGCTGGCCGAGTATCTCGGCGTGTCGGCTGCTGAGGTACATTTCGGCCCCTCGACCTCCCAAAATACCTACGTGCTCGCACACGCATTCCGCGCGCTGCTTAAGCCGGGCGATGAAATTATTGTGACCAATCAGGATCATGAGGCAAACAGTGGCGTGTGGCGCCGGCTGGTGGCCCATGGCGTGCTGATCAAGGAATGGTGCGTCGACCCCATCACGGGCTGTCTCGATCGAGGTGAGCTCGATCGGCTGCTGTCAGATCGCACGCGACTGCTCGTCTTTCCACATGCGTCGAATATCGTCGCGCATGTCAATCCGGTCGCCGATATCGTTGCGCGAGCGCATGCGGCAGGAGCGCTGACGGTAGTCGACGGAGTGTCGTGGGCACCTCATGGTCTGCCCGATATCCGAGCGCTGGGCGCGGATATCTACCTCTTTTCTCTCTATAAGACCTACGGACCCCATCAAGGGGTCATGGTGCTCAGTCCCGATCTGCTTGAGCGGCTCGACAATGAAGGTCATTACTTCAATGCCACCGAACCGTTCAAGCGCCTCGTGCCTGCTGGACCCGACCATGCGCAAGTGGCGGCAGCGCGCGGCATTGCCGAGTATTTTGACGCGCTCGATGAGCATCATCACCCGGGCGCAGCGGCCGCCGGTCGCGCGCAGCGAATCCGTGCAGCGCTGCGGGAAGCGGAGCACCCGCTGCTGCGCAGACTGCTCTCATTTCTCGAGAGTCGTAAGGACGTGCGCGTACTAGGGCCGACAGATGCTGAGGAGCGAGCGGCGACCGTCGCGTTCGTGCCAACTTCCCTAGAACCGCGAGAGTTGGCCCGCCGACTCGCCGAACGTGGCTACATGATCGGTAACGGTGATTTCTACGCGACGCGTCTGCTGACAGCGATGGGCGTCGACCCGGTGCGCGGTGCGGCCCGGGTCTCGTTCGTGCATTACACGACAGGCGATGAGGTCGACGGACTGATTGCGGCACTAGAGTCATCTTTGACACCTTGAGCGTCGCGCGGACCGTGCTCGCGTTGACTCGCCGGGAGAATCCCCGGGGTAGGGTGGCTGGGCGGCGCTGCAAGCGGACTGTCCTGGTCGGGCAGCTGGAGGTACGGAGCGCACCGAGTCCGGCGTATCCGTCGCGGAACTGGTTGCGCTGACAAGCCAGACAACTCGCCGCTGTCAGGTCGGTTGCGTGCGCCAGATGGCAGCCACGCACGAGGTTTCCGATTGCTCATCGAGTGCACGGCTGGACTGCACGTCGGCGCGAGCGCTGGCCGCTCTGCGGCGGTCAGAAAACAGCCCTGTCGAGCGCGGACGCTGCCCCCGACGGCACAGTGCGCGCATGGGCTACGCGGCCGGCGGGCCGAACTGAAAATTCGCTGAGGTTACGCCGCGAATACTGACAGTCGGATTCCAGGCGCGCATCTGCGGAGCGCCAGAGGATCGACGGCAGGGGTAGCTTAATGCCGAGCCTGTGGTTTCGCCTCCGGCATCAGGACCTCGGCACTGAGATGCGTGCCGAGCATGATCTGATGCGGCACGCAGGTCGACCGGTAGCTGATGTGGCGGGTGGTGAACAGCGGGAGGAACGTTTCTTTAAATTGCTCGATCAGCTCGCAGTTGCCCTGCTCTTCGAAGCTGGCATTGTCCGGCATGAGTACGACGTTCTGCCAATGTGCGGCCACCGTCGGGCCGGACTGCTTTGCTTTGGCGTTCTCTGCCGGGACGAGCACCTGCATGGTGACTTGCACGCCCGGGAACGGTTCCACGCCGATGAGGCGCGTGCACCCGTATGAACGGATTTTCAGATCGTGCGCGCCAAGCTTGATGAGCATCGCGCGGATATCTTCGCGCAAGCCGTCGCATGAATATTGGGTTGTGAAACCTTGATAAATGAAGCGCACGTGACGGGGAGCCCAGACGGCCTCGATCCGTCCCTGGGCCATCGCGGCGATCGGTAGCGCACCGAGCAGGATGCTTATGGCAAGTACCCAGTGCGTAAGGGCTTTGAAGCGCATGGTGAGTGCTCCTAAGAATCCAGCAACTGTGCCGTTGCGGTGCAATGTGGCGACGCTACGGAACAGTAGTTTATACGCTACCGTCGATCCGGGGGGCAGGCAAGCTCGTAAATGCCACGAGGCTCTTCGGCCGGTTGCGCAAGCCCGGCCTACCTCCTCAATGTGCGGCAGGCCGGTACAACCGGGAATCTGCGTGCCTCAATGGGCTGCTTCGCGCCGGTGAGCCCGTTCGACCCCACCTAGCGGGGCCTCTTGCGCCGCGAACGGCCTTGCCGGAGGACACCTTGAGCGGCCGGCTGGGGAGAATAGGTCAAACTTGTACACTCGCCTGAGTGCGGCGCATCATGCGCTGCATTGTTCCCGGCAAAAGGGGCTGCAGCATGCAGCGCATACTCGTAGTGGACGATGATGCTGGTCTGCGCGATGTTCTGCGCTCGATTCTGGAACGGGTCGGTCATGCTGTTGACACTGCGGCGGATGGGACCGAGGCGCTGGCGAGGACTCTCTCTTCAGACTACGACGCCGCTATCGTCGACTATCAAATTCCGGTGCCGAACGGGCTAGAGGTGCTGAATCGGCTGCGCGAGGTACAGCCCAAGTGTGTCCGTCTGCTGATGTCCGGTACGCTCGATATCCCCGTGATCGTGGAGGCGGTCAATCGCGGTGAGATTGCACGTGTCATCCCCAAGCCGTTCGATCGCCAGCACATTCTCGAGGCACTGGATGGCGCCATCGAAGGTCGTGCCAGACTGCGCGAAGTGTATATTGAATCTCTGCGCGAGGGTTTCGATCAACAGCGGCGTCAGCTCGAGGAGTGCCTGTCGTCCAACGCGCTCACTTTGGCGCTGCAGCCGATCGTTCGCGCGGTGGATCACCAAGTGATGGGGTACGAAGCGCTTCTACGAAGCACGCATGCGGGCTTCGATTCTCCGCTCGCGGTCATTGCCGCAGCCGAGGCGCATCGCATGCTCGGACGGCTTGCCGATCAGGTCGCCGAGTGCGTGGCGCGCGTCCTTGCCGTGATGCCTTCGGAGGCCAGTCTGTTCATCAACGCGCATCCGGCCGAATTGAACGACATCGAACAGGTACGGCGCAGACTCGAGCCCCTCGGCCAGTACGCTTCTCGGGTCGTGGTGGAAATCACGGAGCGAGCCGACGTGCTGCAAATCATGAACTGGCGGCATGCGGTGGAGTTTCTGACCGGCGCTGGATTTCGAATTGCCGTCGATGATCTTGGTGCCGGGTATAACTCGCTATCGGTGCTGGCCGAGCTTCACGCGTCGTTCGTCAAAGTCGACATGACCATCGCCCGTGGCATCGATTCCGACAGGCGTAAGCAGCGGCTCTGCGAGCTGCTCGTCAGCGTGGCAAAGGCCACTCAGGCGCAACTGATCGTCGAAGGCATCGAGACGCAAGCCGAAGCGGCGACGGTCACCAGACTCGGAGCCGACTTGCTGCAGGGTTACCTCTTCGGCCGCCCAACGGTTGGCCTGTTCGGTTGAAGTTCTGCCACGGGCCGCCTGAGTGCTCCTGCGCTCGAGGCACCCGGGGGTGCACATCCTGAGAGTGCCATCTCATTTGTGGGGGCGCTCGCTGTGGTAGCATCCGTGACTATCGGAGGCAGTGGCGGGATACTCTTGATCACCGTCTAGAGCGAGAGGCGGAACGCACACCATGCCGCGCAGCGATGCCGCGATGACTGGCACGAAGCGCCATCCGAGCTTGCCGGGGACGCTTCGGGTCGGCGTGCGCAGCGTGATTGTCTTCGCGGCGATCCTGGCGATCTGCGCCCACGGCATCCAGCCACCGGGCTGGAGCGGTCGGGTTGCCGTATGGCTGCTCGGCAGTGGGATCGCATTGGCCGCGGTTATTCGCTGGGGCCCGCTGCAGTACATCCCGATCTACGCCGCCAATGTGCTTGTGGATCTGCTGAACGGGCGCAGTCTGGCGCCGGCGATGTTCGCTGAGATCGGGCTGCCCGCTGGCATATGGGTCACGGTCTGGCTCTTGCGGCGTTACGACTTCGATGAAGACTTCGCACGGGGGCGTGATATACCCCTGTTTGGCGGCGCTGCGCTGCTCGGGATGTCCATCCCCGCACTCGTGGGCGCGACGACTTTTGCGATGTGGTACCGGGTGGATCCGATGTATCACTCGGCCTGGACCGTGCTCGATGGGTTCCGCTGGTGGCTGAACGATTTTATGGGCGCGATGATTCTGGGACCGTTGCTGGTGGCGGCCCGCCGCAAGAGCCTGCGTCCCTTGGTCAATCAGCCGTTGACCAGCGTGCTTTTCCTCGTGCTTCTGGTTGCGTTGCTCGCAACCATGGTTTTTGCACCAAAGGTGTTACCCACCTACCAGTTCCTCCGTTCCCCGACCCTGCTTGCGGCCACCATATTCGTAGCTGCGGTATGCCTTCGCTTCGGACTCGTGCCGGCGGCGGCTGCCGGACTTGCCATTGCCGCGACGGCGCTGTTCTGCATCGCATTCGATGTCGGGATCCTAAGTGGAGTGGGCCAAATCACCGGGCTTGTGACCTTGTGGTCTTATCTCGGCGCGACCAGCCTGTCAGTACTGCTCATCGCGTGGCTGCTCGCGGAGCAGAAGCGCCTCGAACGGCGCTACGAGCAGCTGTTCAACGCCTGTCCTCAGCCTCTCTGGGTTCACGATCGGGAGACACTGCGGTTCCTGGTGGTTAATTCCGCAACCGAACGGCAGTACGGGTACACCCGTGATGAGCTTCTTCAGGCGACCATCGCCGTTTTAACACCCGCGCACGAGGAGCAGACACTCGCGGCCTTGCTGTCGGGAGAGTTCGCTCAGCCCCTGGAAATCCGGCAACGAACTCGTGATGGCACGCCAGTGTTCGTTGAGGTGTGGGCCCAGGAGGTAGAGTATGCCGACCGGCCTGCCTGGCTGGTTTTTGCTTTCGACGTGTCCGAACGCAAGGCTCTTGAGGACGCTCTGGTCACTGCCATCTCCGGCGAGCAGCGTCGGTTGGCGCAGGACCTTCACGACGGACTGGCTCAGGATCTCACCGTCGCTTCGATATTGACGAGCGAGGTGGCGGATCAGTGGGCACGACGTGGTCTTCCGATGGATCCGGACCTCGCTCGGCTCTCCGAGCGCATCGCCTCAGCACTCGCCAGTGCGCGCAATATTGCCCACGGGCTCTCGCCGCTGATGAACTCTAACGGTGACTTGGCTGCTGCGCTTGCGGTTCTCGCCCAGTCGAGCGCGGTGGGTGACACCCGTGTCGAAATCCGCAATCACCTCGATGCGGAACTACGTCGGCCGCTCGAAGCCCGAACGCATCTGTACCGCATCGCCCAGGAGGCCATCCAGAATGCGTTGAAGCATGCCGATGCACGACGCATTGAACTGCGCCTGACGGTCCGGCCGATGCTGGTTAAGCTCGAAGTCGAAGACGACGGCCACGGCATCAGGCGCGAGCGCGCAACGGGGGCGGGGTTTGGGACCAACACCATGCGATACCGCTCGAGCGCAATCGGAGGACTGCTGTCTATCAGCTCAGTCGCGAGTGGCGGCACGCTTGTCAGCTGTGTCGCGCCTCAGGTCTCTGAGGAGGGTTCGGGCATCGCGCAGCGGGCGTGATGGGTTGCATGAGAACTGTGGGGACTTTGAGATCGGACGGAGACCGCTCGTTCGAGCTGCTCTCGCTCCCGGCAAGGCGCGCGCTCTCGTCAGAACGTACCACAGGAACCAGATGAGTCCTCGCCGATCGGCTTTCATTTGCTCCGCGCGAACGCCAAGAGGGCAGGTATGTCGATAAAGCACAGTGCGGGTCTCGTGCTGTTCAGACAGACCGAGCGAGACTTGGAAATACTTCTGGTGCATCCGGGAGGTCCTTTCTGGGCCAAAAAAGACGAGGGTGCCTGGTCGATACCGAAGGGGGAAATGGGCGATGGGGAGGCGCCCATTGAAGCGGCGCGGCGGGAATTCACGGAGGAGACCGGAGCAGCGTCTCCCGGCGGCGAGCTGATTGCGTTGGCGCCGGCGCGTCAGCCAAGCGGTAAAATCGTACATGCTTGGGCGATTCGCAGCGATTTCGATGTCTCGACGCTGAAAAGCAATCGGTTTACGCTTGAGTGGCCTCGCCATTCGGGACGCCAACAGGAGTTTCCCGAGGTGGATCGGGCCGAATGGTTTGCGCTTCCGGTAGCAAAGCGCAAGATCGCCGCAGGGCAGCGGCCCCTGTTGACCGAGCTCGAAGTACATTTACAGCGAGCCCCTGCGCGTTGATGGCGCTGATGTGACTGGCGGTGAAGCACGAGTTCGATCCACGGCGGCAGCACCGGCGCGACGTGAGCGCCGTGGTCACCACGCTGGCTCTGGTAAAGCGAAGCGGCAAACTGCGTTCGCCCCGTTGCTTCACCGATCAACAGATCTCGGAGCCGATCCGGTTGCCGGTTTTGAGAATCCCGCGTGGCGCCATGCCGAGCGCGCGCAGCTGCTGATGCAAGTCCTCGAGACTATCCGGGGGAGTCGCTGGATCAAACAGCAAACCGGCGACGGTTCCGGAATGCGCAATCTGCAAGCCGAGACATCCGCTGCGCTCGCCGAGCGCGCACAGCGCGCGGAATTTCCGCAGCGGGACAATGCGCTGGTTCAGCTCCGCGCTGCGGGTCGCGACGGCGGCAATCTCGGCGGAATCAAGCCGCTTAAATCCGCAGCGTGCCCGCGCGATGAGCGCCGCATAATCTGTGCGGGCTGATTCACCACGAGGCTGTGCAAGGCTGACGGTATCCACGCCGCGAAGTCCGGGGTCCGTATCAACGCTGAGCAGGAGGTATCGGGGGATCCATGCGCCCCAGTCCTCCAGCACTCTACCTTCACGTTGCGCGAACAGCACGGTGCCGTCGAACATAATTGGATCAGAGGCTGTTTCGGCGGCCACCGCAAGTCGCGCGAGTGTGATGGAATTGAGGCTGCCACCGAGAGCGGCGCAGACTGCACGCATGGTCGCCAATACGTCACTGCTTGAGGAGCCCAGTCCCAGGCCTGTTGGGATCGCACATTCGAGAACGAGTCGTCCGCCGTGATGACTGTAGCCGAGAGCATCCATCGTCAGCCGGGCAGCGCGCCCGGCCTTGGTTTTTGACGGGGGAGTGACTTCGATGCGGTGAGCGTCTGTCACGGTGAAATGGGCGCGGCTGACGATCGCGCAAATCGGGAGTGTCACCAGGCACTGCGTTGATTCGTCGCACGGCGCATCGGCGGAACACCACAGGCCCTGTAGTATTTCACCGTGATGATATCCCGCGCATCCGCTGCCGCTCAATTCCTCGCTTTGCATTGGGCATGCTCGATTGCCAGGGAATTGGCCCACGTGCGGCGTCGAATTAGGCTCACCGGATCTGCTGGGTAGCTGGCGTCGGCGGAATCTCTCCCGCGTGCGCGAACCACTGCTCGTGAATGCGTAAAGTGCACTCGGCACCGTCGACCCAGTCGCAGAACAATGCGGTAGCCGGTTGCGAGGTCATCTCCCAGGCGCGGGCGGCCTCGATGCCGCCATAGACCTGAAGGATGAACTGCAAGACCCCTCGGTGCGTGACGACCGCCAGGGGATTGGGGGTGAACAGGCTCGACCAGCCAGCCGCCTCCCGGCGGATGCGCCCAGCGAAATGGGTATAGTCTTCGCCTTGTGGGGGCGTCACCGTCGGGAAGCCCTCAAGCCAATCGATCGCCTCTGCTGGATAGTGAGCCTCGATTTGCGACCAGTTGAGCCCTTCCCACGCGCCGAAGGCGATCTCCCGAAGTCCCGGCCGGAGCTCAACCGGAACGCTGTGCTGATGTGCCAGTTCGTTTGCGCAGCGCTGTGCGCGAAGCAGATCACTACTCAATATCCGATCGAGGCGGACGCCTTGCAGTCTGCGGCGTAGCTGCGTCAGCTGAGATTCCCCAACGGGACTCAGATCCGGGTCGCTGTGCCCACAGAATGTTCCCGCCAGGGCAGTGGCGGGATGGCGGATGAGAATCAGCGACTTCATCGCCAAGCCCCACAACCATACACAGCAGTTGCGGCGAGCTGGATGACCGCTCCGAAGCAATCACCCGTAACGCCACCGATCCTGTGCCGCAAATAGATGGCGCTAGTGCCCGTAACGAGCAAGCATGCAAGCCAGGGCTTCCACCAGTCCGCGCGCAGCAGGAAAATGGTGATGGTTGCGCAAAAAAGGGTGGAAACTGTCACGCCAACTGTAGAGAGTTGACCGGCTATGCGTGCGCCTTGTCCCGGCGCTGCAAGCTCGGTGTGCGCGGATGGCAGAAACCCCAACGGCAGTACCGTCCACCGCGAGAGGCATTCGGCGCATACCATGTATGCCAGCGCTCGAGATGGAGCGAGTTCTGCAATCAATGCGATACGGGAAAATAATGAGCCGGCCATGGCAAGCGCTCCGTAGCTGCCGATCCGGCTATCGCGCATGATAAGCAAAACCTGCTCGCGCGTCCTGCCCCCGCCCAACCCGTCGGTGCAGTCTGCCAGCCCATCTTCGTGAAGCGCACCGGTGATCAGGGCCAGGAACAGTACCGCAGCCGTTGCGGCGGCGACAGGACCGAGGTGCGGGCTCAGGGTCGCCACGAGGGCAAACGCGGCGAGACCGAGCAGCGCTCCGACGAATGGAAAATAGAGCGCTGTACACGAGAGCGGCAGCGGTTGCGGCCCGTACTGAGGCACGGGAAGCCGAGTGAGGAACTGAATGCTGCCGAGAAAGCCGCGGACTAAACGCCTCATGCTGTGGCCGTACTCACACCGGCAGAGGCGAAGGTAGCCATTTCCGCCAGCACGTGTGCCGCGGAGGTAATGACCGGCATGGCGAGCACCGCGCCTGTCCCTTCGCCGAGGCGCATTTTCAGATCCAGAACGGGATCGAACCTGAGGTGACGCAGCAGGCAGTCATGACCCGGCTCCTCGGATCGATGCCCGGCCAGCATGTAATCCCTTGCGGCTGGAGCGAGAGCCACCGCAACGCCGGCCGCCGCGGTCGCAATGAACCCATCCACTACGATGAGCTGCCGATGGCGCGCCGCGCCCAGAAAGAAGCCGGTCATGGCGGCGATTTCGAGGCCACCGACGCAACGCAGCGCCTCGAGCGGCGACACACGATCGGTAAGATGCTGAGTCAAGGCGTCGCGGATGATCTGCTGCTTCCGCTCGCGTGCCGCGGTACCAATGCCCGTTCCTGAACCGGTAACAGCGTCCACGGGCTGGCCGGTGAGCACCGCAGTAATCGCGCTTGCGGCAGTGGTGTTGCCGATACCCATTTCGCCGGCCGCAACGATCGAGTAGTTCCTGCGGTCTGCGTCGTCGGCTGCTTCAAGCCCAACGCGCAGCGCCTGCTCGAGTTCCTCTGCGGAGAGAGCCGGCTCGAGGTGCAGGTTGCGACTGCCGCGACGAACCTTTCGTTGCCACAGCGATGAGGATTCAGAAAATTCCGCATCGACGCCCACATCTATGATCGTCAAGGTCACATCGTGGACACGTGCGAGTACGTTGATCGCGGCGCCGCCCTGAAGGAAATTTGCGACCATCTGTGCCGTAACGGCGCTCGGATAAGCGCTCACGCCTTCTTGAGTCACTCCGTGATCCGCCGCGAATACATATGCGGCTTTGCGCATTGGTAGCGTTGGAATGCCCGCGAAGACGGCGTAACACTGTGCGGCAATCCTCTCCAGTCGTCCCAAGCTTCCGGGGGGCTTAGTCAACTGATCGAGGCGCTGCTCGGCCTGGGCGTACAGTTCGGGTGCGATGGGGACAATATCCCTCAACGTGTCCTGCAAAAACGCGGGAACGGAATGCGTGTCGTTCATTGGGGCTCCGTGTCAATTGGAATAAAAAAGTATTGTCTCTTTCGGAAGATGCGAGCGTGTCGGTGTGAACCGTGGCAGACGAACGGACTAACGGAACGGCTCGATTGTGATGACCTTTAATGGCTGCACTACTGCGTTCGCAGCGCGGATTGCTTTAAGTCGATCGCAAGACCGGCAACGGTCAGTGTTACGCGTTCGCACAGCGCGGCAAGCTTTTGATGCAATTCGCCGCTGATATCGACGAACTGTCGCGAAAGTGCTCCGGCCGGCACCACACCGAGTCCAGTTTCATTACTGACCATTACCAGTTCGCAGGAAAGAGTCTCGACGGCACGGCAAAGGCTGTCGCGTTCGGCGACAAGCTGCTCCGGCCGCTGGCAGAGCAGGTTTGTCAGCCAGAGAGTGAGGCATTCGACGAGTAGGCAACGCTCGGGTGAGGCGTGAGCGCGCAACGTTTCGCCGAGTGCGAAGGGCTCTTCCACGGTGAGCCACTCGCTTGAGCGACGTGTGCGATGTTTCCGAACCCGCTCTTGAAGTTCCAGGTCGCCGGCGGGCATGGAGGTTGCGATGTAGACCACCGATAGGCCGCTGGCGTGCGCGCGCTGTTCTGCGAGACGGCTCTTGCCGGAGCGAACACCGCCCAGGATGAGTGTTCTCATTGAGCTATTCCAATGCCGATAGATTTCCGACGGAGTGCGACTCCGTCGTGGACGTCACAAAATCCTGCGGCTTCCCGCGACTGACGCTCTCGGTCCGCGATCTGCCCACGGGTCGAGTACCTGAATACTCTGTCACGCGCAGTCACGCTGATGAGCGGTCAGAGCGAACTCCAGGCGCTGCCAATGCAGTTCCTCGGCGGGAAGTCCGAAGCGCAGGCTTTGCGGTGTCCGAAACAGCCGAGTGAGAATGCCCTGACGTGCCAGAGCGTCGTGCACTGCGGTCGCATGCGAAGTCGGGACCCACTGAAAGAGACTGCAGCCGCCGGCCGGAGTGAGACCGTGGCGTTGCAGAAGCCCCTTCAGTCGTTGCGCCAGGGCCTGGAGCTGTGTTCGCATAGCAAGGTGCCAGCGATGGTCGGTCAGTGCCCGACGTGCGATGAATCGCGCGGGGCCGGCGAGAGGCCACGGCCCAAGCTGTGCATCGAGGGCGCTGAGGAGAGACGGCGTACCCAGTACGAATCCGACGCGCGCGCCAGCAAGTCCGAAGAACTTGCCGAAGGAGCGCAGCACGATAAGCCCGTCCCGATCCGTAAATGACGCCACACTGTCGGTCGGGTCAGGATCGGCAAACGCCTCGTCAATGAGCAGCCAGCCGCCGCGCGCTGCGAGGCGTTCGTGCCACCGCAGCAGCTGCATGCGATTGATCCGCGAACCGGTTGGATTGTTCGGATTGACCAGTATCAGGACATCGGCGCTCTCCGCGGCGGCGGCACATTGCTCAATGGTAATAGAACTTACGGCATGCCCTGCCTCGCGCCAGCGCAAAGCGTGCTCGGCGTAACTGGGCTCGACTACCGCGACGCGGCTCGATGCGCGCAGTCTCGGTAGATGCATAATTGCGCTCTGCGAGCCCGCTACGGGTAAGACGCTCGGGGCACCGTAGTATTGCTGCGCAGCCTGTAGCAATCCGTCGTCTGACTCGGGCAGACGTGCCCATGCCAAGCGTGGTACCGGCGGACCACACCAAGGTAGAGGATTTATGCCCGTGGAGAGATCCAACCAGTGCTCGAGGGCAATACCGTATTGTGCCGCTGCATTTCGCAGACGTCCGCCGTGCTCAAGCATGCAACCACCTCGTTATCTCAAATACCAGGAATAGGCTGAACACCCAGAGGAGCAGCGCACGCATGAGGAGCTGCTCGGCACGAGAAATATCCGCGCAGCACGCTGCTCTGCCCGCACCGAGTACCGGACGCTCACGCCACCGGCCGTGATAGAACGCGCCCCCACCGAGCTGAACGCCGAGTGCACCAGCACCGCTAGCCATGACTGGTCCTGCATTTGGACTGTCCCATCGTGGTGCTTGCTCACGCCAGCAGCGCAGCGCGCTCTTGGTATGCCCCACGATGGCGTAGCTCAGCGCGGTCAGTCGCGCCGGAATCAGATTTGCCACGTCATCGACTCGCGCAGCCGCCCAGCCAAAGTGGCGGTAGCGCGCGGTGCGGTATCCCCACATGGCATCTAGGGTATTAATTAGCCGGTAGGCGAGCGCCCCCGGGGCGCCGGCGATCATGAACCAAAATAATGCCCCGAACAGAGCGTCGTTGCCGTTCTCAAGAATTGATTCGACGGTTGCTGCAGAGATTCGGTGCGCGTCCATGTCGTGTGTGTCGCGGCTTACCAGCATCCCGACCTGACGTCGCGCTGCTTCGAGATCGAGGCGATTCAGCTCCCGTTCCACTGCTCGCGCATGCTCATGCAGGCTGCGGTGTCCGAGGACCATATACAGCGCCGCGGTGGACAGCAGTGGTGCGATGAGCCGCAGATGCAAGCCCACCACGACAAGCAGCACCACTGGCACAGCTACGAGCAGCACTGCGATGCTACCCAGGCCGTAATTCATTACGGCTTGAGTATGGCGAAACGTCGGAGCAAGGGCTTCGATGTTAAGCAGTCGCTCGACGCAGCGAGCTAGGTGGCCGAATCCGACAAGGGGATGCCAGCTGCGGGGTTCACCTATGAGTCCGTCTAGGATGAGCGCCATCAGCAGTTCTACCGGTCGCATCGATTTGGCCTAGTGGAGTGCTTGCCGTGACGTCACGGACGCGTCCGGTATTCCATCAGCACGCTTTGACACGGCGTACTCCCAGGTCAGCAGAGTGGAACCTTCGGTTACCATGGTCCAGCGAAGGATCATGGAGAACCTGCAGGCCAGGCGTTCTCGTACAACAGTTCGATCAGCGGCCGCGGCTGGCGCCACCGCTCGATCGCAAGCCGAGGCGCAGGATCGAATTCTGCGACGTGTCCGATGCAGAGCACGGCCACGGGCCGAACGTCGGCAGGACATCCGAGCAATTGCGCGAGCTCGACCGGGTCGAAGAGCGAAACCCAGCCGACACCCAATCCCTCCGCGCGAGCGGCGAGCCACAAATTCTCAATCGCACACGCCACGGATGCCAGGTCCATCTCCGGAAGGGTGCGTCGCCCAAAGAGCTCTCTCGATCCGCCTTGCATCAGTCCAACGACGAATAACTCGCCGCACTCGCGGATGCCCTCAACCTTTAGTCGAAGGAACTCTGCCTTGCGAACACCCATCGCATCGGCCGTACGCATTCGCTCCTGCTCGACCAGAGCATAAATGCGTCCACGCAGATTGAGGTCGGTGATTCGAACGAACCGCCACGGCTGTGAGAGTCCCACGCTTGGCGCGGCGTGTGCACACGCCAGCACGTGGGCCAACGTATCGGGGTCGACCGGTTCGGGTAAGAATGAGCGAACGTCGCGCCGCTCGTGAATGACCCGAAAGATGGCCGCGCGATCCGCTTCGCTGTAGCGATGCCGGGAGGCGCTGGGCGTAACTCCAGACACGGAGTGACCCGTACGAGGCGTTGGCACCGAAGAGTGCTTTAAATCAACCGAGTTGGCCTCTTGACTCGTCGGGCGGACGGACTGATCTTCGCCTTCTTCAACCGGCTGAGAACTCATAGCTCGACTCCCGGTTGGGCGGCAATGCCCTTATCGAACGCGTGCTTCAGGGCGCGCATTTCCGTTACGGTGTCGGCCAATTCCATCAACTCCGGCGGTGCTCCACGGCCAGTGAGGACGACATGCTGCATTGCCGGCCTTTCTCGCAATGCATTGATGACTTGGGAAGCTTCGAGATACCGATAGCGCAAGGCAATATTGATCTCATCGAGGACTACAAGTCCGAGAGCGGGGTCGCGCAGCATTGCCTGCGAGACGCTCCATGCGGCTTGTGCTGCCCGCTCATCTTGCGCACGGTCTTGGGTCTCCCACGTGAAACCTTCGCCCATTACATGGAAAATGACGTGCGGGATACGTCGGAAGAACAACGCTTCGCCGGTAGGATAGCGACCCTTGATGAACTGGACGACGCCAACGTTCATGTCGTGACCGAGAGCTCGGGCAACCATTCCAAAGGCGGATGAGCTCTTGCCCTTGCCGTTTCCAGTGAGGACTAGAATGACGCCACGATGCTCAGTAGCGGAGGCTATGCGGGCATCGACGGCAGCCTTGCGCCGCTGCATGCGCTCCCGGTGACGCTGAGCGGAACCGTCCGAATCGGAGTTCTCTGGAGAGTCACGGTTTGGCATATCATTTCGCTCCAGTGATGCAAGCTGCTAATGAGGTGAATCGGGCGGACCGGCCGTCCCTGAAGTCGAGTCGGTTGCTTGTGATTCCCGAGCCTTCCATGCGCCGGAATTCGCAGATTTGGTTGTCGGTTCGGCGCACTTTCTGCATACCGTCATCGAGCCGTGGACGGCGTGTAGCGAAGTGTCAGGTAGGCGCTTCGATCAGGCTGATTGTAGTAAAGCGCCGTTTCATATCGGCGTCCCAGTGCATTGGCTAGGATCACTTGCAGTTGCCATCGGGGTCGAAACTGCCAGCCGGCGCGCAGATCGAGGGTCTCGTATCCGCCGAGTCGCTGGGTGTTCGCCGGATCCTCGAACCGTGGACCATCGGTGAACACTGTGGCGCCGACCTGAAAGGGACCATACGCTCTATCGAGATCAAGTCGTCCGGTGAAGCGGGCTATGCGCGGCAGCTGCTTGCCTGCATTGACGGCCGTATCGCGTGGATCGAGTGAAGTCACTTGTAGTTGTACACGCCATCCGGCGAGTATGGTTGATAACTGAGCTTCGAGGCCGCGGATGCGGGCTTTCCCCACGTTGGCGGCGGTGAACGTCAATGGATCGTACTCGATGAGATTGACAATTCGTGTCTCATAAGCATTGAGCTTCCAAGTTAGCCGGTTCGCAGTTCCGGTCAAACCAAGCTCCACGCTATGCGAGGTTTCGGGACGCAGCGTGGGATCCCCGTAGAATGGGAAATATAGGTCATTGAATGTAGGAGCTTTAAAAGCAGTGCCGTAGGCGGCTGTCAAACGAATCGCATGAGTGATTTGGTAGGCGCCCTGTATTGACCATGTGTCATGATTTCCGAACTGCTGGTTGTGGTCATGTCGACCGGACAATTGCAGTTCTGCGCGTCCCCAGAGCCATTGATACAGGGCGAATTCACCGGCGTCATAGCGAGTATGGATCGCGTAATTGGTGTCGCTTGAAACGCTGTCGTGCTCGTAATCGACGCCAAGAATTAATTGCTGGCGGGCCCAAAGCGCGAAACGATTGATCCAGGAAGCGGTGTTCCGAGTCGAATCGAAATAGCCGTCCGGTTCGCCGTTGAAATATTCTTCAGTGAGGTCCTTACTCTGTCCGAGCGCAATTGATGTCCGTAATGGTTGAAGTGGCGTGGCGGTGATGGTTGCACCGAGAACCTGCTGAGCCACTCGAGATTCATCCCCACTATAGATATTGCCGTCATATCGCGTGTCGCCCTCCGTGCGTAGAAAATCGAGGGTTGCAGTCGCCCCACGCAAGCGATAGCCGCCGCTGAATGCGGCCGAGCCGCTCCAATAGCCCTGCTGCGGCGTGGGCGTGTAGCAGGAAGCGGTGGGTGGGGCGCCCGTGGCGCAAATCGTGATGCCATGAGTGTAAATGCCGCTCAGACTCGCGTTGTACCATCCGTGGCGTATGCTTCCGGACTCTCCGAGTTCGAGGCGGTAGGTACCGTGACTGCCCGCACTCGTCATGAAGCTCGGTACTGCCCGTGCACCTGGGGCGCCGTGACGAGTGAAGATCTCTATGACTCCGCCGATTGCACCGGAGCCGTATAGACTCGAGTACGGCCCGCGAACGATTACGATGCGCTCGATCTGGCTGACGGGAAATTGCTCCCAAGCCGGGGTGCCTGTGGTTGCCGAGCCCACTTTTACGCCATCGATGAGCACTAGCACCTGATCGGCGCCTGTTCCGCGCAAGTATACGGACGTGCTTTTGCCGAGACCGCCGTCATTGGCGAGGGATATACCGGCAATCCCATTCAACAAGTCAGCAACCGAGCGAGGCTGAAGACGCTCGATGTCGGCGCGGGTAATGATCGTTACCGATGCAATGGTTGTGCGCAGGGGCTCTGGAGTGCGCGCGGTGGTAACAATGACCTGACTGAGAGGAGATACGCCTGGCTGCGCGAAGGCTGCCAGAGGGAAAGTCGCGAGCGACATTGCCGCGGCACGAAAAAATTTCACCCGTCCACTCCTGTGCGCACGCCACGTGCGCTGGGGTTATTGCGGAGCGGCAGGAGTCGAGTGGACAGAGAGCTGCGGCAGCTATATCTCCGCAGACGGTCTGACGTCGCCCAACGCGAGTCGCCCTGTACGTGTCTTAGGCCGGTCTCCGGACTTGCGAGTGGACCTTAGGTCCGAGAGACCGCACCTTCCCGTGCCAGTGGCACAGTGGCTTCTGCGGTCTCGGGCTCGCTTACCGTTGCGTGGGCAGCGCCGGCTTTGCATTCTCATGACGAATGCGCACCGGCTTCCCGTTTCACCCCAGAGAATGGATTCCCTGGGACACCTGAGACGTGCGGGAGTCTACGCGGGCGAAAGTGCACGCGCAAGCGCGGGGTGGTCGTGGGTGCGCAATCCCGCGCTGCAGAGACTTTCTTTACCAGCGCAGACATTGGAGCGGGGATCAGAACTTATACCGCTGGTCATGTTTTGCGCGTTACGGGGATTTTGACAGCCAGTAAACGGTGTTTAAGACTTAACGAGAAGCCATTCGGCGACGCCGGTCCTGTGCGACAGCGTTGCAAAAGGAGACAAAGCGCCAGGAAGTTCTCTTGTTTCCTTTGCAGCACCGGGGCCTTGGGATTTGTGGACGACGGCCGTTTAAAGCCGTGCGCTTTCCAGTTGGTGTCTGGCTCAGCCCAAAGTTGTGCCGAAGAGTGTGCCGACACCATAGGTGACCGCGGCAGCCGCGCTACCCAGCACGAACTGGCGCACTGTCGAGTAGCCGACGGACCGGCCGTTGAACAGCGATGAAAGTGCACCCATCGCCGCAAGGGCCACCGCGCTTGCCAGAATCGAAACCGGAATCCCAACTGTTCTGGGCAGGAACGCGAGTGGCAATACGGGTACGCACGCGCCGAGTGCGAACAGGGAAAAGGACACGCCGGCCGCGGCCCACGGGTTGCCGCCGAGCTCACTCGGATCAATGCCGAGCTCCTCGCGCGCCAACGTATCGAGCGCTGCCGGGCCACTTTGCATGATCTGCTCCGCGACGCGTTGCGCGTCCTCCTTCTGCAGGCCTTTGGCTTGATAAATGAGCGCCAGCTCGTGCCGCTCCGCCTCGGGAGTTTGCTCGATCTCCTGCTGTTCTTTTCCAAGCTGTGATCGTGCGAGATCGCGGGCATTAGTTACCGAGAGCCACTCCCCGAGAGCCATAGAGCATGCTCCGGCAATGAGCCCGGCGAGCCCGGTCAGCAGAATCGTGCGGGTGGCAGTTCCAGCTCCCGCCACGCCCATCATGAGGCAGAAATTGGAGACCAAGCCGTCGTTGGCTCCGAGTATCGCGGCCCGCAGGTTGTTGCCGGACAGGCCTCGGTGCCATGGTTCAGCCTTTCCGATATCGGTGCCGGGCCGCCACTCGGTTCCGGCGGCTGCTGCAATCACGGCGGCATGTCCACGCTCTTCAGCCGCAAGCGCGGCGGCGTCCTTCTGGCCGGAATACTTCGTGCGATCGGCGAACTCGGCTGTTGCGATGGTCGGCAGAACGAAGGCGGGTCCGAAGTATCGGGCGAGACGCCCGAGAACTCTGGTCCGAAAACTTGGTGTGAACGAGCGAGGTGCGGCTCCGGCGGCGATCAGCTTCTGCCGCCAGATCTCGGCGTGGGCGGCCTCAGCCCTGGAGAGCTGAGCGAAAAGATCCTTTCGCACAGGGTCCCGCTCCGCATCGGACAACGCCGCATAAAGAGCGGCGCCATCGAGCTCGTCTTTGAGATTGGCTGCAAAGCGCGCGATTTCGTCTTCATTTTTCGGCAGCATAAAGGCGCTCCTACAGAGGTACGCGGGGGTAGGCCACACATGCCGGGCATGGTGCCACGCATGCGGCGGCATATCTCACGGCGATCTCGACGTGTGAATTCAGGATCTCGACGTTAGGAACCTCTCAATACGACCGCGATTCGGCACGGCTCTCGCTCGCTTCTCGCAAAGCTGGATCTGGCGCATTTGAGATCAGCCGCAATCCGCGTCCCGGAGGGCGAGAAGCCATGGTACTGGGAATCTTTCTGATGATGCGGCGTGACACTCTGGTGGTATAAGTTAGTGAAATGGAGGGCCCCTGCGCTGCGCCGATGCGTCCGGCGTGCCGGATCGCATCGGCGCTGTTGTTCGGTGGTCCACGCGCTCAATCAGGAAAGTCAGGTTCCATCGGCTAAGAGCGCTGCCCCGTCGCGAGAAAGATCGGATACTGACGTGTATCGCCATCACGATCCTTCGCAACGGTATGAGCCGTGCGGCTGCTCACCGAAGTGAAACCCGCCGAGCGTAGCCAGCCCTCGATTGTTCGGCGCTCGAATCCGTGGTGTGCGACCCCGGGCACGTCGGGCGGATGAAAGCTGCCGTCTTCTGCGTCCAGATCGGCGAGGGCGATCCAGCCACCAGGCGCGAGCATGGAGTAAAATATTTTGATCAGCGCAGGAACATCCGGGATGTGATGCATGGCCATGCTGCTGAAGATGAGGTCGAAGCGCTCAGCTGGAGGCGGGTTCGTGGTCAGGTCTAGTACTCGGGTCTCGACCTTGTCGAGACCCGATGCAGCAGCTTTTTCGCTGAGGACATTCAGCATGCCGGGCGATAGATCAGTCTCCAGCACGTGCTCCACGTAAGGTAGCAGGCGCAGGCCGACCAAGCCGGTGCCGCAACCGTACTCAAGCGCGTGCCAATGTGATTGGAGGGGGACCGCAGCAATAATGGATCCCGCTACAGCATTAGCCATGTTGCTGCGCATTGGATTTTCATCCCACTGGGCCGCGATGGCATCGAATCGAGAACGATTTTCATTCTGAACTTGGCTGCTCATAAGAAGTGGCATCCATGTGGAGGAAACTGTCAAAGGTACCGGGTGAGTGGCATGGACACAATCTCGTTCCGTCTTTGGGATACCGGCGCCGAGGAAGCCGGACGCCGTCGGTAAATCTCAGAGAAGTCTTTCGGCAGCACAGGAAGTATCAATACGCGCTTGCCGCAAGGAGCATGTATTGAGTTTCCAAAATGGGGCGTAAAAGGCATTAATAAACAAGGCATTGAAACATTCTTCGATTAGGGTGATTCATCTGAGAAATGGTCCGGTGCGGGAGCAGAGTTTCAGCGGAAATCTCCGCTCCAGGGCCTTTGCGGCGAGCATGCAGCGGAATCGGTTACGCGGGTGAACCGTATCGGTTGGTCACCTGTTGGCTCGCATGCGGAGAAGTTGCGGTACAAGTAACCGCCAGATGGCGCGAGCGAGTCACGCAGGGGTCTGGGCAAAAGCTCCGGGCGATATACCCCGTAGCGGTCAGTTTCGGGGCGGGTGATAGACGTGCATGCTAAGGCCATGCGGTTATCACAGCCGAAGCTCCGGAGTCATTCCGGCGGGGAAGTTTGCGCGAGCGGCTTCAGAGGCCGTACCAACGCGCGGCGCTCAAGGTGAAATTTTGTCATGGAATGGGCAAGTTTGCGTCGTCATGGCCTGGACTTGTGTCGATCAATCGGGACATCGTGGCAATTCGAATATGTATCCGCTACAGGAGTCATTCTGCGTACATCAAAATGGGACCAGTCTGATTGCTTATAGGTAGAAGAGCGATTTCTTAGGTGCAGGTCTCGCGGATACTGAGGATTGCGCTTTGCCGGTAACAGCCGCTGTTGTCCTGCGTGCGCAGCTCGGAGATGCAATTGCGTTCCGGTTGGGAAAGCGAGCTTCTGCGGATTCAGTAAACGCGTGACTTCCGGAATCCCAGCCGTACTTGAGCGATGGTGACGGTCGGCCCGCGGCCGAGCGTGGACTTGATGAATGCGCGCGCGGACATGCAATCCCGCCGGGTGCGGCTTGCGGAAGACCTCCTGGAAGCAGGGGACGGTCGGCGATGCGACAGAATCCGCCCCGGCAGTTACACAGGTGGAACGGTGACCGGAGGCGTCGGCCTGTCGCGGCGACGGACTGGGGATCGATAACCCCATGATTCTGAAATCACCGCACGCGCCACTTTCCGTTGACCAGAGTGGAGTATTGCGCGCTGCTGACCGATACGTTAGCATGCTAAGCAATAGTCGCCCGCAAGACGACGACTGGCATCCGTGAAAGGGAGTGTCACGATTCGACTTGCCACGCATGTGCGGCAGTTGCGTTCATTGTGCTAAGGATGCACCCAAATTACCGTTATCCAAAAGTGGTCCGCACGCGCGGTGTTCAGCAGCAATGCACAGGAGTTCGCATGACACGAAGACTCGCTGCGCTTTGGGCAGGTGCCTGCGCGGGCCTGCTGAGCCTCGCTGGCTGTTCCTTCGCGCCCCGGTATTCTCTGCCTGCGGTGCGTACGAAGTCGTACACGCACGCGCCGTCGCCGCACGCCACCGTGAGCGCGATCGGTCCAGCCGGGCAGGCCCAGCAGTTCGACTATGGGGCTTCTCCGGCCGACGACTGGTGGCGCCAGTTCCATTCGCCCCAAATCGACTCCCTCATTAGTCAGGCGCTGGCGAACAACCCCGGGCTGGTACAGGAACAGGCAAAGTTGCGGGAGGCGCAGGCCGCGATGGCCGCGGCTGCCGGCATATTTTACCCGCAGGTCAACGGAGATCTCAGCGCTGCACGTCAACGGACATCATCGGCCAGTTCCGGCGGATCCTTCCCCGGCCGCATCTACTCGCTGTACTCCGGCAGGCTCGCGGTCAGCTACTACCCGGATTTCTTTGGCGTCAATCGCCTGGTTTTTAAGGGTGAAAAGGCCCTGGTCGACTACCAGCGCTACCAGCTCGAGGCGGCCCGTCTGACGCTGATCGGGAACGTTGCCTCCGCCGCTATCAGCGCCGCGTCGGTGCAAGCGCAGATTAAGGCGACTCGATCGATCATCGCCCATGAAAAGAACCTGTTGAACTTGACCGAAACGCAATATCGTTTCGGTGCAGTGCCGTATTTGAGTGTGCTCACCCAGCGCAGCCAGGTGGCCTCCAGTGAGGCGAGCCTGCCGGCGCTGGAGCAGCAGCGGGCGGTCTATCGGCATGAGCTTGCGATCCTGGTTGGCGAACTGCCGGCGCAGTGGCGTGATCGCTCGCCGCGCTTAAGCGCAGTGCGCCTGCCCGTGCGGATTCCAGTGAGTTTGCCATCGACGTTGCTGCGCCAGCGGCCGGACATCCGTGCTGCAGAAGCGCAGCTGCGTTACGCAGACGTGGAGATCGGCGTCGCGAAAGCCCGGATGTATCCGGCCGTGACACTGACCGCGCAGTTTGGCCAGGAGAGCACTGCGCCGGGTGCGTTCTTGCACGCTGCCAGCAACATCTGGAGCATTGCGGGCGATCTGGCCATGCCAATCTTCGCCGGCGGCACGCTCGAGGCGCAGAAACGCGAAGCGGTTGCGTCCTACGAGGCGACATTTTCGGCGTACCGGCAGACAGTGCTCGGGGCCTTCCAGCAGGTGGCTAACGCCCTGCGGGCGCTCGAGCATGATGCCCAGACGCTGCGGGCAGAGGAGCATGCGCTCGCGGCGAACCGCGCGGCCCTGCAGGTGGCCGAGACCAGCTATCGGGACGGTGCGGTTGATTACCTCTCGCTGTTGACCGCTGAGGTCCAATACAACAATGCACGATTGAGCTACATCAAAGCGCAATCGCAGCGCTATCTTGACACCGTGAGCCTGTTCGTCGCGCTAGGGGGGAGCTGGACGGGGCAATTGCCGGCCGCTCAGCCGCACCCGGCGGCGTACTCCAGAGGAACATCCAGAATGGCTGAGGAGAATTGACCGATGGCGAACCCCGAGCGGCGCATCATATTGCGCACAGTGCTCATCGTCGCGGTGGCGATTGCAGTAATCGGCGGCATCAAGCTGTGGCGGGAGCACGCCGCGCGCGCAGCCGAAGCGCACCACGGTCCATACGAGGTGAGCGTCTCGGCGGCACCGGTGGTCGAGGTGTCGTGGCGGTCGGAAATCCACACGGTCGCGAGCCTTGTGGCCACCTCCGGTGTCAATCTCACCCCACAGCTGTCCGGCCAGGTTACCGGCATTTATTTCCATTCGGGCGAGCACGTGCACAAGGGCCAGCGGCTTGTGCAGCTCGATGACTCGAACCAACTGGCAATACTGGCGCAAGATCGTGCCAACGAGGCGCTCGCCCGCATCAATTTTCAACGGGCACAGCACCTGTATGCCGCTCGTGCCACCAGCCTTGCGGCACTGGATACCGCTAAAGCCGATGAGCAGAGCGCCAAGGCGGCAGTCGCGAACGTGCGTGCCACGCTTGCCAAGCTGGCCGTGAGCGCCCCGTTTTCCGGCTGGATGGGAGTGCGCCAGATCAGTCTAGGACAGTATCTTTCGCCCGGTACGGAGATCGCCGCACTCAATGTGTGGAATCCGCTGCGGGCCGAGTTCACGGTGCCGCAAGGTCAGAGCGGCCTGGTCCATCCCGGTCAGAAGGTCGACCTCGCGGTTGACGCCTTTCCGGGAGTGCATTTTCAGGGGCAGGTCAGGGCGATCAATTCCCAGATCAATCCCAATACCCGCAACGTGACGGTTGAGGCTATCGTCCGAAATCCGAAGATGCGCCTGCGCCCCGGCATGTTCGGCGAGGCGACGATCCTGGTGGGCGCCGCGCACACGCGCCTGGCCGTGCCGACGGTGGCGGTCACCTACAGCACGTTCGGGGATTACGTGTACGTCATCAAGACGCACAAGACGGGTGCAAATCAAATGCAGGTGGCGGTGGCCACGCCCATTAAGACGGGGCGGTCGCGCGGCTCGCTCACGGAAGTTCTTTCGGGTCTGCATGCTGGAGAGCGTGTGGTGACAGCCGGCCAGATCAAGCTGCGCAACGGCACGCCCGTCGTGATTCATCGGCGCAGCGCGCACTGATAACCAAGGACAGCGCGATGCGTTTTACGGACATATTCGTACGTCGGCCGGTGCTTGCCACCGCCTTAAGTCTCGTCATCCTGCTGCTCGGATTGCGGGCCTGGAGCGAAATGGCGGTACGCCAGTATCCGAAGGTCACGAGCACGCTGGTGACCGTGACCACCGCCTATCCCGGTGCCAGTTCCTCGACCGTGCTTGGGTTCGTCACCGCGCGACTCGAGCAAGCCATCGCCTCGGCGCCGGGCATCGACTACATGACGGCCACGAGTTCGCAGGGCACCTCGACGATCACGGTGTACATGCGGCTCAATTACAACCCGAATGCTGCCGTTGCGCAGATCATGTCCAAGGTGCAACAGGTCCAGAACCAGTTGCCGACCGGCACCCAGGCGCCGGTGATCAATGAAACCGTCGGCAACCAGACCGCGCTGATGTACCTGGCGTTCTACAGCAAGACGCTCAGCCAGCAACAAGTGAACGACTACGTTTTGCGTGTCGTGCAGCCAGCGATCCAGGGGGTCAAAGGCGTCGGTCAGGCCCAAATCGTCCCGGCCGGTACCGGGCCGAGCGGCGACAGCTTCGCGTTGCGGGTGTGGTTGAATCCGAACCGCATGGCAGCCCTGGGGGTGACCCCGGCGGAAGTGTCTGCGGCGCTTGCCTCGAACAACTACATCAGTGCCGTGGGACGCACTCGCTCGAACAATATTGCCCGGCCGATCCGTGCGGATACGATCCTGCACAATGCCAGCGAGTTCCGCAATCTGGTCGTGGCGCATTCCGGCAATACGCTGGTTCGGCTGAAAGATGTGGCCAAGGTTGAACTCGGCGGCCAGAACTACAATCAGGCCGTCTATTACAACGGCAAGCCTGCTGTATTCATCGGCGTCTTTGCCACTCCGAATGCCAACAGCCTGTCGGTCGCCAACGGTGTGCACCGCGCATTTGCGCAATTAAAGCGTTCGCTGCCGCCGGGCATCCGGGCGGCGGTACCGTACGATGGCAGCGTGTTCATCCAGAAGTCGATCCATGAGGTCATGACGACCATTGCGATCACGCTCGCAGTGGTGGTGATTGTGATCTTCCTGTTCCTTGGCTCGCTGCGTTCGCTGCTCATTCCAGCCGTGGCGATTCCGCTGGCAATCGTTGGCGGCGGCATCTTCATGATCGCTTTTGGCTACACCATCAATCTGATTACGTTGCTGGCCGTCGTGCTTGCCATCGGATTGGTGGTGGATGATGCCATCATCATCGTTGAGAACATCCATAGGCACATCGAAGAGGGGATGAGCGGGTTCGATGCGGCGATTCTCGGTGCGCGCGAACTCGGCAGCCCGATCATCGTGATGTCGACCACGCTCGCCGCCGTGTTCGCGCCCATCGCATTGACTGGCGGATTGACCGGAAGCCTGTTCTCCGAATTCGCCTTTACTCTGGTGTTCACGGTGGCGGTTTCTGCCGTCATCGCTCTCACCCTCTCGCCGATGCTTTCGTCCAAGGTACTACGGCCGTCACCCTCGCATGGCTTTGCGCATGCGCTCGATGCTGGATATGAGCGTTTGCGGCACGCGTACGATCGTTCGCTCGCGGCGGTGCTCAAATACCGCTCGGCCGCGCTCGTAGTCTCTGCGGCGGTCCTCGTGTCGATTCCGGTGCTGTTCTTCGGCACACCCAGCGAATTGGCACCCACCGAGGATCAAGGACTCATTCTTGTTTCGGCCACCGGCCCGGCGACGGCGACGCTGCATTACCTGGATCATTATTCTCGCCAGATCGCAGATATTTTCAGGAAATTTCCCGAAACTAAGCGGATCTTCCAGATCAATGGCATCTCCCTGAGCGGTGCGACGGATAACGCGCTCATCGGCGGAATGAAACTCAAGTCCTGGAGTCATCGATCCAAGACGCAGATGGCGCTGATGCCTGCCGTGCAGCAACAGCTGAATCAGCTCACCGGCGTGCAGGCGGCGGCCTTCGCGAAGCCGACGCTGCCGGGATCAGCCGGCGGCTTCCCGGTCCAGTTTGTCATTACCTCGAGCAGCCGATTCGGCAAGATCGATCAGGTGGCCAATGAGCTGATTGGCAAGGCGATGCAGAGCGGTCGATTCGCGTTCCTAAGCAAAGATTTGCGCTATGACTCGCCCGGAGTCGTCCTGCACGTCAATCGCAATCTTGCCGGTGACCTCGGCATCAATATGGCCGATATTGCCGACAATCTTGAGCCTCTGCTCGGCGGCAACTACGTCAACCGGTTCGATATGTCGGGTCACAGCTACAAGGTCATCCCGCAGGTATCGGACCGGTTCCGCGCCGACCCATCGATGCTGCGCGATTACTACATCCACAGCAGTACGGGAGCGCTGATTCCGCTCTCGACGTTAATGAGCGTGCACACGGAGGTGCAGCCGGAATTCCTGCCTCAGTTCCAGCAGCTGAACTCAGCAACGATCCAGGGCGTCATGGCCCCCGGTGTGACGCTCGGACAGGCGCTGACGTACCTGAAGACTGAGGCGAAGAAAATTCTTCCGCCAGGGTTCGGCATCAACTATGCGAGTGAATCGCGCCAGTACATCCAGCAGGGCCACGCCATCATCATCAGCTTCGTGCTCTCTGTGCTACTGGTGTATCTCCTGCTGGCGATGCAGTTCGAGAGCTTCCGCGATCCTCTGATCGTTCTGGTGACGCTGCCCATGGCGATCACCGGAGCATTGGTGTTCCTGTACCTCGGTGCCGCGACGATCAACATTTACACCGAAGTCGGGTTGATCACCCTCATCGGTCTGATCACCAAGCAAGGTATCCTGATCGTGCAGTTCGCCAACGTGATACAGGAAACCGAAGGTCTGGACCGTCACGCGGCCGTGGAAAAGGCTTCTAGCATTCGTCTTCGTCCGATTCTGATGACGACCGGCGCGATGGTCTTCGGTGCGCTGCCGCTCGTCTTTGCGACCGGACCGGGGGCGGTCAGCCGCTTCGACATGGGGCTGGTGATTGCCGCGGGACTCGCGATCGGCGCATTGTTCTCGCTGTACGTCGTGCCTGTCGTGTACACGTATCTGGCGCGGGATCGGCGCACCAGCGGTGCGGTGGAGGCGAAATCGTGAGCGCGATTGCACAGCGTGAGTGGTGGCGAAGACGGTCACACGTTTTGAGGCGTGGGATTGCCGGATGAGATGGCAATTTAAGAACTGGAGCAGCGTGCAGGCACGCGATCGGTGCGCTGCTGCAGCTCGTTCGCGGCTTTCCGACGGTGGAGAGGGTGCGACCGTCAAACGAGGAGCTCCGAGCGTTGCCTAAGTCCGCTAATGACCCTGGAATTGGTACGCTTCTCGGTGAAACTGGCCGCGCGTGGCGCTATCGGCTCGATCAGCGTCTCAAGCCGCTTGGGTTGAGCCAAGCCAAGTGGATTACGCTGCTGAAGCTCTCCTGCGCCGAGGACGGCATGACCCAGACCGAACTCGCTGATCGCCTCGGAGTGGAAGCTCCCACGCTCGCACGGCTGCTCGACCGCATGGCGGCCGACGGTTGGATCGAGAGGCGCGAATCGGATGCAGACCGGCGCAGTAAAACCGTGCACCTTCGTCGCAAGGCCTGCTCGCTGCTCGAACAGATCACCGCCGTGGCGATGCAGTTGAACGCCGATCTGCTGGCGGGCGTGCCAGCCGGCGATCTTCGCTGCTGCATGGACGTCTTGCGACGTATCAAGGAGCGTGCACTCAGCCTGGACAGCGCAACCAATATGAGTGACGTGTCGAGAAGCGATGCAACGGCAAAGGGTCCGCGGGGTCGCGCCACTGCGCGCGTGAGACAGAAGTCAAAATAGAGGCTGAACCGCTGAGCGACAACCGTGGGCCGTCTCGTGTGGTACGCGCTGACGGGAAGTAATGGCTTTGGCGCAGAGTTTGGGGCAGAGGATTACGCAGGGCGAGTTCGGCGAGACCAGTGATGCGCCGCGGCAAGCGAGGAGCGGGCGGGTACTCGTGGCAAGAAGCCCAAGTACTGCCGCCCGCTGAGAACTGCCTAGGGATGTTTACGGCGCTGCTGCCTTTTGCGCTTCGCATTCGGCGGCGGCCGGCGTCGGTAGCGCTCAGCAGGCTTGCGCCACTGCAGAGACCGTCCATGGGGAGCGTACCTCGGACTTTGAGCGCGGCGCCGGTACGGCGCATTACGCCATGGTGCGCGGCGTGCATATCGGGCCCGAACGGCACCACGGGCATGGACCACCCCGGGTGAATGGAATGCGCCTGGGTGGGCGGTGGCTGCAATGACTGGATGCCCACGGTTTTCGCGGGCCAGCAGGGCGGGCTCACGCTGCGCTCGGTACACTTGCTGTCGCTGCATGACGGTGGGTGGGAGATGCCGCTCCTGCTCAGCGCGGCGTTCCTCTGCGCTAGGCACGGCATACACACCGCCGGGTCCGCCGCTGTAACTCACCCGGGTCACGTTGATACGGTTGAAGACAGTCTCGCGATAAGTATTGTGGATGATCGTCACGTTGACGCGCGTGACAGCGCGGTTATAGGCGAATTCGCGCCCGATCCATCGTCCACCAACGTAGCCGTCGCCATCGTATCCGAACCCATAATGCACGCCGCCATAGAACCCAACGCGCGGCCCCCAGTATCCGGCATGCCACACGTATAGACCTCCAACGAAGCCCCAGTACCCCGGGGTCCACAACAGTCCCACCCGGGGTGGTGCCACCCAGGTGCCTGGTACCCAGAAATATCCGGCCGGGCCCCATCGCCAGTAGCCCGGAGTCCAGATCCAGCCGGCAACCGGGCAGGGCGGTTGTTCATAAATCGGTAGGGGGGGCGGGGCGATGCGCACCTGAACCACGGCGGCAGGTGGCGGATAGAACGCTGGTGCGACCCGTACCTGTGCCGCGCACGCGACGAGGAGGGCGGCGGCAAAGCTCAGCAGCAGCGGGCGCAGCACCTTGAATCGGATTTGGATCAGGCCAGGCATCTAAAGGCCCCCTTGAGGCACGAGATCGTGTGACACGCACTGTATAACGCCGCACCGTCTCTGGCGTGCACGCAGTGTCAGTGCAGAGATCGAGTTCACAGGAGCAAGCCGAGCTCCGGCGCGGGATCCGGCTGGCTCCATCGGCATCGTACGGACGGGGTCGGCAGTACGACTGCCAATCGGTTCCACGCCGATGCCGCTTGTGAGCGTTCCTAGCCCATCGGATCACACCAAGCCGAGATCGCGGGCCTGGGTATCCGGGAATACCGCTCGGATCCGCCCTGCGTTCAAGTTCCACAATCGCGCGAACAGCCCACCGAGCACGGCACGGTAGTCGCTAAGCACGGGGTAGTCGCGGTTCTGGTTGAGCGTCGAGGGCGACAGCGGGACTTGCTCGCCCGCGATCCGACCGCCACGCACCGAGCCCCCGAGCATCCAATACACGCTGCCATGTCCATGGTCGGTGCCGCGGTTCCCATTTTCCCGAAAAGTTCGACCAAACTCGCTGATGACGACGACCGTCATGTCTTTCCACGCCGGACCGGCGGCGCGCGCAAGCGCAGCGAGTCCCTCCCCGAGGGCCCCGAGCTTGGTGGCGAGTTGACCCTGTGCTCCGTTCGTGGTCGCCTCGTAAACGTGTGTGTCCCAGCCACCGACGTCAATAAATCCGATCTCGAAGCTGTCGCGCATCAGGGCCCCGACGCGAGCCGCCACGCCGACGAAGCCGCCGGGATCGACCGCTCCGCGGCTCGCCGCGCGCATTTCGGCCGCCCAGCGCGCCGTGGCCATGTCGTGATTGACCTCGGAGCGTACCGTGAAGCCCTCGGCGACAGCATGGGCCTCAGGGGTGTCGCCCCACATTTGTTCCAGGCGCCTTCGTTGCTGAGCTGTGATGAGCGTTCGACTGGACCGCGCGAGCGCCAGATTGGGTACACGCGCAGGTCCGCGCAGAGACAGCGGAACCTGCGAGGTAAACGCCATGGCCGGGGTGCGTCCGTTCAGCTGTTGGATGAGACGATTCAGGAAACCGTCGTTGAAATCAGTCGGCTGCGGACCCTGGCCGAGTTCAATGTGATCCTGCGTCTCGAAGTGACTACGTGTCATATCGTGCGTGCCCGTGAATGGCACAAATGCAAGCTGCCGCCGTTGCCACAGCGGCAGCAGGCTGGCTCTCAGCGCCGGGTGCAGCGCCCAGTCGGCATCCAGCGCAATTGCGCCATCCCGCCCGCTCTCTGGCCGCGGCACCGCGATATGGGGGCGCGACTCATAGTAGAAGTCGTTTCGGTAAGGGATGAGCAGATTGGCTGCGTCGTACGCGCCGCGCAGGAATACCAGAACGAATTTCGGCCGGCCGGCGCTGCTGGCAGCCCAGACTCGGGCGCTCGGCAGGAGACTGCCCGCAACGGCAACCTTGAGAAATTGACGACGGTGCATCATTAAGGTCTCCAGGAATGGGACTGTATTCGATTCACTCGGTCATGAATTCCGGCGAGGAGAGCCACAGAGCATTCCACCGTCTGCGGTCTGTGGTCTGCGCCAGCGTGCTCAGCGTTGCCTGACTCAGCGTCGCTTCTGCCGCTTCGAATACCGCACTGTGCTCAAGGTCCGGAGGCTGAGCAGGGCGAATCATCCAAGCCCGACTTGCGAGAGGATAGCTTACGCGATGCATCCACTCGGACCGCAGAAACAGAGCTGGCGCACCCGCAGCCAATTGTTGGGCTACCGCAAAGCGGGTCGTCAGTTGGCCCGGACTGCTCCACGCATCAGCTGCCAATGGATAGCCGTCCGGAGTCTGGCGGCCATAAAGCGGCTCGCCAAGCCGGTAGAGCATGCCGATCAGCGGTTGCGGATTCGTCACGATCCGCCCTGAGTAGCTCGCTCTGACCGCAGAGAGCAGATAGCGCATGGGGTCCTTGAACTGCGGTTGCGACAGACTCGCCGCGAATTGCGGGCTCATGAATAGAGTCCGCATCACTGCAGCGATATTCCCATGCGTATGCTCCCACGTACGCACCATGGCGGAGACCAGCGCAGCAGATGGCTGATCGGCAACAAAGTATTGAGCGAGCTCGTAACTGATATGCCGTGCGGTAGCCGGATCGTTGGCGAGCACGGTGATCACCTGCTCGATTTCTCCGATACCTTGGCCAGCAAACGTGTGTCCTAGAACGCGCTCCGGCTGTGGATCGTGGCGCGCCGGATTGAACACGACGAGACCGTGCTGCCATACCCAAGCGCGTAATGCCGGACGAACGTGCACGGGCCGGCCGAGAAGATCGACGCCGAGTCCGGTCAGTACATGGGCGAGATCAGTCACGTCGGTCTGTGTGTAATGGGCGCCGAGTCCGACGCTGTGCAGTTCCATCACTTCGCGGGCGTAGTTCTCGTTGATATGACCCCGATGATTCTGAGCATTATTCAGATAGAGCAGCATCTGGGGAGAAAACATCGTCGCTTGCAGCAAGGTGCGGAAATGGCCGAGCACATGCGGAGCGATGACGTGCCGTACGTAATCGCCCATCATCGGACCGATGTTGCCACCGCGGAATACGTTGAAATGATTCATCCAGAACCAGATGAGCCGCTGATGAAGCTGGTTTTGCGCATAAATCGCTCGGAGCAGCTGCTCTTGCATTGCTTGACGAACCAGCAAGTTCGCGTGTTGGCGCAGGGTCTTCAATCGATTGTTCGCAGCCTGCGCAGCATGGGACTCGGCCGATATGCGTCCTCGAGCGCGCAAGGTGCTGCGCTCCTCAGCAATGAGCTCTGGCACCCAGTTTTCGAGCGGAGCGTTCACCGGTAACCGCGAGAGCGAGCGGCCTAGCGGGCTCGGGAGCGCCGCGCGAGCGCGGGGGTCGAGCTGCGCATCGAGGAACCGTATCGCACCGAGACGATGCAATTCAGCCAGTTGCGCTGAATTTGCGCCCCATCCGATTCGGTCCAGGAATGCCACCGGGTGGGCGCGTACAGCTTCGTTCAGTGTGGCGGAGAACGCCCTCGGGGTTTGAGCGACATGCCTCTCAGCAACGTTCTGCCCGTGTGCCGTGGCGAAGCAGGTACCGAGTAGAGCCAGTAACGCGAGGGCGTGAGACCCGAAGACCGTATGCCGCCTGCTTCTGGTAATCCAGACGCCCGCACGGCCTTGGGGTGTCCTTGGCCACCCGCAGTGCTGGGTATTTTTTGGCGCCATCGCTGGCCGCTCGCGCAGCTTGCGCAGGTGTCGTCCGCGAGGGGTCGTCTCAGCGAACATCCGGAGCCCTCTTTCAGGTTAAAGCGCTGTTCGTGGCGAAACCACACCGGCGGTTGCATCTGCAACGTTCATCTGCCCAGTAGCGCAGCAAGCGCTCCGCGGTTGACTGGCGGATCGGTGTCTTTGCGCCCGCGGTGCAAGGGCGGCGCATGCCTGAAACGCATTTGCGCGCTCCGGCAGCCGGCTGGCGGGAATGCGGGCGCGCTCCCTCTATGACCCGAGGACCGGCAATGAGCGAGGCCAGTGCTCTGAAAGCCAGCCTCGTAGGATGCGTAGCGGCGAACCCATCGGCGATCGCTCACCGGGCAATGCGTGAGGATGAGGTGATGTCCTGCGGCGCATGCGCAGGAGCCCCTGAGCAGGCACTGCCCTGCAAAAGCGGTTCCCCACCGCAGGGATACGCCGATCCTGAGAGTCCTCCCGGGGGGACGGTTGATCACATTCATCGGGCGAACCCCCGTTCACCGCGCATCCGCACTCGCTCATGCGGCTCGAGTGCAGCTCTGGGTTGCACGAAGGAATGCGAGTCGCAGTAATCGTACCCTCAAAGGGGGACCGTATCAGGGACTGTCCTTGATCCAACTGGCTTACGCGCGAGGACGTCCCGGCGTGACATTTCCCAATGTTCGATCACTCATCAAGAACATCTGTGCAATCGGTGCGTCCAGTCGCACGAGCCCGGTAGTGATCCGTTGTGGATCGTTGGAACAGCAGCGCGGAGCGTGACAGGAATATGTACGAGATTGTGAAGAAGATGGCGATCATTCTGGTCTATTCGAGTGCTTTGGCATTAGTCGGCTGCGGGGGAGGCTCATCCTCATCGAGCGGTACCTCCGGTACCGGAGGATCGGGCAATGCTGGAGCGACCAGCAGCTATACGATCGGCGGTACGGTGAGCGGACTGCCGAGTGGTCAGACCGTGACGCTTGCCGACAATGGCGGCGATGCGCTCAATATTACGGCGAGCGGGCCCTTTACGTTCTCGACTTCTTTGGCCACGGGTGCAACGTACTCGGTGACCGTGCAATCGAGTACCAGTGGTACGACCTGTTCAGTGAGTAATGGAAGTGGGACAGTGGCTTCGGTCACCGTGACAAGTGTGCTGGTCACGTGCGCCGCCGCTTCTCCCCCGACCTACACGGTCGGCGGCACCGTTTCGGGCCTCGCCTCCGGCGCCACTGCCACGTTGCTCGACAATGGCTCGGACGCACTTCCCGTGAGTAGCAATGGCACATTTACCTTTTCGACCGCGTTGAGTTCTGGCACCGCTTACGCCGTGACGGTAGGCACGCAGCCCACCGGGCAGAGTTGTGCCGTGACTGCAGGCAGCGGTACGGTCGGGGCCTCGAATGTCACCACGGTGGCGGTCAGTTGCACTGCTGTGACATACCACGAAACCGTTCTGCACTCATTCGGAAACTCCGACGGCAGCAATCCGCTGGGTGCCCTGATCATGGACCGTGCTGGAAATCTGTACGGAGCGACACTGAACGGTGGACCGAACGGAGAGGGAACCGTATTTGAGTTCAGCCCACCATCCGCTCCCAGTGGAACATGGACGGAGAGTATTCTCTATTCGTTTCCTGCCCTCACCGATGGGTCAAATCCCACTGGTGGGCTGGTCATGGACGGCGCCGGAAACCTATACGGAATGACTGAATTTGGCGGTGATCTGGGGTGCACGACCGCGCAGACCGGTTGCGGCGTCGTGTATGAGCTCAGTCCGCCGGCCAGTGCAGGGACCGCCTGGACCGAGACCGTTCTGTACGCATTTACGGGGGGAAATGACGGCAAGTTCCCGCCGGGCTCTTTGATCATGGATAGCGTAGGGAATCTCTATGGGTCGACCGCGCAAGGCGGCGCCAACGGCGGCGGAACGGTGTTCGAACTCGTCCGTCCCGGAAGCTCAGGTAGCAGTTGGACGTTGAACGTGCTGCATGCCTTCGGAGGCAGTGGAGATGGCGTGAAACCGTTAACTCTCATCATGGATGGAGGCGGAAATCTCTACGGGATGACGGAATTGGGTGGTGACATTTCGTGCAGCGGAAGCGGTGGGCAGGGCTGCGGCATCGTGTTCGAGCTTTCCCCAACGGCAACGGCAGGACTTTGGACCGAGAGCATATTACACACCTTCGGCCTGAGCAGCACCGACGGGCAAGAGCCGGTGAGTACGCTGATCCTGGCTCCTAGCGGCAACCTGTACGGCACAACCAATGGCGGCGGGGTAAATCAATTCGGGACCCTCTTTGAGTTGAGTCCGCCATCCGTTTCCGGTGGCAGCTGGACCGACACGCTTCTGTATGCATTCGCTGGAGGAAACGATGGCGCGTTCCCCGGATCCAATCTGATTATGGATAGTGCCGGAGATCTGTTCGGCACAACAGGGCTGGGCGGTTTGGCGAACGGCGGAACCGTGTTCGAGGCCAGTCCGCCCGCGAGTGCGGGTGGGGCCTGGACTGAGTCGGTGCTGCACAGCTTCCTGAACGACAGTACGGACGGAGACGGACCAGGGGGATTAGTGGCCGACAAGGCGGGAAATTTCTACGGTGTGACGCAATTAGGGGGGGCATACTCCGCTGGCATCTTGTACGAGATCAGCCCGTGACCGGGTGTAGAGTACGAGCGGGTCAGGCGGGGGGGACGCCTCCTACAGTCGCCCGGGCAGATGCAGCGCGAAGCGCGCCCCACCGAGGGGCGCGGTATCGACGGCAAGGGATCCGCCGTAGAGCTCCACCGTCTCTCTCACCATCGCCAGACCGAGGTCGTGTCCGGGCACGATTTCATCCGTGCGCACGCCCCGCTCGAGCACACGCGCGCGATTCTCGGCGGAGATCCCC
The DNA here is from genome assembly GCA_021808195.1 of Pseudomonadota bacterium. The sequence continues at coordinate 58,770 of JAKBCE010000012.1, forward strand.
GGCCCGTCATCCTCGACAAGGATCGTCATGTTCTCCTGCAACAGCCCCGGCCGGGTCGACCTCAACGGTCAGGCGCACGCGCTGCGCGCACCACTTGCAGGCATTGTCGAGCAAGTTACCGAGCATCTCCATCAGATCAGCGCGGTCACCGGCGAACTGACAGGCCGCGCTCACCGCGAGTTCGAGCGAGAGGTCCTTGTGGCGGTAGACCTTCAGCAGCGCAGCGCGCAGATCGGCCGCCACCGGGACCGGAATTGAGCAACCGGTCCACGGTCGTGCGCGGATTCGGGACATGAGGGCGTTGGTCCTATCGATCGGACAAAGAGTATTAAGCAACTTTAGGAGTCCCATGGTGGGCGGTTGCACCGCATAGCCCGTGTGAAGCGGATGACCGGTAGCGATTGATGACGCACGCTGCGGCGCACAATTTGTGCGAGACGTTGCAATTAATGCGGAAATGATACACGCGCAGAATGCGGCACATCGCGCAGCTCCCGCCCGAGAGGTGCGGCGCGCAGGGGGGGCGATTCAGTGGCGGGCTTACCGTCTAGCGGCTGCTGGGTCGGATTTTCCGCAGCGCCTTAGAATCGGCATAATATGCGGCGGGGGGATGCTCGGGCTCAAGGTGAGACTGCGAGTCTCGCCCGCGGCTGCGGTTCGAAGAAGGGCGGACGGTGTACCAGCGAATTCTCCTGGCCTACGACGGCTCGATCGAGGGGCGTACGGCGTTGCGCGAGGGCGCGCTGCTGGCGAGGCGATTTGGCGCGCAGGTGTTCGTTCTTTCGGTTATGGCGGAAACGGCCGGTACGAAGCTCGGCGAGGGCATCGGCGGAGGCGGCATCGCGCAGCTACGCGTGGAGTACGAACGTGTACTGCAACAGGGTATGGAGCGGCTCGCGGCGCTCGGATTTCAGGCGGCAGGCAAGCTCGTTATCGGTGAGCCGGCCCGAGAGATCGCCGCGTACGCTGAGCAGGTTAACGCGGATCTGGTTGTGGTCGGACACCGCCACCAAAGCGCGATCGGGCGGTGGTGGTCCGGGTCGAGCGGGGTCTATCTCAGCGATCACACTCGCTGCAGCCTGCTGGTTTGCAAAAACGTCATCGACGACGCGCACTTCGCAAGCTTGCTGGCGCAGAGTGCTGCGCCCGGGATTGCCAAGTGGGAGGCGGCTCACCACGGTGCGTCGAGTGGCGATGATGGGGTAGGGGGCACGGCCGGCAAAGCGGCGTCGGACGCTCGGCCGCCGACGCACTCGCCGTCCCCCATGCCAGAGCCGGCTCAGGCTGCACCTCCGCCTTCTGCGAGACGGCGACGACTTCGGGCGCTGCTGTTTATGCTGTTGCCGCTGGCGCTGATCGCCGCGCTCATCGTCTACGCCCTTGGTGGAGAAACCGTTACGACTGATAACGCATACGTTGAAGCCAACACCGTGGGCATTTCGACGGACGTATCGGGCATCGTAGCCCGAGTGTACGCAAAGGAGAATCAGCACGTCACGCGTGGCCAGATCCTTTACACTCTGCGCGATCGGAAATATCGCTTCGCCCTGGATCGCGCCACGGCGCAGCTCACTGCGGTGCGCGATAAGTTGATCGGAGAGCAGGCCAGCTATCGAGAGATGTTGGCGAAAATCGCGCAAGCCAGGTACGACCTGGCTTACTACCGCAAGCAATTTCATCGCGCCCGCATCCTCGTCCCCGTGCATGCGGTCTCTCGCACGCACTATGAGACCACGGACCGCGATCTCGAGCGCGCACGAGAAACATTGGCATCGCTCAACGAGCAGCTCGCTGCCATTGATGCCAGCCTCAACGAGCATCCGACCGGTCCGGTGGAGCAGTACCCGCAGTATCTGAGCGCACTGGCGGCGCGCAACGAGGCGGCACGTGAGCTTGCCCACACCACTGTGCGGGCACCGTTTGATGGGGTCGTGACAATGGTGCCAACCATCCAGCCCGGCAGTTATCTTGCAGCGTCTGTCACGGCGTTTTATCTGGTGGATACTGACGTGGTGTGGGTGAGAGCGGATCCGAAGGAAACTGCTCTGACCTACGTGCGTCCTGGGCAGGCGGTGACCGTGACCATCGATACCTATCCCGGGCAGACATGGCATGGCAAGGTGGCGAGCATCGGTCCGGCGGCAGCGCAACAGTTCTCTCTACTGCCGGCACAGAACACGAGCGGCAACTGGGTGAAGGTCGTGCAGCGCATTCCGCTGCGCATCGCCGTCGATGCGAGCGATCGGAATCTGCCGCCGCTGCGCGCCGGGATGAGTGCGGAGGTGAGTATCGACACCGGCCACGCGCGGGGCTGGTCCATACTCTGAGAGGGTACGGCGGTGGCAGATGAGCTGAGCCCAAGCACCCCCAATCGCGCTGGCATCACGCTCTGCGTGATGCTTGCGACTCTCATGCAGTCGCTCGATACGACGATTGCCAACGTGGCGCTGCCCCACATGCAAGGGAGCCTGGCGGCGAGCCAGGACCAGATTGATTGGGTGCTGACATCCTATATCGTGGCGGCGGCGATCGCGACGCCGCTCACCGGGTTCCTGACGGCTCGTCTGAGTCTAAAACGACTTTTCATCATATCAGTGGCTGGGTTCACTGTTGCTTCCATGCTTTGTGGGTTGGCGCAGTCGGTGACGGAGATCGTTCTCTTTCGCTGGCTGCAGGGATTGTTCGGCGCTGCTCTGGTGCCGCTCTCGCAGACCGTATTGCTGAATATCAATCCGCCACAGCGACAGGGTTCGGCAATGGCGGCTTGGGGCATGGCGGTCATGGCAGCGCCCATCCTCGGCCCGGTGCTCGGCGGCTGGCTCACCGAGGATTACAGCTGGCGCTACGTCTTTTACATCAACCTGCCGATCGGAGTCGTTGCGCTTCTTGGCATGGTAGCCTTCCTTCCGGAGGCGCGGCGCCGCAGCCAGACACGGCTCGACTGGATCGGCTTCGTCAGCCTGAGCGTCGCGATTGCGGCTTTGCAGGTGATGCTCGATCGAGGGCAGGAGCTCGACTGGTTGGGCTCCAAGGAAATCGTCGTCGAGGCGATCGTGGCAGGATCGGCGTTCTATGTCTTCCTGGTGCACACCTTTACGGCGCGCGAGCCATTTCTCAGACCTTCATTGTTCCGCGACCGAAACTTCAGCGCTGGCGTGATCTTCGTGGCGATTGTCGGGCTGACTTTCTACGCCTCCCTGGCGCTGCAACCACCTTATCTGCAGGACCTCATGAACTACCCAGTCATCACGGCCGGGTTCGTGATGGGTCCCAGAGGCATCGGCACCATGTTCGCCATGACGATCGTCGGCAAGCTGATTGGCCGCGCCGACACCCGAGTGCTGCTCGGCATCGGACTGGGACTTTCAGCATGGTCCTTCTATCTCATGACGGGGTGGACGCCGGATGTATCGAGTTGGTCGGTGATATGGGTCGGGGTCCTCCAAGGCGTGGGATTGGGCTTTCTCTTTACCCCTCTCAGTGTCGTATCGTTGTCGACGCTCTCGCCCGGTGTACGGCCGGAAGGCGCCGGATTCTACAATCTGGCGCGCAACGTCGGCTCTAGCGTCGGCATTTCCATTGTTGGCGTAGTGCTTGCACGCACTACTCAGACCAACCATGCGGCCATTACGCAGTACGTCACGGCGGTCAGCCCGCAGTTTCGCAATCCACAAGTGGCACAGGCCCTCAGTCCCTTCACAGCCTCCGGCCGCGCCGCACTCGACGCGCTGATCATGCAGCAATCGCAGGTGATCGCCTACATCGACGACTATAAGTTCCTGATGATCGCCACGCTTGCCGTGATCCCGTTGCTCATGGTGTTCAAGGGGCGGTCCGATGCCCCGAGCTCGGAGCATTCAACGGTGGCGGAAATTTGAGTTTCTGCGTCCGGAGCCGCGCACCCACTCTGGATTCGGAAATTGAGATCGCCCAAAAGAGCCGGTCCTTGGGAGTCGGCTGGTCGCAGCGTTCGGTTGGCTGCCGCTCACGCATGAAGCAGGGTCGGGGGCCGATGAGCGGAAGACCGCGGGTATCTCAGGCATGAGCTGCAAGAGAATGACTTGCTCGACAATTTCGCAGATAGCGGTGAAGACGGCAGTCACTTGGCGGAAGCACAGCCGTACGAGCTGATCAGGCTTGATGTGCAGCTGCCAGGGCGCGACGGCTGGAGCGTGGCGACGGATCTGCGACGCCGGGGTATCGCGGGCGACCGGTCCTGTTCCTGACGGCTCGTGGTGTGGTTCGGGACCGTGCGAATGGGCTCGATCTCGGCGCGGATGACTACCTCGGGAGGCTCTTTGCCTTTCCGCAGTTCTTGGCGCGCATGAGATCGCTTCTGAGGCGCGGAGCGGCCAAGCACTCGAGCATTTTTGCGCTTCGCCGGTCTCGAATTCATCTTGGGCGCCACTAGGCGCGACGTGCGGGACGGCGGCATCGACATTGAGCGCACCCGCATGAATGACATACGGGACATCACCGCCTCGGCTGCGACCGCCGTGGATGGCGTCACGCAGAACCTCGGAGGCGCTCTCGTGCTTCCGTTCGTGCGCTACCCGGCGATCAACGTCGCGATCCGGCAGAATCGCGACTGGCTGCGCGAGTCCGCGGCACAATTGCGCAGCCGCCGATTGGGCATCGGCGCGCGCCCGGTGGCCTTCGCGCTGAGCAATGTCGCTCAGAGCCAGGTGGCAATCGATGAGCCGACTCACCTCGAGAGTACCCGCTTGCAGGTCCAGGAGGTCGTCGTGCAATTGCGGCTCGATGAGGCCCCGACCGTCTCGCCGACGTGGACGCCGTCCTCGCGGCGCGACTCGGTCAACGGGGTTGAGTTATTTTGGTATCGTGCGTGGACCTGGAGCCTTGGCTTTGCATCATGGTACGCCAGAAGAGGGTCGGTTAGCAGGAAGAGTTCCAACAACTTCGCCTTCTGCAATACCGTGTGTTGTGAACATCCGTGAGTCGAGCCGCATGTGGAGCGCTGCAAGCGTGAGGACGGAGCGTCGCTGTCACCAGGCAGGATAATGCCGTAACCTCATGAATCATCTGGAGTTCGAGGTGACATCAATGAGTTCCGCCGAGCGCTTGTTTTCGGTAGGGACCGGAATCTGGTTGGGTTGACGGACCCGGTGATAGTAATGGTTCAACCGCGAGCGGCCGCGTGAGGCTGCGGCAGTACCGCCGCAGATGCGCAGCAAGTGATGGGAAGCGTTGCATGTAATGCGATTGCATGGTACGTTGCATGTAACGCTCTGCCAAACCGGAATTCAATGACCCGCAAGTCCACAAATGCACGCGTTCAGAAGCACCGTGAGGCGTTGCGCAGGGCGGGACTGCGGCCCGTGCAGATCTGGGTGCCGGACACACGCAGGACTGATTTTGCCCGGCAGTGTCGCAACCAGTCGCGGCGTGTCGCCGCTGCCGACCGTGCCGATTTGGAGCTGTCGCATTTCCTGGAGGAGGCTTTGACCGCCGTCGATGGCTGGAGCGCATGAGTTCCCGCTCGAATAAAGTCTCCGATTCGACATCCTCCCGCCGTCTGCGACCCGCCAGACGGGGTGATCTCGTCACCATCGCCCTATCAGGGGATTTCGGCAAGCCGCGCCCCGCGCTGATCCTCCAGGCGGATCAGTTTGCCGGCACAGCCACCGTGACCGTCCTGCTGGTGTCCAGCACTCTGGTTGAGGCACCACTACTAAGGGTGACAGTGCAGCCAAACGGCGAAAATGGCTTGCGGAGCCCCTCGCAGGTGATGATCGACAAGGCAATGACCGTGAAGCGCGATAAACTCGGGCAGGCCTTCGGGCGCATCGATTCCGCGGCGTTACTTGAGATCGAACGGTGTCTTGCCGTGTTCCTGGGCATCGCCAAGTGACAATCGCGCTTGCCGCTGAGTAATAATGCGCTGAAAACGCGAAGCGATTCGGGATCTGTTCGTCTTGCCAAATCGTTCGCGGTGAATCCACATTTGTCTTCAAAGGCCTGGTCGGATCAAAATCAAGTGCGTAAGGTGATTGTCTTGGAGCCACGCCTACTCATACGAAATTCGTGCTCTCGAGTTTCCGGTGAACCCACCGGATCTTCCTTAAATCCGCGCATCTGAAGTTCGCCTGCCGAGTGTCGAGTGCCTGTTTGCTGCGGAATTCAGCCAGGGAGTCGAGATACCATGGGGTCGCGGCAGGGATCGCGGACCTGCCGCCGTCACAGCGTGCTCGCCTCAGCGCCTCTGCGAGGCGACGTACCGCTTCAGTGCGTTGTCCAAACGGGTCTGCCAGCCTGGGCCGGTGGCACGGAAAAACTCCAGCACATCCTTCGAGATCCGCACCGTCGTCTGCGTCTTCTGGCCGGATCCGGCCGGCCGGCCACGGCGCACGAGCTTTTTTCCATGGTAAAGGTTCGCTTCGGCGATCCACTTGTCGGTGATCTGCGGGGCATCGTCGGGATCACGCCAGGTTCGACGCGAGCTTTTTGATTTCACGGTCATTGGCCTTCCTCATGGAGATGATCCGCCGCGCCTTACCGCGCGGCGTCCAAACGATAACGACGATCCGGCTGTTTAGCTTCCCGGCGCTGATGTACCGCAACTCTCCGTAGTCCAGCCGATCATCGGGCCGGGTGAGGGCCGTCGAAAACCTCCTTCGCCTGCCGGAAATCGAGGCCTCGCTCGCGCAGGACCCGCTCCCGCTTGGCAGGGTCGAAGGTGATTTGCACAGGATTTATCGTAGCTACGTTTATTGGGGGGCGCAACCCCCGGCGGGCACTTCGGGGCGGGATGCTTGATCAGGGATCGGCGCGTGCGATCGGGATGCCCAGAGCGGATACGATCAGCGGCTCTGATGCCCGCCTGACGGATGGAGGAGCTGTGGCCGCTCAGACTCCTGCCATGGATGTGTTTTCCGGTGATCGCGCAATGTGTCTCGGAATGACCCAACTTCGTGACGCTTGGCGATCAGTGCTCGTGCAGTCGCTTCAAGCGGGTGTGAGGACTATTCATTCATGTCACCAGTCTGATTCTAATCATAACACTTTAATTCAAAAGGAGTTATGGGTGACATCATTCATTGCGCGCGGCTGGCGACTTCGTCAAAAATGCGGATATCCTTTGCTCTAAAGACCGAGATGACGGCAATCGGTGGCTGTCAGCATACGGGTGACGCGGATTCCGACGATCTTCCCCGTGCTTTCCTTCATGATGCTGATCATTCTCCGCATCGCTCTCCCAATCGGACTGCCCGTGTTGCTCGATCCGCATTCACGCGCGCGAGCATCAATCCTGAAGTTAGAGTCGAACGAACCGCAGCAGAAGGCCAAAGGCCGGGTAGAGCACGCCGCCGCCGAGCGGGATGCCGATGGCGTTGTAGACGAAGGCGAGAAAAAGATTCTGACGAATGTTTCGCATTGTGGCACGGCTTAGGGCCCGCGGGCGCACGATTCCTGCGAGGTCTCCCTTCACAAGGGTGACACCGGCGCTCTGCATCGCGACATCCGTTCCCGTGCCCATGGCAATACCGACCTCAGCCTCAGCGAGTGCCGGTGCGTCATTCACACCGTCGCCCGCCATTGCCACAGCGCGCCCTTCGCCGCGCAAGCGGCGCACGATGGCGTTCTTGTGCTCGGGAAGCACCTCGGCCTCGATGTCGGTGATGCCGAGCTTGCGCGCAACGGCTTCCGCGGTGGCCCGGTGATCGCCCGTGACCATCACTCGGTGTTAGGACTATAACGGCTGACGGGGATGACATGCTGGGGGCTGATATCATGCGGCAATCGGTCCGTATCGTGTGCACAGCAGTGGCCGACCGATCCTCGACATCGGGTGACGATCTTGTCGACGCATTTCCCAGTACACCAGCCTTGCATGCATAGACGCCCCGAAGAACGATGCGCGCTCTCGGGCTGTGGAATCACAGGTCCCATGCAGCCATACATCTGACCTCTGTCAGCGGCATGACCCGCGGGCCCTGATGGAATACGAAGACCGACTTCCCAATCAAGAAGGCGGGCTGTCGATTTCGGTGAGAGGATACGGGATGAGTCGGCGCCGGTTTAACCTGTAGCGCTATTCGATGCCCACGAATTGTCCGGGGGGCTCGTTGGCAGTGCCGGAGACAACGGGATCGCGATCTTCACTCGCTGTGTGGGGCCGCGAACAACCGGCAGACTCGCTGGATGCGAGTGTCAAGGGTAAGTTCCATTCTTGAGGATCATTGGGGCGCTTAGATGTGATCCCAATCATAGGTTGCAGCCGCTGGTTACCAAGATCTCGGCAGGGTTACCGAAATCTCGTTGGCCCGACAACGATTAAGGGTGCCTCGAGTGAGTGCATTCAAGAGTTAACATAATATATATTATGCGCACTAAGAGCTGCGTCTGATTTCTGCGTCAGACTCGGCTAAACACCCGTTTCCGCACTGGTAATTCGTGACGGTGTTCCACCTGGATACTCAAGCCCTGCTTGACAATATCTGGGGTGGATATCCCGTTCATTCACAAGTCCGGCACCTCTCGAGCGCCGAGCGTGCGTGTATTGCAGAGCACCGTGGGGGCTGACACAGTCAGCCGAGCCGCGGCCTTCGGCCGCCGCCGAGCCTTGCGGATTTGGATCGCGATCCTAGCCATTCTGGCTTCCACGGCCGGCGCATCCGCCGCCGGGCTGCCTTCGGTTGCCTTCTTTTACGGTCCGCATCCATCACTGGAACTCCTGAAGGATTACGACTGGGTGGTCGTTCAGCCCGACGCGCTGGCGCGTCCCGGCGCGCCGGCACCATCCGGCACGAGCGTATTCGCGTACGTCTCCCTCGGTGAGGTCGCGATGGCCAGCGCGGCAGCCAAGGCGATGCCGACAGAATGCCGTCTGGGCGAGAACCGTGCCTGGAAGAGCTGGATCGTCGATCAGGCCAAGGCGGCCTGCCGCACCTTCTATCTCGATCAGGTGTTCGAACCGTTGCGCGCTCGAGGTTATCGCAATTACTTCTTCGATACGCTTGACAGTTACCGTCTCGCTCTGAAGACACATGACCAGCGGGTAGCCTACCGAGCCGGTCTGGTTGCGCTGATTGATGCGGTGCATCGCAGCGATCCAGACGGGAAGTTCATATTCAATCGCGGATTCAGTCTGCTTGCGGCGCTCAAGGGCCACGGCGTGATTGCGGTAGCCGCCGAATCTCTGTACCGCGGTTGGAACCAACAGACACACGAGTATGTTGCCGTCGTGCCCAGCGATAGCCGTGAGCTACTGAAGCGACTTCAGCAGGTACGAGCGCTCGGACTCACGGCCATTGCCATCGATTATCTGCCGTCGGCCGAGCGCGCTGAGGCGACCCGTCTGGCCAAACGCATCGAACAGCAAGGCATTGTGCCGTATGTGTGCAACGCAGCGCTCGACATTGCAGGCGTGAGCACAATCACACCGTTGCCGAGGCGCGTGCTGATGCTCTACAACGGCCCCGGTGGCAGCATGAGTAACGACCTGAACTGGTATGCAGCCCTGCCGCTCAACCACCTAGGGTATGCGACGCATGTCATCGACGTCAGTCGCGGCCAGTTGCCTCCAGGTCCGCTCACCGGCCAGATCGCGGGCATTGTCACCTGGTTTGATTCCGATCACTTCCGCCACTCGGCCCGAACCTGGCGTTGGCTGCGTATGCAGATGAAAGCGGGTGTGCCCGTGGCGATTTTCGGGCACTTGGGCCTGCCAGCCAGCTCAGGGGCGCTCGCCGTACTGGGGTTGCGTCGTGGCACGCCATCTCCCGCCGGTCTGCATCGGGCGCGCATCGCACAGGTCGATCCCCGCTATTTCGGCTTCGAAAGTCCCGTCCTGCCCAGTGCGCCGGATTTTACCCCGATAGAGCTTCAGCCGACCGACAAGGCCCTGCTCGCCATCACGGTTGCGGGCAACTCGGAAGTTGCTGCGGCGATCACGCCCTGGGGCGGATATGCGCTCTCGCCGTACGTCGTGCGCAGTCTGCCTCAGGGCGATCTTGTCAATGGCGCACTGCAGGCCGCCTGGATCGTCAATCCGTTCCGGTTTCTCCGGGCCGCACTGCGCCTGCCGGATGCGCCGGTGTACGACTACACGAGCGCGAGCGGCCGCCGATTGCTGTTCGGTCTGATCGACGGCGACGGATTCTCCTCGCTTTCGTGGATCGGTGCGTTCCATGATCAACCCGCTGCTGAGGTGATCCTGACGCAGGTGCTTGAGCGCTTCCGCCTGCCGGTCACCGCCTCCGTGATTGCCTCGGAATTCGTCAAACACGGCCTGCTGCCGCCGGCTGAAGTCGCTACGCTTCGGCCGATCGCCCGCAAGATCTTCGCACTGCCGTGGGTCCAAATCGGCTCGCACACCTACTCGCATCCGTTCGACTGGCGAGCGCTCGAGCGAGATCCGGGATTGTCGGCCGGGCTGCACATGAACACCCCCGCCACACGCACCGTCGTCACTATGGGTGGAGATAAGACGGCACTCAAGTACGGTCTTAATTTGCCGGTGCCGGGGTACCGCTTCAGCGCCAAGATGGAAATCACCGGTTCGGCGCAGATCATCAATCGTCTGCTTGCCCCGCCCGGCAAGCAGGTGCGCGTCATTCAATGGTCGGGAGATACCAATCCTGACGCGCGAATCGTCGGTATCGCCTATCACGATGGCCTGCAGAACATCAATGGCAACAACAGCACCATTACTCGGGCACATCCCTCGCTGACTAACGTCGCGCCGCTCGGTGTCTGGAAGGGGCCCTACTTCCAGGTTTACTCGCCGATTGCCAACGAAGATCAGTACACCCATGGATGGCAAGCGCCCTATTGCGGTTACGAGCAAGCCATTCAGACGATGAAGATGACCAATCGGCCACGCCGTCTGACTGCGATGGAGATCTATTTCCATTACTATTCCGGAACACGGGCGTGCGCGTTGAAGCAGCTGCAGCGCGTCTATCGTTGGGCCGAGCACCAACAAATCACGCCGGTATTTGCATCGACATACGGCCGCATCGCATTAGCCTTCGAGACCGCCGGCATGGCGTCCCAGGGCGACGGTTTCCTCGCCCGCGGATACGGTCCGGATCAAGAACTGCGCATTCCCGAGGCGCTGGGCTATCCGGACTTGGCGGACTCACGCAATATTGCAGGCTTCGACGATTTCGACGGCAGCCGCTACATTCACCTCGGTCCAGGCGGCGAGGCGCTGCTGCGCCTTGAGCCGACCCCACCCGAGGGACCGTATCTGAAAAGCGCCAACGGTCTTATTGAAGCGTTGGCGCGCCGGCGTGGTTCGTTCGATCTGAGTCTGCGCGCAGGGGTGCCCCTCGAGTTCACGCTTGGTAATGCTACGCACTGCCGTACGCGGATCGACGGCCGGGTTCGGCGGGGCACGGCGGGTGCCCACGGCGAGGTGCGCTTTCGGTTGGATCAAGAGCAAGCCCACATTCAGCTCGAGTGCCGGAGCTGAGAGATGGAATCCGTCACGGTGCCCGATTTGACCCGACCCGTGCCCGCTCATGCGCTTCCCGAGCGGCGCGCCCGCTCTCACCGGGAGCCGCCGCGTGAACGGTTCGCGCCGCTATGGCTGCGGGCGAGTCTTGTGCTCGCCACGTTCGCGGCGCTGGGACTGCTGTACCCCAAGTATTACGTGGAAGGTCGCCTGCGTCGGGTATCGGCACCCAATGCGGCGACGCTCGCCTATTTGCAGCTGATGGTACGCGCTCAGCCCGCCGCCGCCGACACCCGGATCCTGTTGGCGCGCCAGGCACTGGCAGCGGGCAATCTGGCCTTGGCGCGCCAGGCGCTCGCCCCCTGGCTGCAGCGCGCATTGACGAAATTGCCACTGAACGTCGCGCTGTTGCGGTTGCGCCTGCTGCGAGCGGCACTGACGGCGCAGGCGCTGAGTTCGGCGCGTCATGCGCAGCTCGCCGAAGCCTACATCCGCGGCATTGTGTTGCTTGCCGCGCGCATGGATGCGCCCGATCTGATGCGGGAGGCGCGGTTCGCCGCCACATTGGGTCAATACCTGATGGCTGCGCACCTGTATCGGGACGTGATCGCGCAAACCCGGAATCCGGCGCTACGCATCGCAGCATTCTACGAAGGAATCGACGTCCTGCGCGCCGCTGGCCGACCCGGCGACGCTCTGATGTTTGCGCAGCAGGAGCTGCCCCTCATGCCGCAGACGATCGAACTGTGGCGTCAAATGACCCGGCTTGCGCTGCTGGCAGATGCGCCCAAGGTGGCGGCGCGCTACGCACGCCGACTGGTAGGGATGCCCACGCCGTGAGTGAGCACCGGACACGGCTTTGCCGCAAGTGGCACCTCTACGCGACGGTGGCGCTGATGAGCATTGGCCGCTTTGCTGATCCGGCGTACGCCGCCTCGGCACCGCCGTTGCCCACCCGGCCCTTCCGGGCTCGGGACTGGAATCTAGCCTGGCAGGCCTTCGTCGGTGCCGGACGGGTGAATGATGCGTACGCTCTGACGCAAAGTGCGCTCAAGGCGCGGCCGGATTCACGGCGGTGGCTGGTCCGACTGGCCGATTCGGCCCGTTGGAGCAACCATCCCCACGCTGCACTCGCGGCGCTGTGCCGCCTGGCTCTTCAGCTGCACGAGAGACACTATCTGCAACCGGCGCTTGATCTTGCCATCGGCTTGGGCGAGGACGGTCGGGCGGTGGCGCTGCTGCGCGAGCTGATCGACCTCGGTCGTGCCAGCGCGGCGCAGCGGCACATGCTCAGCGAGCTGTACCTCGCGATCGGCGAGCCAGACCAGGCCATCCGCGAGCTGCAGCGGGAATTTCGGCAGCATCACGACCCCAGGCGGCTGTGGGAGCAGGCGGTGATCTACCGCACGCTGGGCGATCCGAGGCGCGAACTGGCCACCTTGCAGCGCTACCGCAGACACTTCGGACCCGGCCCGAAGGTCATGCTGGCCATCGCTACATTGGAATACGTCCGGGGCGAGCTGGCCCAGGCGTTGAATACCCTGCTCGCTGCCGAACACGAGGCCCGACCCACCGATACCGCTTACTGGCAGACGTTGAGTGGTCTTGCCTGGGAACTGGGTCGGTACCGACTTGCGGCCCGTGCCGCAACCGTCCTCATCGGCACGGCAAGAGCCGATGCCCCCCTCTATTTGCGGGTGGTCTATGCGCAGCAGTTCGTTCATCCCAGGCACGCATTCGCCGTAGCGGCACGCGGCTGGGAGCAGACGCATGATCGGACTCTATTTCTATCGTTGCTCGGTATTGCGTCCTCGCTGCACCCGTCCAAACCATGGCTCGAGCGTGCGTTCGCCCTGCTCGGGCCCACCCAAGCGGCCTCCTTCGCCGCCACTCCATTTTACTGGACGAGCCTTGCCGAGCTTCGCGCCGCGGAGGGACGCGACCGCGAGGCACTTGCTGCTTACCGCCACGCGTTGCGCGAGAGCCCCGGCGACAACAGTCTGCTCGCGGGCTATCTCTGGATGCTCATCGACACGGGTGAACTCGCGCCGATCGCACCCAGGTTGTACCGTCTGACAGAGCGTGCTCGCCATGCACCGGAGTTGTGGGCGCCCTTGGCGGCAGCGTATGCGGCATTGCACCAGCCCGAGCGGGCGCTGCCCTGGTTGCAGGCCCAATGGTCGACCCGCAAGAACGATCCGTTGTGGCTGCTCAATTATGCCGATACCCTGGCGCAGGCGGATCACCCACAGTTTGCGTGGCAGTTGCGCCGCCGTGCTGAGGAGCTGCTGGCGAGACAGGTGAGGCCGCTGTCCGATACCCGACAGCGGGAACGGCGTCGGATCGCCTTGGCCCAACTAACCGCCGTGTTAGCTCCCGGCGATCCGGCACGCGGCGTCATGGTGGGGCTCGCACGCCAACCGGATCGGCGCCAGGCGCGCCTGACGGTGCTCACGTGGATGCAGGGCGAGCGCGCCGATTCCCTCTCCCGCTGGTGGTTGCAGAAAGCCTATCGGCACCAAAGCGCCCCTTCCTGGGCGCTGCTGGCGCAGGCGCTGTCGGAAAACGACGGCGCGCAAATCGCCACGCTTCTGGAGCACCAGCGCGCGCTCTTGCCGCAGCGCGATCAGGTTGCTGCGGCTCGGACACTGCGCTGGAATTCGCTCGCGCTTTCCCTCGCCTATCAAGGCCTGGCGCAGGACCCCGGCGACAGAGGCCTGCAACACCAATTCGCCACCCTAGCCATCACTCGCGCCAGCAGCCTCGAGACTGGGTTGGGCGCTACCGAGACCAGCGGGCTGCTCGAAGAAGGGGGACACCTGCAGGCGAGTCAGCCCCTCACGCCCTACGACCGGCTCACTGTTCGCCTCGGCACCTTCCACCAGCGCAGCGTCGATCGCACCCAGCTCGCCACTGCACCGTCACTCAATCGTTCCGCCGTCCTTGACTGGCGGCATGCGACACAGTTTGGGCGCTTCTCGGTTGCGCTCGGTGCTGGCCGTAACCTGTCCACCTGGGTTCGCGGCGGCGTGACCTGGCGAAGACGTTGGAATGCCTCGCTGCAAACGACCCTGGGTGCAATAGCCGGGGCCAGGCCCCTCGACACCGCCGCCCTGAGCATTGCGGGACTCGAGGACCGAGTGGTGGCCGGTGCAAGCGCTCAGCTGAGTGCGCGCACCGCCCTGCAAGTGCAGCTGCAAGCGGGACGGCTGCGCGCCCAGGGGGGCGGATCGCTCGGCACGGTGCAGCGCTTTGCGCTCGCTACCAACTATCAGCTGTGGTTCGCGCCGCCGGACTTCGGGCTGAATGCCTCCGTGAGCGGCGCCCATTATTCACACGCAGCGGCTCTGCCGACCCAATTACGACCGCTCGTGCCGACGGGCGAGATCCCGACGGTCGGGTTTTTTGTCCCCGCGAGCTTCGTGCAAGCCTGTGCCGGCGGCCACTTCAATATGCGCTACAAACGCACTTTCACCTCGCAGTTGCGCTCTTATGCGAGCGCTGCCCTGTGCGCCAACAGCGTCAGTGGTCAGGGCTACGACCTCACCGCCGGCATCGCCCTGCCCGTCCTCGGGGCCGATCATCTGTCCCTGAGCCTGAATCTCGAGAACAACGTGGGCACACTTAGCGGACGCACCGCAGGCGTGATGCTGCGCTACCGCCATTACTTCACTTCACTCCCATGAGCGAACTAGCTATGAGACTCTCAGCAAAACCGACAATCTGGTTGCTTTGCGCTCTTGCCGCACTCGTACTGTCCGGCTGCGCAACCGTGCAGATGAACGCCTCCCCCTCGCCGCATCCGGACCGAGGGGCACTGTGGTGCGTGCTGCAACCCATTAACAACACCTCCACCCCGTATGCGGGCGGTCGTGTTCAACAGCAATTGGGCGCCTTGCTGGGCGCGCGGGGACTGAGGAGCGTCCTGCTCGCACCGTCGTTCCAGGGCGGCGGACCGCTGCCGATCGGCGCCAACGCCAAACAGCAGCGCCAGGAGCTGGCATGGGCGCATAGGCATGCGGCGCGCTACGCGCTGCTCGGTAGCGTCGATGAATGGCATTACAAGATCGGTCTCGACGGCCAGCCGGCGGTCGGATTCACGCTGCGACTGGTGGATCTGCGCACCGGAGAGACCGTGTGGAGTGGGGTCGCTTCCGCCAGCGGCAGCAGTCGTGAGGGATTGGCAGTGCTGTCCACCCGAACTTTGGCCGCACTACTGAAGCGATTGTTGCCTTGAGCACAGGGCCAAGCTGAACATGGACAAACGCACCGATCAGCGCCACGGCACCGTCGTTTGGGCGGAAGTCGTGCTGTTGCCGATTGCTGGCCTGGTGCTCGCCATGAAGCTCTATCCGGCCGCGCCCTTCACGGTCTCGACCTACCCGTGGCTGTGGGTGATTCCATTGCTGCTCGGACTGCGTTATGGTCTCGCGCCGGCCGCGCTCAGCACCGGAGTGTTGAGCGCGGCCGGAATCGCCGCGTTTCGGCTCGGCATCACGGCCGAGGCCCCTCCTCTCATTCAGATCGCCGGCGGGGCGCTTGCGGCGTTGAGCGCTGGGCAGTACCGATCCCGTTGGCGCGAACAACTTCGCGCCGGACAGGCACGTACCGATTACACCGAACAGCGACTGGAGTCGCTGACTCGCGCGTTCTTCGTCACGCGACTTTCCCACGACCGTCTCGAGGAAGCGCTCATTACTCAACCTGTGACGCTGCGCGGAGCAATGGAAGCGTTGCGCGAGCTGAGCGCTGAGGCGCACACCGGCATTTCCCCCACCGGAGCCAGCGCACTGCTGCAGTTGCTCGCGCAATACTGCCGGTTCGAGACCGCTGCACTTCACCTGTATCGAAACGGTCGACTGGCCGACGCGCCGCTGGCTGCGCTCGGCCCGGCAGCCGTGCTGGTGCGTACCGACCCGCTGCTCGCGTACGCCCTAGAGCACGAGCAGACGGCCTACCACAGCATCGATCAGCTCGTCGAACTTGAGCAAGGCGGCAACTACCGGGCGGTCTTTCCGTTGGTCGACTCCGCCGGCGACAAGCTCGGGGTGCTGGTGGTGCGCGATCTACCACTGCTCGCGCTCGTCGAGGAAAATCTCACGTGCGCCGGCGCGCTGCTCCAGTACTTTGCGGACGAGAGCTGGTCGACGGCGCAGACCGCAGACCTACGCGCAACGGTTCCGTATTGCCCGGCGCCCTTCGCTCACGAGCTGATCAAGTTGCAGCGCCTGCACGAGCGCAGCGGCATTCACTCGACGCTGGTGGTGGTGCGCGCTCGCTCGCAGCAGGCACAGGTTGTTGCGCTCGACGCGCTGTATGACGCTCGCCGCGGTCTGGATCTGTACTGGCGGGAGCCTTTCGGGCCGCTCGCTGCCGGCATGCTCATCCTACTGCCACTCGCCGGTCCGGCCACGACGCGCGGCTTCCTGGAGCGCATCGATGGGATTTTGCGCGCGCACCGCATGGAGGGGGGGCTCGAGGCGGCCGGTTTCGGTGTCGCTCAGGTTGCAATCGACCATCGCACCCCACTCGAGTTGCTGCGCGAATGCGGCATCGAATTCGATCTGCGTGGCCCCCTCGCGCTACTGCACGAGCGCGGCATCGGACTGAGGCGATGAGCCCGGCAATCCTCACTCACCTCACCGGCTGGCTGCAGCCCGCATCGGCGGCGGGTGCTGCGGCTCTGGTGCTGACGGTGCTGCTCGGTAATGCGCTCCTGAGCATGCTCTGTGCAATCCTCAGCCATGCTTTGCTCCCGCGCCGCTTGCGCATTCGGACCGTGCGCAACATAGTCGCTCTCGGTGCGCTTGGCAGCATGCTGCCGCTGCTCGGACCGTTGCTGGTGCTGTTCGTCGGGCTCATTTACCCACGACTCGAACGCGGTTCACACGCCCCGCCGCCCAAAATCGTACGACATCCGACGTACGCCACCGAAGTACGCGGCCACGTCAGCCGCTTCGGTGCGGGCGGCGCGCTGGCGCGTCTGCGCACCGCACGTCCCTACAGCGACCTCGGCTCGCGTGCTCTGCTCGCCATTGCCACTCGTCGCAGCCGGGATACCACGCATCTGCTGCGCGGGGCATTGAACCATCCGGATGAAACCCTGCGGCTGCTCGCGCACAATCTGCTTGCACGCCGCGAGGAGGCGATCATCGCGCAGATCGGCCGCCTCGAGACGCTGCGCCGCGCGCAAGGGCTGGGTGCGGTGCAGATCATCCTGGATCTCGCCGAGCTGCATCTGGAGTTTGTTTATTTAGGAATCGTCAACGGTAGTCTGCGGCAGATGCACATCGATGCGGCGCAGCAACTAATTGATTCAATCGGCGAGCCGCCGGTCGCGGCCGCCTGGCGGACCCGACTGCTGATCGTGCGCGCACGCCTCAATCAGCAGCAGCTGCCCGAGGCAGGTGCGGCGCAGGTTACCCAGGACTACCAGTTGGCCGCCGCCGCCGGGGCGGCACCGGCACGCGTACTGCCCTGGCTGCTGGAGAACGCATGGCGGGCACGCGATTATTCACGGCTGCGCGATCTGCTCGCGCAACATCCTCTGTACCGGCACATTCCGCTCATCGGCCCGGTGGCGAAGCTTTGGGGACATGCGATTGATGCCTGAGACACCGCTGAGCGATTGCGACATCTTATTGCTGCTCGAGGGCACATATCCTTACGTCAAGGGCGGTGTCTCGAGCTGGGTGCATCAACTCGTCAGCCAGCTGCCGCATTGGCGCTTCGGCGCGGTGTTTCTCGGTTCGCAGGAGAAGGATTACGCCGGTATGCAGTATCGGCTGCCCGCCAATCTCACCGTGCTGCAGACGTTGTATCTGTTTGGCGAGGGCAGCCGTCCGCCGGTCAAGCCGCCGCGCCTGCCAGCCGACACCGTCGCGCGCTACACGCGGCTGCACGAATCATTGCGCGCAGGACACGCCGAAGCACTCGACTTCGGCTCGCATCTGGAGGCTGGTGATCCGTTCAATGAGGAGGCGTTCCTCTATAGCGAGCCCGCCTGGCAGTACATCACCGAATGCTACGAAGCCAATGCGACGGAGCCGTCTTTCATCGATTACTTCTGGACGGTGCGCAATCTACATCGCCCGATCTGGGCATTGGCGCGCGCCACGGGGACTTTGCCGCGGGCTCGACTGTTTCTCAGTCCTTCGACCGGGTATGCCGGCCTGCTCGGCGTACTCGGCGCGCAGGCCCAGCGTCGGCCACTTGTGCTCATGGAGCACGGCATTTACACCAAGGAGCGGCGCGTCGATCTGATGAACGCAGACTGGATCAACGATGCGCGCAACCCCCTGCAAAGTGATCCGACTGAAGTGAGCCATCTGCGCGAGATGTGGATCCGCTTCTTCGAGATCCTCGGCCGGCTCGCCTACCGCCATGCCGACCCCATCATCAGTCTGTTTGAAACGGCACGCCAGCAGCAGATCCGCGATGGCGCCGAGTCGACGCGCACCCGCATCGTGCCGAATGGCGTCGATGTGGAGCGTCTCGCCCGCCTGCGCCGCGCGGACCGCGCCGCGCCGCCGGCGGTCATCTGCCTGCTTGGTCGCGTCGTGCGCATCAAGGACATCAAGACCTTCATTCGCGCCGCGCATGCGCTCCGACAGCGCCTGCCGGGGGCACAGGCGTGGATTGTCGGCCCGGAGGATGAGGATCCGGAGTACAGCCGCGAATGCCATGAGCTTGCGCAGGCGCTCGGGCTTGGCGAGGCGGTGCGCTTTTTCGGCTTCCGGGGCATCGAGGAGATTCTGCCCGAGGTCGGCGTGCTGGTGCTGAGCTCAATTAGCGAGGGGTTGCCGCTGTCGATCCTGGAAGGCTTCGCCGCAGGTCTACCGTGCGTGACCACAGACGTGGGTGCGTGCTCGGAACTCGTGTATGGACGCGGCGATGAGGACCAGGCACTCGGTACCGCCGGCGCAGTCGTGGGTCTCGCCGATCACGAGGCGTTAGCCGAGGCGTGCGCGACGCTGCTTGAGAACCCGGACCGCTACGCACAAGCGCGTCAGGCGGCCATTCGTCGGGTGGAGGCCTACTACGACCAACGACAGATGATCGGCGTATTCGACCAGTTATTCTCACAGCGGATTGGCGGCGAGGAGTTGCGCTAATGGCCGGTATTGGCTTCGAACTGCGTCGCTTGAGCCGCAGCGAAACCTATCTCGGTATGCTCCGGGCCTATCTGTATGCCGGTGTCATCGGCTCAGGTCCCTGGGTGCTGTCGATCCTGGCGATTCTGATTCTCGGTGTCATGTGTCTCGGTGTGGTGCTGCCCGCGAGCAAGATCACCGACTTTCAGACCAGCGTGACGTGGCTGATCGCACTCAGCCTGATCTACTCCGGCGGCACACAGCTGCTCTACACACGCTACGTCGCCGACCGGCTGTTCGAGGGTGAGAAGAAGCGCGTACTGCCCAATCTGTTGGGCATTCTTCTCACGACCGGGCTGCCGCTGCTGCTGGCGTCGGTACCGCTTGGGTTGTGGCTGCTTCCGGATACGAGTGTAGCCTACCGCCTGCTGATGATAGTCAGCCTGAACTTGCTCAACACCGTCTGGGTGCTCACCGTGCTGCTCTCGGGACTGAAGCGGTACCGCTTACTGCTCGTGCTGTACTTGCTCGGCTACGGCGGCTCGGTTGCCTTGGGGTTCTCTCTTGGAAAAATGGGACTCGGCATGGAGGGCCTGTTGCTCGGCTTCGCATCCGGTCAGGCGCTCATCATTTTGGGCTCGCTCGCCCTCGTCTGGCGTGAGTACCCGCCTGCCCGCCTGCTCGAATTCGACTTCCTGCGCGCCGGTCGGGCGCATCTGTGGCTGCTGCCGATCGGATTGCTCTTCAACGCAGGCATCTGGGCGGACAAGTTCCTCTTCTGGCTCTCTGCCGGCACGGGTCTGCGCGTCATCGGTGATCTGCACGCATCGACCATCTACGACACACCGATTTTCCTCGCCTATTTCACCCTGATCCCCGGGATGGCGATGTTCCTGCTGCGCATGGAAGTCGACTTCGTGCGCGCCTACGATCGCTACTACAGCGCAGTACGTGATGGCGGAGCGCTCACCGCCATTCGAACGTTCCGCGAGCAGATGGTCGTCACCGCTCGCGAGGGCATCTACGACATTCTGAAGATCCAGGGCTTTACAGTGCTCGTGCTGATCGCGCTCGGTCCATCGCTGCTCGCGGTCTTCGGGATTCCCAGGCTTTATTTTCCACTCCTGGCGATTGATTCCGTGGGCGTCAGTCTGCAGCTGCTGGTCATGGCAGGGCTGAACATCCTCTTTTATCTCGACCGACTGCGGATCGCGGCCGCCGTCAGTGCCACGATGCTGCTCGCCAACCTCCTGCTCACTTATCTCAGTCTGCTCCTCGGCCCGTTCTTCTATGGATACGGATTCGTGCTCGCGATGCTGCTGAGTTGCCTTCTGGTTCTCACCGTCACCGACCGTGCGCTCGACAGGCTGAACTACACCACGTTCATGCTGGGGTGAACGTCGGTTCGCCGGCCGGAATCCCCGGGCAGGCACACCCCCACGGGTCATTGCGGTGAATACCGATTGACCGGCCGAGCCGTACCGGCTGTGATGAGAGCTAGCGTGGCCGCTACCGTCACCAGCCGATCGTACGGCGCGCCAGGAGATCGGATGACCATGATGCGATGTGCCCGCCCGATGGCCGCGCGCTCTGCGGCAGTGCCCGGACCCGGTCACGGAATGCCCGCGGCGCGCGGCCCTGCCGCGGTGGCTCTGGGCGACAGGGGTGGGCAATGACCGCACAGCTGAGCATTGTGGGCGCCGGGTTTGGGGCGCTGACTGCGATCCGGGAACTGCGTCGAATCGGCTGTGCGGCCGATATCACGGTCATCGCACCGCGAGCGGAGCTGCATTACTTGCCCGGAAGCATCTGGATTCCGAGCGGCTTGCGCACTCGGGAGGATCTCGTCGTACCGCTCGAGCCGTTCTTGCACAGAATGAGCGTCCGCTTCCTCGCCGCGGAGGTGATCGGCCTTGATGACACGGGTCGGCGTCTCACGACCACTGCCGGTGAGATCGCCAACGATGCGCTGCTCATTGCATGTGGGGGGCGCTTCATCCGCAAGCTGCCCGGCATTGAGCATGCGATCGTCCCGTGTGACGGCATTGCCTCGGCGGAGAAGATCCGCGCGCGGCTCGAATCGATGTCGGAAGGCGTCATCGCGGTCGGGTTCGGGGGTAATCCCAATGAGCCCTCCGCAGTGCGTGGCGGACCGATGTTCGAGTTCTTGTTCGGCATCGATCAGCAATTGCGCAATGAAGGTCGACGCGAGCGTCTCAAGCTGATCTTCTTCAGCCCCGCGGCCAAGCCGGGTATTCGTCTGGGAGAGCGAGCCGTCGCTGCCCTGCTCGCCCGCATGCAGCAGCGGCAAATCCGCACGCACCTCGGCCATAAGCTGGTGCGTTTCGAGCCCAACATGGTGGTGACGGATGGTGGAGAATTTCCGGCCGACCTGATCCTGTTCATGCCCGGGCTGACCGGTCCAGCTTGGCTCGAGCAAAGCACGCTGCCGCGCTCACCCGGTGGACTGATCCAGGCCGATCAGTACTGCCGTGTGGTGGGTCGGGAGCGGGTTTACGTGGTCGGCGATGTGGGCAGCTTTCCCGGACCGGACTGGATGCCGAAGCAGGCGCACATGGCGGACCTGCAGGCGGTGGCGGCCGCGCACAATCTGGCCAATGAACTCGCCGGCCGTGCGCAGCGGCGCGGCTTCAAGGTCGAACTCATCTGTATCGTTGATGAACTGGGCAGCGGCACACTGATCTTCCGAACTGCGAAGCGCACCATTGTGCTGCCGCGCAGTCGCGTGATGCACTGGGCGAAGCGTCTGTACGAGAAGCGTTATCTGAGGCACTACCGTTGAGCAGCATATTTGGCTGTTCTGCCAACGAAAACTGAGAGTACCCGGCGTGAATGAACTGACCGAATCTGAACGGCTCGCGTTACACGAGGCCCTCGACAACGAGTATCGTGCGTGGGCGACCTACGATCGAGTCACACTCGATTTCAGCGATGCGCCCCATTTCGAACAGCTCCGTGCGATCGAGGTGGAGCACATCACTGCGCTGCAACAGCTGTTCGAGCGTTACGCACAATCGGCACCGCAGAACCGGTGGGTTGGCAACGTTCCACACTACGGAAGCGTGTGCGAAGCGTGTGAGGCTGGAGCAGACGCTGCAGGTGCTGATGCGGCACTTTACGCACGGTTGCGCGCGAGTACGCGGCGCGGGGATATTCTCGAGGTCTTCAAGCGACTCGAAGCTGAGGCCGGGTCGCGCAAATTGCGCGCCCTGCAACGCTGTGAACCGCTCGAGTGCGGTCAGTCGGATTTACCGCCGCGTCGGCTCGCCCGCGCGCGGGGGGCGGCGAATCGCTCGAACTGACCGCGAGTGCCGTGCGCCTCGCCGTAGCAGGGGCTTGCGGGCAAGCGGTCCGCCCGCAAGTGTCCGCATACAGAGGCAATCGATCCGGTGCCCAGTTCGCGCGGCCTCACCCCGCCAAGCCGCGTTGGTCGCGAAAGATCAGTGTCGGCTGCCCTGAGTGGTCCGGCGCAGGATGGTCCGTCCTTTGCGCCTGTGCAATAGCCCGGTTGATCAGCGGGTGGTGAGCCGAACGATTGCACACTGGATCGGCATTTGCGCCATCCCCGGTAAGCAGATACGCCTGGCAGCGGCAGCAGCCGAAATCCTCGGCCCGCTTTGGGCAGTTGCAACCCGGCTCTTTCATCCACTGCTCGCCGCGATAGCGGTTGAATGCCGCCGACTCGTACCAGATCGACGCGACGCTGGCCTCACGCACGTTCGGGACATTCATCCCGGGCAGCATCCGCGCAGCGGGGCATGGCAGCGCCACGCATCCGGCGCAATGGTGAGGAGCACTGAACCGAGACCATTCATACACGGCTTTGGCCCGGTCTCGAAGTAATCCGGCACCACGGAGAAGAGCCGCATGCGCGCACCCACCCGTGTGCGAAAGCACGCGACCGCCTCCTCTGCCTGGCGCAGCGGCTCCTGACTCGGCCGCAATTGCGCTCGGTTGAGCCAGGCCCAGCCGTAATACTGCGTATTGGCGAGCTCGAGGGTCTCGATCTCCATCTTTTCGGCCATCACGAGGATCTGCTCGACGCGTGCAAATTTGAGTCGGTGTAGAACGACGTTGAGCACCATTGGGACGCGATATTTCCGGATCAGTTCCGTCACCCGGGACTTCAGTTCGAAGATGCGGGTGCTGCTGAGACAGTCACTCATCCGGCGCATACTGTCCTGAAACGACAGCTGGATGTGCTCAAGGCATGCGTTCGATGGTGCGTGCGGGCGTGGTTGGTCGTCACGACGATCGAGGACTGCGTTCTCGGGCGCGCCCGTATCGAACGCCGCGCACACCGGCGAAGTTTCGGCAGTTGCAGTTCCACTGCGGAAATCCGCCGCCGACCGAGGAGCCCAGTACCCGAATTCTCATAGTCGAACGGCCGCAACGATGCTTGCGCCTCCGGCCGCGTAAGCGGTCACATCTTGAGGGGCGCCATCCTCCAGGAAAAAAGGCCGAGGCGGTCGGTCCGGCGAAGGGGTGACACCGTGACCGCCCGCCCCGCAATCCGTGCCGCTGGATCGGCGGTTCGCGATGGACATCGTGATCTCCATGCCGAAGCGAAGGTCAATCGCTTGAGGTGCTTCCCACTGCATGACGGGCTCCCGAGCTCTGGTTGAGGGGACGACGACTAGGCCGCCCATCCCTGCGCGGCCGTGCAGTCACCGCGCAGGCCTATCTTCCGCGGCAGAGCGCGGTGTGCGGAAGCAAAGCATCAGGGTTCCAGAGTCATGATTTTCATGATTTAAGGGCACGGACGTGTTGCGCGACTGCCGGCCGCGGCGCTCTGAGGCATACCTCGAGTTGGCGCGCAATCTGGGTGCTTGCTGCTGTGCTTGATCGACATCAAGGTGAGTGGCTGCGGACTCGACGTACTGTCTCAGTTTAATTTCGAGGGAGGCGTAAGCCGTGGTGGTATTGCGACAAGGCGGATCTGATGTGCACGCGGGCCGTCTGCCCGTGCGCTGCGTTGCAGACCACCCGCCGGCGTGAAGCAGAAGGTTTCAAGGGTGTCTTACATAGATTGATCCATGCTCAATTCGGCACAGTTCAACAGGAGTCCTTCGTGTCCCAACCCAAGATCGTCGACGTCCGCCGGCTCATTCCCATGGAACGGCACCGCCTGATATTCCGCACGTATGAAAATCTCAAGCCCGGTGAGCGCTTCGTGCTCGTCAATGACCATGATCCGAAGCCGCTCTACCATCGGTTCGAGGCCGAGCATTCTGGGGAGTTCTCGTGGAACTACCTGCAGCAGGGACCGTCTCTGTGGCAGGTGGAGATCGGCCGCCCGGCGCCGGCTCACTCCTGAATGCCAAAGTGCGCTTTGGCGAGCGCCGACATCTTCTGTGCAGACCAGGGTGGCTCCCACACCAGATCGATCAGCACGTCCCTGACGCCGGCCAGGCTCTGCGAGCATTCGAGCACGCCTGAGAGAATGTAGTCCTGCGCCGGACAACCCGGCGTCGTCATAGTCATGGTGACTTTGATGACGCCGGCTTGAACCTCGATCTGGTAGATCAGACCCAGATCGACGATGTTGAAGCCGAGTTCGGGATCGATGACCGCGTACAGAGCGGAGAGCGCCGCGTCGCGGCTGAGTTCAATGTCGTCCGCCATGACCTTCACCCGGCACGGCGGATCAACAGACGCACACCCGCAGCGACGGTCTCGGTGCGGATTGCCGCGCCGCGAGTCTGTAGCTCGGGATACAAAAAGAGCGGATCGCGCTCGTTCAGTGCCTCGATGACCTGACCGGGTCCGAGGCGCTCGAGCGCGGCGAGGATGCGCACCATCGGCTCAGGCGGCTGTAGGCCGCGGTTGTCGAGGAAGACGCTCGGCGCTGGCCAGGTGTCTGTGCCCGACTGCGGCGCAGTGGTTGCGCCCGATGAGGCCGGCGTGTTGGGCGCGCTCGCGGGGGCGAACAACACTTCCCAGTGCCCTGCGGGCTGACGTATGGCGGTGTGAATGAAGCCCTTGCGAGCAAGCACCGCGTACAACGGCAGCGGCTCGAATGGCGTGATCAGCAGCAAGGGTTGACCCGGTGCGAGGGCATCGACCGCCTTGAGGATGCTCGCCAGCGGCTCGCCTCCTCTGCGTAATTCTTGACGAACGTCGAGTCTGTGCGGTTCAGCCATGGTCAACCTCTGTGATCGGCGATGATGTGCGCGGTACGTCGTGCGCGCGGGAACGGCTTGGGTAATACGCACGCCAGGCGCGCCAGTACTCGCGGATCAACCCGAGCGTTGCGAGCGCCACCAGTGCCAGCGCAGCGCGCAGGCCTCGTGTGTCGTTGAGCAGCAGCGCGGCACCAGCGAGCAGCACGGCCAGGAAATACAGCGCAAACCAGGGCTGGCCGCGGGACTCCTCGACCAAGTCCTGGACTCGCGGCACGGCCTCGCGGCCGAGGCGGGGCCCGTAGCGGCTCAACCAGGTCAGAAAGGGAACGACCTTGTAGAGCTGAGTGAGTCCGAGCCCGCCGAGCCAGCCGAACACCGCGAGGTACACCAGCAGCGGAGCCTCGCGCGCCAAGCGTCCGGCGATCAGCAGTCCGATTGCCAGGACTGCGGTGAGTCCAAGCATGGCGAACGCCCCGAGTGCGGCTCGGTTGTGGGTCTCAATCAGCGCCCGCTGGCGCGCTCGGTACAGGTTCAGGATATCCCCGAGGAAGATGGCGACGGCAATCACGATTGCGATCTCGCCGCTCGATTGCGCAACGCGCAGCCACGGGGCCGCAGCCCACGCGCGAACCAGACCAGCACCGATCGCCAGGACGAAGCCCAGGGTCGCGAGGACGTGCACAACATCGCCGGTGAGGCCGCGGTCCTCCGGTGCCAGCATGAACATCGGCAGGAGCTTGTAGCTCACCCCCATGGCGCTCAGCGTGAACCATCCGCCCAGACCCGCGAGCGCGTGATCGCCGAGGGCATAGAGGAGCGGAGCGAGATGCAGGGTGAGTGCCGGCACCGCAAAGGCGAGTGCAAAGGTGAGTCCCAGTACCACGGTCAACGCGAGGAACAGTGCTCCGGTGAGCACCATCCGTCCCGGCAGCCCGAGCGCGCGCGTGCCGAGCAGCGGCACACTGAGGTTGTACAGCGCAAGGGCGACCCCGAGTACGACTGCACTGCCGCCGACGGGCAGAGCGAGCGTCAGAGCCGTAGAGTGACCGAGGCTGAAAAAGCCGCAGACCATGCCCGCCAGCCCGAGCTCGATGGCGATGAACGTGGCGAGTACGAGGCGCTGACTGGGCAATGCGCGCGAAGTGATGACGGGAACGAACTGGAACAGCGCCCCGAGCATCAGCAGGAGCAGCCAGCCGATGACCAGCAGATGCACCGTCGCGAGCGTGCCGTCGGCGGAAGCGGACTGCCAGGGCCAGCTCGCGCCGCTCAGCATCAGCCCCTGTGCGGCGAGGAAATTCGCGAGCGCTGCGGCGAACAGCGGCAGAGTCCAGCGGGAGAGCCGATTGCTGAGCGGGGCCATCGGCACAGCCTCTGCCGCGGCGCAGTGATCCGCCTTGACGGCGGTCAAGCCTCAGTGCATGTGCTGGCGCAGGCGTTGCACGTCGAGGATCGTCACGGTCTCGCCGAGGACCTCGATCAAGCCCTCCTCGCTCAGGCTGCGCAGGGTGCGCGAGAGCGTCTCCGGGGTGACGGCTACGTGCGCTGCGATCACCATCTTGCGCGTCGGCAGAGTCACCTCGATCCGGCCGCGGGCCTCGGGGGGGAGCAGCCCGAGCAGGTAGTGCACGACGCGATAGCGACTGTTCTGCAGCGCCAGAGTCTCGATCTCGTCCCAGTGGGCCTGAATGCGGCGGGTCATCTGCGCCATGACCGCGCGGCAGGTGGCAAAGGATTCCTGCAGAATGCCGAGGAAGGTCTCACGGTCGAAGGCGATGAGTTCACCCGCCTCGACCGCCTCGCCGGCGACCGGGTAACGGGGGTTCTCCATGAACAGGATGCTTTCGGCGAATGTCTGAGCCGGACGGATGAGGCGCATGATTTTCTCATCGCCCTCGGGCGAGAGCCGGTACAGTTTGACGCAGCCGCTGCGCAGCAGGAAGAACTGTCTGGCGAGATCCCCGTGCGCAAACAGTGCCTCGCCGGTTGCGAGCCGGCGCGTCATCGCAGTGGCGAGCAGCCGCTGATGTTGCGCCTCGGTCAGGGCACAGAAGAGGAAGTGACGGCGCAGCTCGCGCGCCAACGCGTTGTCGATCAGCATGCCGATTCCTGTTCGCAGTCGAGGAGGCGCACGATGATGCCGCCATGGTGGCCGGGATTGACGGCCCCAGTGCGCGGCTGTGCCGCGGCTGCACAATGCCGGTATTGGCAAAGGCTCTCAGTCCGACGGTGCAACGTCATTGCGATGTTCCGAGCCGCTGCGACTCGCGCAGTCGATCGAGCTCAAAACGCTCACAAACGCCGCCGGCACCGGCCGCTCGCGGATGGGCTTGCCCTGGTCCACCGTGCCGATCGCCACGAAACACACGGCCACCTCGTTCGGCGCAAGTGCGAACAACCGCCGCAGGCTCTCACTCTGCAGTGACTGTCCGGCCACGAGTGCGCAGCCGAAGCGATCGGCGTGCGCGCTGAGCAGCAGGTTCTGCAGGGCTGCGCCAAGGGACACCACCCGCTCCAGCAGCGGAATGTCCTCGTGGCCGTCCTCCCCGATGCGACACACGGCCAACGCCAGACAGGGTGCCCGGTGCGCCTTGGCGCGCGCATCCTCGAGATCCTCGGCCGCGGCCGCCGGATCGCGCTCGCGCAGCGCCGCAGCGAACGCCTCGGCCAGCCGGTCGCGGGCGCAATCGGGGACGAGGATGAAGCGCCACGGGGTAATTTGTCCGTGGTCCGGTGCCGCCGCGGCAGCAGTGAAATAGGTGTCGAGCTGCGCCGCAGTCGGACCCGGAGCGCGCAGCCGCTTCGGCGAGAGCTGTTGGCGGGTGCGGATCAGCGTTGCGAGCCATTGCGCGCCGGTCGCAGCGGCAGAGCTCACCGCGGGACCCTCGGCCGTACCCGATTCCATCGATCCAACCCTCCTGCAATCACCGCACATGCGCGAGCCAGCGAAGATTGTCAGCCCGAGCCGACAATTCCTGCAAGTCCGAACCCGTGCCGCGGCGCGCTCGCTCACACCTCCCCGGGCGTGCCGTGAAAATCGGCCTCGGCAGGTGTCGGCAGCGCGCTTGATGAGTATCAAGGCGGTGCGAGCCGGTCGACCGGTAGGGTCGCCGCCACGAACCACGGCGCGTGGCGAGGAGGACCGATGGCCCATGTTGTGACAGAGAATTGCATCAAGTGCAAGCACACGGATTGCGTCGAAGTCTGTCCGGTGGACTGCTTTCACGCCGGTCCGAACATGCTGGTGATCGATCCGGATGAATGCATCGACTGCACGTTGTGCGTGCTCGAATGCCCGGTGGAGGCCATATTCGCTGAGGAAGATATGCCGCCTGGCCAGGAACACTTCCTCGAGCTCAATCGACAGCTCTCGCGCAAGTGGCCGGTGCTCGTGGCGAAGATCCCAGCGCCGGCGGACGCTGCCCAATGGGACGGCGTGGCGGAGAAGCTGGCGCTGCTGCAGCGCTGAGGGCGGCTGTGAGCTCGAGCGGCCATTCGTGCCTGGCGTCGGTGGCGCATAGCCGGGGATTGTCGCGCCGGCCGGTAGATCCGAATTAGTACTTATTGACGCTGCCTTGCCCCAACGGGCTTAAATATCGTATCACGATGCACCGTCCCGGGCCCGCTGTTGCGCGGCGCACCGCGTGCCGGTGCCAGGAGATCGCAGATGACTGATCAGCGCAAAACCGAGGTTGGCGTAGCGGAAGACGGAGCGGCGAGCGTGCTGAAGTGGGTGCTGCTCGCCGTTGCCGTGGTCACCTTCGCCCTGTTCGGATGGGCGACGAGCCGTACCTACGAGCTGGCGCCGCCGACCCCGACACGTTTCGTTGCACCGGACGGCAGCACCGTGCTCAGCGCGGCGGACATCGTCGCCGGGAAGGCCGGATTCCAGCGCGCCGACCTGATGGATTACGGCAGCATTTACGGCATGGGGTCATACTTCGGCGAGGACTATACGGCGGCCGATCTCGTGAAGCTGGCGACCCTCACCGAGGATGCGCTTGCTACTGAGCGCTACGGTCAGCCGTTTGCCTCGCTCTCCGCAGGGCGTCAGGATGCGATCAAGACCGACATGCAGCGGGCGCTGCAGAGCATCGATCTGACCCGTCCGGTGGTGCGGCTGCCCGCCGCCGTGGCGCAAGCCGTCCTCACGCTGCGCACGCAGATCGCCGCGACGCTGCTGAAGCCCGATTACCTAAAGGGCTGGACGCAGGCACGCAGCCTCAGTCCGGCGCGCGCGGCGCAGACCGCCGATTTCCTCATCTACTCCTCGATCACCACCGTCGCCCGCCGCCCGGGCGCAGTGGCCTCCTGGACGCAGAACTGGCCGTATGAGCCACTGGTCGGCAACACCCCGACCACCAGCACCTTCATCTGGACCTGGGTCAGTATCGCCTTTACCTTCCTCGCCTTCGGGGTGGTGATCTTCATCTACGAGCGCTACATCCACGGAGTCGACACCGGCACGCTGGTGCCGGTATTGGCCTTCCGGCCCCTCACCGACAGCCAGCGACGCATCGGTAAGTACTTCCTGGTGGTCGCCGGCGTGCTGCTGCTGCAGATTCTGGCCGGCTCGATCATGGCGCATTACTACTCGGAGCGGACCAGCTTCTACGGCGTGCCGGTCGACCGCTTTCTGCCGTTCAACTTCCTACGTGACGTGCACATCCAATCGGCGATCGTGTGGATCGGCCTGTCGTGGATCGGCGCCGGATTGTTCCTCGCCCCGACCATCGGGCGGGCCGAGCCGAAGGGTCAGGCCTGGCTGGTCGATGCGCTGTTCTGGGTGACGGTGGCGATCGTCGTCGGGGCGCTGCTCGGCAACTACCTCGACATCATGGGCTACCTGCACAAGGGATGGTTCTGGTTCGGCGAGCAAGGCCTCTCCTACATCCAGCTCGGCAGAGCCTGGCAGATCGGGTTCTTCGCCGGCCTTGCGATCTGGAGCGTGCTGATGTTTCGGGCATTGTGGCCGAGCCGCACCGCCGCCCGCTCTGCAGCGCGCGCGTTCTGGTCTGGCCGGATTCGCCTGGAGCATCTGCTGTGGGCCTCGACGGCGAACATCGCGTTGCTCTACGCGTTCGGCATGATTCCGCTCACCGGCATCGAGAAGTCCTTCACCATCACCGACTTCTGGCGCTGGTGGGTCGTGCACCTGTGGGTGGAGCAGTCCTTCGAGTTCTTCGCGGCGACCGTGAGCGCCTATCTGCTGATGGCCACCGGTCTGGTGTCGCGTCAACTGTCCGAGCGCGCGGTGTATCTGGAGCTGATCCTGATCTTTCTCGGCGGGGTGCTCGGAACCGGACACCACATGTACTGGGTGGGCGAGCCGGGCCTGTGGGTAGCGGTCGGTTCGATGTTCTCCTTCATCGAGGTGCTGCCGCTGCTGCTGCTGGTGATCGAGGCGCTGCAGCAGCATCGTCTGATCAAGGCCACGGGGGATTTTCCCTACGGACTGGCGTACCTGTATGTGCTCGGCGCAGCGTTCTGGAATTTCGTCGGCGCCGGGGTGTTCGGTGGCGGTACGCTCAATGCCCCGCTGGTCAATTACTACGAGCACGGCACGTTCCTGACGCTGAATCACGCACATACCGCGCTGTTTGGCGCGTTCGGACTGCTCGGTCTCGGACTGGTCTATTTCTGCCTGCGCTACGCCGCCGGCGATGAACACCCCTTCAGCGAGAAGGCCGGCCGGTGGGCGTTCTGGCTCTACAACGGCGGTCTCGCGCTGTGGATCGCCTTCAACTTCTTTCCCATCGGCTGGCCGCAGCTCGCCGCAGTCTACGAGCACGGATATGCGTATGCGCGCAGCCAGGCCTTCTACGATACGACGACGTTCTGGCAGTGGATGCGCCTGCCGGGGGATGTCGTGTTTGCCGCCGGTGCGTTGTTGATGGCCTGGGATTTCTTCGTGAAATTGCGGCCGATGCTGCGCCGCTCACCGCGCGCAGTTGCGCACGGTTCAGCGGCGCTGTCCGGACGGCTATCGAAGGAGGCACGCTGAGGATGCACGCTCGGCCAGAAATGCTCCCGGCACGGCGACGCCCCTGCGCTGAGTGCGCACGAGGCGGGGAACGTCGCCGGTGAGCGGCGCGCTGGCCGAGCCGACGACGCTCTACGACGCGGACAGTCCGGCGCCGCGCTGTCTGCGGATGTTTCTGCTCGAGAAGGGGCTGTCTGTGCCGAGCGTGACGATCGATGTGTTCAGCGGAGAGAACCGCCGGGCGCCATTCCTCGGGCTCAACCCGGCGGGGCAGACCCCGGCGCTCGCGCTGCGCGACGGGACGGTACTTGCCGAGTCGGTGGCAATTGCGGAGTACCTGGAGGAATGCCACCCGTATCCGGCCCTGATCGGCGCCACCGCGCTCGAGCGGGCGTTCACGCGGCAATGGTGGCGTCGTGTGGAGTTGAACATTACCGAGTTCATCCACAACGCCTATCATTACGCCGAGGGACTCGCCCGGTTTCGCGAGCGCTTTGCGGTCGCCCCCGAAGCTGCCGCGGGTCTGAAGCGAGTCGCCCAGGATCGTCTGGCGTGGCTCGATGCTCTGATGGGCGCGGGCCCATTCCTGTGCGAAGAGCGCCTGAGCGCTGCCGATATCTGGTTGTATGTTTGGCTCGATTTCGCCATTGCCATCGGGCAGCCGTTCGATCGTGGACTGGCTCGCCTCACGCCCTGGTTCGACCGCATGGCTGCGCGGACGAGTGCGGCGGCGAGCCGTCCCCCGCTGTGCGAACGGTAGTGCCCGTGCAGCGCACAGAGCAATCCGTAACCGCGCCGAGGCAAGCGTTGAACTTCCTGAGCAACCGATGCCCGCATCCGCTCTCGCCTGTGCATGAGCGGGCGGCCGCCACGCGCCCCGTGAATACGGCGGAGACAAACTGATGGCTGAATTTCCGCACACGAGTGCAGCGCCTGTGCAGCCCTCTGGCCAGCCGCGCCGCGAGCCCTTGGCGCTGCTGTCCTACGGCTTTCGGCCGTTCTTTCTCGCCGCGGCGCTCTGGGCGGCCGTCGCCGTGGGCCTGTGGATCGGGATGCTCACGCTCGGGTGGCGCTTGCCGAGCCGCTTCGATCCACTCGATTGGCACATCCACGAGATGCTGTTTGGATTCGTGCCGGCTGCGGTGGCTGGGTTTCTGCTCACCGCGATCGCCAGCTGGACCGCTCGCCGTCCTGTCCGCGGCGCGTTGCTCGCCACCCTGGCCGGTCTGTGGCTTCTCGGGCGCTTCGCGGCGCTCTGCGGCGCGTTCGTACCGGCGGGGGTGGCGATTGGCGCGGATTTGGCGTTTCCCGTCGCGCTCATCGCTGTGCTGGCCCGAGAGCTGCTCAGCGCGCGAAACGTGCGCAACTACGTGCTAATCGCACCAGTAAGCGTTCTTGCTGTGGCGCAGCTGTTGATGGATGTGGGCGTGACCGACGGACATGGTGCCCTCGCCGGCTTAGGCTGGCGACTCGGGCTGGTCGCGATCCTGATTCTGGTGTCGGTGGTGGGCGGACGCATCGTGCCGAACTTCACCCGCAACTGGCTGCTGCAGCGCGGTGCGCAGGCTCTGCCGCCCGCGGCCGGCCGGTTCGACAGCACCGCGCTCGCGGTGCTGCATGCGGCGTTGATGGCATGGGTGTTCTTCCCAGCGGCGCCGCTCGTCGGGGCGGCCCTGCTGGCGGCCGCGGCGCTGAATCTGTGGCGGCTGCTGCGCTGGCGCGGTGTCGCGACCGGCGCCGAGGCCTTGCTGCTCGTCCTGCACGTGGGCTACGCCTGGCTCGTGCTCGGCGTCACGGCACTGGGGTTGACGATCCTGGATGGCGCGTTCCCGCTCGGCGCTGCGATCCATGCACTCACTGCCGGCGCAATCGGCACGATGATTCTGGCGGTGATGACGCGGGTGAGCCGCGGACATACCGGTCGGGCGCTGCGAGCGGACGGTGTGACATTCCTCATCTATGCGCTGGTCGTACTCGCAGCTGCGGCGCGCATTGCAGCCGCCATGCTGTTAGCGGCGCGCGAGCCGTTGCTGATCGGAGCAGCGGCGCTGTGGATCGGCGCATTCGGAGGGTTCCTCGTGCGCTATGCGCCGCTGCTGCTTCGAGCGCGCACCGACCGCTAGCCGTTCGCGTGAATCGTGGCGTGTGTTGCACGGGTGCGAAGCGCTGCCGCGCGCTGGGTTGACCGATGTTACGCGCCGCTGCCGGCTGTCGTCCGAGCGCAGGACTGCGTCCCGGCGGCGCCCACCAGCCCACCGACGCGGCGCAGTTCGGTGAACAAGGCGCGTTCCTCTCGCTCGTGATGGTGTTGCACGAGGTGCTTGAGCGTTCTTTCGGCATCGAGCAAACCGATCAGGACGCACGGAGTCATGCGCGCTGGACATGCACGACGCAGGCGCTCCTCGGTGTTGCGCAGCAGCACCTCGATGCGCCGGTGTTCGGCGCGATAGACGGCATCCGACCATTGCCGTTCCCCGAGCGACTCGCTGCGCGGCAGCACATGGCGTTCCTCGAATTCGATGTGACGCAGCAAACCTGCGGCGTACTCGCGCAACAGCCGCGCGGCATCGTCCCAGCGCCGCTCGAGGAGTGCGATTTGATGGTGTTCGAACACCTCCTCGAGGACCCGGTGCTGCCGTTCCAGGCCGCGGAGCGAATCGGCACCCGGCCGACTTTGCGCAGGGTGCTTCGCCCCTGATGGTGTGCCGCCGGGGCCGCCCCCTGTGTCACAGTAGTTGTCGCCTCGATCCCTCTGTAATCTTGGGGGCATTGAGGAACGACAGTGGCTCGATACAGCAGCGAATTCAAAGATCGAGCGGTGGCGCGACTGCTACCGCCTG